>NZ_JBIFFY010000006.1:0-217809 GCF_043558125.1 Sulfitobacter sp. 1A12056 | reverse complement strand
CTGACGTCGAACGCCCGGCACGCCAGCGCAATGCTGACCCCCTTCATCGCCACCGCTTTCACGGCCAACTCTCGGCGTTGAGCTGGCCGCTTCATTTTTTTCCGAGCGCCTCCTTCAGCAGGTCGTTTTGCATGCTGACATCAGCAAACATACGCTTCAGGCGGCGGTTCTCCTCGGCCATCGCCTTCATCTCGCTGATCAGGCTCGCATCCATACCGCCATATTTGGCCCGCCATTTGTAAAGCGTGGCACTGCTCATGCCATGTTCACGGCACAACTCGGCAGCAGGAACGCCGCCTTCCATCTGGCGCAGCACGCCCATGATCTGGGCCTCGGTAAAACGTGTCTTCTTCATCGGAATCTCCTCGTTCATCCTGCCGAGAAAATTCTACTTCCGCATCCCCTTAACATCGGGGGGGATTACCGAGGGACCATGGCACGTCGATGGTTCTATCTGTCGAAAAATACGGCGGGTCGGATTGAAGATGTAAGCATCTTGGGGCCGCGCAACATCCTACTTAAAGACGGAAGAGCTTTCCTTAAGTGGCAGCCCAAGAAGGCAGGTTCAAAGGAAGTCATTGTTCCACTGATGAGAGAGCTCGCGGAGGAGCTTGAGGTCGGGCCACAAGACGCAGATACTTTTATGCTTACATCAAGAGGCAAGCCTTTCTCGACAAAAAAATCCTTCAGTAATCGGGTTTCCAAGTGGGTTGTTCAGTCAGGGCTGACTCGGGATGTTGAGGTGGAAGACAAAAAAACCGGGAAGAAGGTTATCGAAAAAAGAGCTGCGCTCTCCCAGCATGGGATTCGTAAGGCAACTGCCCACGAGTTGGCCCATTCTGGTGCGAGTGTTTACGAGATTGCGGCACGCCTATCTCATTCCGACGTTAAGTCATCCGCACCCTATGTGCAGGACGTCGATCGGGAGAGGCTGAGCGTGGCCAGTTTTGACCGCGCAGAAAAGGCGCGCGACAGCAATGGTGTCCCATGCCCTGAAAATCGTGGGACACAAGAAGGCAAAAAGTCCAACGATATAAGGAAATTTGAGAGTAAGTGGCAGCCCGTAGGGGAATCGAACCCCTCTTTCCAGGTTGAAAACCTGGCGTCCTAACCGATAGACGAACGGGCCACTCTTTTGTCATGTCAGTGCAGCGTTTAGTGTGTGCTGCTCTGTCTGTGAGCGGACGTTTAAGTAATACTGCGGGGGGCTGCAAGCGGAAAAATGAAGTTTCTTCAGAAAAAGTTTTCAGGCCCGCGCCGCGTCCTCCAAACGCAGTTGAACGGTGCGCCGACCGCGGAAATTGTTAATGTCGAGACGGCCTGCGAGGTGGAAACGCGCGCCGCCGTGGTTTTCCAGCGCGGGGCCGAGGGGGCCGTCGTAGGCGCCAAAGGAAATCGCCTCTAGATTCGCGCCGAGGCCGTCGCCAAAGCTCACTTTCAGGTGGTTCTCGCCCACGCGTTTGGCAAAGCGGATTTGCATGTCCGCAAAGGCATAGCGCGGGGCAGGGGCGCCGGCGCCGAAGGGGCCGGCTTGGTCGACCATCTCGGCCAGCTCCACGGTGGCTGCGCCGGGCATCATCATGCCGCAGAGGTTGAGGTCGGCGGGGCCTGCCAAATGCGCGCCCTGTTTGGTGAGCAATTCGCCCAAGCGCGCCATCGCCGCGTCGATCTTGTCTTCCGCCACGGTCAGGCCTGCGGCCATCTTGTGCCCGCCGCCCTTGATCAGCAGCCCTTCGGCGGCAAGGCGTTGGATTGGCGCGCCGAGGTCGATGCCGCTGATCGAGCGGCCCGAGCCTTTGCCGATGCCGTCTTCGACACCAATGACGATGGAGGGGCGGTTGGCGGCTTCTTTCAGGCGCGAGGCGACGATGCCCACCACGCCGGGGTGCCAGCCGGGGCCGGCGGCCCATGCCAGCGGCCCGTCAAAGCCGCGTTCTTCGGCCTGTGCCATGGCGCTGGCGCGCACGGCGGCCTCAACCTCGCGGCGGTCGGTATTGAGCTGGTCGAGGCGTTCGGCCAATGCGGCGGCCTCATGCGGGTCGGCGGTGGCCAAAAGCCGTGCGCCAAGGTCGGCTTGGCCAATGCGCCCGCCCGCGTTGATGCGGGGGCCGAGTAGAAATCCGAGGTGATAGGCCGTGGGGGCCGTGTCCATCCGCGCCACATCCGACAGGGCGGCAAGACCGGGCCGCGCGCGCCGGGCCATGACCTTGAGCCCCTGACGCACGAAAGCACGGTTGACGCCGGTGAGTGGGGCCACATCGGCGACAGTGGCCAGCGCCACCAAATCGAGCATCGCCATCAGGTCCGGCCCCTTGCGCCCCGCTTCGCGCAATTGCCGCCCCACTTCGACGAGCATCAAGAACACGACGGCAGCGGCGCAGAGATGCGCCAGCGTGCCGTCTTCGTCCTGTCTGTTGGGGTTCACCACGGCCAGCGCATCGGGCAGCGTTTCGCCGCCAAGGTGGTGGTCCAACACGATGACATCCGCGCCCTTGGCGGCGGCGATGGGGCCATGGGACAGCGTGCCGCAGTCGACGCAGACGATCAGGTCATGCTCAGCGGCGAGGGAGGCCATCGCCTCGTCATTGGGGCCATAGCCCTCGTCGATACGGTCAGGGATATAGAGCGTTGCACGGTGGCCCATGTCGCGCAGCCAGACCAGCAGCAGCGCGGCGGAAGAGCCGCCGTCCACGTCATAGTCCGCGAAAATCGCGATGCGTTCGCGGTTTTGCAGGGCCGAAAGAAACCGCGTCGCTGCCGCCTCCATATCGCGCAGGGAGCGGGGATCGGGCAGCAGGTCGCGCAAAGCGGGGGCCAGAAAGCCCGCCGCTTGGGTATCGACCACGCCGCGGCGCGCCAGCACTTGGCACACCGGATCGGGCAGGCCCGCGCGCTGCACCAGCAGTTCCGCCGCC
Organism: Sulfitobacter sp. 1A12056; assembly: GCF_043558125.1. Classification (NCBI taxonomy): domain Bacteria; kingdom Pseudomonadati; phylum Pseudomonadota; class Alphaproteobacteria; order Rhodobacterales; family Roseobacteraceae; genus Sulfitobacter; species Sulfitobacter sp. 1A12056. Next base: position 214,894 of record NZ_JBIFFY010000006.1, on the reverse strand, counting down.
CGGGTCAGTTCCACGTCAGGACCGATCCAGCGCCGCCCGGTCAAAGATGTTTCGACACCGAGAAAGCTCATGCGGACCTCATTTGGCCGTTATGGAAGGGGGTGGGGAGGGCCAGTCTGGCCCTCACTCCGCCGGGGTGCGGTAGTTGATGCGGCGGACCGAACCGGTACGCGAGCGCATGATCAGCGTCTCGGTAGTCAGCCAGCCCGGCTCGCGTTTCACGCCCGGCAGGATGTTGCCGCCGGTGACGCCTGTCGCGGCAAAGATCACGTCTTGGGTGACCATCTCGTCGCGCGAATAGATGCGGTCGAACTCGGTGATCCCGGCCTTGGCGGCGCGGCCCTTTTCGTCTTCGTTGCGGAACAGCAAGCGGCCATACATCTGCCCGCCCATGCATTTCAGCGCCGCGGCGGCCAAGACGCCCTCGGGCGCGCCGCCTTGGCCCATATACATGTCGATGCCGGTTTCGGGGTCGGCGCAATGCATCACGCCCGCCACGTCACCATCGGTGATCAGACGGATGGCGGCACCGGTGGCGCGGACCTCGGCGATCATGTCGGCGTGGCGGGGGCGTTCGAGGATGCAAACGGTGATGTCGGACGCCGCGCAGCCCTTGGCGCGGGCCAGCGCTTCGACACGCTCACCGGGGCTCATGTCGAGGGTGACGACATCGGTCTCGAAGCCTGGGCCGATGGCGAGCTTGTCCATATAGGTGTCCGGCGCGTGCAGCATGGAGCCGCGCGGGCCCATGGCGATCACGGTCAGCGCGTTGGGCATGTCCTTGGCGGTCAGCGTGGTGCCTTCCAGCGGGTCCAGCGCGATGTCCACGCCGGGGCCCTTGCCGGTGCCGACTTCCTCGCCGATGTAGAGCATCGGGGCCTCGTCCCGCTCACCTTCGCCGATGACCACGACGCCCGCGATGTCGAGCATGTTGAGCTGTTCGCGCATGGCGTTCACGGCGGCTTGGTCGGCGGCTTTCTCGTCACCCTTGCCGATCAGCTTGGCCGAGGCCAGCGCGGCGGCTTCGGAAACGCGGGCGAGGCCCAGAGAGAGCATGCGGTCTTGGAATTCGGCGGAAGCGGTCATGGAGTATCCTTGGGTGCAATGTGTTTTCTGTCCTGTACCCTCGCGCGGGCCTCGGGGCAAGTTTTGGGTTGTGGAAGGGGCTGCCGCTTCAGCCGAAACTGCCACCCCGGCCCGGGAACAAGCCGTAGGCGCCGGGCCATCGCCTGCCCGCCTTGTCACGCCGAAGGCGTGCCCGTCTATCTAGGCGCACCTTTGGTGCGACAGGGTAGGCGATTTGGTGGGGCTGGGTGCGCCCCGGCGGGCGCACATTAGGGTTGAGCCATAAAGTGGCACGAAGCACCGTCTCATCGCCCGCCCGCGGGCAGGCGATGGCTCTCAGCCTCAGACCTCTTCGATCCGGAGCGCCACCGGTTCACCGGCCAGCACGCCCGTCTTGTCCATATTCGCCAGCGCTTCCAGCAGCGCGTCGCGGCTGGTTTTATGCGTCACGATCAAAACCGGGGCAGAAGTGTCGGAATGCTCATACTGGCGCATCCGGTAGATGCTCACACCCGCTTCGCCCAGCACCGTGGCGATTTTCGCCAGCGCGCCGGGTTTGTCGACCAGCGCCATGCGCAGATAGTAGGGGGCGGGGCGTTGGCTGCTGGCGGGGATGGTTTGCTCAAGCGTTCCGGCAGGCTGGCCAAAGACCGGCCCGCGCAACCCGCGCGCGATGTCGCAGACATCGGCCATCACGGCGCTGGCCGTTGGCCCTTCACCCGCACCGGCACCGCGCAACACGATCTGGCCCACGGCATCGCCTTCGATCACCACCATATTGGTGCCGCCATCAAGCTGCCCCAAAGGCGATGTTTGCGGCACGAGGCAGGGCATCATCCGCTGCTCCAGCCCGCGGCCGGTTTTCTGGGTCACGCCCAGCAGTTTGATCTTATAACCCATGTCGGCGGCGGCGCGGATGTCTTCGATGGCGACTCGCTCAATCCCCTCAAGCTGGATGCCGTCAAAGTCGATCTTGGTGCCAAAGGCGATGGAGGACAGGATCGCCAGTTTATGCGCCGCGTCGATGCCGCCCACGTCCAATTGCGGATCGGCTTCGAGATAGCCCAGCCCATCGGCCTCGGCAAAGATCTCTTGATAGGTTTTGCCCGAGTCCTCCATCCGCGTCAGGATGTAATTGCACGAGCCGTTCATCACCCCCATGATCCGGGTGATCTCATTCCCGGCGAGCCCCTCCATCAGCGTCTTGATGACCGGGATGCCGCCCGCCACAGCCGCCTCATAGCGCAGGGCCACGCCCGCGCCCTCGGCCTGTTCGGCCAAGGCTTGGCCATGGATCGCCAGCATCGCCTTGTTGGCGGTGACCACATGCTTGCCCGCCGCCAGCGCAGCTTCGGTCGCGGCCTTGGCGGGGCCATCCGCGCCGCCCATGAGCTCGACGAACACATCCACGTCGTCGCGGGTGGCCAATTTGACGGGATCGTCTTCCCAGTCATAAGACGCAAGCGACAGTCCGCGGTCCTTGTTGCGCGTGCGGGCCGAAACCGCCGAGACCGTCATCGCGCAGCCGGTGCGGGCCTCTAACAGGGCGGCCTGTTGGCGCAGAATGCGCAGCACACCCACGCCCACGGTTCCCAATCCGGCAATCCCGAGGCGAAGCGGCTTAGACATGGCGGTGGTCCTTCTGGTCTGATCCGAAAGGCCCGGCAGGCGGGGCCGGGCATAGCCGCGATGTAGCGGGTTCGGCGCCTGCGTGCAACGCGCATACGCATCACGGGGATGCCCGTTTATTCAGCGCTTTCGCTGTCCTCGGCGGCTTGGCGGGCGCGCTGGAGTTCGGCAGCACGCGCCCTGAGCCGCGCCACCCGCGCGGCACTGGCGGATTGGGCGCTTGTGCGGCTGACGCGCGCCGCGCGGGCTTCAAGATTGGCCGCACGCCCCGTGAGCGCCGCTTCGGTCCGCGCAGGGTCGATCCGCCCGGCGGTGGCCTTGGCCAGAAGCGGGTCGATCGGGACCAGATCGGGGTAGGGGGCGGCCTCCAGTTCAGGCGTGATGGTGCGGTCGAGTTCGGGAAACTGCGTGCAGCCCGCCAGCAGCGAGACGCCCAGAAGCAGGGCGATGGTTGAAAGAGGGCGGGGCGGGCGCGCTTGGGTCATGCCTCGTTCTGCCCCAGCCGTGATCTTCGCGCAAGCGGGGTTTGCTTTTGAACGCTTGTTCATTAAATTGCCGCCATGGCAAGAACCACAGGCTCCCACTCCGATATCACCGGCCCGCGTGTCCGCGCAGCCGCGCTGCGGCTTTTCGCACGGGGTGGCTATGCCGCTGTGTCGATGCGCGCCATCGCCGCCGAAGTCGGCGTGCAGGCCGGGGCGCTTTATAACTACACGCCCGACAAGCAGAGCCTGCTGTTTGACCTGATGCAGGCGCATATGACCGACCTGCTGGCCGAAACACCCCATGACCCCAGCCGCCCCGCCATGCAGCAGTTGCGGGATTTCGTGGCCTTCCACATCCGGTTTCACGCAGACCGGCCCGATGAGGTTTTCATCGCCTATATGGAGCTGCGCAATCTGACGGAGGAGAATTTCGCCGTGATCGAGCGCCTGCGCCGCGACTATGAGGACCGGTTAGAGACGATCCTGCGCGCCGGGGTGGCGAGCGGCGATTTCGCCGTCGCCGACACCAAGATCGTGACGCTGGCGATTATCGCCATGCTGACGGGGGTGAACACTTGGTACCGCGCGGGCGGACGGCTGTCGCTGGACGAGGTCGTCGCACAATATTGGGATATGGTGCGCAAGGCCGTGACCGTCTGACCGGCCACGGCCCTTTGGGTCAATGGGCGGGGCGGATGAAGGTCCCGTTGTTGAGGTCGCGCATCGCCTGCTGTATCTCGGCACGGGTGTTCATCACGATCGGCCCATGCCATGCGACGGGCTCTTCAATCGGCGCGCCCGAGATCAGCAGAAAACGCACGCCTTCCTCACCGGCCTGCACCGTGACCTCATCGCCGGTGCCAAAGCGGATGAGCGTGCGGTCCCCGGACATGTCGCGGATGTTGACCTCCTCGCCGGCGACCTCTTTCTCCAGCAGCACGCCCGAAGGGGCGGAGGCATCGGCGAAAGCGCCCGCGCCTTGGAAGACATAGGCAAAAGCCCGGCGGTAGGTGTCGATCCGAAAGGTCTTTTTCACGCCCGCAGGCACGAAGATATCCAGATACTGCGGATCGGCCGCGATGCCGTCGACGGGGCCGCGTTTGCCCCAGAACTCGCCCGTGATGATCTTGACCCTTGTGCCGTCGTCATCGGTCACCACCGGGATCTCGGCGGATTTCATATCCTGATAGCGCGGCGCGGTCATCTTCTGGGCCGAGGGCAGGTTGCCCCAAAGCTGGAAGCCGTGCATCTGCCCCTTGTCGTTCCCGCGCGGCATTTCTTGGTGCAGGATGCCCGAACCGGCGGTCATCCACTGCACGTCGCCCGCGTTCAGATCGCCGGTGTTGCCGAGCGAATCTGCATGGGCCACAGTGCCTTCGAGCACATAGGTAATCGTCTCGATCCCGCGGTGCGGGTGCCAAGGGAAGCCTTTCTCGAAGTCGCGCGGATGTTCGTTGCGGAAGTCGTCGAACAGCAGAAAGGGATCAAGCTCCGACGGGTCGTGGAAGCCGAAAGCGCGGTGCAGTTTCACCCCGGCGCCTTCCATCGTGGGCGTGGCGCGGCGGGTTTCCAATGTGGGTCTGAGGGACATGATGCTCTCCTTTGCAGTTGCTCGGAAGATAGGGGGCGGCGGTCACCTCAACAATTGGCCCCGGCGAACGGGGCCTGTGCAAATTTGCGCAGCTTCAGCAGTTCGGCACATTCACCGCCAACCCGCCGAGGGAGGTTTCCTTGTATTTCTCGCTCATGTCCGCACCCGTCTGGCGCATGGTCTCAATACAGGCATCGAGCGGCACAAGATGCGTGCCGTCGCCGCGCAGCGCCAGAGAGGCCGCCGAGACCGCCTTGATCGCGCCCAGGCCGTTGCGCTCGATACAAGGCACCTGCACCAGCCCTTTCACCGGGTCGCAGGTCATGCCGAGGTGATGCTCCAGCGCGATTTCAGCGGCGTTTTCGATCTGCTGCGGGGTGCCGCCCATCACGGCGCAGAGCCCGGCGGCGGACATGGCGGCGGCGCTGCCGACTTCGGCCTGACAGCCCGCCTCGGCCCCCGAAATGGAGGCGTTGTATTTCACCAGCCCGCCAATCGCGGCGGCGGTGAGCAGGAAGTCTTCGATATGCGCCTCTGACGCGCCGGGCACATGGTCGAGGTAATAGCGCAAGGTCGCCGGCATCACGCCTGCGGCCCCGTTGGTCGGCGCGGTCACGACCTGCCCGCCCGCGGCGTTCTCTTCGTTGACGGCCATGGCATAGACGCTCATCCAATCGTTGATCGTATGCGGGGCGGATTGGTTCTGTCCGCGCTCCGCCATCAGCGCGTCGTAGATGCCCTTGGCACGGCGTTTCACCTGCAACCCGCCGGGCAGGGTGCCCTCGGAGGTCAGCCCCCGGTCGATGCAGTCGCGCATGACCTGCCACAGCCGTTTCGACCCGGCGCGCAGGTTCTCGGCCCCGCCGCGCGCCTCTTCATTGGCGCGTTTCATGCCCGCGATGGTTTTGCCGGATTTGGCCGACATCTCAAGCATTTCCGCGGCGGACTTGAAGGGGAAGGGCACCGGCGCGCCCTCATCCGTGTCCTTGCCTGCGGCGAGTTCCTTTTCGGTCATCACGAAGCCGCCGCCGATGGAATAATAGGTCTCGCGTAAGGTCACGTCGCCTTGGGCATCGGTGGCCATCAGCATCATGCCATTGGCATGGCCCGCAAGTTTGGTGTCGTAGTCAAAGATCATGTCGCGCTCAGGGTCGAAACGCAGTTCGGGCAGACCGTCGACGTTGATGCGGCGGGTCTGTTTGATCTCTTCCAACACCTTTTCGGCGGCATCGGCGTCATAGTCCTCGGGCGTGAACCCGGCGAGGCCGAGGATCGTGGCGCGGTCGGTCGCATGGCCGACGCCGGTAAAGGCGAGACTGCCGTGCAGCGAGGCGCGCAGCCCGGCGAATTGGAAGGGCGATGCGCGCATCTGGTCAAGGAAACGCCCCGCTGCCACCATCGGCCCCATGGTATGCGAAGACGAGGGGCCGATGCCCACTTTGAACATGTCGAAGACCGAAAGAAACATCAGATGGCGGACCCTTTTATGGTTGCGGGTGGCGGGCGCGGTGGGACGGGTATCGCCCAGACCTCTGGCGCATTGCAAGCGGCCTGGGCCCAATCCAACCATTTCCCGCCGCCCCGTGGCGCGTCTAAAGCGACAGGCCGTGCGCTCTGCCCGTCCTGTCGGCGTGCGGCACCGCCAAAAACCGCCGACTTGCCCCTCGCACCCTATGCCAATTCGCCCTATAACGCGGCAAACGCCTGCAAGGGAGCACCCGATGTCCGGAGACCTATCACCGATCGACAAGGCCAAATTCGTGGCCGCGAAACGGGCGTGCGAATTCGTGGAAGACGGGATGCGCGTGGGGCTTGGCACCGGATCGACGGCGGCGTGGCTGGTCCGCTGTCTGGGCGAGATGGTGCGCGACGATGGGCTGCGGATCAAAGGCGTGCCGACCTCCTCGCGCACCGCGCAACTGGCGCGGGATGTGGGGATCGAGGTGATCTCTCTCGATGAGGCGAAATGGCTCGACCTGACGATTGACGGGGCGGATGAATTCGACGGTGACCTGAACCTCATCAAGGGCGGCGGCGGGGCCTTGCTGCAAGAAAAGATCGTGGCGACGGCCAGCGACCAGATGGTGGTGATCGCCGATATCGGCAAAGAGGTGCATCATCTGGGCGCATTCCCCCTGCCGATCGAGGTGATTCCCTTTGGCTGGCAGACTACGCAGGCGCTGGTCGAAGAGACGCTGATCTCGATGGATGTGCTGGGCCAAAGCTCGACCCTGCGGATGAATGGCGAGGTGCCTTTTATCACCGACGAGGGGAACTATATCCTAGACCTGCGGCTGGGGCGCATCGGCAACGCACGGCAATTGGCGCTGGTGCTGAACCAGATGCCCGGCGTGGTGGAAAACGGCCTGTTCATAGATATCTGTGACGCGGTTGTGATCGGTTACGGGGATGGCAGGGTAGAGGTGCGCGACATAAATGAAGGCACCGTGGCGACCGACCGTTTGGAATTCGTCGAGACCGACAACCTGTTTTCCGACCTGAGCGATTAACGCCGACACAGCGAGACACGCGCGACCCCGCGCAACACCGAAATATGCGCGATCCCGCGCAAGACCCAAAACGACTAAGAGAGGCGCCAAATGGCCAAGAATGAATTCGACTACGACCTGTTTGTCATCGGTGGCGGCTCGGGCGGTGTGCGCGCGGCGCGTGTCGCGGCGGGCGAACATGACGCCAAGGTCGGACTGGCCGAGGAAGACCGCTATGGCGGCACTTGCGTGATCCGGGGCTGCGTGCCGAAAAAGCTGATGGTCTTCGCCTCGGGCTATGCCGATGTGGTGGATGAGGCGAAATGTTTTGGCTGGGATCTTAAGGCCGGGCCCTTCGACTGGCATGACTTCAAAGGTCGTCTGAACACTGAGTTGGACCGCCTCGAAGGTGTCTATCGCAAGCTTCTGAAGAACTCCGGCGTTGACACATTCGACGCCCGCGCGCGGATCAAGGCCCCCCATACCGTGGCCCTGTTCGACGGCACCGAGAAGACCGCGAAACACATCCTCATCGCCAGCGGCGGCCGCCCCGTGCGCCCCGAGATCGAGAATGCGGAACTGGGACTGGTCTCTGACGATCTGTTCCATCTAGAAAAACTGCCCAAGTCGATCCTGATCATCGGCGGCGGCTATATCGCCTGTGAATTCGCCTGTATTCTCAACGGTTTGGGCGTCGAGGTGACGCAATACTACCGCGGCGCGCAGATCCTGCGCGGCTTTGACGACGAAGCCCGCGGCATGGTGGCCGAGATGATGCAGGAAAAGGGGATCGACCTGCATCTGGGCACCAACATTCTGGAGATGACGCCGAGCCACGAAGACGGCAGCGGCCCGATGAAGGTCAAGCCGACCAACGGCACCGAAAAGATGTTCGACCAAGTGCTCTTTGCCACGGGCCGTCGCCCTAACAGCGATGACATGGGGCTGGAAGAACTGGGAGTGAAGCTGGGCCGCAGCGGTGAGATCGAGGTGGATGAGTACAGCCAGACCGCCGTGCCCTCGGTCTATGCCATCGGCGATGTGACCAACCGGATCAACCTCACCCCGGTGGCGATCCGCGAAGGCATGGCCTTTGTCGAAACCGTCTTTGGCGGCAATCCGACGCCGGTGGATCATGATCTGGTGCCTTCGGCGATCTTCACCCAACCCGAGATGGGCACCGTGGGGCTGAGCGAGGAGGCCGCGCGGGAGGCGGGGCCGATTGAGGTCTATGCGACCTCTTTCAAACCGATGCAGGGCGCTTTTGCGGGCAAGGCCGACCGGGTGCTGATGAAACTCATTGTCTGCGCCGACACGCGGGTGGTGCTGGGCTGTCATATCGTCGCACCCAACGCGGGCGAATTGATCCAGATGGTCGGCATCGCGGTCAAGATGGGCGCCACGAAAGAGCAGTTCGACGCCACCTGCGCGGTGCACCCGACCATGTCCGAAGAACTGGTGACCATGCGTAATCCGACTCGCACGGCTTGAATATCACGCGAAAGCGTACAATTTTTGGAACGATAGGCCGCATGGGCGGCCCAGAGGGGAACATATCAATGGCAGGAAATTCGCAAGGCCCCTGGGGGGGCGGCGGAGGCGGCAACCGGGGCAACGGCGGAGACCGGGGCAACGGGGGTCGCAACGACGGGCCGCAGGGTCCACGCGGGCAGGGCGGTGACCGCCCCCAGATGCCCGAGATCGACGATCTGGTGCGCAAGGGGCAAGAGCAGCTGCGCGTCTTGATGGGCGGACGTGGCGGCGACCGGGGCAATGGCACCGGCGGCGGCGGCCGCGGCACTGGTGGGCCGGGCGTGACACGTTCGACCATTGGCATCGCGCTTTTGGCCGGTGTGGCGCTTTGGGGCTTTGCCAGCTTCTACACCGTGCGGCCTGAACAGCAGTCGATCGAACTGTTCTTGGGCGAATTTTCCGGCATCGGCACCGAGGGTTTGAACTTTGCCCCATGGCCGCTGGTCACGGCAGAGGTGTTTGACGTCACCACCAACCGCACCGAGGAGTTGGGCGTGCGGCGCGGCGGCGGCGGCAACGAAGGCTTAATGCTGACCACGGACGAGAACATCGTCGACATCGACTTCCAAGTGGTCTGGAACATCAAGAACGCGCGCGACTTCAAATTCTCGCTGCGCGATCCCGAAGCTTCGGTCCGGGCGATCTCGGAATCCGCCATGCGTGAAGTCATTGCGCAATCCGAACTGGCGCCGATCCTCAACCGGGATCGTGGCGCGGTGGCGGATCGGGTGAAGGAGTTGATCCAGAACACCCTCGACAACCGCAATACCGGCATCAACGTGCTGCGTGTCAACGTGAACAAGGTCGACCCGCCCAGCCAGACCGTGCAGGTCACCGATGCCAATGGCAACACCACCACGCAGTCGGTCGTCGATGCTTTCCGCGACGTGCAAGCCGCCGAGCAGGAGCGTGACCGGGTGGAGCGTCAGGCCGACGCCTATGCCAACCGCCGCACAGCCGAGGCGCGTGGTGAATCCGCGCAGCTTCTGGAAGCCGCCGAAGGCTACCGCGCCCGCGTCGTGAACGACGCTGTGGGTGAGGCCAGCCGCTTTGAAGCCGTCTTGGAAGAATACCGCAACGCGCCCGACGTGACGCGCAAACGTCTGTATCTTGAGACCATGGAAAAGGTGCTGGGCGACGTGGATAAAATCATCCTCGAAAACGGCAGCGGCCAAGGCGGGCAGGGCGTTGTTCCCTATCTGCCACTCAATGAATTGCGGCGCGGCGGAGGGTCGAACTGATGCGGAAAACAAGTCTTATCATCCCCATCTTGGTGATCGCCATCGTGGGCATCCTGTCGGCTGTCTTCGTGGTGGACGAGCGCGAGAAGGCGCTGGTGCTGCGTTTTGGCCAGATCAAACAGGTCCGCAACGAGCCGGGCATTGGGTTCAAAGTCCCGCTTTTGGATGAGGTCGTGCGCTACGAAGACCGCATCCTGTCGCTGGAAACCCCGGTGATCGAAGTCACCCCCGCCGATGACCGGCGCCTTGAGATCGACGCCTTCGTGCTCTACCGCATCGACGATATGGTGCAGTACCGGCAAGCTTTGGGTGCGGGCGGCGAACGTCAGGCTGAAAGCGAGATGGGCGGCATCATGGAAAGCCAAATCCGTGCCGTGCTTGGTTCGCAGGGCGTGACATCCAACACCATCCTGTCGCCCGAACGGGCCGACCTGATGGAGCAGATTCGTGTTCGCGCCGATGCACGCGCGCAGGCGCTTGGCCTCAAGGTGGTGGACGTGCGTCTGCGTCAGACAAACCTGCCCGAGCAGAACTTCGACGCGACCCTGCAACGGATGATCGCCGAGCGTGAGCGTGAAGCGACCGACGAACGCGCCCGTGGCCGCGAAGCCGCGCAGCGTGTCATCGCTCTTGCCGATCGTACCTACGAAGAGATCCTCTCGGAGGCCCGTCGTGACGCGCGGATCATCGAAGGTGAGGCGGACGCGCAGCGGAACAACATCTTCGCGCAGGCCTATGGCAAGGATCAGGAATTCTTTGAATTCTACCGCTCGCTCAGCGCTTATGAGCAGGCTTTGCAGGGGCAGAACTCCACTATGGTGATGTCGCCGGATAGTGAGTTCTTCAACTACCTGCGGTCGGATCGCAGCGCCACGACCTCGGTCGATGTGATTGCACTGCCGCAGGCCCCTGCCGCCGATGCGCCCGCGGCTGAGTCCGCACCGGAGGCAGATAACGCCGCCGCGGCAGAGGATACGCAGGAGGAGGCCGCCCCCGCGGCCCCCGCCACGCCAGCCCCCGCCGCACCGGAGGCTGAGACAGATCTGCCAGCGGCGCTGGAAGAATGACGCTGGTTCTACTGGCTCTAGGGTCGGTTCTGATTTTCGAGGGGCTGGTGTACGCACTGGCCCCTTCGTTTTTGGAACAGATGCTCGAAATGCTCCGACGCATCCCTGAGGCCGCGCTGCGCCAGCTTGGCGCGCTGGCGGTGGTGGCCGGGTTGATCTTGGTTTGGCTCGCCTTTCAGTTGGGGTTTTGACGCCGCGCGGGCGGGGTGAAACGGCGTCCGTTTTGCCCACGACCTCGCAGGCCGGGGGCGCAAATCGTCACATTCCCACCCGTTGAAATGCCCGTGATCGGCCCCATCTTTGCTGTTGCAGCGCGTCCTTTCGGAATGCACTCTGCCCACGTTGGCAACAACAGGAACAATCAGGAGACGATGAATGCAGGCCAAGGCGGTTTCCCTGTCCACAACAGCACAACACACCCAATGGATGCGAGCGATGGCAATGGGGGTGATGGCGCTGACCCTCCTGATCCTGCAAGCCAGCATGGCGCTGGCCAAACCCGAAAGCCTCGCCCCGCTGGCCGAGAAGATCAGCCCTTCGGTGGTCAATATCACCACCTCCACCACGGTTGAGGGCCGCACTGGGCCGCAGGGCATCGTGCCCGAAGGCTCGCCCTTCGAAGACTTCTTTCGCGAGTTTCAGGATCGCAACAATGGTGAGGGCAACCGGCCCCGCCGTTCTTCTGCGCTTGGCTCGGGTTTCGTGATTTCCGAAGACGGCTATGTTGTGACCAACAACCACGTGATCGAAAGCGCGGATGAGATCACCATCGAATTCTTCTCGGGCGAGGAATTGGTTGCCGAGGTCATCGGCACCGACCCCAAGACCGACATCGCGCTTTTGAAAGTCGAAGCGGACGCGCCGCTGCCCTTCGTCTCTTTCGGTGACAGCAACGCCGCGCGGGTGGGGGACTGGGTGATTGCCATGGGCAACCCGCTTGGGCAGGGCTTTTCGGTCTCGGCTGGCATCGTGTCAGCGCGCAACCGGGCGCTGTCGGGCACCTATGATGATTACATTCAGACCGACGCCGCGATCAACCGGGGCAACTCCGGCGGGCCGCTGTTCAACATGGATGGCGAGGTGATCGGGGTGAACACCGCGATCCTGTCGCCCAACGGCGGCTCCATCGGCATCGGCTTTTCGATGGCGTCGAATGTGGTCACCCGCGTGATCGACCAACTGCAGGAATACGGCGAGACCCGCCGCGGCTGGCTGGGCGTGCGCATTCAAGACGTGACCGATGACGTGGCCGATGCCATGGGCCTCAAGAAAGCCGTCGGCGCCCTGATCACCGATGTGCCCGAGGGGCCTGCGCGTGAAGCGGGGCTGAAAACCGGCGACGTGATCAAATCCTTCGACGGTGTCGAAGTGGTCGATACCCGTGGTCTCGTCCGTCAGGTGGGCAACAGCCCCGTGGGCGCGACGGTGCGCGTGACCGTGCTGCGTGACGGCAAGACCCAGACCATCAAGGTCGTACTTGGCCGCCGCGAAGAGGCCGATGGCGCGGTTCCCGCCGGTATGGACGAGAACGCCGATGAGGGGGCCGAGGCCGAGCCGCAGTCGACCATGCTGATGGGCCTGACCCTGATGCCGCTGACAGACGACCTGCGCGCGGAACTCGGGGCCGATGACGATATGACCGGCCTTGCCGTGACGGATGTGGATCAAACATCGGAGGCCTTCGAGAAGGGCCTGCGCATGGGCGACATCATCACCGAAGCGGGGCAGGAGCAGGTGTCGAGCATTGCTGATCTCGAAGCCCGGATCGCCGCGGCGAAAGAGGCGGGCCGCCGCTCCCTGCTGCTGCTGGTACGCCGGGGTGGCGACCCACGCTTCGTGGCGCTGTCATTGGCGGAGTGATCTGCCGGAATGGTTTGGAAAGGGCGCCTGCGGGCGCCCTTTTCCGTTGGCAGTCAGCCGCCTTGCCGGGGCACCGCGACCAGCCCGAGCGCCCGGGCGGTGGTCAGCGACAAGACCTCGCTATTCGGCCCTTCTTGGGCCTGATAGCGGCGGACGGCTGCCCGAGTTGCCCTGTCCATCTCACCGGTGATCGGCCCCGCGTAGAACCCGCGCACCTCTAGCGCCCGTTGCAGGCTGCTGTTGAACTCGGGCGTCAGCACATCGGGGCAGGGCGTTTCGAACCAATTGTCGACCCGCGCGCGCACGATTTCTTGCCGTGTCTCTGTCTTGTAGACGGGCGGATTGGCGATGCTGCCATGGGGGTTCATCTTGGCCGGGGTTACTTCGACCTGTTCGGTCACCGTCTCGATCACCGCAGGGCTGACCGTGCGGCCCCAGCAGCTCCCTTCCGGCGCGCCTGCGGGGCCGTGGCGGGTGGCCTCTAGCACCCCCGGCTCAGGGCGGGGCGTGGCCGGTGCCGTCGTCTCGCAGCCCGCCAAGGCCGCGACGGCCAGCAGCAAAGCGGCGCAGCGCCGCGCGGTTCTGGGGGGGAGGGGCTGTGTCATGCCGGTCTCTCGGGCTCGCCTGTTGTTCGGGGGCAGACTAGCCGGATGCGTGGGCCTTGCCCACCGCAATGTCGGGCGCGCCGTGACCTTGCGAAAAGGGGGCTGGAACCGGCTGCCATAGCCCGTTAAACAAGGCCGAACTTTTAGGACGAAAGGGCATCATCATGGCCAAAATCACCTATGTCGAACACTCCGGCACCGAACATGTGGTCGAGGTGGCCAATGGTCTCACCGTCATGGAAGGCGCGCGGGACAATAACATTCCCGGCATCGAAGCCGACTGTGGCGGGGCCTGCGCTTGCTCCACCTGCCATGTCTATGTCGATCCGGCTTGGGCCGAAAAACTGCCGCCGATGGACGACATGGAAGAAGACATGCTCGACTTCGCCTTCGAGCCCGATCCCGCGCGCTCGCGTCTGACCTGCCAGATCAAGGTCACCGATGCGCTGGACGGTCTGCGCGTGCAGATGCCGGAAAAGCAAATCTGATGCGGGCGATCGGCGCGGCACTGCTGGCGCTGATCGCAACAGATGCGGCGGCGGAGACCATCACCGCCGCGCATTACATCGCGCCCACGGGGCGCTACGCCCATGGCATTCTTGGCGACGCGCTGGAATGGGGCGGCTTGCAGGTCTCTCTGACAGATGGCGGTGCGCGGCGCTTCCATCTGCCGCGCGACCATGTTTTCGAAGATATCGCCCCCCGGCTCGTGGATGTGACCGGCGATGGCGCGCCCGAGGTTCTGGTGGTCGAGACGGACGTCAATCGTGGCGCGGCGCTGGCGATCTACGGCCCCGAGGGCAAGATCACCGAGACCCCGCATATCGGCCAAAGCAACCGGTGGCTCGCCCCCATAGGTGCCGCCGATCTGGATGGCGACGGCGCGGTCGAGATCGCCTATATCGACCGGCCCCATCTGGCGCGGGTGCTGCGGGTCTGGCGCTTTGCCGATGGGCGGCTCAGCGAAATCGCGCAGATGACGGGGCTGACCAATCATCGCATCGGAAAGCGGCATATCTCAGGCGGTCTGCGCGATTGCGGTGCGGGGCCGGAAATGGTGCTGGCGGATGCCGATTGGGAACGTGTGGTGGGGGTAAGCCTGAAGGACGGACAGCTTGCGCGGCGCGATATCGGCCCTTTTGATGGGGCCGAGAGCTTTGCCACGGCGCTTGGCTGTAAGTGAGCGTGCTGGGGTGGCCTAAGTCGTCTGTTAGCTCAGCGCACGCCAGCCGATGTCACGGCGGCAGAACCCTTCGGGCCAATCGATCCCATCGACCATTGCATAGGCGCGCTCCTGCGCTTCGGCCAAAGTGGCCCCACGCGCGGTGACGTTCAGCACGCGGCCGCCATTGGCCAAGATCGCCCCGTCCTGCGCTTTGGTGCCCGCGTGGAACACCATATTGGCGCTGTCCTCTGGGAGGGAGGAGAGGCCCTTGATCTCACTGCCCTTTTCATAGTCACCGGGGTAGCCTTTGGCGGCCATCACCACGGTCAGCGCGTGATCTTCGGCCCAGTTCACCTGCATATCGGCAAGCGCCCCCTTGGCCGTGGCCTGCATCAGGTCGAACGCTTGCGCGCCGAGGCGCATCATCAGCACTTGGCATTCCGGATCACCGAAACGGACATTGTATTCCACGAGACGCGGCTGGCCGTCTTTGATCATCAAACCGGCATAGAGCACGCCCTGATAGGGCATCCCGCGTTTCGCCATCTCGGCCATACAGGGGCGGATGATCTCTTCCAGCGCGCGTTCGGCGATCTCGTCGCTCAGCACCGGGGCGGGGGAATAGGCGCCCATGCCGCCGGTGTTGGGGCCGCTGTCGCCTTCGCCGACGCGCTTGTGGTCTTGGGCCGTGCCGATGGGCAGCACCGTCTCCCCGTCGCAGAGCACGAAGAAAGACGCCTCTTCGCCTTCCATGAACTCTTCGATCACGACCTCGGCGCCTGCCTCGCCAAAGGCGCCGTCAAACATCTCATCCACGGCGGCGAGGGCTTCGGCGTCACTCATGGCGATGATGACACCCTTGCCCGCCGCCAGACCGTCGGCCTTGATCACAATCGGCGCGCCTTGCTTTTCCACATAGGCGCGGGCGCTGGCGGCATCGGTGAAATGGCCATAGCCCGCCGTGGGCGCATCGCAGGCGTCGCAGATTTCCTTGGTGAAGGCTTTGGAAGCCTCCAGAGCCGCTGCCGCTTTGGAGGGGCCAAAGACATCGAAACCCGCCGCGCGCAGATCGTCGCCCACACCCGCGGCGAGGGGCGCTTCGGGGCCGATGATGACGAAATCGATGTTATTGCCCTCGCAAAAGGCCACAACCGCCGCGCCATCCATGATGTCGAGCTTGGCGCATTGCGCGATGGCCGCGATCCCCGCATTGCCCGGTGCCACGATCAGCTTGTCGCATTTGGGGTTCTGCATAACCGCCCAAGCAAGTGAATGTTCGCGGCCACCGCTGCCGAGGATCAGGATATTCATGCCGCGCACTCCCTTGGACTTCGTTGCTCCGCGTTCTAAGCTGGGGGGCCCACAGACACAAGGTGCCCAGATGGATCTGTTCGACGACCCCGCCCCCGGTGGCAACAGCCCCGAATTCACGGTGACCGAGCTTTCGGGCGCGATCAAACGGGTGATCGAGGGGGAGTTCGGCCATGTGCGGATTCGCGGTGAAGTGGGCCGCGTCAGCCGCCCGCGTTCGGGCCATGTCTATCTCGACCTCAAGGATGACCGCTCAGTCATCTCGGGCGTGATCTGGAAAGGCGTGACCGCACGGCTTGAAACCCAGCCTGAAGAGGGGATGGAGGTCATTGCCACCGGGCGCATCACCACCTTTGGCGGTCAGTCGAAATATCAGATCGTCATTGAGGACATTAAACCGGCGGGCATGGGCGCGCTGATGGCGCTGTTGGAGAAACGAAAGGCGGCGCTGGCGGCGGAGGGGCTGTTCGCCCCCGAACGCAAACGCCCGCTGCCCTATTTGCCCGAGATCATCGGCGTTGTGACCTCGCCCTCGGGGGCGGTGATCCGTGACATCTTGCACCGGCTGCGGGATCGTTTCCCGCGCAAGGTGCTGGTCTGGCCGGTCGCCGTTCAGGGCGCGAAATGCGCGCCCGAGGTGGTGCGCGCCATCCAAGGGTTCAACCGGCTCACCCCCGGTGGCGCATTGCCCCGGCCCGAGTTGATCATCGTGGCCCGTGGCGGTGGCTCGGTCGAAGACCTCTGGGGCTTTAACGAGGAAAGCGTCGCCCGCGCGGCGGCGGCTTCGGACATTCCGCTGATCTCTGCCGTGGGGCATGAGACCGACACGACGCTGATCGACTTCGTCTCGGATAAACGCGCGCCCACGCCGACAGCGGCGGCGGAATTGGCGGTGCCGGTGCGGCATGAGCTGGCGGCATGGCTGGAGGGGCAGGGCGCGAGGATGCGGCAGGCGCTGAGCCAAGGGTTGACCCGCCGGGGCCAGCGGATGCGGGATCTGGCGCGGGCCCTGCCCCGGGCCGACACGCTGCTGGAGGGGCCGCGCCAGCGTCTTGATCGCGGGGGGGAGAAACTGGCCCCCGCGCTGATTGCGGGCGTCCAAGGCCGCCGCGTCAAGCTGGCTGATATGTCTGGCGCTCTGCGCCCCGGCACCCTGCGTCGCCAGTTGGAGGCGGATCGCCAACGTCTGGCGCAGCTCTCGGCGCGGCTAGACCCGGCGTGGCAACGCAATCTGGCCGGGCAACGCGAACGGCTGGCCGCGCGGATTAACCGGTTCCACCCCGAGGTGCTGCACCGTCAGATCCTCCGCCGCCGGGAGCGGCTTTTGGACCGCACCCAAACCTTCCGCCCTGAGGTTTTGCGCCGTGACCTGTCGCGTCAAGACCAACGGTTGAAAGAGGTGCTGGCCCGGCTGGCGCGCGCAGGCCGCGCCGATCAGGACCGCCGCCGCCGCCAGATCGACGCGATGGGCCGCACGCTCGGCACGCTCGGCTACCGCGAAACGCTGGCCCGTGGTTTCGCCGTGGTGCGGGGCGATGGTGATGTGGTGACCAGTGCGGAGGCTGCCAAGAAGGCGGCGCATCTGGAGATCGAATTCGCCGACGGTCGGCTGCCCGTCAAAGGCGCGGGCTGAACTGGCCTAGACCCCGACCTGCGGCCCAAGGCACAGCAGCGGCTCAGTCATCTCCCGCGCCTCATAAAGCGCGGTCTCGGCCGGGTCATTCTCGAACCGCGCGACCAGCCCGGTCGGGCTTTCGGTAAAGCTCCAGCATTGCGGGGCGGGGTCGTCTTCATAGACAAAGCAGATCAGCCCATCGGCCTCATACCAGCGCCCCTCTTTGCAATGGCCATCGAGAAAGGACCACTGGACGCGCCGGTTCTCGTGATAGATTTCCGCCCCATAGGGCGCGCCGGACTGGCCGAAATAGAGCGTTTTTCCTTCCGTATAGGCTTCGAACTCCGCCGCCGACATCTCGGCCAAGGCAGGCAGCGGAAGGAAGGCGCAGATCAGGGCGAGGGCATGTCTCATGCCACGAGCCTGCCAGAAGCCCGCGCCCCGCGCCAGTGGGGTCAGCGCTGATGCCACCGCGCCACGCGTCGGTCCATCACCCGCCGCCACAGCGGGGGAACGAGGGCGATCACCGCCATCACGGGCAGGGAATAGGGCAGTTTCGGCATCTCATGCGTTACTTCCAGTGCCGGGAAGGCGCGGGCGGGGCGCATGTGGTGGTCCGAATGGCGCGGGGCGTTCAGCATCATCGCGGCGGAGTACCATTTCGGCGCGTTCCAACTGTGCTGCGGGCCCATCGGCTCAAACCGGCCATCGGGGCGCTGCTCCCGCCGTAGCCCATAGTGCTGCACATAGTCCGACAGCAGCAGTTGCATCTGTGCATAGGCTGCCAGCCCGATATAGGCGAGCAGCCCGGCGACCCCGCCCAGCAGCAGCGCCGTGAGCAGCGCCAGCGCCGCGCCAATGAGGTAGAGTGCGTAAGGGTGCAGCCCCTGCGCCCCCGTCTTGCGCGCCCGCTGCGCATTGTCGGCCTGCCACCCGGCGCGAAACTCCCCCAAGCTTGCGCTCAGCAGAAACCGCCAGAACCCCATGCCCTTGGGCGCGGAGTTGGGATCAGCCGGGGTGGCGGCGGCGGGATGATGCACCCGCAGATGGGCCGAGACGTGATGCCCGTGCAGCAGCGAGATATAGATCGCCGTGCCGATCCGCCGGGGCAGGCGGCGGCTGGCGTGGATCAACTCATGGGCGTTGGAATTGCTGATCTGGCCCAGAAACAGGCCAAGGGCGGCAAAGATCAGGGCGCGGTCCAGCCCCTCAAGATGCGGGGCTGCGCCAATAGCCCAGACCCCGAGCGGCAGCAGCAGGAAATGCGCGGCGGCCAAGGTCAGCGTCAGGGCGCGGCCTGAGCTATCGGAAAGGCGCAGCGCGCGGCCCAACCGGTCCATAAAGGCCACATGCACCGTGATCGACAAAAGCGCCAGCACGGGCCAGACGCCGCCCCAGAGGGCGGCGGCGGCGATCAGTACCGCCGGTGTCAAACTTGCGATCACATACCACAGCATGCGTTTTCCCCTGCAAAGCCGCGCTAATCGGCACGGTCCGCGTCATTTTGCCCGCCGCAGGGGCCGCGCACAACGCAAACACCCGCGCGATTGTCGCTTTTTGATCGCGCCTCGGCCTTTGGATTTGTTACCAAGGCGGAAAGCAAGGCGGGGGGAGAGACATGGCGCTGGACGATCACGGCAAGGCTGCGGCGGGGGAGCCGCGAAAGGGCGTTTGGAAATCCGGCAAGGGCAAGGGGCGGCATCACCCCAAGGGGCGGCAGTTGCAGGATACGGCGTGGGATGAGGTCCGCGCGCTGTTGGGCGACCGCCCGCGCGCCCGCGATCTGCTCATCGAGTTTCTGCATCTGATCCAAGACCGCTTTGGCCACCTGTCGGCCGCGCATCTGCGCGCCTTGGCCGAAGAGATGCGCCTGTCGATGGCCGAGGTCTATGAGGTCGCCAGTTTCTACGCGCATTTCGACGTGGTGAAAGAGGGCGAGACACCGCCGCCCGCACTGACCATTCGTGTTTGCGATTCTCTGTCTTGCGAGCTGGCCGGGGCGCAGGCCTTGAAAACCGCGTTGGAGGAGGGGCTAGACCCGACCGAAGTGCGCGTCCTGCGCGCGCCCTGCATGGGGCGCTGCGACACTGCGCCGGTGCTGGAACTGGGGCATAACCATATCGACCACGCGACGCCCGAGAAAGTGCTGGCGGCCATTGGCGCCGGAGATACCCATGCCCGCCTGCCTGACTATGAGATTTACGAAACCTACGCGGCATCAGGGGGTTACGACGCGCTGTTGAACCTGCGTCAGGGGGGCGATTGGGAGGCGGTGCAAGAGCAATTGTTGCAGGCTGGGCTGCGCGGTCTTGGCGGGGCGGGTTTCCCCTCGGGCAAGAAATGGGGCTTCGTGCGCGGCAATCCCGGCCCGCGCTATCTGGCGGTGAATGGCGATGAGGGCGAGCCGGGCACCTTCAAGGACCGCTGGTATTTCGAACGCAGGCCGCATCTCTTCCTCGAAGGCATGTTGATCGCCGCTTGGGCGGTGGAGGCGGAGAAGGTCTTTCTCTACATGCGCGACGAATACCCGGCGGTGCTGGAGATCCTGCGCCGTGAGATTGCCGCTCTGGAAGGCGCGGGCCTCATCGCGCCCGGCTATGTCGATCTGCGCCGCGGGGCGGGGGCCTATATCTGCGGCGAGGAAAGCGCCATGATCGAAAGCATCGAAGGCAAGCGCGGATTGCCGCGCCACCGCCCGCCCTATGTGGCGCAGGTCGGTGTCTTTGGCCGCCCGACCTTGGTGCATAATGTCGAGACCCTGCATTGGATCGCCCGCATCTGCCGCGAGGGGCCGCAGGTGTTGAACGGGGTCGAAAAGAATGGCCGCAAAGGGCTGCGCAGCTATTCCGTTTCGGGCCGTGTGGCGCGCCCGGGGATGTATCTGCTGCCCGCAGGCTCGACCATCACCGATATCATCGCCGCGGCGGGGGGCATGGCAGAGGGCCATCTGTTCAAAGCCTATCAACCGGGTGGCCCGTCCTCGGGGCTGTTGCCCGCGTCGATGGCGGAGCTGCCGTTGGACTTTGACACGTTGCAGCCACATGGGTCTTTCATCGGCTCGGCGGCGGTGGTTGTCCTGTCGGAACACGACAGCGCACGGGCCGCCGCCCTCAACATGCTGCGGTTTTTCGAGGATGAAAGCTGTGGCCAATGCACGCCCTGCCGGGTCGGCTGTGAAAAGGCGGTGAAGCTGATGCAGGTGGACCGCTGGGACCAAGCTCTACTGGAAAAGTTGTCGACCGCCATGGTCGATGCCTCGATCTGCGGGCTGGGGCAGGCGGCGCCGAACCCGATCCGGCTGGTGATGCAGCATTTCCCCGATGAAATCTGACCCCGCCCCCTCCCGGCGGGCTTGATCTGCCTGGGCGCCCTTCCATCTGCGCGGGCAAGCCTATAGATCAAGACGAAACTGCATGGGAGACGCCGATGGCCTTCTTCACGAAGCTCAAGGACCGCTTGTTCAAATCCTCGTCCAAACTTGACGAGGGGTTGGAGGCAATCGTCAGCGATGGCGGAGAGGCGGAGGCCGAAGCGGCCCCCGTGGATGCGGTGATGGACCAGCCCGGCGCGGCCTCTGACGTGATGCCCGACGGGCAGGAGGACAGCGGCCCAATGTTGGCGGCAGAGCGGGAGGCGGAAGAGCCGACCCCCGCGCCTGAACCCGCCCCGGAACCCGAGCCTGAGACCCTCCCAGAGCCCGAACCGCAGCCTGCGCCTGAACCGCAGCCCGAACCGTCTGAGGCCCAGCCGGACCCCACGCCCGCGCAGGCCCCCCCCGCCGCTGATCCTGAGCCCACCCCGACCCCGGAGGAAGTTCCCGCGGCGACCGACCTGCGCCAAGCGATGACCCCCGTCGCCCCGGCGCTGGACGAAACCCCAGCCGAGGCCGCCGCCGCCAAACCGGGCCTTTTGGGCCGTCTCATGGGGCGCGGTGCCGCACAGCCCGTGGTGCGCCGGACGCTGGATGACGAGATGCTCGAACAGCTCGAAGAGCTGCTGATCAGCGCCGACATGGGCGTCGACACGGCGCTGCGGGTCACCGCCAACATGGCCGAAGGGCGCTTTGGAAAAAAACTCTCGGTGGCAGAGATCAAACAGCTGCTCGCCAGCGAAGTCAGCCGCATCATGGAGCCTGTGGCTCGGCCCCTGCCGCTCTATGCCAAGACCCCGCAGGTGGTGCTGGTGGTCGGCGTGAACGGCTCGGGCAAGACGACGACCATCGGCAAATTGGCCTCGCAATTCCGTGCGGCGGGCAAGAAGGTCGTGATCGCCGCGGGGGATACCTTCCGCGCCGCGGCGGTCGAGCAGTTGCAGGTCTGGGGCGAACGCGCCGACGTGCCCGTGCTGACCGCGCCCGAGGGCAGCGACCCGGCGAGCCTTGCCTTTGACGCCATGGGCCGCGCGCAGGAAGAGGGGGCCGACCTGCTGTTGATCGACACCGCGGGCCGTTTACAAAACCGGGGCGACCTGATGGAGGAATTGGCCAAGATCGTGCGCGTCATCCGCAAGAAGGATGAGAGTGCGCCGCATAACACCCTATTGGTGCTGGATGCGACGACAGGGCAGAACGCGGTCAATCAGGTGAAAGTCTTTCAAGAGATTTCCGATGTCAGCGGTCTGGTGATGACCAAGCTCGACGGCACCGCCAAAGGCGGGGTGCTGGTGGCGCTGGCGGATCGATTTGGCCTGCCCATTCATGCCGTGGGTGTGGGTGAGCAGATTGACGATCTGTCTCCCTTCGATCCGGAAGAATTCGCCGCCGCCTTGGTGGGCACGGATGGCTGACGAAACCCCGGTCGCCGGAGGCGGCGGCCCCGTTCAGTCATGGGTGCCAAGCTTTCGTTCGATCCAGCGCAGAACGGTGAGAACCAGCACCACGACCCCTGCGGTCAAACAGGCCAGCAGGATTTGCCCCGCGCCGCAGGACAGGCCGATGGCCCCGGCCAGCCACATCGACGCGCCGGTGGTGATGTTGCGCACCTCGCCGTTCGAGGTGAAAATGATCCCCGCCGCGAGGAAGGCGACACCTGCGGTCACCGCCTCAATGAGGCGCAAGGGATCGAAGCGCATTTGGTCGCCATCGCCAAACTCCAGACTGCCAAGCTCTTGCCCGATGATGATGAAGAGACAGGCGGCGATGGCCACCATGATGTGCGTCCGCAGACCCGCAGGTTTGTCGCGCCGCTCGCGTTCATACCCGACGATACCCGCCAGAAAGGCCGCCATGAGCAGCCGCGCCGCGGCCACGGTAACCGGCACTTTGGAAAAACTGTGGGTGAGATCCGCGATCAGGCTTTCAAACATGGAAATTCCGTTGGTGATAAAGGCTTTGAGATATAAACCTCTCGCCGCCGTGGTGGTTCCGCGATGACCGATTGGATCCTGTCGATCGAAGGCACCCCGGCGGGCCATACCGCAGCTCTTTGGCTGGCGCTTTCGGCGGCCTTCCTGCACGCGGTTTTCGGCGCGCTGCAAAAGGGGCGGCATGATCCTTGGCTCACGCGCGGGGCGATCGATGTCTCTTATGGCGTGATGGCGGCCCCCTTTGCGCTTTTCGTCGTGCCTTGGCCCGAGCCGCATATGTGGGTGATCTTCCTCGGCGCTTTCGTGATCCATGTTATCTACAAGCTGTTGCAGGCATGGGCCTATACCAAGGGCGCTTATACGGTGGTTTACCCTGTGGTGCGCGGGACGGGGCCGCTCTTTGCCGTGGTCGGCGCTTATTTGATCTTTGGTGAGCGGTTTAACGCGGTGCAATGGCTTGGCGTGGCGGTGCTGCTAAGTGGCATCTTCGGCCTTGCTCTTTATAACCTGCGCAATCTGGTCGCCGCGCGCGACACGCTGCACGCAGCGCTCGGGCTGGCGGTGCTGACGGGCTTGTTCGTGGCGCTTTACACCACATATGACGCATACGGCATCCGCGCCACGGCGGATCCTTTCACCTTCCTCGCATGGTTTTTCATGATCGACGGGTTGGTGATGCCGGTGATCGCATGGCGGCGCTGGCACGCGATGGAGAACCCGCCCGAGGTGGCGCCGCTGATGCTGCGCGGCTTTATCGGCGGGATCATCGCTTTTGCGAGTTTCGGGTCGGTCATGCTGGCCACGCGGCTCGACAAGGTGGGCGAGGCGGCGGTGCTGCGCGAGACCTCGACCGTCTTTGCCGCGCTGATCGGGGTGCTGGTGCTGAAAGAAACCGTCGGCCCGCGCCGCATCGCGCTGATGGCGCTGATCGCAGCCGGGGCGGTGATTGTTGAAATGGGCGGCTAAAGGAACAGGCATGTCAGAACCAAGAGAGATCAACCCAATGCTGCGGGCAGGCTTGGAATACGGGCCGGTCTTGGCCTTCCTCGTGGCCTATCTGTGGCTCAAGGATAACACCTATACCTTCGGCGGGACGGAGTATGACGGCTTTATCGTCGTCACCGCGATGTTCGTGCCGCTGCTGGTACTCTCGACCGGCGCGCTTTGGGCGCTGACGGGCAAGCTTAGCCGGATGCAGGTCGCCACCGTGGTGCTGGTGGTGATCTTTGGCGGGCTGTCGGTCTGGCTGAACGACGACCGCTTCTTCAAGATGAAGCCGACGCTGATCTATGTGCTTTTCGGCGGCCTTCTGGCCGTCGGCCTGCTTCGCGGGCAATCCTACCTCAAATACGTCATGGAAGAGATGATGCCCCTGCGCGATGAGGGCTGGATGCTGCTGACCAAACGGCTGATGTATTTCTTCTTTGGTCTGGCGCTGGCGAATGAGGTGATCTGGCGGTTCTTTTCGACTGACACATGGGTCTACTTTAAAACCTTCGGCCTGACGGCGGCGATTTTCGTTTTCTTCATGGCGCAGGGCAAGCTGTTCGAAGCCTACGGCGAAAAGAAAGACCAAGGCTGATCCGCTCAAATTTAACGAAGGCCCCGCGCGAAACTGTTGACCTGTAGCGTCGCGCGGCGTAATCCACCCCGCGTGGCGATTTGTTACCGGATTGTGGGCCACGTTAAACATGCCGCTAAAAGGTCAGGATGAAAGACCCCTTTCGCTTGGCCGCGTCTGGGGTTTTTTTATGCCCGCGAGGTCGGGCCGGAAGGATGAGAGAGATGAGCAACGACCGTCACGCGCGCACCCAAGCGATCCACGCAGGCACCCGCCGCAGCCAATATGGCGAGGTGAGCGAAGCGATCTACCTGACCCAAGGTTTCGTCTATGACAGCGCCGAACAGGCCGAGGCGCGTTTCGAAGAGATCGGTCCGGATGAGTTCATCTATGCCCGCTATGGCAACCCCACGGTCGCCATGTTCGAGGACCGTATCGCCACTTTGGAAGGGGCCGAGGATGCCTTTGCCACCGCCAGCGGCATGGCGGCGGTCTCGGGCGCGCTGATCTCGATGCTGAAGGCGGGCGATCATGTCGTCTCGGCCCGGGCGCTATTCGGGTCTTGTATCTATGTGCTGGAAGAGATCCTTGGCCGCTACGGGGTGGAGGTCACTTTCGTCGACGGCAGCGACCTCTCCGCTTGGGAGGCCGCGATCCGCGAGGACACCCGCGCGGTGTTTTTTGAATCCGTGGCCAACCCCACGCTTGAAGTGATCGACATCGAGGCCGTGGCCAAGCTTGCCCATGCCAAGGGCGCGCTGGTGGTGGTCGACAATGTCTTTGCCACGCCGGTCTTTTCGCGCGCGATCTCGCAGGGGGCAGATGTGGTGGTCTATTCCGCGACCAAACATATCGACGGGCAGGGCCGCGCGCTTGGCGGCGTGGTGCTGGGCAGCCGCGAGTTCATCCGCGGCACGCTTGAGCCTTACATGAAACATACCGGCGGCTCGATGAGCCCCTTCACGGCTTGGATCATGCTCAAAGGGTTGGAGACCATTGACCTGCGGGTGCGGGCGCAGGCGGCCAGCGCACAGGAATTGGCCGAGGCGCTGGAAGGTCACGCGGCCTTGGCGCGGGTGCTTTACCCGGGCCTTGCGGGCCATGCGCAGAACGCACTGGCGATGCGCCAGATGGGGGCAGGGGGCACGGTGCTGTCCATCGACCTCAAAGGCGGCAAGGCGGCGGCTTTCGCTTTCCTGAATGCGTTGCAGGTGGGGGTGATCTCAAACAATCTTGGCGACGCCAAGACCATCGTCACCCATCCGGCCACCACGACCCACCAGCGTCTGCCGCAGGACACCAAAGACCTTTTGGGCATCACGCCGGGGCTGGTGCGGATCAGCGTAGGGCTGGAATATAGCGGCGATCTCAAGGCCGATCTGCTGCAAGCCTTGGATGCGGCGGCGCAAGCCTGACCTGATGTGTCGCGGGCGCGGTGGCATTTTGGTCCCGCGCATCATACATTGAAAGCGACAGACCGGAGGGCCGCGCAATGAACATCGTGACTGAGATGTCCGAGACACCGGACCGGGAGGCGGCGCAATCCGCGCTCGCCACGCTGCGCGCTTGGGCCGAAACGGCCACCCCGGCTGAGATTGCGGCGCTGGACCCGGCCATGGCCCGGATGCTGGCCCCCGCCGAATATCCCGCCCTTAGCCGCGCCTATCCCGAAGATTTCACGGCGGGCGACAACTACCGCGCCAGCCTGCCGGACCTGCAAAACGGCCCCTCCAGCCTGATCCGCGGCGCGCAACAGTTGATCCAGCATGTCGGCATCTCGAACTTTCGCCTGCCGATCCGCTATCGCAGCCGCGAGGGCGGGGATCTGCGGCTTGAGACCTCGGTCACCGGCACGGTCTCGCTCGATGCGGAGAAGAAGGGCATCAACATGTCCCGCATCATGCGCAGTTTCTACCGCCATGCCGAGGCGACCTTTAGCTTCGAGGTGATCGAAGCGGCGCTGGACGATTACAAGGCCGATCTGGAGAGCTTGGATGCGCGAATTCAGATGCGCTTTTCCTTCCCGATGAAGATCGGCAGCCTGCGCTCGGGCCTCACGGGCTATCAGTATTACGACATCGCGCTGGAGTTGGTCGAACAGAACGGCGAGCGCAAGAAGATCGTGCATCTCGACTATGTCTATTCCAGCACCTGCCCCTGTTCGCTGGAACTGAGCGAACACGCGCGCCAGACCCGCGGGCAACTGGCGACGCCGCATTCGCAGCGCTCCGTCGCGCGGATATCGGTCGAGACGCGGGACGAGGGCGATTGCCTGTGGTTCGAAGACCTGATCGAGATTTGCCGCCGCGCCGTGCCGACCGAGACGCAGGTTATGGTCAAACGCGAAGACGAACAGGCGTTTGCAGAGCTTAACGCCGCCAATCCGATCTTTGTCGAGGATGCCGCGCGGCTGTTTTGCGAACAGCTTTTGGCCGATGGTCGGGTGGGCGATTTCCGCATCGTCGCCAGCCATCAAGAAAGCCTGCACAGCCACGATGCGATCAGCGTGCTGACCCAAGGTGAGACCTTTGCCGCGCAGAGCATCGACCCCAAGCTTTTCAACACGCTCTTCCACGTCGGCTGACCCCGGACGGCGCGGCAATCGCGCATTGGTTGTTCGCAGCCCGCGCCGCGCCCCTTTGCGGGGCATTCCGCCTGTCTTAGCGCGGAAATGGTGAATGTCGCCCTGTCAGCCCTGCAAGTCCCGACCAGCGGCTATGCGAAAACGTCGGTTCTGCTGCGGCGCAGCATTGTCTATCTAACGGTCATCGAAATACTGGAAATTGCAAAGGCAATCAGATGACCTACCAGAGCACTGCTCACCCCGCCCACTCCGTCTCTCCCCTCGAAGGGCTGCGGCGCGCCGGCGCCGGTCTGCGCCGCTTTTTCGCGGGGATCGGCCATGGCATCATGATGGGCTCCACCGCCCAACGCCGTTTTGAGCAGGTCCAAGGCCTGCAAGCGAAAAGCGACGAAGAACTGGCCGCCATGGGCATCAAGCGTGACGACATCGTTCACCACGTTTTCAAAGACCTCTACTACATCTAAGACGCCACGGACCGGGGCCAAATCGCGCCCCGGTCCCGTCTCGGCTTGACAGCGACGAGCGGCCAAGCCAACGCTGCGCGCATGTTGGATATACGACCTGTCGGATATGTCGTGGGCCTTTTGGTGGCCGTGCTCGGCCTTGCCATGATCATCCCGATCTTGGTCGATCTGGCCGAAGGCCGGGGCCAGTGGTGGGTCTTTGTCGAAAGCGCGCTGATCACGACGCTGGGTGGCGGTATGATCGCCCTCGCCAGCGCCAATGGAGTCCGTGAAGGGCTCACCATTCAACAGACATTCATGCTGACCACCGGCGTCTGGCTGATGCTGCCGCTCTTCGGGGCCTTGCCTTTCGTGCTGGGCGCGACCGAGGCCAGCGTGACCGACGCGATGTTCGAGGCGATGTCGGGGCTGACGACCACCGGGGCCACGGTGCTGACCGGGTTGGAAGACCTGCCCAAAGGTCTGCTGATCTGGCGCGGCATTCTGCAATGGCTGGGCGGCATCGGTATCGTTGTTGTCGCCATGGTCTTCCTGCCTGAGTTGCGGGTCGGTGGTATGCAGATCTTCAAATCCGAATCCTTCGACACTTTCGGGAAAATCCTGCCCCGCGCGGGGCAGATCGCAACGCAGATTTCGGTGATCTACCTCTGGCTCACGCTGGCCTGCATGCTGAGCTATCTGGCCCTTGGGATGACCACCTTTGACGCGACCGTACATGCGCTGACCACGGTCTCAACGGGTGGTTTTTCCAACTACGACGCCTCCTTCAGCACCTTTTCCGGCCCCGCCGAATATGTCGCCGCGATTTTCATGATCCTCGCGGCGCTGCCCTTCGTGCGCTATGTGCAGCTTATCAACGGCAACCCCGTGGCGCTGCACCGCGATCCGCAGGTGCGCGGCTTTTTCATGACGATGACCTTTCTGGTGGTGATCGTCTTTTTCGTTCTGCGCAGCGGCACGACCTACGAATCCGAGCGGGTCTTGCGGGAGGCGATCTTTAACATCACTTCCATCATCTCGGGCACCGGTTATGCCTCGGCTGACTATATGCAATGGGGCAGCTTTGCCGTGGCGTTGTTCTTTTTCATCGGCTTGATCGGCGGCTGCGCGGGGTCGACTACCTGTTCGATCAAGATCTTCCGCTATCAATTGCTCTTTGCCTCGATCCGCGCGCAGTTGCGGCGGATCCGCTCGCCCCATGGCGTCTTTACCCCGCGCTACGATGGCCGCCCGGTTGGGGCGGACGTGCTAAGCTCGGTGATGTCCTTCTTCATGTTCTTCGTCGTTTCGCTCGGCCTGATCTCGGTCGCGCTGAGCCTCACGGGGTTGGATTTCGTCACCTCGGTTTCGGGGGCGGCGGCGGCGCTGGCGAACATCGGCCCGGGCTTGGGAGAGATCATCGGCCCGGCGGGGAATTTCAGCAGCCTTAATGACACGGCGAAGTGGATATTGATCATCGCCATGTGGATCGGACGGCTGGAGCTGATGGCGGTCTACGTCATGTTCACCGCCAAGTTCTGGCGCGCTTGAAACGCGAAAGGGCGGCGCCGATGGCACCGCCCTTTGTCTTTGTCGTTTGGGGCTGAGCCCGCCGCGTTATTCCCAGCAGCTGACCAAGACGGTCATCCCCTGCGCGCGCAGGGTCAGGTCGCGCGGCGCGATCGGGCCTGTGGCCCCCTGCGCCTGTTTGCTGCCTAGCCCGGCCTCCTGCGCTGCATTTAGGATCACATCGCCATCGAGCGCAAAGCTCACGTCTTCGGGCAGTTTGCGGTCGGCATCCGGTTGGGGCAGCAACATGCCCACGACATGGCCATTCTCGTCAAAGACCGGACCCCCGGCATCGCCGGGCTGGGCGTTGACCGAGAGGCGCTTGAGGTTTTCATCGCCGTTCAGCCCCTTGAGGTCGGACAGCGCGCCAAAGGTCAGGGTCGCGGCACTCAGCACGCCCTCGTAGGAGTAGCCCGCGACGGATATTTCCGATTGCAGGCGCGGGGCCGCGTTGCTGAACTGGGCCACGGCCAGCGGGGCGAGGCGGCTTTCGGGTTTGAGCAGTGCAAGGCCGCGCGCCTCATCGGTGGCGACCACTGTGGCGTCGGTATCGGCGTCCAGCGTCACCCGCCCGCAAGAGGCCACGACTTCGCTGGTGGTGACGACCGCGCCATTGCCATCGATGAAAAAGCCGCTGCGGGCGATCTTGGGCTGGCGGATTTGCAGACCGGCGACCAGATCGATCGCCTGCGCGTCGCTGTTGCCTGCGCCGGCGTCGAGCACGCCGGGCAGACGCGTGAGGCTTTTGGACATCTCGGCCACCACGCGGCGGCGGCGGTCTTCGTCCCCGGCGGGCCAGATCAGGGTGAAGCCCTTGATCTGACCGTTCTCCAGCGAGACCTGCGTCTGGCTGATGATGCTGCCGTTCTCGCCGATCAACTCAAAGGAATTGCGCTTGCGCTCGCGCGGGCCATCCAAGGGGACGATCTCAAGCGTTTGCATGATGTCGTACAGGCCATAGAGCGTATCTTGATTGCCCGGCTGGCTGATCAACAAGACCCGCGCGCCGATGTTGCCACTGCTGTCGTAATGGGCAAAGGGCGGCTCGTAGCGGGCGAAGTCGACCTCGGCGGTAGGCATCATGATCTCGATCCCGGCCTTCTCGTCGCGCACCAGTTGCAAGCCCAGCCCGTCGAGCACGGCGTTATACTGCGCCATCAGAGCCGCCCGCTGGCGCGTGGTCAGCACACCGGTCGGCTCATAGCTGTTGGCGCCCTGCCACGCGCGCATGGAGGCCCGGGTGCCACGGCCAAAGGCACCGTCAATCGCGGCATCATAAAAGCCCGCCCATTGCAGGGCGATTTGCAGGTCTTTGCGCTCCTGCGCCGAAAGGGCGCGTTCCGAGCGGCGCGCCTCTGCCGGGGTCTCATCTGGTTCGGGCGGGGTGGGGGCCGGTGCGGTCTCGGCCTCTGCGGCTTGGGTTTCACCCTCCGTCCCTGCCGGATCAAGCGGGGTTGTCGTGACATCGGGGGTGCTGCTGCCCGCGGCGGCTTCCTCTGGCGCAATGCCATCCACGCCCACGGGGGCGTCGATCACGCCGGTTTCCAGAACGTTGTCACCAACGGGCCAGAACTGCTGCTGGAAACGGCTGGATTGCTGAATGAAGCTGTCGCGCGGCACCAGACCGTCGCGCACATAGCTGCGCAGCACTAGTTCCGCATCCTCGCGCCGGTAGGGGCCCACGGCGATGCCGTACCAACCGCCGCCCAAGGCAAAGCCATTCACGTCATCCAACAGGGTCTCATAGGCGCGCGCCCGGTCCGTGGCTTCGGCCAAGGACGGTTGCGCCTCGATCTGAACCCAAACGACATCCTCTGCCGATTGCGCCCGCGCAAGGCCAGCCCAGGTCAGGCTCAGGGCCAAGAAGATCGCCACGGGGGCACGTAGAATTCGCTTCATCGTCACTCAACTCTCGCAAAACCAAATCCGAGCCAGATTACGCCGGAAAGCGGCGCGAATGCCATGCCAAAGGGGGCGAAATTCTGATAAAGCTGTGATTGACCCCCATGGCTTGCAGACGTAGGAAAGGCGCGCATCATTAAGGGGCAATCACCATGTCTGACGCAGCGCAGAAACCACGCTCTTTCCAAGAGATCATCCTTGCTTTGCAGAGCTATTGGGCGCGGCAGGGCTGCGCGGTGCTGCAACCCTACGACATGGAAGTGGGCGCGGGCACCTTCCACCCGGCCACCACGCTGCGCAGCCTTGGCACACAGCCTTGGGCTGCGGCCTATGTTCAGCCCTCGCGCCGCCCGACCGACGGGCGCTATGGTGAGAACCCGAACCGTTTGCAGCATTACTACCAGTATCAGGTGCTGATCAAACCCAGCCCCCCCAATCTGCAAGACCTGTACCTCGGCTCGCTCGAAGCCATCGGCATCGACATGGCGTTGCATGACATCCGCTTTGTCGAGGACGATTGGGAAAGCCCGACGCTCGGCGCTTGGGGTCTGGGTTGGGAAGTTTGGTGCGACGGCATGGAAGTCTCGCAGTTCACCTATTTCCAGCAGGTCGGCGGCCATGACTGCCACCCGGTTTCGGGCGAGCTGACCTACGGGCTGGAGCGTCTGGCGATGTATGTGTTGGGTGTCGACCACGTCATGGACATGCCCTTCAACAGCCCCGACGCGCCGATCCCGCTGACCTACGGCGATGTTTTCAAACAGACCGAAGAGGAATTCGCGCGCTGGAACTTCGACACGGCCAATACCGAGGTGCTGCTCGATCAGTTCAATGAGGCTGAGGCGCATTGCAAATTCATCCTCGAACAACCCGCCGAGGACCCCAAGACCGGCAAGCGCATCGTCATGGCGCATCCAGCCTATGACCAATGCATCAAAGCGAGCCATATCTTCAACCTGCTGGATGCCCGCGGCGTGATCTCGGTCACTGAGCGGCAGGCCTATATCGGGCGGGTGCGGGCGCTGGCCAAGCAATGCGCGGATGCCTTCGTGCAGACCCGCGCCGGCGGCTGGACGCCCGAGGCGGACAGCGCGGCATGAGCGGCAAGATTGTTGGCATCGTGATCCTCGTCTCCGCAGTGATCGCCGGTGCGGCGCTCTATTACCTTCAGATCTATGGCTTTTACCATGATGTGCCCGAGGCCAAGGTCGAACTCGTCTCTCTGACGACGGAGGAGGCGGAGGAGATCGCGGCGAACAACCTACAGGCCATCGACGCCGACAGTTCCCCGATCCGGTTTCGCGCCTGTTTCGAGCATGACATCAGCCTCGCCATGGCGACCGAGACCTATGAGATGACCGACCACACCGATCCGCGCAACGCGCCGGGCTGGTTCGATTGTTTCGACGCCCCCGCCATCGCGGCTGAGATCGAAGCGGGCAGCGCGCTGACCTTCCTCGGCGGCAAAAACGTGCACTACGGCGTCGACCGGATCGTGGCACTGACCGACGACGGGCGCGGCTATATCTGGCATGAGCTGAACGACTGCGGTGAGAAGTCCTATGACGGCACCGTGGTGGGCGAGGCCTGCCCGGAACGCCCCGCCGACTGACCTTATCCCCGCGCGCGGACCCTTTCGGCGGAACCTTTTGACGCTGCCGAACGCTTGTCCCCACATAGAACGGGGGCAAGAATGTCAGAGAAAACACATGAGGGGCTGAAATGGGTGATGCGCGCAGGCTATGGCGCGCGCGGGGTGATCTATACGATCATCGGGGGGCTGGCGCTTTTGGCCGCCCTGAAACGCACCCAAGCCTCGGGTACGAAAGACGCCCTCGCGGCGCTGCGGGATGAGCCCTATGGCATCCCCGCGCTCTTTGCCATCGGCATCGGGCTGCTTGCCTATCTGGTCTGGCGTGTGGCTGCGGGCGTGAAGGATGTCGAAGACCACGGGACTGACGCCAAGGGGCTGATCGCGCGGCTGGGGCAGATCACGACCGGGCTGATCCACGGCGGTATCGGCGTCTCGGTTCTCGCTCTGGCGCTGAGCGGCAAGAACTCCGGCGGCAGTTCCGCGCAGGACTGGACGCAAAAGCTGATGGCCATGCCCGCCGGGCGCTATATCGTGGCCGCGGGAGCGCTGATCCTGCTGGGCGCGGGGATTTACTACGCCTACAAAGGGCTGAGCGGGAAGTATAAGGGCCATCTGGCGCGCACCCATTTCACCGAAAGCATCGACCCCATCGTGAAAATCGGCCTTGTCATCTATGGCGGCATTCTCGCGCTCGTCGCCTTTTCGCTGGGCTATGCGGCGCTCACGGCCAACCCCGAACAGGCGGGCGGTCTGGGCGAGGCGCTGCAAGACCTGCGCGGCATGGCCTTTGGGCGCTTCCTTCTGGGCGGGGCCGGGCTGGGGCTGATCGGTTTCGCGGTCTATAACTTCGTCGAAGCGGGCTACCGCGTGGTGCCAAAATTCTCCGACCCGGATATCCGCACCTTGTTGGATTAAACGCGGGGCGGGGGGCTAGACCCTCCGCCTAGCACTCGTTATCCAAGCCCCCGATGAGACGCCGCCGTCGCGGCAAGAATTGGGGGCCGCCCGTGCCAGATCTGCTGATTGAACTTTTTTCCGAAGAAATTCCCGCGCGGATGCAGAAACGCGCGGGCGAAGACCTGCAAAAGCTAGTGACCAATGGTTTGGTCGAGGCCGGTCTGACCTATGGCTCCGCCGCCGTCTTCACCACCCCGCGCCGCCTGACGCTGGCGCTTGGCGACATGCTCGCCGCCAGCCCCCGACAGGTGGAAGAGCGCAAGGGCCCCAAGGCCGACGCGCCCGAGAAAGCCATCGAAGGCTTTTTGCGCGGCGCGGGTCTGACGCGCGACCAGCTAGAGGAGCGCGACACGCCCAAGGGCAAGGTGCTTTTTGCCAAGATCGAGAAGCCGGGCCGCCCCGCCGCCGAGATCGTGGCCGAGGTGCTGGAGCAGACCATCCGCAACTTCCCTTGGCCCAAGTCGATGCGGTGGGGCACGGGTAGCCTCAAATGGGTCCGCCCGCTGCATTCCATCCTCTGCGTCATCAGCGATGAGGCCGGGGCCGAGACGGTGCCGCTCACCATCGACGGCATCACCGCCGGGAACACCACGCGGGGGCATCGCTTCCTCGCCCCCGATGAGATCGAAGTCTCGGGCTTCGAGGATTATCAGGACAAGCTCAGCCGTGCCTTCGTTGTGCTCGACCCCGCCGCGCGGGCTGATACGATCTGGCATGACGCCACCAACATGGCCTTCGCCGCCGGGCTGGAAGTGGTTGAGGACGCAAGGCTTCTGGCCGAAGTCGCGGGCCTCGTGGAATACCCCGTCGTGCTGATGGGCCGCATCGGCGAGGATTTCCTCGGCCTGCCGCCGGAAGTGCTGCAAACCTCCATGAAAGAGCATCAGAAGTTCTTCTCGGTCCGCAACCCGAAGTCGGGGCAGATCGAGCGGTTCATCACCGTCGCCAACCGCACGACCGCCGACGAGGGCGCCACGATCCTCGCCGGGAACGAGAAAGTGCTGGGCGCGCGGCTCTCGGACGCCAAGTTCTTCTGGGACAACGACCTGCGCACGGTCACCACCGGCGCGGGCATGGAGACTTGGGTCAAGGCGCTGGAAAACGTGACCTTCCATAACAAGCTCGGCACTCAGGCCGAGTTGATCGACCGCATAGCGACGCTCTCGCGCGAGTTGGCGCCGCTGGTCGGTGCTGACGCTGACGAGGCCGAGAAGGCCGCCCGCGTCGCCAAGGCCGATCTCAGTTC
Source organism: Sulfitobacter sp. 1A12056 (assembly GCF_043558125.1). Classification (NCBI taxonomy): domain Bacteria; kingdom Pseudomonadati; phylum Pseudomonadota; class Alphaproteobacteria; order Rhodobacterales; family Roseobacteraceae; genus Sulfitobacter; species Sulfitobacter sp. 1A12056. The sequence goes on along the minus strand of NZ_JBIFFY010000006.1, from coordinate 180,078 downwards.
CGAGATGGTCTATGAATTCCCCGAGTTGCAGGGCCTGATGGGCAGCTACTACGCGCGCAAGGCGGGGATGTCGGATGCCGTCGCGGACGCCGCGAAGGATCACTATGCGCCGCTGGGGCCGTCCGATGACGTGCCGACCGCGCCGGTGTCGATTGCCGTAGCGCTGGCCGAGAAGATCGACAAGCTCACCGGCTTCTGGGCGATTGATGAGAAACCGACCGGAAGCAAGGACCCCTTCGCGCTGCGCCGTGCGGCTTTGGGTGTGATCCGGATTTTGGTTGAGAATGATGTGTCGCTGACACTGAACGACGTACTGGGCCAAAGCGCCGAGATCGTCGGCGACCGTGACGCGGGCCGGGCTGACACTGCCGACATTCTGGGCTTCATCCACGACCGCCTCAAAGTCTATCTCCGCGACCAAGGCATCCGTCACGACGTCATCGACGCCTGCATCGCCATGGACGGCAGCGACGATCTCACCCTGCTGGTCAAACGCGCCCGCGCCCTGTCAGAGACGCTCAAAACCGACGATGGCGAAAACCTGATCCAAGGCTTCAAACGCGCCAACAATATCCTCAGCCAAGCCGAAGAGGCCGATGGCGTGGAATACTCCTTTGGCGCCGATCCGAAGTTTGCCGAGACGGAGGCCGAGAAAGACCTCTTCTCTGCACTCGACAAGGCAGAGGCCAAGATAACCCCGGCAATGGCGGCGCAGGATTTCTCGACTGCGATGGCGGCCATGGCCGAATTGCGCGGGCCGATCGATGCCTTCTTTGAGGCGGTACAGGTCAACGCCGAGAACCCCACCGTGCGGCGCAACCGGCTTAATCTGCTGAGCCGCATTCGCACGATCTGTAGCGCCGTGGCGGACTTGACCAAACTGGACGGCTGACCCCAGAGGGGGCGAGATCCCTTGCCCCTTCTGCCTCAACCCCTATGCTGCACCGGAACGATTAAGGTGCCGCAGTGCAGAACGACCCCCATACCACGCTGGTGACCCCCACCGCGCCGATTGCCAATACCACCCATGGCGGGCGGGCCAAATGCCTGCAACGTCTCGTGCGGCTCGACCTGCCGGTGCCGCGCACCATTGCGCTGTCCTTTGACGCGGTGCAGCAGATCGCGCGGGGCCAGATGCCCGACGTGCAGGCGGTGGTCGATCAGTTCCCGAAGGGTGCGCTGCTTTGCGTGCGGCCCTCCAGCCAAGACCCCGATTGGGGCGGGCCGGGGGCGGTACTGAACATCGGGATCAACGACGCGCTGTTTGAAAGCTATGCTGGCACCATCGGCGAAGGGCCAGCGGCGGCGCTTTATTCGCGTTTCGTGCAGTCCTATGCGGTCAATGTCGCGCGTCTTGATCCGGATATGTTCGACGATGTGAATGGCGATGGCCGCGCGGCGCTGATGGAATCCCTGCGCGCCTATGAGGCCGAGACCGAAGAGCGTTTTCCCCAAGACCCGGCAACGCAACTGGCGGCGGTGTTGCGGTCAATGGCGCGGGCGTGGAATGGCACCTCGGCGCGGCTGTTGCGACAGGCGAAAGGCGCGCCTGCGGATGCGGGGCTGGGTCTGGTGGTGCAAGAGATGGCCTTTGGCGTGGGGCAGGGGCAATGCGGCTCGGGCGTGTTGCAACTGGTCGACAGCGACACCGGCCTGCCGCAGATCACCGGGCGCTATCTGAGCCAGAGCCAAGGCCGCGATGCGCTCGAAGGCGATGCGGCGGCGATGTATCTCACCCGCGATCCGCGCGGGCCATCGCTCGAAGAATTGGTGCCCGAAGCCTTTGCCGAGTTGAAGGATCACGCGGCGCTGATGCGCAAGAGGCTGCGGGCCGAGATGCAGGTCGAGTTTGTGATCGATCAGGGCAAGCTGCATATCTTGGACGGTGTGAAGGTCGCGCGTTCCTCCCGTGCGGCGGTGCGCATCGCCGTGGCGCTGGCCGATGAGGGGATCATCAGCCGCGAGGAAGCACTCATGCGGGTGCAGCCGCGCACGCTGTCGGAACTGCTGCACCGCCAAGTCGACCCAAGCGCCAAGCGTGACGTGATCGGGCGTGGCATCGCCGCCAGCCCCGGCGCGGCGACCGGGCGGATCGTCTTTTCCGCCAGCGACGCGCAGGCCAGTGCCGCGCGCGGGGAGCCTTGCATCCTCGTCCGGCGTGAGACCTCGCCCGAGGATATTCGCGGCATGCATGCCGCCGCCGCCGTGCTGACTGAACGCGGCGGCATCACCAGCCATGCGGCGGTGATCGGGCGCGGCATGGGGCTGCCTTGCGTGGTTGGTGCCTCGAACATGCGCTTTGTGGTGACCCAACGGCAGATCATCGCCCCCGACGGGCGGGTCTTTGTCGAAGGCGATCAAGTTACCGTCGATGGCTCCACCGGGCAGGTGCTGGCGGGGGCGGCCAAGATGCAGGAGGCCGCGCTCGACGATACCTTTAACCGGCTGATGGGCTGGGCCGAGGACGTGGCCGACATTGGCATTCGCGCCAATGCCGACACGCCGACCGATGCCCAGACCGCGCGCAACTTCAACGCCCATGGCATCGGGTTGTGCCGGACCGAGCATATGTTTTTCGAGCCGGGCCGCCTCACCGTGATGCGCGAGATGATCTTTGCCGAAAGCGGCGAAGACCGCCGCGCCGTGCTGGAACGTCTGCTGCCCATGCAGCGCGAGGATTTTACCCAGCTTTTCCGCATCATGCAGGGTCAGCCGGTCTGCATCCGCCTGTTCGACCCGCCGCTGCATGAGTTCCTGCCCTCCGACAAAGCCGGGCAGCGCGAATTGGCCGAGGCGCTTGGCCTTCAGATGTCCGACGTGACGCGGCGTGTGGCGGCGATGACGGAGTATAACCCGATGCTGGGCCTGCGCGGCGTGCGCTTAGGGGTCACGGTGCCCGAGATCTACGAGATGCAGGCCCGCGCCATTTTCGAGGCCACGATCGAGGCCAGCCGCGATGGCGAGCCGGTGGTGCCCGAGATCATGATCCCGCTGGTCAGCGCCCGGCGCGAGGTGGAACTGGTGAAAGCCAGTGTTGATGCCGTGGCCGCCGCCGTGCGCAGCGAGCGTGACGCGAGCTTTACCTACCGCCTTGGCGTCATGGTGGAGACCCCGCGCGCCTGTCTGCGCGCCGATGATATCGCGCCGCATTGTGCCTTTCTCAGCTTCGGAACCAACGACCTGACGCAGATGACCTACGGTCTCTCGCGCGACGACGCGGGGCGCTTCATGTCGAACTACGTGCAACAGGGGGTTTACCCGGAGGATCCGTTCCATGTGCTCGATACCGATGGGGTCGGCGAATTGCTGCAACTCGGGGCGGAAAGAGGGCGCAAGGCGCAGCCCGGAATCACCCTTTCCATTTGTGGGGAGCATGGCGGCAACCCCGAATCCATCGCCTTTTGCCGCGAATCGGGGTTCGATTATGTTTCCTGTTCGCCATTTCGCGTGCCAGTTGCACGTCTGGCCGCCGCCCAACTCGCCATTGCCCACAAGATCGGGTAGGGGCGGCGGGCTCCAGCCCAATTTATACCATAATTCGGCGAGTTTCTGCACGTAACGTCTGGTTGGGTTTACCGCCGGGAACCTTTTGGCTATCCGCCCCGCAGCCCTAACAATGATGCGAGGCGCATAATGCGTTTTATCCGGTCGATCTCTTTTGTTCTTTCCATGGCGCTGTGCAGCAGCCCGCTGGCGGTTCAGGCCAGCTCTGAAAGTGCGAGCGATCTTGCGCAGATTGAAATTCAAGGTCTGAAGTCCGCCGGTGCGGCGCGGCTTCAGGAGATGGTCGCACAGCCCGTGTCGGCCAGCGCGACAGATGTGAAATTCTCCACGGCTTGGATCGACAGCCAGCCCAAGGCCGAAGGCAACGCCGAATTGCAGTGCCTTGCCGAAGCGCTGTATTTCGAGGCGCGCGGTGAGACGGTCAAGGGCCAGTTCGCCGTGGCCGAAGTGATCATGAACCGGGTGAAATCCGCCCGTTTCCCCGGCACGCTTTGCGGCGTGATCAACCAAGGGACCGGGCGCAAGTATCAGTGCCAGTTCACCTACACCTGCGACGGCCACAAAGAGGTCATCAATGAGCCGCGCGCTTTTGCCCGTGTCTCGAAAGTCGCGCGTGCGATCATCGACGGCAGCGCGCCGAAGCTGACCAATGGCGCGACCCACTATCACACCACTGCCGTGAACCCCAATTGGGCGCGGGTCTATACCAAGACCGCGCGGATCGGGCAGCACCTCTTCTATCGCCACACATGGAAGACCGCCTCGAACTGAGGGGCGGGATGTGCCTTCGGGTGCTGGCCTGCCGCCGGTGGGCCTGCTAAATGTGCATCGAAGCGCCCCCGGTGGGGCCATTACCCTGATCCGATAGGCGCTGCCGATGTCCGACGACGAAATTCGACTTGCCTTTGCCCACCCTTCCGAGCGGGCAGAGACGATGGCCGGCCCTGAGCCGCGTGATCGTATCTCCCTGCGCGATCATATCGTCGAGGTTGAGATCGGTGCCTTTCAGGCCGAGCGGGACGTGACCCAGCGGGTCTGCTTTAACGTGGTGGTCGAGGTGGCCCCCCTGACGGGTGTGGTGGACGACGATGTCGACCGTATCCTATCCTACGACCGCGTGACCGAAGCCATCGCCGCCGAGCTTGCCGCCGAACGGCTCAACCTTTTGGAAACGCTGGCCGAACGGGTGGCCGACCGTATCCTGATCGAGCCGCAAGCGATGCGGGTTTTCGTGCGGATTGAAAAACTCGACCGGGGCCCCGGTGCCCTTGGGGTCGAGATCGTCCGCGCGCGGGAAGAGGCCGCTTCGCAGGACGCGGGCCAAGAGGCTCCGCAGCCGCGCGTGGTTTATCTCTCCAACGCGGCGATTGCTTCAGCGCGTTTGCCGGGATGGCTGGACCAATTGAAAGCCGCTGCGGAGCCGGTAATCCTCTGTGTCGGTCCCCCCGACACCCCTTTGCCACAGGCCGAGGATGAGAAAGCGCAGCGCCACATTGACCTCTTAGCCATCGAACAGAACGCTTGGTTGCTTTCAACCCGCGATCCGCGGGGCGCGGTGGTCGGCAGCCGGACGGAGTTGGACTGGGCGATGAAGAACGGCCAGATCAGCATCTGGGCGCCTGCGCGGATCGTGCTCGACGCGGTGGACGGCCCCACGGCCCCGCCAAGCGCAGCACCCGCCTTGGCCGCTTGGTTCGCCGAGAGTTCATCGGGCTGCGAATTGGTGCTGATCGGCGCAGACCAGCCCGAGGGCACGGCGCTGCCTATGCGCCTGCTTGACGTCGACAGCGCGGAGATCGTTTGATGACCGACTACCACCGCCCCTTGGTTCAAATCGGCCCCGCGCGGCCCGAAGCTGCGCTGACCCTCGCGGGCGGTTGGGGCTGGTTCACCCATGTTGAAGTCCTGTCGCGGGGGCAGGCGCCGCGCGTGATTCCGGCAGATGCGCTCCCCTACGCCGCGCGCGATGCCCTCACCGCGCCGCGCCCAGCCATCGCGGGTTTGAGTTTCGACCGCCCCCGCGTGATGGGCATCCTCAATGCCACGCCTGACAGTTTCTCAGATGGGGGCCGCCATGCCGACCCGAAGGTCGCGGTTGCGGCGGGGGCGGCGATGCGGGCGGCGGGGGTCGATATGCTCGACATCGGCGGGGAATCCACACGCCCCGGAGCGGAGACCGTGCCGGAGGGCGAAGAAATTGCGCGTGTTCGACCGGTGATCGAAGGGCTGCGGGCCGCCGGGGAGGGGGCGATCAGCATCGACACCCGCAAGGCTGCTGTGGCCGAAGCCGCCGTGGCGGCGGGGGCGGATCTGGTCAATGACGTGGCAGGGCTGACCTTCGACCCGGCGCTTGCGCCCTTCTGCGCGGCGCGGGGGCTGCCGGTCTGTGTCATGCACGCCCAAGGCGACCCGGCCACAATGCAGCGCGACCCGCGCTATGATGACGTGCTGCTCGACGTCTATGACTATCTGGCCGAGCGGATCGCGGCGCTTGAGGCGCAGGGCATCCCGCGCGCAAATATCATCGCCGATCCGGGCATCGGCTTTGGCAAGACGCTGGAGCACAACCTCGCGCTGCTTGCGCGGCTGAGCCTGTTCCACAGCCTCGGGGTGCCGATCTTGCTCGGTGCGTCGCGTAAACGTTTCATCGGCACGATCGGCGGCGGCGCGGCGGGGGAAGATCGCGCGCCCGGCTCCATCGCGGTGGCCCTGGCGGCACTGAACCACGGGGCCCAAGTCTTACGCGTTCACGATGTGGCGCAAACCATTCAATCCATTTTACTTTATCGTTCGGCACTGGCAGGAAAATAGATATGACAAAGCTTTTTGGTACAGACGGCGTGCGGGGCACCGCCAATATTCACCCCATGACCGCCGACATGGCGCTGCGTATCGGTGCCGCCGTCGGGCGCTATTTCCGGCGTGAGAAAAGCGGCGTGCACCGTGTGGTCATCGGCAAAGACACGCGCCTGTCAGGCTATATGTTCGAAAACGCGCTGACTGCGGGCCTCACCAGCACCGGCATGAACGTGTTGCTGCTGGGGCCGGTGCCGACACCCGCGGTGGGGCTTTTGACGCGTTCCATGCGGGCCGATCTGGGGGTGATGATCTCGGCCAGTCACAACCCGGCCAGCGACAACGGCATTAAGTTCTTCGGCCCGGATGGGTTCAAACTCTCCGATCAGGTTGAGCAGGAAATCGAAGCGCTGGTCGCCGAGGGGGTCGAGCCATCGGCGCCGGATCAGATTGGCCGGGCCAAGCGGATCGATGACAGCCGCTTTCGCTATATCGAACGGGTCAAATCCTCTTTCCCGCGGCAGATGCGTCTTGATGGGTTGAAGGTGGTGATCGACTGCGCCCATGGCGCGGCCTACCATGTGGCGCCGATGGCGCTGTGGGAATTGGGGGCGAATGTGATCCCCGTCGGCGTGGACCCGAACGGGTTCAACATCAACGACGGCTGCGGTTCCACCCAGCCGCAATCGGCGGCGGAGGCCGTGGTGGCCAATGGTGCCGATGTGGGCATCTGCCTTGACGGCGACGCTGACCGGGTGATCCTGATCGATCAGAATGGCCGCATCGGCGACGGCGATCAGTTCATGGCGCTGATGGCCGCGCGTTGGGCCGAAGAGGAGCGTCTTGCGGGCAAGGCGCTCGTCGCTACGGTGATGAGCAATCTGGGGCTGGAGCGTTTCCTGAACGACCGTGGTGTGCGGCTGGAGCGGACCGGCGTCGGCGACCGCTATGTGGTGGAGCGGATGCGCGAAGGGGGCTTCAACCTCGGGGGGGAGCAGTCGGGCCATATCGTGATGACCGACTATGCGACCACGGGCGACGGGCTGATGGCTGGGATGCAGTTTCTGGCCGAGATGGTCCGCTCGGGCAAACCTGCCTCGGAACTGCTCTACCAATTCGACCCGGTCCCGCAGCTGCTGAAAAACGTGCGCTTCTCCGCCGGGCAGACCCCGCTGGAAAACGCGCAGGTCAAAGCCGCCATCGCGCAGGCCGAAGGCGATTTGGCGCAGGGTGGGCGGCTGTTGATCCGCAAATCGGGCACGGAACCCTTGGTGCGCGTCATGGCCGAACATGAGGACGCGGCACTGATGGAGCGTGCGGTCAATAGCGTGGTCGAAGCGGTGGGTAGGGTGGTCTCTACAATTTAAGGTTGATGGGTATCTGGTCGGCGTGCATAGTTTGATGGTTTAACTTTATAGGATTTCCCCAATGCGCTTTTCGCTGACTTTCTGCGCCACCCTGTTTCTCGCCGTCCCTGCATTTGCCGATATGAAGGCGCAGGTTCTTGCGCCGTGGAATGGCAAGACTGTCCCCGCCGGCCAGCAATGCACCCTGTTCGGCGGTAAGGGGATGACACCGCCCTTTCAGGTCACCGGTCTTCCCACCGGGACCGCGATGGTCGTGGTCGAGTTCAATGACCGTAGTTATGGCCCTCTGTCCTCCGGCGGTGGGCATGGGACAATCGGCTATAACGTAAAGGGCAGTAGCGCCAAATTGCCCGCGGTTCCGGGACTGACCGCGAAAATGCCGCGTGGCGTGCAGGTCATCAAAGCGGCAAGGGGGACGGGCGACTACCGATCTGCCGGTTATCTGCCACCCTGTTCAGGGGGAAAGGGCAACAGCTATGAGGCCGTGGTGAAGGCCGTCAACGGTGCCGGAAAGGTGACTGCAAAGACCAAAATGGCCTTGGGACGCTACTGATCCGACGGGTTCGCGGGCGCGTTCGTCGGCCGCGAGCCTACCTCAGCTTCCCCGGAACAACCGTTTCAGCGCGCCGTATTGGCTGAGCCCGACCCCCGCAAGGATCAGCGCCATCGCGTAGAGCAACGACATTGGCAGCGGCTCTGACAGGACCAGCGCGCCCAGCAGGACGGACCAGACCGGCACTTGGTAGTTCACCAGTGACATGAAGACCGGCCCCGCGGTGCGCACCACATAGACCCGCAAAAACGCCGCGCCTGCGGTGGGGATGAGGCCGAGAAAGGCCAGCACGGCCAGTATCTTGGGCGCGGGCAGGGGCGGCGGGCCCTCGCTGAGGAAGGCGGCGGGCAGCATGACCACGGCACCGATCAGCATCAGCACCGTCCCGAGCCCGATCGGATCAACCGAAGGCAGCCGCCGCATGAGGATTGAGCTTACCGCATAACAAGAGGCCGCGGCGACGCAGGCCATACGCCCTGCCGTCTCCATCGCAGCGCCGGTGCTTTCAAACGCCTGCCCGCCGATCAACACGACGACGCCGACAAAACCGATGACAAAGCCGCCGACCTTGCGCGGGGTCATGCGCTCTCCCGGCAGCAGGAAATGGGCCATGGGTAGGACGATCAGTGCGACAGAAGCCATGGTCACCCCAGCAAAGCCCGAGGTCACATATTGCTGCCCCCATGCGAGCAGCGAAAAGGGCAGGGCCGAGCTGATGATGCCGATCGTCACCAGCACGAGGATGTCGGAGGCAGAGGGGCGCGCGGTGAAGAGCGCGAACCCCCGCAGGGCCCAGAGCGCCAGCATCACCACCGCCGCCAACCCGATCCGCGAGGCGGCGAGCCAGAAGGGCGTGATCCCGGTGAGCGCCACTTCGGTAAAAAGGAAGGTGCCCCCCCAGACAAACCCCAAAAGGGCGATCAGCAGCCAGCTTGTCAGCGTGATTTGAGGCGTGGTGTTCATCGGGGCTCCGGCGTAAAGGCAAAGACCCCGGCGCGAGGCCGGGGTCGATGTCGTCTTATCTTTGGGGAGATTTGGCTCAGTTCTTGGCCTTGTCCACCATCTTGCCTGCGGAAATCCACGGCATCATCTCGCGCAGCTTTTCGCCGACCTGTTCTATGCGGTGCTCGTCGTTGATGCGACGGGTCGCTTTAAACGAAGGCTGGCCCACAGCGTTTTCCTGCATGAAGTCACGCACGAATTTGCCGTTCTGGATGTCGGTCAGCACGTCTTTCATGCGCTTCTTGGTCTCGTCGTAGGGCAGGATGCGAGGCCCGGAGACATATTCGCCGTATTCCGCGGTGTTCGAAATCGAGTAGTTCATGTTGGCGATGCCGCCTTCGTAGATCAGGTCCACGATCAGCTTCACCTCGTGCAGGCATTCGAAATAGGCCATCTCGGGGGCGTAGCCCGCCTCGACCAGTGTCTCGAAGCCCATGCGGATCAGTTCGACCAGACCACCGCAGAGCACGGCCTGTTCGCCGAAGAGGTCGGTTTCGCATTCTTCACGGAAGTTGGTCTCGATGATGCCGGAGCGGCCGCCGCCGATGGCGGAGCAATAGCTAAGGCCGATTTCAAGCGCCTTGCCGGAGGCGTCTTTGTCCACGGCCACAAGGCAGGGCACGCCGCCGCCTTTGGTGTATTCGCCGCGCACAGTGTGGCCGGGGCCTTTGGGGGCCATCATGATCACGTCGACGCCTTCTTTCGGCTCGATCAGGCCGAAGTGCACGTTCAGACCGTGGGCGAAGGCGATGGCGGCACCTTCGCGGATGTTGTCATGCACGTATTTCTTGTAAGTTTCGGCCTGAAGTTCATCGGGCATGGTGAACATGATCAGGTCGGCCCAAGCGGCGGCTTCGGCGATGCCCATGACCTTGAGGCCTTCGCCCTCGGCTTTGGCAGCGGAGGCGGAGCCTTCGCGCAGGGCGACGACGAGGTTCTTGGCACCCGAGTCGCGCAGGTTCAGCGCGTGGGCGTGGCCTTGGGAGCCGTAGCCGAGGATCGCCACCTTCTTGTCCTTGATGAGGTTCACGTCGCAGTCGCGGTCGTAGTAAACGCGCATGATCTTGTCCTTTGGTTTGTCTCGTTCTGGGTCTCACCATAGCGAAGTTGCGCCCAGTAGCCATTGTCATCGCAGAGGTATTTGTGAAAGGATGAAGATAGTTATTCGTGGTATCGCTCTAAAACGGAAAAATCATGCTTGATGATCTGGATCGCCGTATTCTGCGCTATTGGCAGGCAGAGCCGAGTCTCAGCCCCGGGGAATTGGCGGAGCGGTGCAATATCACCTCCGGCAAGGCGGCGCGGCGGATTGCGCGGCTGCAAGATCAGGGGATCGTGCAGGGCAGCGGGGTGGTGATTGATTGGGCGGCGCTTGGCTATGCTTTGGAGGTGTCCTTGCGGGTGACCTTGGACAAGACGCAGGCGAATGCTTTTGATGTTTTCACGGCAGAGGCGCGGCAGGTGCCTGAGGTGATCGAGTTGCAGACCTTTTTGGGGCGTGTCGATCTGCGGCTGTCGATCATTGCGCGGGACATGGGGCATTATCAGCAGATTTACCGCAGTCGCATCCTGACCCTGCCGCATATCGCTGAGATTGAGGCGCTGATGCATGTGGCGCGGATCAAGACGCAGGAGGGGCTGCCGCTGTGATCGAGCTTGATGACATTGACCGCGCTTTGTTGCGGGCGCTGGCGCGGGACGCCAATCAAAGTGCCAGTGCCTTGGGGCGCCGTTTGGGCCTGTCGCAGCCTGCGACATGGCGGCGGATCAAACGGCTGGAGGAGGGCGGCGCGATTGCCGGGCGGCGGTTGCGCTTGAATGCCGAGGCTTTGGGTTTTGGCGTCACGGTGTTTCTGGGCATCAAGCTGGCCACGCGCGGGCGGGTCAGTTTGGAGGATTTCGAGCGGGCGGTTTCGGCCATTCCCGAGGTGCAGACGGTGGAACATGTTTTGGGGTTGTTCGACTATCGTCTGCGGGTCGTGGCGCGAGACCTGCCGGATTTCGAGCGTGTGCTCAGGCGTCGGATCATGACCCTGCCCGGCGCGGGGGAGGTGGAGGCCAACGTGCTGTTGAGCGAAGAGCGCCTGCCGGGGCCGCTTTAGCCGCATTTGCCTTTTGCCGTGGCGGGCCATATGCCTTTGCTTCGAATGATGGAGGAAGAACGATGGCATTGCTCGACACGGTAGACCCTTCGGGGCTTGATGAATTCAGCGTGGTCTTTACCGACCGATCGCTCAACCACATGTCGGCGGAGTTTCAGCAGGTCATGCGCGACCTCTCGACCTGGCTGGGTGAGGTCTATAACGCCGATGCCGTGTTGCTGGTGCCCGGTGGCGGCACCTACGCGATGGAGGCCGTGGCGCGGCAGTTCGCGCGGGGGCAGGATGTGCTGGTGGTGCGCAACGGCTGGTTCTCTTACCGCTGGAGCCAGATCATCGAGAGTGCCGATCTGACCAATAGCGCCGAGGTGATGAAGGCGCGGATGCAGGGCAATGCCAGCCCCGCGCCCTTTGCGCCCGCCCCGATCGACGAGGTCACCGCCGCGATCCGCACGCAGAAGCCGCAGGTGGTGTTCGCCCCGCATGTGGAGACAAGCTCGGGCATGATCCTGCCGGATGACTATATCAAGGAAATGGCCACGGCGGCCCATGAGGTGGGCGCGCTGATGGTGCTGGATTGCATCGCCTCGGGCTGTGTCTGGGTGGATATGAAGGCGCTTGGGGTAGATGTGCTGATCTCGGCCCCGCAGAAGGGGTGGAGTGCCTCTCCCTCGGCCGGTTTGGTGATGATGTCGGCGCGGGCCGAGGCGCGGCTGAATGAGACCACGTCGGACAGTTTTGCCATCGATCTGCGCAAATGGCGCGACATCATGAAGGCTTATGAGGCGGGCGGCCATGCCTATCACGCCACCATGCCGACGGACGCACTGCGCGTGTTCCGCGATACGGTGCAAGAGACGCGGGACTATGGGTTTGACCGACTGAAAGAGGCGCAGTGGCGGTTGGGCGAAGCGGTGCGTCAGGTCTTGGCCGACCGCGGTGTAACCTCAGTCGCCGGAGAGGGGGTCGCCGCGCCGGGGGTGGTCGTGTGCTATACTGCTGATCCCGATGTGCAAAACGGCAAGGCTTTCGCCGCCCATGGCATGCAGATCGCCGCCGGGGTGCCGTTGCAGGTGGGGGAGCCGGATGATTTCCGCACCTTCCGTCTGGGGCTGTTCGGATTGGATAAGCTTTATGATGTCGACGCGACCGTGGCGCGGCTGACGGCGGTGTTGGATGAGGTTCTGTAAGACCCTCTGCGCCGCAGTTCAGCGGCGCAGGCCCAGCCCCATTTGCATCAGCATTTTTCGCACCGGGGGCAGGGCGTAGAGCGCGTTGAGCCCTGCCGCCCGCGCGTCTCGGGCAAGCGGGCTGCTGGCTTGGCTGGCGCGGTTCAACAGGTCGATGCCCCGGACCCTGAGCGCGATATCGGCGTGGCGGGCCTTGTGATAGGCCTCCAGCATCTCGGCATCGCCGAGGCGTTCTGGTGCGGCGCGGGCGAGTTCCAGCAGGGTCGCCATATCGGTCAGCGACATGTTCAACCCCTGTGCCCCGATGGGGGGCAGCACATGGGCGGCTTCCGCCACGAGGGCCAGCCGTTCGGCAGAAAGACGTTTGGCCTCTCGGCTGATGATGGGCCAGAGGGCACGGGGGCTGGCGAGGGTGAGCGGGCCGAAGAGATTGGCCGACCGGGCGGTCGCCTCGGCCTCAAAAGCGGCGGGGTCGCGCGTGGCGCGGGCCTGGGTTGCGGGGCCATCGTCCATCCAGACCACGGCAGAACAGGGCATGCCGTCGCGGTCGGGCAGGGGCACGAGGGTGAAAGGACCGCCGGAGCGGTGCACCTCGGTCGAGACGTTTTCATGGGGGATCGGATGGGTCACGCAGAAGGCCAGTGCCTTTTGCCCGTAGCGCCGGGTGGTGACCTCGATCCCGGCGGCTTCGCGCATGGGGCTGTTGCGCCCGTCGGCGGCGATGACGAGCCGGGTTCTGATCCGGCTGCCATCGCTCAGCCCCACGCGCGCTTCACTTTGGCGGGTGAAAAGCGTGGTGGTGCCGGTGCCGGGGCGGAAATCCACGTTCGGCAATTCGTTAAGCCGGGTCAGGATTTCGCGCCGCAGCAGCCAATTGGGAAAGTTCCAGCCGAAGGGTGCGTCAGAGATATCGGCGGCGTCGAACTCGCGGGTCACCCGCGGCGTCGGGTCTTCGCCGCCCGCATCGACGATCCGCATGATTTGCAGGGCGGCGGCATGGGGGGCAAGACAGTCCCAAAGACCCGCGTCCTCCAACAGGCGCCGCGCCGGTTGCAGCAGCGCGGTGGAGCGCATGTCGGCCCCCTTGGCGGCGCCATCGGTGACGGGCGGGGTGGGGTCGACGCAGATCACATTGAAGCCCGCCGCGCCAAAGGCCGCCGCCGCGGTCAACCCGGCGATGCCGCCGCCGGAAATCAGGATATCGCAATCGAAGGTCATCAGCCCGCCACCCGTGTTAAGAATTCGCAAAGATCTTGCGTATGGTAGTGGATGTGATCGCCTTCGCCACGTTCCGGGGCCACATGCACCGTGCGCATCCCCAGAGCGTGGGGCGCGGCGAGGTTGCGTGGATCATCCTCGAACATGGCGGCGGAGGCGGTCTGGAACCCGTCGATGCCAAAGACCTTGTCATAGGCGGCGGCTTCGGGTTTGGGCAGGAAATCAGCGTGTTCGACACCATAGACCGCGTCGAAAAGCCCCGAAAGGCCGCGGGCCTCAAGCACCCGTTCGGCGTAGGGCGCGCAGCCGTTGGTGTAGACGATCCGCCGCCCCGGCAACACGCGAATGGCCTGAGCGAGCAGGGGATCGGGGGTGAGCCGGTCCATCGGGATGTCATGCACCTCGGTCAGGTAGGGGCCGGGGTCGACGCCGTGTTCGCGCATCAAGCCGGCCAGCGTGGTGCCGTATGTCTGCCAATAATGCTGGCGCAGGTGGTTGGCCTCGGCGCGGTCGACCTTGATCGCGCGCATCACCCAATCGACCATACGCGCTTCGATCAGGTCGAAAAGCCGCGCCTCGGGCGGATAGAGTGTCTGGTCAAGGTCGAAGACCCAAGTGGTGACATGAGAAAAAGCATCGCGCGGCATGGCGCAGAGGTAGGCCGAGACGCGCAGCCGCGCAAGCCCTGCCGGGTTGCGCAAATGGTCGCGGTGAGTAAGGTGGCGCAACTTTCAAGGACTGATAGCTGATGCCCGACCCCAAGACCGGCCCGACCGACGCCTATTCGATGATTCTGGAGGCCATCGACATTGGCACCTATCGCCCCGGTGACCGCTTGGTGGAGAGCGAATTGGCCGAGCGTTTCGGCGTCTCGCGCACGCCGATCCGCGAGGCATTACAACGGCTTGAGACGCAGTCTCTGCTCATGCGGGACGGGCGTAGCCTGATCGTGGCCTCGCTGGATCACAACCAGATGGCCGAGCTTTACGTCGTCCGGGGCGAGCTGGAGGGGCTGGCCGCGCGTCTGGCCGCTCGCCATGCCACCGCCGAGGAGGTGCGCGTGCTGCGCGAGATGGTGGATGCCGACAACGCGCTGGCGGGCAATCCCAATGCGCTGGCACGGGCGAATAAACGGTTTCACAAGCAGATCCATCTGGCGTCGCACAACCGCTATTTGGTGCAGCAGCTCGACCTCGTGCACCGCTCTATGGCCTTGATGGCGACTTCATCTCTCGCGGTGGAAGGGCGGGGGGAGATTGCGCAGGCCGAACATAACCGCATCGTGGAGATGATCGAAGCCCGCGATGAGGATGGCGCGGATGAGGCGCTGCGCACGCATATCTCCGTCGCCTTCATGACCCGGTTGAAGCAGGAAGCGGCCCGGCGCGAGGATGATTTTTGAGCCTTTTGCGGGGTTTTACATAGCGCGGCAGAGTATGCCCATGGGCGGTTTTGTCCCAAAAATGTGGGCTGCGATAGAGCTCAAACAGCGCTTTGGCGGCGGCCAAGGCGCCTAATGCGAAGTAGAGCGGGCAGGTGATGACCCACGGTAGCAGATGCCGTTGACCCCGGTTTGAGACCGCGATGGTGGCGACGCAGAAGTTCAGCAATTCCGATAGGATGAACAGCGCGAAGATCGCCGTCAGGACGGGTGGCGCAAGCCAGTCCGTGACCGGGTGATACAGCCCGAAAAAACTCAGCCACAGCGACCAGAGAAGGGGCGCGAGGGCGAATTGCGAAACCGTGGAGAGGAAGATCGCCTGCACGCCAATGAACCGCAGGGGGCCGAGGTCTTTCAGCAGGGCGCGTGGTCTTTGCATATGGACCGCCCAAGTGATGAGATATCCCTTCAGCCAACGGGATCGTTGCCGCACCCAAGGCCAAGGCCGGCAATTGGCCTCTTCATAGGTGATGGTGCGCATCAGTTCGGTCACATAGCCGCGCCGTGCCAGCCGGAGGCCCAGATCGGCATCCTCGGTCACGTTATGGGCGTCCCAAGCGCCGAGCCGTTCGAGGATGTAGCGCCGGAAAAACAGCGTGGTGCCGCCCAGCGGGACGACCAGCCCCAGCCGGGCCACGCCCGGTAGGATCACCCGCCACCAAGTCGCATACTCGATCGCAAAACAGCGGGCCATCCAATTGCCGCGGCTGTTGTAGAAATCCAGAACCCCCTGCAAACAAGCGGTATTTTCGGGCGCGTTGTGAAAGCGGGTGACAATCTGTTCGATCTGGTCCGGCTCCGGCGCATCCTCCGCATCCCAAACGCCGATAATGCTGCCGCGGCAGAAATCGAGCGCGTAATTCAGCGCGCGGGGTTTGGTTTTAAGCGCGCCGGTATCGGGCACTTCGATCACGCTGATCCATGGCGGCAAGGGTGTGCGTGCGATGGTCGCTCGGGTGAGCTTGTCACTCGCTTCGAGGACCAGAACCACCTCCAGCAGCGATTTCGGGTAGGTGAGCCGCGAAAGCCGCGCGATCAGCGCCTGCGCGATCTCTTCCTCATGCAGCAAGGGCACGAGGACCGAGACGCGGGGCAGGCGAAATCCCTTAATCTCTGCGGCATTCGGCGGCGACCGTGGGGGCTTGGGCCGGGTGAGAGAGGCCCAAAGGGCCGCGGCTTTGAGTCCGCTGGTTAGCAGCAGAGTGAGCGCGCCACAGAGGAGAGCGATCGTAAGGAGGGCGGAGGGGAAAAGCACCAATAGCGCAAAGAGCGACAGCAGAATACCCCGCAGCGCAAACCGCCGTTTCCAGCTGCGCACGCCCCAGTTTCGACAGCTTTCTGCATCCGCCACGCGGGTGACGGCATGTTCCGCCAGTTCCGCGGCATAGAGCCTGCCGATCTGGGTCTGCACCTGCCGGGGGTCGGCGACGACCAGCACCAAAGTTTTCCCCCGCTCCCCCAAGGCGTTGCAAAGGTGAGGAAAATCCGCGGGGCGACCGCTGGCCACGAAAAGCCGGTCCCCCAGTTCCAGCCATGGCACGGCACCGAATTGCAGACAGAGACGCGCGGGTATCCGAGCCGCAAGACGTTGATCGCAGGGGCTGCGGGTCAAGTCGACAGGTTGGGCGCCATACTGCCGGGCAAGCGCTTTGACGATGTCATCGGAGGCGACCAAGCCTTCGGTGGCCAGAACTTCGCCCAGAGGGGCGTCGATGCGGCGCTGTAGGTCAAGCCCGTGCAGCAGATCGCGCGGGCCAATGACCCCTGCGGCGATCAGATGTTGGCCCAACCGCATCCGGCGGGCGGGCGCGGTGGCCATCCGCGGCGCTGAGAGTTTCAGGCGAAGGTTGCTCATTCCGTGCCCCGTCGAGGTTCCGGAATGAGACTGGCAGGCGACCGTTAATCGAGAGTTAAAAGTCGCCTGTGCAATCAGTGCATGTAGAAAGTTTTACGCGCTGCGCTCGGCCATCGCTTCGCTAAACCGTTCGAACAGGTAGTAGCTGTCTTGCGGGCCGGGGCTGGCTTCGGGGTGGTGCTGGACCGACCAAATCGGGCGGCCATCGACGCGGATGCCACAGTTCGACCCGTCAAAGAGCGAGACATGCGTCTCGCGCACGCCCTCGGGCAGAGATTGCCCGTCGACAGCGAAACCGTGGTTCATCGAGGTGATCTCGACCTTGCCGGTGTCGTAATCCTTGACCGGGTGGTTGGCGCCGTGATGGCCGTGGCTCATCTTAACGGTGGTCGCCCCAAGCGCTAGCGCAAGCATCTGGTGGCCAAGGCAAATGCCAAAGACCGGCAGATCGGTCTTGTCCAAAACCTCGCGGATCATCGGCACGGCATAGGCGCCCGTCGCCGCCGGATCGCCGGGACCGTTGGAGAGGAAGACGCCATCGGGCTCATGGGCCATGATGTCGTCATAGGTCGCGGTGGCGGGCAGCACGGTGACATCGCAGCCCGCAGAGGCGAGGCAGCGCAGGATGTTGCGTTTCGCGCCATAGTCCACGGCGACGACCTTGTGCTTGGCTTCTGTTTGCGGCGCGTAGCCGTCGGGCCATGCCCACCGCATCTCGTTCCAGCGATAGGTCTGGGCGCAGGTCACGTCCTTGGCCAGATCCATCCCTTCGAGCCCGGCAAAATCGCGCGCGGCGGCGACCAGCGCTTCGATGTCGAAGTTACCATCCGGGTCGTGGGCGAGGGCGGCGTGCGGCGCACCTTGCTGGCGGATTGCGCGGGTCAGGCGGCGGGTGTCGACACCGCCGATGGCGATGCGCCCGCGCGACGCCAGCCAATCCGACAGCGGCTGAATGTTGCGCCAGCTGCTGGGCGTGGTGGGCATCCATTTGACGACCATGCCCGCAGCGACCGGATCGCCCGTCTCATCATCTTCGGGATTGGTGCCCACATTGCCGATATGCGGGAAGGTGAAGGTCACGATCTGGCCCGCATAGGACGGGTCGGTCATGATCTCTTGGTAGCCGGTCATCGCGGTGTTGAAGCACAACTCCGCTACGGTCTGGCCGGTCGCGCCAAACCCCATGCCGTAGAAAATCGATCCATCCGCAAGGGCAAGGCAGGCGGTTGGGCGTGGGCGAGCGGGCGCGGACATGGGGCAGTCTCCGGGCAGAAAGGGGCGGGTAAACGGGTGGCAACCTAATCCCGCGCGGGCGCGGGGTCAATAGGCGGAGGGAAATGAGATATCGTTTCAGAACAGGGGTTTACCTATGGTCGCCCCCCATTGCTCCGCAGCGAGAGAGCCGCTAAGCTGCGACCCTTGGATTTAGCGAAACACAGGAAACCACCATGTCATTGCGGATGCGCATCTCGGATGCTTTGAAACAGGCCATGAAAGACAAGGCGGCGGACCGGCTTTCGACGCTGCGGCTTATCAACGCCGCGATCAAGGACAAGGACATCGCCGCCCGGGCCAATGGCAAGGATGAGGGCGTGTCGGATGCCGAGGTGCTGGGCATCCTCAGCAAAATGGCCAAACAGCGTCAGGAATCGGCGCGCGCCTATGAAGAGGGCGGGCGGCTGGACCTTGCGGAGCGCGAGCGCGAGGAGGTCGAGGTGATCGAAGAATTCCTGCCAAGGCAGCTCAGCGTCACCGAAACCGCCGCCGCCGTGGATAAGGCCGTGGCCGATGTCGGTGCGACCTCGATCCGCGACATGGGCAAGGTTATGGGGCTGCTGAAAGAGCGTTATACCGGCCAAATGGATTTCGGCGCAGTGGGCCCGGTTATCAAAGACCGCCTGAGCTGAGCCGCGCTTAAGTTGAAAAAAAACAGAGGGCTGGGCCGCAAGGTCTGGCCCTTTTTAGACATGCTGGTAATTTCCAAATGGTAGAAAAATTTGACTATCAAATGACAAATCGTTCGCCAAGAATCTCTTCATCGTTGCAGGAAACTGGAGATAAACATTGGCAAGAGATAGATAAAATGTGACAATCTTCGAAGTCAATCCATAGGAGAAAATGATGGGCAAAGGACAAGGGAACGGTGGAGGATGGCCCAGTCAAACAGGCAATCCATCTGGTGGTGGCCGCTCAAATGGACCTGCCGGGGGCGGAAAGGGCAAGTAGGCTTGTAAATGCTACTGGCTTCTCCCGTCCATCGGATCGGTAATTGTGAGGTTTTCGTACGAACGGTTGCTTAGCCCGCATTTTAGGAACCGAACGTCCTTGCAGATTTCTGTGAGAGCGTTTTTCAACTAAAATACAAGATGCTTCGGAGCCCACGTCAGTTCAGTACATCCGGTAGGATGCTGGGGCGCTGGGTTTGGCCCTTTTCAGTTCCGCAGATGCCGTGCCAGATCGTCGTAAAGCGCGATCCGCTCTTCTTCGCTGAGAAAGGCACCGATCTCAACCTCGCGGCCTTCGCCGCGTAGGGTGACGTAATGCGGCACGGGGCCGTCATCGTCGTATTTCTTCACTTGGGTCCAATAGCGGTTACAGTCCCAATCCTTGACCTCGCCCTTGGCGGTGGTGTGCACCAGCCGCGCCCTGGTGTCGTCGAGGGTCAGCACCTCTTCGATCTGGCGGGCGCGGTGATTGTGTTGCAAAGCCCAATAGACCGCCCCCAAGGCCAGAAGCACGAAGGGCAGCAGCCCCCAGAGCAGGGCGGTGCCGAGCATGGCGAAAAGCGGAATCATCGCCAGCGTAAAGCTGGCCAACATAAAGGCCGCAAAGCCGCGCGCGGGCAGGGATTGATGCGGCCAAAGGCGCATCTGCTGCGGGTTGGCACGGGGCGGGGTTGTCCATTCGTAGGGCATGGGATCGCTCAGGCTCAGTCAAGAGCCAAGATAGCGGTCGGCTGGGCAATGGCAATGCGGCGCGGAGCCGCGGGAGGGGTCAATCGCCCAGCAAATCCCAGCGGTTTCCGAAAGGATCGCGAAAAACGGCCACTTTGCCATAGGGCTCATGACGCGGTTCTTCTTCGAAGGTCACGCCCGCAGCGGTCAGGCGGTCAAATTCTGTCGCGAAATCCTCGACCTTCAAGAACAGCCAAACACGGCCCGCACCCTGATTGCCGATGGCGGCGCGCTGCGCCTCTCCGTCCGCGCGGGCCAGAACAAACCCCGTCTCAGCGCCCGGCGGGGTGACGCGGACCCAGCGTTTGCGGCCTTGGTCGACGTCCTCGGTCAGTTCGAACCCCATGACGCGGCAGTAAAAGGCGATGCCGGCGTCATAGTCGGGGACGATCAGGGTTATCGCAGAGAGATGCATCGGCTCGCTCCTTGTGGGGGCGCGGCAAGGGGCCGCGCCCGGGGGTGATTCACTCTAACTCTACGAGCAGGTCCTTCGCATCGATCTGGCCACCGGCCTGCACATGCACGGCCTTTACCACCGCATCGCGTTCCGCGTGAAGGCCCGTCTCCATCTTCATCGCTTCGATGGTCAAGATCAGGTCGCCCGCTTTGACCTGCTGGCCCGCCTTCACCCCAACGGAGGCCACGACCCCCGGCATCGGCGCGCCGATGTGATCGGGATTGGCCGCCTCGGCCTTGGGGCGCTGCACCGTGGCATCCTTGACCAGCCGGTTCGCCACACGGATCACCCGCGGCTGGCCGTTGAGTTCAAAGAAGACCTTCACCTCGCCATCCTCACCGGCCTCGGATTCGGCCTGAAGACGGATTTCCAAGGTTTTGCCGGGATCGATCTCGGCCGAGATCTCCGCCCCCGGTTCCATGCCGTAGAAGAAGGTATGCGTGGGCAGGGTGCGCACCGGGCCGTAGACGCGGTGGCGGCCCATGTAGTCGAGGAACACCTTGGGATACATCAGATAGCCGCAGAGGTCTTCGTCGTCGATCTGCATGCCGTCCAACTGCTCGGAAAGCTCCTTGCGCACGGCCTCCAAATCGACAGGTGCCAGATGTTTGCCGGGGCGTTCGGTGTTCGGCGTCTCGCCTTTCAGCACCTTCTTGACGATGCCCGCCGGGAAGCCATTCGGCGGCTGGCCGAGGTTGCCGCGCATCATGTCGATCACGCTGTCGGGGAAGGAGACATCGACATTCGGGTCTTCGACCTGCGCCCGGGTCAGCCCTTGGGAGACCATCATCAACGCCATGTCGCCCACGACTTTGGACGAGGGCGTGACCTTCACGATATCGCCGAACATCTGGTTCACGTCCGCATAGGTGCGCGCCACCTCGGGCCAGCGGTCCTCCAGCCCCATAGAGGCGGCCTGCGCTTTGAGGTTGGTGAACTGGCCGCCGGGCATTTCATGCAGGTAAACCTCGGAGGAGGGCGCCTGCATGCCGGTCTCGAAGGCGGCATAGTGGCCACGGACTTCTTCCCAATAATCAGAGATTTCGCGCACGGCTTTCATGTCGATCCCGGTGTCGCGGTCGGTATGTTGCAGGGCCGAGACCACGGTGCCGAGCGTCGCCTGAGAGGTGTTGCCCGAAAGCGCATCCATCGCGCAGTCGACCGCATCGACGCCCGCCTCAGAGGCCGCGAGGATGGTGGCCGTGGCACTGCCCGCCGTGTCATGGGTGTGGAAATGGATCGGCAGACCAACCTCGGATTTCAACGCCTTGACCAGCGCGCGGGCTTGGGCGGGTTTCAACAGGCCTGCCATGTCTTTCAGCCCCAGCACATGAGCGCCGGCGGCCTTCAGATCCTTGCCCATGTTGACGTAATACTGAAGGTCGTATTTCGCGCGGTCCGGGTCAAAGATGTCGCCCGTGTAGCAGATCGTGCCCTCGCAAATCTTGCCGGATTCGACGACCGCATCCATCGCCACGCGCATGTTCTCAACCCAGTTGAGACTGTCGAACACGCGGAACACGTCGACGCCGGTATTGGCCGCCGTGGCCACGAATTTCTGCACCACATTGTCGGGGTAATTGGTATAGCCCACCCCGTTGGAGGCGCGCAGCAGCATCTGGGTCATCACATTGGGCAGGGCCGCGCGCAGGTCGCGCAGGCGTTGCCACGGGCATTCCTGCAAGAAGCGATAGGCCACATCGAAAGTCGCCCCGCCCCAGCATTCGACCGAGAAGAGCTGCGGCAGATTGGCGGCATAGGCGGGGGCCACCTTGATCATATCAAGGCTGCGCATCCGCGTGGCCAAGAGCGACTGATGCGCATCGCGCATGGTGGTGTCGGTGATGAGCAGTTGCCGCTGTTGGCCCATCCACTCGGCCACGGCCTGGGGGCCCTTTTGTTCCAAGAGGTTACGCGTGCCCATCTGCGGCTCGCCACGCAGCGCGGGCGGCTTGGGATCGCGTACATGGGCGGCGGGCAGGGCATGGCCCTTGGTCTCTGGATGGCCGTTCACGGTGATGTCGGCGATATAGGTCAGCACCTTGGTCGCACGGTCGCGGCGTTGCTCGAACTGGAACAGTTCGGGCGTCTCGTCGATGAATTTGGTGGTGTATTCGTTGCTAAGAAACGTCGGGTGTTTCAGCAGGTTCTCGACAAAGGCGATGTTGGTGCTGACCCCGCGCACGCGGAATTCACGCAAGGCCCGGTCCATCCGCGCAATCGCCATCTCGGGCGTGGGCGCCTTGGCGGTGACCTTGGTCAGCAGGCTGTCGTAGTAGCGCGTGATCACCCCGCCCGCATAAGCCGTGCCGCCGTCAAGGCGGATGCCCATGCCGGTGGCCGAGCGGTAGGCGGTGATGCGGCCATAGTCGGGGATGAAATTGTTCTGCGGGTCTTCGGTGGTGACGCGGGTTTGCAGGGCGTGACCGGTGAGGGTGATGTCCTCTTGCCGCGCCTTGCCCGTCGCCTCGGCCAGCGGTTTGCCCTCGGCGATGAGGATCTGGGCGCGAACGATGTCGATGCCGGTGACCTCTTCGGTGACGGTATGTTCGACCTGTACGCGGGGGTTCACCTCGATGAAGTAGAAATTGCCGGTTTCCATATCCATCAGGAATTCGACGGTGCCCGCGCATTCATAGTTCACATGGGCGCAGATTTTGCGGCCCAATTCGCAGATTTCGGCGCGTTGCTCCTCGCTCAGATAGGGGGCGGGAGCGCGTTCGACGACCTTTTGGTTGCGGCGCTGGACCGAGCAGTCGCGTTCGTAAAGGTGGTAAATGTCGCTCTGTTTGTCACCGAGGATCTGCACTTCGACATGGCGGGCGCGCAAGATCATCTTCTCCAGATAGCCCTCGCCATTGCCGAAAGCGGCTTCGGCCTCGCGGCGCCCTTCGCGGACTTTTTCTTCCAATTCCTTTTCGGACATGATCGGCCGCATCCCGCGCCCGCCGCCGCCCCAAGAGGCTTTGAGCATCAGCGGGTAGCCGACCTCGGCCGCCTCGGCGCGGATCGCGTCCATGTCTTCGCCCAGCACTTCGGTGGCGGGGATGACCGGTACGCCCGCCGCCATCGCGACGCGACGGGCAGAGGCTTTGTCCCCCAAGGCGCGCATCGTCTCGGCCCGCGGGCCGATGAAGGTGATGCCGTTCTTCTCGCAGGCATCGACGAATTCCGGGTTTTCCGACAGCAGGCCATAGCCCGGATGGATGGCATCGGCACCCGCCGCTTTGGCCACGCGGATCATCTCGTCGATGCTGAGATAGGCCGCAACGGGGCCGAGGCCCTCACCGATGCGATAGGCCTCGTCCGCTTTGAAACGGTGCAGGCCCAGCTTGTCCTCCTCGGCGTAGACCGCGACCGTTTTCTTGCCCATCTCATTGGCGGCGCGCATGATGCGGATCGCGATCTCACCACGGTTCGCGATCAGGATCTTTTTAAAATCGGTCACTGGCTGGTCTCCCCTGCTGGTTTTAAAGGCAGCTTAGGGATGCTGCGGTGCAGCGCAAGAGGGCTGTGGCCGTCTTTGTCACATTTCTGCAAGCTTTCCGATCAGAGCGGCGATAGATCAAAGGGGGCGGGGAGGTCGCGCAGGTTTTGTGCGCCCAGCTGTCCCATATTGGCGGTCAGGTCGCGGGCAAGCACATCGATCAGGTGATCGACCCCGCGCGGCCCAAGGGCGGCGAGGGCAAAGTGGAAGGCCCGGCCCAGCATGACAAAATCCGCGCCGAGCGCGAAGGCACGCAGGATATCAAGGCCCGATTCCACGCCGCTGTCAAAGATCACCGGCAGTTTCGTGGCGGCACGAATGGCGGGCAGCGCCTCGGCGCTGGCGGGGGCCGCGTCGAACTGACGGCCTGCGTGGTTCGAGACCCAGATCGCATCGGCCCCGGCCTTTTCCATCTTCGTGGCGTCTTCGGGGCGCAGCACGCCTTTGATCACCAGCGGCCCTTCCCAGTGATCGCGCAGCCAATGCAAATAGTCCCAATCGGGCGCGGTGCGCAGCAGATAGCCCACATGCGCGGTCGGCGGCAGGTTCGCGGTGGCCGTGCCTTCGGTGTATTTGTCGAGCATTTTCATATGCGGCAGACCCCGACGGGCCATGCCCATGGCCCAAGCGGGGCGCATCGCGACCTGCGCCAGCAGCCGTGGGGTCAGTTTGGGCGGGCTGGTCAGGCCAGAACGGGTCTGCCGCTCACGGCGCGAGGCGACCGGCACGTCGACGGTCAGGACCAAAGTCGTGAAACCCGCAGCCTTGGCCCGTGCCAGCATATCGGTTCGAATTTCCGGGTCGCGCGGCGGGTAGAGTTGGAACCAACCATGCGCGCCCAGATGGGGCGCGACATCTTCCGGGCAGGTCGCGGCTACGGTGGACAGGCCGAAGGGGATGCCTGCGCGATCCGCCGCGCGGGCAAGATGGGCTTCGGCATCGGGCCAGATCAGGCCGGACATGCCCAAGGGGGACATGCCGAAGGGCAGGGGGAGCTTTTGCCCCATCAGATCAACGCTGAGATCAGGGGTGAATTCGCCGTGCAACACCGAAGGCATCAGTCCGACACGGTCCAGCGCCGCGCGGTTGCGGTGTTTGGTGGCCTCCGTCCCGGTGGCGGAATCAAGGTATTCCCAAACGAATTTCGGCAGGCGCGACTGCGCGCGGCTGCGAAGGTCCGAAAGGGCGGGGTAGGTTGCATGTAGGTCCATGGCGGCATTTGCGCCAAAGGGTTGCGGTTTGTCCAGATGGTGCGGCTGCGTCGGAGCCGGGGTGAGGGTGCTGCCGTCCGGGTGGGGCGCCGAGGCGCTACTGCCGAAAAACGGACCGGGCCAGCGGTGCGGCCTCGCTTACCTTTCGCACCGGAGGGGTCGGTAGGTTGTCGGCCATATCGACAAGCGCTGCGATGGCTGCTTCGATTTCGTCGCCTTCACTGGCGCTGGCGTCCTCCATGTCGATCAGATGCACGGTCGGATTGGCCTCAGCATCCAGACGTTCCTGCGCGATCGAGCGTAGCTCTTGCATGGTGCTGTCGATGGCGCGGCAGAGCCCGGCCAGCATCCCCGCCGATCCGGTAAGCTTCGCCGGATCGATCAGTCCCTTTTCGGCAGCATCCAGCACCGTCGAGATTTGTTCGAGTTTGAACGAAGATGTCGCCGCGAAATAGCGCACATCCTCGAAAGCGAGGGTATCGCGGTTGTCCCGTTGGACCCGCTCCACAACGATGGCGCTGCCCACCACCCGGTCAAGACCGCGGTAGGATTGCACATGATGCAACGTGGTGTCCCAAATGAGCGGCCCTCGTGGCATATGCAGCATCTCGCGATAGCGGATTTGCCCCGCGTTCGAGACGCAGCGCGCATAGCGTTCATTGACCGCCTCGGCCTCTTCATGGGGCATGAAACTGTGCAGGGGGCGGTTTATCACCTCACTCATCACCATGCCGCTGTGCGCCTCATGGGCGGTGTTGAGAGCCAAAAGTTCGAAATGCCCGCTGTCGGCGTTCAATTCCGCAATGAACATCGGCAGCTTGAACCGGTCAATCTCTCGGCGCAGTACCGAAGTATCATCGTTTCTGAACATGAGCGGTTCCTCTCGTTTATCGTTGTGTCAGCAGATTGCCGCCAAAGCATTATCAACGGGTAAAGATTTTCCCCGCATTTTAAATTCACCCGGTTTTGCCCGCAGCGGCGCCAAATCGGGACTTGAATATCTTTCGAAAGAACATTTGAGGAACGTCTCTTTATCTCGTACCCCGGACGCGCTAGATTGCGGGCATGAGTGATTTTGACGAAATGGACGCCTTTGAGGGCGCCTCCCTGTCCGCCCGCGCCATGGCCGCGCGTCCGCAGCCTTATCTGGATGGGTTGAACCCCGCCCAACGGGCCGCGGTCGAGACGTTGGATGGCCCCGTGCTGATGCTCGCCGGGGCGGGCACCGGCAAAACGCGGGCGTTGACGGCGCGAATCGTGCATCTGCTTAACACCGGGCGCGCGCGCCCGCATGAGGTTCTGGCGGTCACCTTCACCAATAAGGCCGCGCGCGAGATGAAGACCCGCGTGGGCCAGATGCTGGGCCAGCAGGTCGAGGGGATGCCATGGCTCGGCACCTTTCACGCGATCTGCGTCAAGCTGCTGCGGCGGCATGCGGAATTGGTGGGGCTGAAAAGCAATTTCACCATTCTCGATACGGATGACCAGTTGCGCCTGCTCAAACAATTGGTCGCCGCCGAAGGGATCGACGACAAGCGCTGGCCTGCGCGGATGCTGGCGGGGATCATCGACGGCTGGAAAAACCGCGCGCTGACCCCGGACAAAATCCCGAGCGCGGATGCCGGGGCATACAACCACCGCGGGCCGGAGATTTACGCGCAATATCAACGTCGTCTGGTCGAATTGAACGCGACCGATTTCGGCGATTTGCTGCTCCATATGGTGACGATTTTCCAGGCGCACCCGGATGTGTTGGCGCAGTATCAGCGTTGGTTCAAATACATCCTCGTTGACGAATATCAGGATACCAACGTGGCCCAATATCTGTGGCTGCGGCTTCTGGCGCAGGGGCACAAGAACATCTGCTGCGTGGGGGACGATGATCAGTCGATCTATGGCTGGCGCGGGGCTGAAGTGGGCAACATCCTGCGGTTTGAAACGGATTTTCCCGGCGCCCATGTGGTCAAGCTTGAGCAGAATTACCGCTCGACCCCGCATATCCTCGCCGCCGCCTCGGGCGTCATCGCGGGCAATGAGGGGCGCTTGGGCAAGACTCTCTGGACCGAAGAGACCGAGGGCGAAAAGGTCCGCCTGATCGGCCATTGGGATGGCGAGGAAGAGGCCCGTTGGATCGGGGATGAGATCGAATCCGCGCAGCGCGGCACGAGGGGGCTCGACCCCTTCTCGCTTGACGATATGGCGATTCTCGTCCGGGCGAGCCACCAGATGCGCGCTTTTGAGGACCGGTTTTTGACCATTGGCCTGCCTTATAAGGTGATTGGCGGCCCGCGATTCTATGAGCGTTTGGAAATCCGCGACGCCATGGCCTATTTCCGCGTGGTCACCAGCCCCGATGATGATCTGGCTTTCGAGCGGATTGTGAACACGCCCAAGCGGGGTTTGGGCGAAAAGGCGCAGCAGAAAATCCAGCGCACGGCGCGGGATCATGGGGTGAACCTTGTCGAAGGCGCACGAATCCTTCTCGCCCATGGCGGGATCAGCGGCAAAGGGGCGGCGCAACTACGGCTTTTGATCGACGGGATCGACCGTTGGTCATCCATGCTGCAGGGCCCGCGGATTGAGATCAGCGAGGACGACTCGGTGCTCGATGATGGTGCCGCACCGCTGCGGGTGGATTACGGCCCGCCTGAAGTGTCTCATGTCGAACTGGCCGAGATGATTCTCGACGAAAGCGGCTATACCGGCATGTGGCAGAATGACAAAACGCCCGAAGCGCCGGGGCGGCTGGAAAACCTCAAGGAACTCGTCAAAGCCTTGGAAGGGTTCGAGAACCTGCAAGGCTTCCTCGAACATGTCAGCCTGATCATGGATAATGAGCAGGAGGGCGATGGCGAGAAGGTCTCGATCATGACGCTGCACGCGGCCAAGGGTTTGGAATTCCCCATGGTTTTCCTGCCAGGCTGGGAAGATGGGCTGTTCCCCTCGCAGCGTTCGATGGATGAAAGCGGGATGAAAGGGCTCGAAGAAGAGCGGCGGCTGGCCTATGTCGGCATCACCCGGGCGGAGCGGATTTGCACCATCTCTTTTGCTGCCAATCGCCGGGTCTTTGGCCAATGGCAAAATGCGATGCCGTCGCGTTTCATTGATGAGCTGCCCGAAGAACATGTGGATGTGCTGACTCCGCCGGGGCTTTACGGCGGTGGCTTTGGCGCGGCCATGCCGCAATCGGACCTACATGACCGTGCCGCAAGCGCGAATGTCTATAATTCACCGGGCTGGAAACGCCTGCAATCGCGCAGCGGGGCGCGGGGCACCAGCCAGCCGCGCGAAAGCCGCAATGTCACGATCGACATGCAGGCGGTCGCCGCCTTTGAGATGGGTGAGCGTGTTTTCCACGATAAATTCGGCTATGGCGAAGTGATTGGCATCGAAGGTGACAAGATGGAAGTCGCCTTTGAGAAGGCCGGGACCAAAAAGGTCGTCTCGCGCTTCTTGACCGGCGGGAAAGACGTTCCCTTCTAAAAGCGTATCCTGGGGCGGGCTGCCAAAAGCCTGCCTGAACAAGACCTTACAAACAAAAACGACGACACCTTGGGAGGAAGGTGCCGCCGTTTCTATGTCGGCCCGAAGCGTCGAGGGAGGGTCGGCTTCGGGTCTCCTTGCGGGGTCCGCCTCATTCAGGGAGGAGGAAAGTGACGCGCACCCCGGCTTTCAGACGACAGAACAGGGAGGGGTTCTGACGTCCGATCTCTATTTCTACTTAGCCGCGGGAAGATTCCCATGCGACGCGGCGCAGTTCGGAACGGCTCAGACCAAGGTCGGCCAGTTCGCGGTTGCTCAACGCGCTCAGACCGTCGAAAGTTTCACGGTACAGACGGTGCTGTTTGTAGCGGGTTGCCAGTGCTTCGAATGCGCCGCCGATACGGGCGAAGACGGAAGTTGTGTTTGCGGTGGTTGTGTTCATGTAAGCCATTTCGGCGCCTCTTTTTTCATCTGTGGATCATCTCGTTGCCTGCTATTTACGCCCTTTCTGCATTTGCACAACGGGCATAAAGTCAATGCCGCTATGCAGAAAGCGCATAGGTTCTGAGTGGCGCAACTAATTGATAAAAAACGGTTTTGCCCGCGCGGCAAAAGGGCGCAGGGTCATAAAACTGTCATATATGGGGAGGGGGGGAAAGGGGCGACGACATCTGGGAGGAGGTAGATGTCGCCGCCAATAACAGACACATCCGGGAGGAGGATGGACGCGTCTGGTCTTTCCAAACTTGCCTGCATCCGGGAGGAGGAGTGGATGCATCCAAGTCTTGGTAAAATCAGACACATTCGGGAGGAGGAAGAATGTGTCTGGTCTTTCCGAAAGCGGGGCGCTTGGCCCTGCCTATGGACCTAAGTTAGCGCTAATTGCTGCGCGTGCACAATATTTCTTTTTGCAATGCTGCTATGCGGCAAAAACATGGTACCCCTGCGTAATCCTTGGGCATTGCGCCTCTTCCCTATGCAAAAAGGGCCGTCCCCTTGCGCTTGGCGCAGAACCTGCCATTTCAGAAGCCGTAATAGAGGAGAATTTGCGCATGTCTGTGACCAAAGCAGAAGTCGAAGCGGCGCTCGCGCGGGTGCAACTGCCCGACGGCAAGAGCCTGCTGTCCCATGATCTGGTCCGCGCGCTGGTGGTCGAAGGCGATAAGGTGCGATTCGTCATCGAAGCGCCCAATGCCGATGTGGCGCGGCAGATGGCACCGTTGCGCGACGCGGCAGAGCAGGTGGTCCGCGATCTGCCGGGGGTGGGTGATGTATCGGTCGCGCTGACCGCGCATGGCCCCGCACCGAAAGCGCCCAGTCTTAAGGTCGGCGGGCATCCCAAACCGCAAGAGGGGCCGATGAAACCCAGCGGCGTGAAGCGCATCCTCGCCATCGGCTCTGGCAAGGGCGGTGTGGGCAAATCTACCGTCAGTTCCAACCTCGCCGTGGCGCTGGCGCGGGCCGGGCGCAAGGTGGGGCTTCTGGATGCCGATATCTATGGTCCCAGCCAGCCGCGCATGATGGGGGTCAACAAGCGCCCCGCCAGCCCCGACGGCAAGACGATCATTCCCTTGCAGGCCCATGGCGTCACCATGATGTCGATCGGCTTCATGTTGGAAGAGGGCAAGGCCGTTGTCTGGCGTGGGCCGATGCTGATGGGCGCGCTGCAGCAGATGCTCGGGCAAGTGGAATGGGGTGAACTGGACGTGCTGCTTGTCGATCTGCCACCCGGCACCGGCGATGTGCAGCTGACGCTTTGCACCAAGTCCGAGCTTTCGGGCGCCATCGTGGTCAGCACGCCTCAGGACGTGGCGCTGATCGACGCGCGCAAGGCGCTCGACATGTTCGCCACGTTGAAAACCCCGGTGCTAGGATTGATCGAGAATATGTCGACATTCGTCTGCCCCGATTGTGGCTCTCAGCATGAGATCTTTGGCCAAGGCGGTGTGGCGGCGGAGGCCGAGAAGATGGGCGTGCCGCTTTTGGGCAGCCTGCCGATTGATCTCGATACCCGTTTGGCCGGGGACAGCGGCACACCGGTCGCCGCGGGCGAGGGGCCGATGGCCGATGCCTATGCCCGGCTCGCGAAGGGCTTGATCGACGGTGGTATGGCCTGACGGGGGCGGCGCGGGCGGTTAGCCCAGCTCGCGCCCTTCGATCAGGTGGCCGTAAAGTGTGGTCAGCATCGAGACGAAAACCAGCCCCTCTATAAGGTAGAGCAGGGAATCTAGCATCAGCCGCAGGCCGGGGTCGGCGGGCAGCAACATGCTGGCGATCACGCCGAGTAGCGTGTTCACCACCGCCAGCAATACGGCCAGCGCCCAAAGCGTGCCGGCCAAAGGCTCGGTCGCGCGCCAGCTGTCGCGGACCGACATGACGTGGCCCAGAGCGGCGGCGGGCAGCACGAGGCTGAGCCGCAGCGCCAGCCAAAGAAAGGCCACCCCCGCCACCAGCCCGATCAACAGCAGTGCCGCCGGGCTCGATCCGGTCAGCCCGCCCAAGAGTAGCATGGCAAGGCCGATGGGGATGGCCGCGAGAAACTGCACGAAACCCAAAACGATGGCCCGCCAGACATAGGCCCAGAACAGCCCCATGCCCGGGCGCAGGGCGCTTCCCTCGTGATCAAGCAAGACATAGCGGTGCCAGAGGATGGCCATCAGCGCATAGCCAAGGATGCCCGCCAGCCCGCAGGCGATCAGGATCAGAAGTTGACCCGCAGGCGGCGGGGCGGCGTTCTCGATCACCTGATCCATGGCCCCAAGCGCATCCCCCGCCAGCAAGCCCGCTGCAGCGGCGGCCCCCATCACCCAAAGCACCGCAGGCAGGATCACCCGCAGCGTGGTTGAGGGCGCGTGAAACAGCATGTTCAGCGCGTGGGTAAATAGAGCCGTGGCTTGGATCATGATGCACTCCCTCCGTTTCGCGCCATTACATGCCGTGCGTGGGCCGAAAGGACAAGATACCGCTGTCGGGAGGAGCTGCGCGGCTGGGAAAGCATGGGCCGCTGGGAGGTCATGGGAAAAGTCGCGGGAATGCATGGGAAGTCTGGGAAATCATGGGCGCCCCTTGCTTCATTGGGGGTCTTGCCCGATTCGCAGCCACGGGAATTGGCGTGCAATTCGAATGCTCTGCGCGCATTCTGCGGAACAGGCAACGAACATGCCCTGTGGATAACTATGTGAGCAAATTTTAGTGGGAAACTGTGGGATATTGTGCAGGTCGCAATTCGTTAACAAGATATAGTGTTCTGGACTTAGATGATCCCAAATTAAGCCACGCCGCGCCCGAAAAGTTATACCAGATGTTGTTCTCACAGCCTGTGCAAAACAAAATATTGGGCGGAAATCCAAAAAATATCTAGACGCCCATCAATTCCCATGGCATCCCTTATGCATCGGATGAGAACGGGACACGGGGCAGCAAACGACCCCAAAATAAATCAAAACCTAGCAGGTTTCATACAGGCACCTCGCTTTCATCAGACCAAAGAGATCCGGCGCGCGAGCGAGCAGACATCCCCCCAGGTGGCGCGCGCAGTCGGACTTCCCCCGCCAAGCTGCGGGACGTGGGCGGCGGGTTGATCAGTGGCAGCAGATCAACCCGCCGTTTCCATTTCCGGGGCAGGGGATTGAGGCGAATAAAGAGTTTAAGCGCAAAGGCGCAAGAGGCAGGGACAACAAGTGAGCCGCAGGTTCAGAGGCGAAAGCCACCACAAAGTCGATACGAAGGGGCGGGTGTCTATCCCAGCCTCTTTTCGGCGTGTGTTGGAGGCTGGCGACCCGAACTGGAAGAACGGCGACAATCCCGAGCTGGTCATCGTCTATGGCGATCACCGCCGCAACTACCTTGAATGCTATACCATGGAAGCCATCGAAGAGGTCGACGCCAAGATCGACCGCATGCCGCGCGGCTCCATGCAGCGCAAGGCGCTTCAGCGTCTGTTCCACGGTCAGTCTTTCCCCACGACGGTAGATGAGACAGGCCGTTTGGTGCTGCCCGCCAAGCTGCGCAACAAGATCGAACTCAACGGCGAGGCGTTCTTTATCGCCGCCGGTGACACCTTCCAAATCTGGAAGCCCGAAACCTATGAGACCGAGGAAGAGGCGTGGCAGCAGGAACTGCCCGACGATGTCGATCCGCTCTCGTTCCTTGATGGTGATATGGAGATCTGAGGGAATGGTTGCTGCCTCTGACCCTTCCGCCCCTCACACCCCTGTTCTGCTGCGCCCGATCCTATCTGCCGTGGCGCCCGTAGAGGGGGTCTGGCTGGATGGCACCTTTGGCGCGGGCGGCTACACCCGTGGCTTGCTTGAGGCCGGGGCCGCGCGTGTGGTGGCCGTCGACCGCGATCCGCTGGCCTTTGAGATGGCGGCGGCATGGGCCGGGGACTATGGCGATCGGATCACCATGCAGCAGGGCGTCTTTTCGCGCATGGATGAATATGCCCAAGACCTCGATGGTGTGGTGCTGGATCTTGGGGTTTCCTCCATGCAGCTCGATCAGGCGGAGCGTGGCTTTTCTTTCATGAAAGATGGCCCGCTCGACATGCGGATGAGCCAGGATGGCCCCTCGGCTGCCGATCTGGTCAACGAGGCCGAGGAAGCGGTGATCGCCAATATCCTTTTTCAATACGGTGAAGAGCGCGCCTCGCGCCGGATCGCCAAGGCGATTGTCCGTGCCCGCGAAGAAGCGCCGATCACCACCACGCTGGAATTGGCCAAACTCGTCGAAGGCTGCCTGCCACGGTCCAAGCCCGGCCAGAGCCACCCCGCAACCCGCAGTTTCCAAGCCCTGAGGATCGCGGTGAACAATGAATATGGCGAACTCTTTCAAGGTCTTATGGCCGCCGAGCGGGCGTTGAAGGCGGGCGGGAAACTGGCGGTGGTGACCTTTCATTCGGTCGAGGACCGCATGGTCAAACGCTTCCTCACCGCGCGTGCCGGGGCCGGGGGCAATGCCAACCGTTTCGCCCCCGCGCTTGAGCAGGCGCCGCCGCAGTTCACGCTGAAATCCCGCAAGGCGATTGGCCCCGACGCGCAGGAATTGAAAGAGAACCCGCGCAGCCGGTCGGCCAAGCTGCGGGTCGCCACGCGCACCGACGCGCCCAGTGGTGAGATTGACGCGAAAACCATCGGCATGCCGATGGTCAGGGGGATCTGAGTGATGCGCACGGTGATGTATATCCTCACCACCATTGCCGTGGTTGGATTGGCCTTCTGGGCCTACCGCGAGAACTACGCGACCCAGCAGGCGCTGAGCGATGCCGACAGGCTGCATGCCAATATCCGCGCCGCCCACGCCCGTCTGGCCGTGCTGCGCGCCGAATGGGCCTTTCAGAACCGCCCGGACCGGCTGCGCGATCTGGCGGATCTGAACTTTGACCGTCTGGGCCTGTTGCCGCTGCATCCCGGCCAGTTTGGTCAGGTCGATCAAGTCGCCTATCCGCCCCAGCCCTTGCTGCCGATCACCGATCCTGTGGATGTCTCGACGATGAATTACGAGGCGCTGAACGGTCTTTTCGAGGAGAAGGTTGAATGATCCGCACCCCGCTGCGCCCGCTGGCCCGCATCCTCGAGGCCCGCGAGAAGGGGGAAAACCCCGACGCGATCGAACGTGAGAACAAGCGCATCCGCCACGAGCAGATGCGCGACAAGGCGCGGATGCGCGCCGAGGGGCGGCTTCTGGTGCTGGGGGTCTGTTTTCTTTGTGCTTTCACCGTGATCGGCGGACGCATGGGGCTGCTGGCCATGTCGGAACCGTCTGAGCCGCGCGGCCATGCGCCGGGGGCCGTGATCTCGGCCTCGCGTGCGGATATCACGGACCGGAACGGCAACCTTCTGGCCACCAATTTCGAGACCCATGCGCTCTATGCGCAGCCGCGCCACATGATCGACCCGGAGATAGCCGCGAAAAAGCTGGTCAAAATTTTTCCCGATCTGAAAGAAGAACGCCTGATTAAGGATTTCACAGGCAAGCGCAAGTTCCTGTGGATCAAGAAGAAAATAAGCCCCGAACAGATGCAGGCCGTGCATGATATCGGCGATCCGGGGCTCTTGTTCGCGCCGCGCGACATGCGTCTTTACCCCAACGGCTCGCTTGCAGCCCATGTGCTGGGCGGGGCGAGCTATGGCAAGGAAGGCGTCCATGCCGCCGAGGTGATCGGCGTGGCGGGGGCCGAGAAGTATTTCGACGACTATCTGCGCGACCCGGCCAATGGCAACAAACCGCTAGAGCTGTCGCTCGACCTCACCGTGCAGGCCGCGGCGGAGCGGGTGCTTTATGGCGGCATGAAGCTGATGAACGCCAAGGGCGCCACAAGCATTCTGATGGACGTGCACACGGGCGAGGTGATCTCGGTCGCCTCCCTGCCGGACTTCGACCCCAACAACCGGCCCCGGCCTTTGACCCAAGGCGATGCCTCGGACAGCCCGCTGTTCAACCGCGCGGTGCAGGGGGTCTATGAACTGGGCTCGACCTTCAAGATTTTCGCAGCGGCACAGGCGGTGGAACTGGGGCTGTTCAACGCCGACACGATCATCGACACCTCCGGCCCGATGAAGGTTGGTGGCTTCCGCATCGGTGAATTCCGCAACAAGAACTACGGCAAGCTGAGCGTTGCCGACATCATCGTGCATTCCTCGAACCGGGGCACGGGCCGGATGGCGCTGGAAATCGGTATCGAACGGCAGCAGGAGTTCCTCAAAAGCCTCGGTTTCTTTGAGCCGACCCCCTTTGAGATCGTTGAAGCTTCGGGCGGCAAGCCGCTCTTGCCAAGCCGCTGGACCGAGCTGTCGAGCGTGACGATCTCCTACGGCCACGGGTTGTCGAGCACGCCGATGCACCTTGCGGCGGGCTATGCCGCCATCGCCAATGGCGGGCGCGCGGTAAAACCCACGTTGCTGAAGCAATCCGCCCCCCAACTCGGCCCCCGCGTCATGTCCGAAGAGACCGCCGCGCAGGCGCGGATGATGCTGCGCAAGGTGGTGACCGATGGCACGGCCAGCTTTGCCGAGGTGCCGGGCTATCAGATCGCGGGCAAGACCGGCACCGCCGACAAGCCCAAGCCCACGGGCGGCTATTACGACGACAAGGTGATCAACACTTTCGCCAGCATCTTTCCCATCGATGACCCGAAATATGTGCTGATCGTCACCTTGGACGAACCGGTGGAAACCTCGGGCCCGAAACCGCGCCGCACGGCGGGTTGGACAGCCGTGCCCGTAGCCGCTGAGATGGTCCGCCGCATCGCGCCTTTGCTGGGGCTGCGCCCCGCTGTTGAACCGATCAACGACGCTGTGCTAACGCTGACCAGCAGCAACTGAAAAGACATCTCTATGACCGACCGGGCCGTACCCCTTTCCTCTCTCGGGCTGACCGCGCGGGCGGGGGCCAACCCTATGATCACCGGCATCGCGGTCGACAGCCGCGAAGTGCGCGAGGGCACGCTTTTCGCGGCTCTGCCCGGCAGCCGTGTGCATGGGGCAGGTTTCATTCAATACGCCCTGCGCATGGGCGCGGCGGCGGTGCTGACCGATGCGGCGGGCGCCAAACTCGCCGCCGAGGAATTGGCGGGCTCGGATGTCGCGCTGGTGGTCTCCGACCTCCCGCGGGAGGCGCTGGCGCGCACGGCGGCGCTTTGGTTCGGCGGCCAGCCCGCCACGATGATCGCGGTCACCGGCACCAATGGGAAAACTTCCGTCTCGACCTTCGTGCGCCAGATTTGGGTTGAAATGGGATTGCCTGCCGTGAACCTCGGCACAACCGGGGTAGAGGGTGCATGGGCCGCCCCCTTGGCCCATACCACGCCCGAGCCGATCACCCTGCACCGCACGCTGGCCGAGGCGGCGGCGAATAGCATCACCCATGCCGCGATGGAAGCGTCGAGCCATGGGCTCGACCAGCGGCGGCTGGATGGGGTGACGCTCAAGGCGGCGGGCTTTACCAACTTCACCCAAGACCATCTGGACTATCACGAGACATTCGAGGCCTATTTCGCCGCCAAAGCCGCGCTTTTCGCCCGTGTCCTGCCCGAAGACGGCACGGCGGTGGTCAATATCGACGATGAAAAAGGCGTCGACATCGCGGCCATCGCCCGCGCGCGGGGCTGTGAGGTGATCACCGTGGGCCGCGACGGGGGCGATCTGCATCTGCAAGGCCAGCGGTTCGATGCCACGGGCCAAGACCTGCGCTTTAGCTGGCGCGGCAAGACCTATCAAAAGCGGCTCAACCTGATCGGCGGCTTTCAGGGCGACAACGTATTGCTCGCCGCCGGGCTGGTCATCGCCTGCGGCGGCGATCCGCAGGAGGTCTTCGACACGCTGCCGCATCTCACCACCGTGCGGGGCCGGATGCAGCTTGCCGCCACCCGCGACAACGGCGCGGCGGTGTTTGTCGATTACGCCCATACGCCCGATGCGGTGGCCACGGCACTTGCCGCCATGCGCCCGCATGTGCTGGGCCGCCTCGTCGCCATCGTCGGCGCGGGGGGTGATAGGGATCGTGCCAAGCGCCCCTTGATGGGGCAGGCGGCGGCGCAACATGCGGATATGGTCATCGTCACCGACGACAACCCGCGCAGCGAAGACCCGGCCAGCATCCGTGCCGCCGTGCTGGGCGGCGCACCCGAGGCTTGGGAAGTCGGCGACCGGGCCGAAGCCATCCTGCGCGGGGTGGAAGCGCTAGAGCCGGGCGACGCGCTGCTCATCGCGGGCAAGGGGCATGAGACCGGGCAGACCGTGGGCGACGACGTGCTGCCTTTCGACGATGTGGAACAGGCCAGCGTGGCCGTGGCGGCACTGGACGGGAGATTGGCATGAGCCTTTGGACAGCGAGCGAAGCGGCGGAGGCCACGGGCGGGCAGGCGCAGGGCGATTGGGCTTGCAACGGTGTCTCCATCGACACACGGACCTTGCAGGCCGGCGATCTCTTCGTCGCACTCAAGGCCGCGCGGGACGGGCATGAATTTGTGGCCCAAGCGCTCAGCAAAGGGGCCGCTGCCGCGCTCGTGACCCATATCCCCGAAGGCGTGGCCACGGACGCGCCGCTGCTGATCGTTGAGGATGTGCAGCAGGCGCTCGAAGCGCTTGGCAGGGCAGGGCGCGCCCGCCTCGGCCCACAGGCAAAGGTGGCGGCGGTGACCGGCAGCGTCGGCAAGACCTCGACCAAGGAGATGCTGCTGGCGATCTTTGGCGATCAAGGCCGGGCCCATGCCAGCGTCGACAGCTACAACAACCACTGGGGCGTGCCGCTGACACTGGCGCGGATGCCGCGCGATACCGATTACGCGGTCATCGAGATCGGCATGAACCACCCCGGAGAGATTGCCCCCCTCGCCAAACAGGCGCGGCCCGATGCGGCGATGGTGACCAATGTCGCCGCCGTCCACCTCGAAGCCTTCAAGGATGTCGCCGCCATCGCGGTGGAAAAGGCCAGCATCTTTGACGGGATGGAGCCGGGCGGCGGGGCGGTGATCAACGCCGACCACGCGCACAGCGATATCGTCTTGGCCAAAGCGCTAGAGCGCGGCCTGCGCGAGACGACCTTTGGTCAGGCAGGGCATCACTACAAGCTGGGCGAGGTCAAGGTTCAGGGCGATGCCACCGTGGCACAGGCCGAGGTTGAAGGCGCGCCGGTGATCTTCAAGATCGCCACGCCGGGGCGGCATTTCGCGATGAACGCGCTTGGCGCGCTGGCAGTGGCCGAGGCGCTTGGCGCGGATCGGGCGCTGGCTGTGCAATCGCTGGGCCGCTGGTCGCCCTATGCCGGGCGCGGGGTGCGTGAGCGCATCCAGCTCGACCCCATAGACACCTATCTGGCGCTGGAATTGATCGACGACAGCTATAACGCCAACCCAACCTCCATGGCCGCCGCGCTTGAGGTGCTGGCCGCCTCGGAAGTCACCCATGACATCGGGCGCGTCAGCAAGGGGCGGCGGATCGCCTTTGTCGGCGATATGAAAGAACTCGGCCCCGAATCTGTGGCGCTGCACGCCGGTCTCGCCGATCTCGAAGCCACCCAAGCGCTCGACGTGGTGCATTGCGTCGGCCCGTTGATGAAAGCCTTTTACGACAATCTGCCCGAACATCAGCGCGGCGATTGGACGGAAACCGCCGAAGAGATGTTGCAAGGACTCCGCGCAAGGCTCGATTCCGGCGATGTCGTGCTGATCAAAGGGTCGCTTTCGATGAAGCTGGGCGGTATTGTTGACGCCATCCGCAAAATGGGCCATCCGGTCCCGACCGCCTGATCGGCGATTCACCCCACATGATGAGTTAGGACGCGATATATGCTCTATTGGTTGACGCTGCTGTCGGATGGCGGCGATTTTTTTAACCTGTTTCGCTATATCACCTTCCGCGCGGGCGGGGCGTTTCTGACGGCATTGGTGTTCGGCTTTATCTTCGGCAAACCGCTGATCGAAGTGCTGCGCAAGCGGCAGGGCAAGGGCCAGCCGATCCGCGATGACGGCCCAGAGGGGCATTTCGCCAAGGCGGGCACGCCCACCATGGGCGGGCTGCTGATCGTGGGGGCCTTGCTGACCTCGACCCTGCTTTGGGCGCGGCTCGACAATCCTTTCGTCTGGCTGGTGCTTTTCGTCACCATGAGTTTCGCCGCCATCGGCTATGCCGACGACCACGCCAAGGTCAGTAAGCAAAACACCGATGGCGTGCCGGGTAAGTTGCGGCTTTTGCTAGGTTTTCTGATCGCGGGCATCGCGGGCTATTGGGCCGCGCAATACCATCCGGCAGAGTTGCAGTACCAGCTTGCGCTGCCGGTGTTCAAAGACACGCTGATCAACCTCGGGGTGCTTTTCGTGCCCTTTGCCATCATCGTGATCGTCGGCTCGGCCAATGCGGTGAACCTGACTGACGGGCTTGATGGTCTGGCCATCATGCCGGTGATGATCGCCGCCGGAGCGCTTGGCGTCATTGCCTATGCCGTGGGCCGGGTCGACTTCACCGACTATCTTGACGTGCATTATGTTCCGGGTACGGGCGAAATCCTGATCTTTACCGCCGGTCTCTTCGGTGGCGGCCTCGGGTTCCTGTGGTACAACGCGCCGCCCGCCGCCGTCTTCATGGGCGACACCGGGTCGCTGGCGCTTGGTGGGGCCTTGGGTGCCATTGCTGTGGCGACGAAACACGAGTTGGTGCTGGCGGTCGTCGGCGGGCTCTTCGTGGTCGAGGCGCTATCGGTGATCGTGCAGGTGCTCTACTTCAAGCGCACCGGCAAGCGCGTCTTTCTGATGGCGCCGATCCACCACCATTACGAGAAAAAGGGCTGGGCCGAGCCGCAGATCGTGATCCGTTTCTGGATCATTTCACTTATCCTCGCCCTGCTGGGTCTGGCGACGCTGAAGGTGCGCTAAGCCCTTAGAAGATCGACCAATCCATGTGACGTGCCAAAAGGGCCAGTGCTTCGGTGCCCTTTTGGCTGTTGCCATAGCGGTTGAGCCCCGGCGACCAGACCGCGATGCTGGCCCGCCCCGGCACGATGGCCAGGATGCCGCCGCCCACACCCGACTTGCCCGGCAGGCCCACGCGATAGGCGAAATCGCCTGAGCCGTCGTAATGCCCGCAGGTCAGCATCAGCGCGTTGAGCCGTCGGATGCGGCTGGGGGCCACCAGCCGCGGCACATCGGGGGCTTCGATCAGGAAGCGGCCCGCCATGGCAAGCTGTTCCACCGTCATCTCCATCGCGCAATGGTGGAAATAGGTGCCGAGCGTGCGTTCCGGCGCGTTGATGAGGTTGCCGTAGCTCGCCAGAAAATGCGCCAGCGCAAAGTTGCGGTGGCCAAAATCGGTCTCCGAGGCGGCGACGGTGTCATTGATGTGGATGTCGTCCGTCCCCGCCGCTTCGCGCACGAAACGCAGGATCTCGGCCAGCGCCTCGCGCGGCTCGCGGTTGCCCAAGACCTCATCCGTCGTCACGATCGCACCCGCGTTGATGAAGGGATTGCGCGGGCGGCCCTGTTCCTGCTCCAACTGCACGATGGAGTTGAAGGCCCGGCCCGAAGGCTCCCGCCCCACGCGGTGCCACAGTTGGTCGCCCGATCGGCCAAGCGCGATGGCCAGCGTAAAGACCTTGGTGATGGACTGGACCGAAAAGGGCACCTGCGTATCGCCCGCCACATGACATTTGCCATCCGCCGTCACCACAGCGATGCCGAACTGCGCCGGGTCCACCTTGGCCAGTTGCGGGATATAGGCCGCCACGTCACCCCAGTGGTCATCCTCGCGCATCATGGCATTGAGGCGCGGCAACACATCGTCAAGGTCAGGTTTGGCGGGGCTGGACATCTTCGGCGGCCTCTGGCTTGTGATGGGCGCATCATGCCCCCATTCTGGGGTCAACGGGTAGCAGGGGATTGCAGATGATTCCAGTACAGGGCTTGGAAGGCGCACGCGTGGCGGTGCTGGGATTGGGCCGCTCGGGCCTGAGTGCGGCGCGCGCGTTGCAAGCGGGCGGGGCCAAGGTCAGCTGCTGGGACGACAACCCCGCCGCACGGGCGCGGGCCGAGCGGGAAGGCTTCGCCTGTGTCGATCTCAACGCCCCCGGTGCCTTGGACAAGATCGCCCGGCTGATCGTCAGCCCCGGCATCCCGCATCTCTACCCCGCGCCGAACCCGGTGGTGGCGGCAGCGCTTGCCGCAGGGGTGCCGGTGGACAATGACATTGGCCTCTTCTTCCAAAGCTTCGCCACGCTGGCATGGGATCACTACGACGTGGCCCCGCGGGTGGTGGCGGTGACCGGCTCGAACGGGAAATCGACGACTTCGGCGCTTATTCACCACATCCTTGAGCATGTCGGGCGGCCTTGCCAATTGGCGGGCAACATTGGGCGCGGTGTGCTGGACCTCGATCCCGCCGTGGATGGGGAGGTCGTGGTGCTGGAGCTTAGCAGCTACCAGACCGAACTGGCGCGCGCGCTGACGCCGGATGTGGCGGTCTTCACCAATCTCAGCCCCGACCATCTGGACCGCCATGCGGGGATGGGGGGCTACTATGCCGCGAAGCGTCGCCTCTTTGCCGAAGGTGGCCCCGACCGCGCGGTGATCGGCGTGGATGAGGCCGAGGGCCGCTTCCTTGCCGGGCAACTCAGCGAGGGGCCGAGCGACGACCGTGTGATCCGCATCAGCGCCGAGACCAAGCTTTCCGGCCCCGGCTGGCATGTCTTTGCCCGCAAAGGGTTCTTGAGCGAATATCGGCGCGGCAAGCAGGTCGGCGCGATCGACCTGCGCGGCATCCAAGGGCTGCCGGGCGCGCATAACCACCAGAACGCCTGCGCCGCCTATGCCGCCTGCCGGGCGCTCGGCCTTGCCCCACGGGTGATCGAGGCGGCGTTTCACAGTTTCGGTGGCCTGCCGCACCGCAGCCAGACCGTGGCCGAGGCGCATGGCGTCCGCTACGTCAATGACAGCAAGGCCACCAATGTCGACAGCGCGGCCAAGGCGCTGGCGGCGTTCAAGAACATCCGCTGGATCTGCGGCGGGCTTGAGAAAGAGGGCGGCCTGAAAGGGTTGGCAGAGGCGCAAGGATCGGTCCGCAAAGCCTATGTGATCGGGCGCGAAGCCGCGCATTTCGCCATGCAACTCACGGCTGAGACCGAAGTCTGCGGCACGATGGAGCAG
This sequence comes from Sulfitobacter sp. 1A12056, assembly GCF_043558125.1. NCBI lineage: Bacteria > Pseudomonadati > Pseudomonadota > Alphaproteobacteria > Rhodobacterales > Roseobacteraceae > Sulfitobacter > Sulfitobacter sp. 1A12056. Next base: position 137,831 of record NZ_JBIFFY010000006.1, on the reverse strand, counting down.
GCCGTGGCACGGGCGGCGGCAGAGGCCGAAGAGGGCGATGTTGTCCTGCTGGCCCCGGCGGCGGCGAGTTTCGATCAATACGACAGTTTCGAGCGCCGCGGTGAGGATTTCGTGGCGCAGGTGCAGAAGGTGCTGGCGGAGTAGGGCGGTGCCTAGCCCGCAATCGCCCGTGCCGCCGCCATGCCCGAAGACCACGCCCACTGAAAGTTATAGCCGCCGAGCCAACCGGTCACATCCACGGCTTCGCCGATGAAATAGAGCCCCGGCACCTCTCTCGCGGCCATGGTCTTGGACGATAGCCCGTCGGTGTCGACGCCGCCCAGAGTGACCTCTGCCGTGCGATACCCTTCGGTGCTGCCGGGGTGTAGCTGCCAGTTCTCGATGCCTGCGATGAATGCGGAGAGCCGCGCATCCGACCAATCCGCCAGATTGCCCGAAACATCGAACTCTTGCCCCAGATGTTCCACCAGCCGCCCGGGCAGGTGCTGCGCGAGAACGGTGGTAAAGTTCCGCCGCCCCGCGCGTTGCCGCTGGTCGCGCAGCGCGTCCAAAAGGGTGCCTTCGGGGGCGAGGTTCACGGTGATCGGCTCCCCCTCGCACCAGTAGGACGACGCCTGCAAAACGGCGGGCCCAGAAAGGCCGCGGTGGGTGAAGAGCAGCGCCTCGTCAAAGCCCGTATCGCCAGCGGTGACACGGGCAGGGGTGGCGACACCGGCCAGCGGGGCAAAGCGCCCTTCGGCAAAGGTGAAGGGCACCAGCCCGGCCCGCGTTTCGGTGACATTTAGGCCAAACCGCCGCGCGATGTCATAGGCCACCCCGGTTGCGCCCATCTTGGGGATCGACTTGCCCCCAGTGGCGATCACGAGGTTGCGGGCGGTGACTTTCACCGTCTTATCAGGGGTTTGCAGATCAAAGCTGAACTGACCATCGACCTTTGCGAAATTGCTCGCGCTGCTTTTCAACTGCAGTTCGACCCCGGCCTGCTGCATCAAACCGCGCAGCATGGCGATGATCTCTTTCGCGCTGGTGTCGCAGAAAAGCTGGCCGAGGGTTTTCTCATGCCACGCGATGCCATGACGGTCGACCAACTCGATGAAATCCCACTGTGTGTAGCGGGCCAAAGCGGATTTGGCGAAATGCGGGTTCTGGCTGAGAAAGGCCTGCGGTTCGCAATACATATTGGTGAAGTTGCAGCGCCCGCCGCCCGAGATGCGGATCTTCTCGCCCGGGGCTTTGGCATGGTCCACCACCAGCACCCGCCCGCCCGCATGGGCAGCGCACATCATGCCTGCGGCACCGGCTCCGATAATGGCTGTATCGACTTGCATAGGCGCGCTCTGCCTCAATGTGCCGCCCCGGTCAAGAAGACGTGAGACCGGTTGCCGCTTTGCCAAGGCGCCATAGCTGGGGTGCAACGCAACTGACGAAAGGAGCAGAAAATGACCAAACTGACCGCAGAACAGAATTTTCCGAAGATGGACGTGAGCAAGCTCGGCGGCGGCACGCTGACCTTGGGCCAGCCACAAGAGGGGCGCGATTGGCAGTTGGTGGTGGTCTACCGCGGCCTGCACTGCCCGATTTGCAAAAAGTATCTCGCGCAATTGGAAAAGCTGCAAAGCCAGTTCCATGAGATTGGCGTCGATGTGATCGCCGTCTCCGGCGACCCCGAAGAGAAGGCCAAGGCCATGGCCGAGGAAGACAGCCTGACCCTGCCCATCGGCTATGACCTCAGCCTCGACCAGATGGCGGAACTGGGGCTCTACATTTCTGACCCGCGCAGCCCGCAGGAGACCGATCGGCCCTTCGCCGAACCTGCGACCTTCGTCATCAACGACGAAGGCAAGGTGCAGATCATCGACATTTCCAACGCGCCCTTCGCGCGGCCCGAGTTGGAGGGTCTGCTGAACGGCCTCAAATTCGTCCGCGACAAGGGCTACCCGGTGCGCGGCACCCATAAGGCCGCCTGATCGCGCGCGTTGAAGGGGCGAGCTGATCGCCCGGCGGCGGGGCTTGGCAAAGCCCCGCTGACCCCGCCCGCTTTAGCGGGGTGAAATGCACTAGCTTCATATGACAAGTCGGGCTATTCTGCCTGGAAGAGACCCCGCAAAGGGGCCGTTGAGGCAGTTAAGGCAGATACCCATGACAGAGATGGTCTATGGCGCGGTCCCGGTGCGGGATGGTGAACCGATCCTTCCAAAATGGTGGCGCACGGTCGACCGTTGGGCTTTGTCCTGCGTGTTGATCCTTTTTGCCGTCGGCATGCTTTTGGGGCTGGCCGCATCCCCGCCCTTGGCCGCGAAGAACGGCTTTGATGCTTTCCACTATGTGCAGCGGCAGGCGTTCTTCGGCGGATTGGCGCTGATCGCGATGTTGCTGACCTCGATGATGTCCCCGGTGCTGGTGCGGCGTCTGGCGGTGTTGGGCTTTGTGGTGGCCTTTGTGGCACTGGCGCTGTTGCCTTTCTTCGGCACCGATTTCGGCAAGGGGGCGACGCGCTGGTATTCGCTGGGCTTCGCCTCGTTCCAGCCCTCTGAATTTCTGAAACCCGGTTTCATGGTCGCCGCCGCATGGATGATGGCCGCCGCGACCGAGATCAACGGACCTCCGGGCAAATCGTGGTCCTTCGCGCTTTGTATCTCCATCGTGCTGATGCTGGCGATGCAGCCCGACTTCGGGCAGGCTTGTCTCGTCCTGTTCGGCTGGGGCGTGATGTATTTCGTCGCCGGCGCGCCGATGGTGCTGCTGGTCGGCATGGCGGGGCTGGTGGTTCTGGCGGGGACCTTCGCCTATTCCAATTCCGAGCACTTCGCGCGGCGGATCGATGGCTTTCTCAGCGTCGATGTCGATCCGACCACCCAGCTTGGCTATGCCACAAACGCCATCCGCGAGGGCGGGCTTTTCGGCGTAGGCGTGGGCGAGGGCGAGGTGAAATGGTCGCTGCCCGATGCGCATACCGACTTCATCATCGCCGTCGCCGCCGAGGAATATGGCCTGATCATGGTCGTCTGCATTATCGCCCTATATACTGTGGTGGTCGTCCGGTCGCTGCTGCGTCTGGTGCGCGAGCGTGACCCCTTCATCCGGCTGGCCGGAACCGGGCTGGCCTGCACATTTGGAGTACAGGCAATGATCAACATGGGTGTGGCAGTGCGGCTTTTGCCTGCCAAGGGCATGACCCTGCCTTTCGTGAGCTACGGCGGCTCTTCGGTGATCGCAAGCGGCATCGCAGTGGGCATGCTGTTGGCCTTTACCCGGACCCGCCCGCAGGGTGAGATCAGCGATATTCTGGGCCGGGGCCGCCGCTGATGGCCGCCCCACTGTTGATCATCGCCGCCGGGGGGACCGGTGGGCATATGTTTCCTGCGCAGGCTTTGGCCGAGGTGATGTTGAAGCGCGGCTGGCGGGTGAAGCTCAGCACCGATGCGCGCGGCGCGCGCTATACCGGCGGCTTTCCCGAAGCGGTCGAGATCACCCAGATCAGCAGCGCCACATTTGCCCGCGGCGGGGTGGTGGCCAAGGCGCTGGTGCCCTTCCGCATCGCCGCCGGTGTGGTCCGCTCGGGCCTCAACATGCTGCGCGACCGGCCATCGGTCGTGGTGGGCTTTGGGGGCTATCCGTCGATCCCGGCGCTCGGTGCTGCTTGGGCGCTGCGCATGCCCCGGATGATCCACGAGCAGAATGGCATTTTGGGCCGCGTGAATGAGATTTTTGCCAAACGGGTTCACGCCGTGGCCTGCGGCATCTGGCCCACCAAGCTACCCGAGGGCGTGCAGGGCTGGCATGTGGGCAATCCGGTCCGCGCCGCCGTTCTGGACCGCGCCGGTGCCGCCTATATCCCGCCGGGTGACTACCCGATGGAGGTATTGGTCATGGGCGGCAGCCAAGGCGCGCGCATCCTTTCGGACGTGGTGCCCCCGGCGCTTGCGGCCATGCCGATGAACATGATCCGCAACATCCGCGTCAGCCATCAGGCCCGCGACGAAGACGGCCAGCGGGTGGCGGACTACTACGCCGAATCCGGCATCAGCGCCGATGTGCGCCCCTTCTTTGACGATGTGCCCCGCCGCATGTCCGAGGCGCAGCTGGTGATCAGCCGCTCCGGTGCCTCCAGCGTGGCCGACCTGTCGGTCATCGGGCGTCCGTCGATCCTGATCCCCTTTGCCGCCGCGGCGGGGGATCACCAAAGCGCCAATGCCCGCGGCTTGGTTGAGGCCGGGGCCGCGATCATGGTGCCCGAACGCAAAGCCAATCCAGATATCATGACCGACCAGATCCTCGCCGTGCTTGAGATGCCCGAAGGGGCAATGCAGATGGCGCGCGCCGCGCTTTCGGTCGGCAAACCCGATGCGGCCGAGACCTTGGCCGATATGGTTGAGCAGCTTGCCGCCCAAGGCACGCTCACCCCCGCAGAAGAGGAACACCCGCAATGAACGCCGCCGCCACCAAACTGCCGACCGATGTCGGCCCGATCCATTTCGTCGGCATCGGCGGCATCGGCATGTCCGGCATCGCCGAAGTGCTTTTGAACCACGGCTACAAGGTGCAGGGCTCGGACCTCAAAACCACCAAAATCACCGTGCGGCTGGCCGAATTGGGCGGGCGCATCTTCGAGGGGCAGGCGGCTGAGAATATCGAAGGCGCGGCGGTGGTCGTGATCTCTTCGGCGATCAAGCCGGGCAATGCTGAGTTAGACGAGGCCCGTCGCCGTGGCTTGCCCGTCGTCCGCCGGGCCGAGATGCTGGCCGAGCTTATGCGGCTTAAGTCCAACATCGCCGTGGCGGGAACGCATGGCAAGACGACGACCACCACGCTGGTCGCAGAACTGCTGGTTGCGGGCGGCATTGACCCCACCGTTGTCAACGGCGGCATCATCCACGCTTACGGCTCCAACGCGCGGATGGGGCAGGGCGACTGGATGGTGGTCGAGGCGGATGAAAGCGATGGCAGCTTTAACCGCTTGCCCGCCACCATCGCCATCGTCACCAATATCGACCCCGAGCATATGGAGCATTGGGGCGACTTCGACACGCTGCGGCAGGGGTTTTTGAACTTCGTCTCAAACATCCCTTTCTACGGGCTGGCGGTCTGTTGCACCGATCACCCGGAGGTGCAGTCGCTTGTGGGCAAGCTCACTGACCGCCGCGTGATGACCTATGGGTTCAACGCGCAGGCCGATGTACGCGCCGTGGGGCTGCACTACAAAGACGGCGTCGCGCATTTTGACGTGCATCTTCAGTCCGAAGACATGGTCATCGAAAACTGCGCCCTGCCGATGCCCGGGGATCACAACGTCTCGAACGCGCTGGCGGCGGTGACCGTGGCGCGGCACCTTGGGATGAAGCTTGAGCAAATCCGCGACGCTTTGGGCAGCTTTGGCGGGGTGAACCGCCGCTTTACCCGCGTGGGCGAGGTGGACGGCGTGACCATCATCGACGACTACGGCCACCACCCGGTCGAGATTGCCGCCGTGCTGAAAGCCGCGCGGCAGGCCAGCGCAGGCCGCGTGATCGCCGTGCACCAGCCGCACCGCTATTCCCGCCTGTCGCATCACTTTGACGAGTTCTGCGCCTGTTTCAACGATGCCGATGTCGTGGGCATCGCCGATGTCTATGCCGCGGGCGAAGAGCCGATCCCCGGTGCCGACCGCGACGGGCTGGTCGCGGGGTTGATCCAGCATGGCCATCGCCATGCCTATGCGGTCGAGGATGCCGAGGCGCTGACGCAACTGGTCCTGCGCGAGGCGCGCCCGGGCGATATGGTGGTCTGCCTCGGGGCGGGTACGATCAGCGGCTGGGCCAATGACCTGCCCGAGGCGCTACGCGCGGCCAAGGGGGCAGCTGCGTGACCCTCGTCTGGCTGTCGATCCTCTGGGTCTTCGCCGCCGTGACCGTGGCCATGCTGCCGCTGCGCTCTCAATACCTGCCGGGGGTGGTTCTGCTGATTGCCGCGCCCTTGCTGATCATCGCCATCGGTGTGACCCAGTCTTGGGCCTATGCGCTTTTGGCGCTGCTGGCGTTCCTGTCGATGTTCCGCAACCCGCTGCGCTATCTCTTGGCGCGGCTGCGGGGCCAAAAGCCGGAGCTGCCGAAATGAGCCTCTCTCTCATCCTCGCCTGCTTCTGGTTCGTGATCGCGAACATCCTTGCCATGACGCCGAGCAAGGATTCCCACTGGCGCAGCGCCTATCTGCTGATCGCCGTGGGCATCCCAATCGTTGGTTTCGTCACCGCGCAGCATGGGCCGTGGCTGGGCCTGCTGGTGCTGGCGGGGGGCTGTTCGGTGCTGCGCTGGCCCGTGGTCTATTTCGCGCGCTGGCTGCGCCGCGGCGCGGGCCGGGTCAAAGGCCCGGCGGAATGACCCTGACGCCGACCCTTGTGGCGCTGCTGTCGGTCTTTGCGGTCTGGATGATCGCCTGTATCTGGACCGGTTTTCGCGCCCGCGTGCTGTGGTTCTTTCTCGTGCTGGCGACAGGCTTTGCCCTCAATGCCACATGGATGGTTTTCGGGCTGGATGCGCGGGTGTTCGAGCCGCATGCGCTTTTGGCGCAGCTTTCCGTCCTATTCTATGCGGTGGGCGGTTTCGGGCTGGGCTGGCTTGCGGGGCGGGTGGCCAAACGCTGGCGCGAGAGCCGCGTCGATCCGCCGTCTTCTTGATGGTTTGCCCCGCCTTATAAATGCGCTAAGTCGGGCGCCATGATTAAGCTCAATATCCCTGACCTGCGCGGCAGGCTGACCCCAAATCGCGCCCTGAGCGACCTGACATGGCTCCGCGTCGGCGGCCCTGCGGATTACCTGTTCCAACCCGCCGATGTGGAGGACCTGTGCCTTTTCATGCGGCGTTTGCCGCAAGGGGTGACGGTTTTCCCCATGGGGGTGGGCAGCAATCTCATCGTGCGCGATGGCGGGCTGCGGGCGGTGGTGATCCGGCTGGGCCGCGGTTTCAACGGGATCGAGGTCGACGGCGATCAGGTGACGGCGGGGGCCGCAGCGCTCGATGCCCATGTGGCACGCAAGGCGGCGGATGCGGGGCTGGATCTGACCTTTCTGCGCACCATTCCCGGCAGCATCGGCGGCGCGTTGCGCATGAATGCGGGCTGTTACGGCAGCTACACGGCGGATCACTTCGTCTCGGCTCAGGCTGTGACCCGCGCGGGCGAGGTGGTGACCCTGACGGCGGATGACCTCAACTTCCGCTACCGGCAGAGCGATCTGTCCCCGGGCGCGGTGCTGATCGGGGCGACCTTTGCGCCGCCCAAAGGCGTGCCGGAGGAGCTGCACGCCCGGATGGAGCAGCAGCTTGCCAAACGGGATGAGAGCCAGCCCACGAAAGACCGCAGTGCCGGCTCCACTTTCCGCAACCCGGCGGGCTTCTCTTCGACCGGGAAGGCGGATGATGTGCATGATCTGAAGGCGTGGAAAGTGATCGACGACGCCGGGATGCGCGGGGCCACCGTAGGCGGCGCGCAGATAAGCCCGAAACACTCAAACTTCCTGATCAACACCGGCGGCGCCACGGCCCATGATCTTGAGACATTGGGCGAAGAGGTGCGAAAAAAGGTTTACGCTTCAAGCGGTATAAGGCTAGAATGGGAAATTAAGCGCGTCGGTGAGAAATTGGGCGATCCGGCGTCGCAAAGCTAAGCCGCGGCGCAGCAGCTAAGCCACGGCAGAAGCAAAGAAAACAACGATAGGGGCCGCAAACGGTCCGAGGCGAAGAGGCACTTTGGTGGGTAAGTCGAGCGGACAGACCCCGACAGTGGCGGTATTGATGGGTGGCCCCTCGGCCGAGCGTGAGGTGTCCCTGTCCAGTGGGCGTGCATGCGCCGCTGCCTTGCGGGAACATGGCGGATATAACGTGATCGAGGTCGAAGCCGATCGCGATCTTGCAGCCGTTCTGACAGATCTCAAACCCTATGCCGTTCTGAATTGTCTGCATGGCCGTTGGGGCGAAGATGGCTGTGTGCAGGGGCTGCTAGAGTGGCTCAAGCTGCCCTACACTCATTCCGGCGTGCTGGCCTCGGCGCTGGCGATGGACAAACAGCGCTCCAAAGACGTGTTCCGCCACGCGGGGCTGCCGGTGTTGGAAAGCGTGATCGCGCCCAAGGCCGATGTGATGGCCGCCCATGTCATGGCGCCGCCCTATGTGGTCAAGCCCAATAACGAAGGCTCTTCGGTCGGGGTGTATCTCGTGGCCGAGGAAAACAACGGCCCGCCGCAATTGTCCGAAGACATGCCCGCCGAGGTAATGGTCGAGACTTTCGCACCGGGGCGTGAGCTGACCACTACCGTGATGGGCGACCGGGCGTTGGCGGTGACGGATATCATCACCACCGGCTGGTATGACTATGACGCGAAATACAAGCCCGGCGGCTCGCGCCACGTGGTGCCCGCCGATCTGCCGCAAGAGATCACCGATCTGTGTTTCGACTATGCCCGCCGCGCCCATGCGGCGCTTGGCTGCAAGGGCATTAGCCGCACCGATTTTCGCTGGGACGAGGCGCGCGGCCCCGAGGGGCTGATCCTGTTGGAGACCAACACCCAGCCCGGCATGACCGCCACTTCGCTCTCGCCCGAGCAGGCCGCGGCCTGCGGCATTTCATTCCCTGAGCTTTGCGCTTGGATGGTGGAGGACGCTACATGCGATCGCTGATCCGCCGCCGCCCGGAAACGGTCAAGGCCGATCCCGCCCCGTCGCGGTGGTCATGGCGGATGCAGCGGTTGATGCTGACACCGGGGTTCCGTTTTGCCCTGCGCGTGGGGCTGCCCTTCACGCTGAGCCTGCTGGCGGGCACGATCTATATGGCGGACGAAGAACGGCGCGGCACCGTGGTGCAGGCCATCGCCGACGTGCGCGCCAGCATCGAAGAGCGGCCCGAGTTCATGGTCAAGCTTATGGCCATCGACGGGGCGAGCGACATGCTCTCGACCGAAATCCGCACCGCGCTGCCGCTGGAATTCCCGCTGTCCTCCTTCGATCTCGACCTGCCGCAAATTCGCGAGAAGATCACCGACATCGACGGGGTGAAACAGGCCAACGTCCGCATTCGTCCCGGTGGTGTGTTGCAGATCGACGTGACCCCCCGCGTGCCCGTGGCTGTTTGGCGCAGCGAAACGGGGCTGGCGCTGGTGGACAATACCGGTGCCCATGTGGCACGGATCGAGGCGCGGCGCGACCATGCCGACCTGCCGCTGATCGCCGGGGCAGGGGCTGACAAAGCGGTGCCGGAGGCGCTCAGGCTGATCGGGGCCGCGAATGTCTTGGGCGACCGGCTGCGCGGTTTGGTCCGCGTTGGTCAACGCCGCTGGGACGTGGTGCTGGACCGCGATCAAACGATCATGTTGCCCGAAGAAAACGCGCTGCAAGCGCTGGAACGGGTGATCGCGCTGGAAGGCGCACAAGAGGTTCTTACGCGGGATGTGGCGCGTGTGGACATGCGGTTGGCGGCAAGACCGACCCTTAGAATGAACGAAGATGCCACCCGCGAATGGTGGCACATCAGGCAGCTTTCCGGCCAGTAAGATGGCCATTGGAATCGGGACAGTAACGAAATGATGGACCTATACGACAGTCAGCGTTCGATGCGGCACATGCGCAAATTGGCGATCCAACGCGGAGTGGTCGCCATTTTGGATGTGGGCAGCTCCAAGATCGCCTGTCTGGTGCTGCGCTTTGACGGTGCGGGGCTTGATAGCGACAGCGGCGACATCGGGTCCTTGGCCGGGCAGTCGGGGTTCCGGGTCATCGGGGCGGCGACCACCCGCTCACGCGGGGTCCGCTTTGGTGAGATTTGCGCCATGGGCGAGACCGAGCGCGCGATCCGCACCGCCCTTCAGGCTGCGCAGAAGATGGCTGGTATCCGCGTCGATCACGTCATCGCCTGTTTCTCGGGCGGGGAGCCGCGCAGCTATGGGCTCGACGCCTCGGTCGAGTTGGAGGGGCAATCGGTCTCGGAGCAGGACGTGGCGCGGGTGCTGGCGGGCTGCGACGTGCCGGAATATGGCGAGGGCCGCGAGGTGCTGCACGCCCAGCCGGTGAACTTCGCGCTGGATCACCGCAGCGGTTTGGCCGACCCGCGCGGCCAGTTGGGCAACAGCCTCTCGGTGGACATGCATATGCTGACCGTCGACGCCGATACGGTGCAGCATCTGGCCCATTGCATCAAACGCTGTGATCTGGAACTTGCCGGGATCGCCTCCTCCTCCTACGCCTCGGGCATCTCGGCGCTGGTCGAGGATGAGCAGGAGCTCGGTGCCGCCTGTATCGACTTTGGCGGTGGCACCACCGGCCTGTCGATCTTTATCAAGAAACATATGATCTATGCCGATACGGTGCGGATGGGCGGGGATCACGTCACCTCCGACATCTCGATGGGTCTGCAAGTGCCGATGGCCAATGCCGAGCGGATCAAGACCTTCTACGGCGGGGTGCATGCCACCGGCATGGACGACCGCGACATGATCGAGATCGGCGGCGAGACTGGTGATTACGAACACGACCGCCGCACCGCCAGCCGGGCGGAGTTGATCGGCATCATGCGCCCGCGTGTCGAAGAGATCCTCGAAGAGGTCCGCGTTCGGCTGGATGCCGCCGGTTTCGACCACTTGCCAAGCCAACAGATTGTGCTTACCGGGGCGGGCAGTCAGATACCGGGCCTTGACGGGTTGGCCAGCAAGATCCTTGGCCAGCAGGTTCGTCTGGGGCGTCCGCTGCGCGTGCATGGGCTGCCGCAGGCCGCGACGGGGCCGGGCTTTGCCTCTGCCGTGGGGCTTGCGCTTTTCGCGGCGCATCCGCAGGACGAATGGTGGGATTTCGACATTCCCGCCGATCGCTACCCGTCCCGCTCGCTCAAACGCGCGGTGAAATGGTTTAGAGACAACTGGTGACCCCAATATCGGGTGAGAAGCCCGAGATGAGGCGGAAACTGGCAAGTTTCTGCCCATATTTAGCGTCAAAACGATGTTTTTTAGGTGACGATGCGGCCCTAGCCCGGTAGGGTCGGGTAAATTTGGTCGAAAAACTCCCGCAGAACGCGGATAACTGGACAGGCGGACAGCACATGACACTCAACCTTTCAATGCCAGGACATGATGATCTGAAACCCCGTATCACCGTCTTCGGTGTTGGCGGGGCAGGCGGCAACGCGGTCAACAACATGATCGAAAAGCAACTTGACGGTGTTGATTTCGTCGTGGCCAACACCGACGCACAGGCGCTGCAACAGGCGCAGGCCGAGAACCGCGTGCAACTGGGCATCAAAGTGACCGAAGGTCTGGGCGCGGGCGCGCGTGCCTCTGTCGGCGCTGCCGCTGCCGAAGAGAGCATCGAGCAGATCGTCGACCACCTTGCTGGCGCGCATATGTGCTTTATCACCGCTGGCATGGGCGGCGGCACCGGCACCGGGGCGGCTCCGATCATCGCGCAGGCCGCGCGTGAACTGGGCGTGCTGACCGTCGGCGTCGTGACCAAGCCCTTCCAATTCGAAGGCGCCAAGCGCATGCGTCAGGCCGAAGATGGCGTTGAGACGCTGCAAAAGGTCGTCGACACGCTGATCATCATTCCGAACCAGAACCTCTTCCGTCTGGCGAACGAAAAGACCACCTTCACCGAAGCCTTCTCGCTTGCCGATGACGTGCTGTACCAAGGTGTGAAGGGCGTGACCGACCTGATGGTCCGTCCGGGCCTCATCAACCTCGACTTCGCCGATGTCCGCGCCGTGATGGACGAGATGGGCAAGGCGATGATGGGAACGGGCGAGGCCGAGGGCGAAGATCGCGCCATCCAAGCCGCCGAGAAAGCCATCGCCAATCCGCTGCTGGACGAAATCAGCCTGCGCGGTGCCAAGGGCGTGCTCATCAACATCACCGGCGGTCAGGACCTTACCCTGTTCGAACTCGACGAAGCGGCCAACCGCATTCGCGAGGAAGTGGACCCCGAAGCGAACATCATCGTCGGCTCCACGCTGGACGAAAGCCTTGGTGGCCTGATGCGCGTCAGCGTTGTCGCCACCGGCATCGACGCCACAGATGTGAACACCGAAATCCCCGTCCCGCGCCGCTCCATGAGCCAGCCTTTGCGTCAGAACGTATCGGTTGACGATGTGGCGCAGGTGTCCGCTGCACAGGCGCCGGTCGCTGCCTCTGTGGCCGCCGAAGCGCCGCAGGAAGTCGAACAGGCCGCCCTGTTCCAAGACCTCCAGCCGACACAGCGCGAGCAGGATCAGTTTGAGGACGAGAACGTTGTCGAAGACGATGACGGTCTGCCCGCACCGGCCTACCAGCCTGAGGTCGCCGCATTCGAGCCGCGCCAGGAAGAGAACATCGAAGCTGAGCCCGAAGCCTTCGTCGCACCGCGTGCGCCGACCCCCGGCACACCGTCCCCCGAAGCGCTGGCCCGCCTGCGCGCCGCCGCACAGAAGGCCGCGCCCGAGCAGCACCGTCAGGCCCAGCAGCAGCAGGGTGAGCAGGGCGACAAGGGCCGTTTCGGCATCAACTCCCTGATCAACCGGATGACCGGCCACGCCGAAGGCGAGGCGCAAGCCCGCCCCGCGCGTCAGCAGCCGCCGGTGCAAACCCGCGCCTCTGCCGCCGCGCCGCAGCCGCAGGAAAACAACGATCCCGATCAAGAACGCATCGAAATCCCCGCGTTCTTGCGCCGTCAGGCCAACTGAACTGATCACGATAGATGACGAAAGGGCTGCCTTAGGGCGGCCCTTTTTCTTTTTAGAACAACGCCTTGCCTCCGGGTAAGCGCAGCCGCGCTCAAATGTTGCAATGATGTTTCAGACCGTTGCAAAGATTGAGTTGAGCAAAACGAACCCGCCCCTTAATCCAGAGTTCAACAAACAAGAAGATGTTCGAAGCTTGAGGATGACCCGGTGCAGACAACGATCAAATCAGCGGTAAGTTTTACTGGCACAGGCCTGCACTCCGGTCTGCCTGCGACGGTGACACTGCGCCCGGCGTCGGCCCATCACGGCATCTGGTTCTCGCGCAGCGATGTGGCGGTCGGTGACCGTCTGATCCCCGCCCGCTGGGACGCGGTGAACCGCTCGCCGCTCTGCACCAAGCTGGAAAACCCCACCGGCCTGTCGATCTCGACCGTCGAGCATCTGATGGCCGCCGTGGCGGGCTGCGGCATCCACAACCTTTTGATTGAGATCGACGGCCCCGAAGTGCCGATCCTCGATGGTTCCTCCGTGCCTTTCGTGCGCGGCATCATGCAGCGCGGTCTGCGCCAGCTTGCAGCCCCCGTGATGGCCTTCGAAGTGCTGAAAACCATCACCGTGCAGGATGGCGACGCGGTCGCGACGATCTCGCCCGCCGATACGCTGCGCATCGACTTTGAGATCGACTTTGCCGATGCCGCCATCGGCCAGCAGCGCAAGTCGCTGGTGATGAACAACGGCTCTTTCGCGCGCGAACTCTGCGACAGCCGCACCTTCTGCCGTCAGGCAGATGTCGAGGCGATGCAGGCCAATGGTCTGGCGCTTGGTGGCGAAGCGGGTGAGAACGCGGTGGTTTTCGACGGCGATGCCGTGGTCAGCCCCGGCGGCCTGCGCCACGCGGATGAGCCTGTGCGCCACAAGATGCTCGATGCGCTCGGCGATCTGGCGTTGGCCGGGGCACCGCTCTTGGGCCATTACGAAGGCAAACGCGCGGGCCATTCGCTGACCAACACGCTGCTGCGCGCGCTCTTTGCCACGCCGGACGCCGTGCGTCTGGTGGCCTGCGATGCGGCGCAAACGGCGCGGCTGCCCGGCTCCGGTCTGATTTGGGACGAAATCCCGCAGGTTGCCTGATCCCGGGGCAGGGGAGCAGTACCGCAAAGCGCAGGGCGCTTAGGCGGCGAAGTGCCATTGAACGCCCTGCCAATGCCTTGTATTCACTAAGCCGAAGTGACAAGCCTGACCCAGCGATGCGCCACCGCGCAGCCGCCTGCGGACGGGGGCGGAATGGGCGTTTTGCAACGCAGTTTATTGTGCTAGTCACATGCGCAAGAGGGTCAAAGACCATGGGTTGGACGATGCAAGGGGTGCGGGCATGACGGTAGCGGGATCGCGCAAGCGGACGATCAGTGCGGTGCTTCTGGTCGCGACATTGGCAGCCTGCGGCGGTGGTGACGGACGCTCTGACGGGAACTTCTTCAACCCGCAGGAAATCCCGCTTGAAACCTATTCGGCCGAGCAGATTTTCGAGCGCGGCGAATATGAGCTGACCAACAACAACCCCGGCGAAGCGGCATTCTATTTCGCCGAGATCGAGCGTCTCTATCCCTATTCCGAATGGGCCAAACGCGCCCTGATCATGCAGGCTTTCGCCTATCACAAGGATCAGGACTATCCCAACAGCCGCTCCGCCGCGCAGCGGTTCATTGATTTCTACCCCGCCGATGACGATGCCGCCTATGCGCAGTACCTCTTGGCGCTGAGCTATTACGATCAGATCGACGAAGTGGGCCGCGATCAGGGGCTGACCTTCCAAGCGTTGCAATCCCTGCGCGCCGTGATCGAAGGCTACCCGGACAGCGAATATGCCCGTTCCGCGATCCTGAAATTTGATCTCGCCTTCGACCATCTGGCGGGCAAGGAGATGGAGATCGGCCGTTACTATCTGCGCCGCGATCACTACACCGCCGCGATCAACCGCTTCCGCGTGGTGGTCGAGGATTTCCAGACAACGACACACACTGCCGAAGCGCTGCACCGTCTCGTGGAATCCTATCTCTCGCTGGGTCTGAACCATGAGGCGCAGACGGCGGGGGCCATCCTCGGCCACAACTACCGTGGCTCTGAATGGTATGAGGACAGCTACAAACTGCTGACCGGGCGCGGCCTTGAGCCTGCCTTCTACAAAGACAATTGGCTGGGTGCAGCCTATCGCCAGACCATCAAGGGCGAGTGGCTTTAAGGGGGGTGGGATCGCCCACCCGACGGTTCTAGATGCTGCGCGGACTTGATATTTCAGACATGCTGATCATCGACCGGCTGGAGCTTGGCTTCCAGCCGGGGCTGAACGTGCTGACCGGTGAGACGGGCGCGGGCAAGTCGATCCTATTGGATTCGCTCGGCTTCGTTCTGGGCTGGCGCGGGCGTGCCGATCTGGTGCGCCAAGGGGCAGAACAGGGTGAGGTGACCGCTTGGTTCGATCTGCCGCCCGGCCACCCGGCCCATGCGGTGCTGGAAGAGGCGGGACTGCCTGCCGGAGACGAATTGATCCTGCGCCGCATCAACACCTCCGACGGGCGCAAGACCGCTTGGGTCAATGACCGTCGCTGTTCGGGTGAGGTGCTGCGCCGCCTGTCGGAGACATTGGTGGAACTGCACGGCCAACATGATGACCGCGGCCTGCTGAACCCACGCGGCCACCGTGCAATCCTCGACGACTACGCCGGGAATGCCCGGGCGATTGCCAAGCTGCGCGAGGCGTGGAACGCCCTCGGCGCCGCCCGCAAAGCCGCCGCCGCCGCTGCCGCCGAACGCGAGGCCATCGCCGCTGAGGAAGAGTTCCTGCGCCACGCCGTGGCTGAGTTGGACAAGCTTGACCCCGAAGCGGGAGAGGAGGCCACCCTCGACACCCGCCGCCGCCAGATGCAGGGGGCCGAGAAAATCCGCCGTGATGTGGTCAACGCTTATGAGTTGTTGGGCCAAGGCGGGGCAGAGACGGCCATGGGCGACGCGCTGCGCTGGCTCGACGGGGTGGCCGACAAGGCCGAAGGCGCGCTGGAGGGCCCGCTCGCCGCGCTCAACCGCGCCATGGTGGAATTGGACGAGGCGATGTCCGGCGTGGCCGATGCGATCGACGGCATGTCGTTTGACCCCTATGAGTTGGAAGCCTGCGAAGAGCGGCTTTTTGCAATCCGCGGCTTGGCGCGCAAACATGACGTGCAGCCCGATGAACTGGCCGGTTTCGCCGACACGCTGCGCGCCAAGCTCGACGCGCTCGATGCAGGCGAAGCGGCGCAGCAGGGGCTGGAGAAAGCCGTTCGCGATGCGCAGGTGCTTTACGACGAACGGGCCACCGCGCTGACCGAGAAGCGCCGCAAGGCCGCAGCCAAGCTCGACAAATCCGTGGCGGCAGAGCTTGCCCCGCTCAAGATGGAGCGCGCGGTTTTCCAGACGCAGTTGACCGAAGAACCCGCAGGCCCCGAAGGGCGCGATGCGGTCTCCTTTACCGTCGCCACGAACCCCGGCGCGCCTGCCGGGCCCTTGGGCAAGATCGCCTCGGGCGGGGAACTCAGCCGGTTCCTCTTGGCGCTGAAGGTTTGTCTGACCCAGACCCAATCCGGCCTCACCCTAATCTTTGACGAGATCGACCGTGGGGTAGGGGGCGCCACCGCCGATGCCGTGGGCCGCCGCCTGAAGGCATTGGCCGCCGAGGGGCAGGTCTTGGTCGTCACCCATTCGCCGCAGGTCGCAGCCCTTGGCGCGCATCACTGGCGTGTGGCGAAATCGGTGACCAAGGGCATGACCACCTCCACCGTCACCCCCCTTGCCGCCGAAGAGCGCGTTGATGAAGTCGCCCGAATGCTCGCGGGCGATACGATTACAGATGCGGCCCGTGCGGCGGCGGAGGCATTGCTCAACGGGCAACAGGGCGCGACGACTTCTTAAATGGCGGTTTTACCCAAGGTCAGCTTGCCCTAGACAGAAAGGGTTCAACTGGTCTTAGTCCCATGCCTTCGCAAGATAACGCTTTCTTTTCCCAACAACTTCAGCAGGCGCTCGGCGGCTGCAAACAGGGCTGGACGGTGCTGCGCACCCGCGGGCCGGGGAAGGTCACATTCTGGTTTATCGCGCTGCTGGTGGGCATCGCCGCGGGCTTTGCCGCCCTGTTCTTTCGCAAGGGGATCAACTGGTTGCAGGCCACGCTTTACGGTACGGACGATGTGCAATTCCTGCACAGTTTCCTTGCCGGGCTGCCGTGGTATTGGGTGGTGCTGATCCCGACCTTGGGCGGGTTGCTTGTGGGGTTGATCTTGCACCGTTTCACCCGCGACGGGCGCGCGCGCAGCGTGGGCGATGTGATCCTCGGCGCCGCCATGCACGACGGCCGGGTCGAGACCCGTGCCGGGGTGGCCTCGGCCCTGGCCTCGCTCATCACCCTGTCGACAGGCGGCTCATCGGGGCGCGAAGGGCCGGTGGTGCATCTCGCCGCCGTGATCTCGACCAAGGTCAGCCGCTTCATCAAGGCCGATGGGATCACCGGGAGGGACCTGCTGGGCTGCGCCGTGGCGGCGGCGGTCTCTGCCAGCTTCAACGCCCCCATCGCTGGCGCGCTCTTCGCGCTCGAAGTCGTGCTGCGCCACTTTGCAGTCCACGCCTTCGCCCCCATCGTCATCGCCTCCGCCGCGGGCACGGTCATCAACCGGCTGGAGTTCGGCGGGCTCACGGAATTCGTCCTGCCCGGCCTTGGCGACGTGCAATTCTACGTCGAACTGCCCGCCTTCCTGCTTTTGGGGCTGACCTGCGGTCTGGTGTCGGTCGTGCTGATGCGCGCGATCTTCTGGGCCGAGGATTTCGGCAACTATCTGCAAGCCCGCACCGGCCTTGCCCGCTGGCTGCGCCCAGCGGTGGCGGGGGCGATCCTTGGGGTCATCGCGCTCTGGTTCCCGCATATCATCGGCGTGGGCTATGAGACGACCTCCCGCGCGCTGGTCGGCGAGCTGGTGCTGCACGAGGCGATCATCTTTGCCGTGCTCAAGGTCGCCGCCGTGGCGATCACGCTCGGCGGGCGCATGGGCGGCGGGGTGTTCTCGCCCTCGCTGATGCTTGGCGCCTTGACCGGGCTTGGCTTCGGGATCATCGCCACCGGTGTCTTCCCTGAGATTTCGGGCTCGTCCTCGCTCTATGCTCTGGCGGGGATGGGCGCGGTGGCCGCCGCCGTGCTGGGCGCGCCGATTTCGACCACACTCATCGTATTTGAGATGACGGGCGACTGGCAGACCGGTCTGGCCGTGATGGTCGCCGTCAGCATGTCGACCGCGCTGGCTTCCCGGCTGGTCGACCGGTCCTTCTTCCTCACCCAGATGGAGCGGCGCGGCATTCATCTGGCCGCCGGTCCGCAGGCCTATCTGCTCTCGATGTTCATGGTGGGCCGCATCATGCGCCGCCCCGATGATGAAGACGCGGCTTCGGAAGACGCCTGTTGGGACTTGATCGACAAGGGCACCTATATCGACGGCAGCGCCACGCTAGAGGCCGCCTTGCCGCTGTTCGATCAGACCCATTCCAACTTTATCCCGGTGGTCACCCTCAGCGCGGATGCGCCGCCCGAATTGCTGGGCGCGCTGTTCCATGTCGATGCGCTGAAAGCCTATAACCGCGCCCTCGCCGCCACGGCAGCTGAGGAGCATTCCTGAGCCGCGCTCAGATCCGTTCGATGGCGATTTCCTCCATCGGGGTGAAGGCCAGATAGCCCTTGATCTCGGCCACATCCGCCTTCGGGTCTTCATAAGACCAGACGGCGTCTTGCAAGGTCCGGCTCTTGGTCACCACCGAGAAATAGGTCGCATCGCCCTTATGCGGGCAATGGCTGGTCTTCTCAGTGCCATCGAGGAAAGCCATGGCGATGTCGCCACGCGGGAAATAGATCACCGGCGGATAGTCCCCCTCGCGCAGTTCCAGCGCGCCCGTGGACTCGCCCAATACGGCCCCGCCAGCGCGAACAACCCATGTGCCCTCAGCCGGAGTAATCTTGATATGGTCGGCCATGCCGTACCCCCCTTTACTTAAATCGGACGCTCACAGGGGCGCCGTTGCCACATCCAACCACAGTTTTGTAACAGGTGATACCCGCGGCCCGATCTTTTCCGCCACGTCGCGGTGATAGGCGTTGAGCCAGTCCCGCGCCTCGGGGCTGAGCGCCGCCACAGCAATCAGACGCCGATCAATCGGCACCAGCGTCAGCGTGCGCCAATCAAGCATCTTGCGATGCGCGTCCCCGCCGGGCAGGGCGGGGGCTTCTTGCACCACCAACAGGTTCTCGATCCGAATGCCAAAAGCCCCCTCGCGGTAATAACCCGGCTCATTGCTGAGGATCATACCCGGTTCCAGCGGCACATGGCTCATCCGGCTCAACCGCTGCGGCCCCTCATGAACCGACAGATAGGCGCCCACCCCATGGCCCAAACCGTGATCGAAATCCTGCCCCGCCATCCAAAGCGGCAAACGGCCCAGCATCTCGATATCCCGCCCTGCGAGCCCGCGCGGCCAGCGCAGGCGGCTCATGGCGATCATCCCTGAAAGCACCCGCGTGAAAGCCGCGCGCGCCTCCTGATCGGGACAGCCGATGGCGATGGTGCGGGTGATATCGGTAGTGCCGTCCAGATACTGACCACCACTGTCGAGCACCAGAAGATGCCCGTCCTGCAACACGCTGTCGGTCTCTTCATTCACCCGGTAATGGATGATCGCCCCGTTTGGCCCGGTGCCCGAAATCGTCTCGAAACTGATGTCACGCAGGGCAGGATCCCGGCGGCGCAGCGCTTCCAACTGCTGTACAACCTGCGTCTCGGTAACCGTGCCGGGCGTCTGCGCATCCAGCCAAGCGAGCAGCTCGACCATCGCGGCACCATCGCGCAAATGCGCCTCAGCCGCCCCGGCAATCTCGGCGTCATTCTTACAGGCTTTGGGCAAGGCGCAGGGGTCTTCACCAGCCTGCGCCCGATCCCCCAGCAAATCCGCGAACAACAGCGGGGCCGACTGCCGATCAAGCCGCACCGGCCCGTCGATTGCGCGCAGGTAATCGGGCAGCCCCTCAGGATCCCGCTGCACCACCTCTGGCCCCAGATGGTCCTCCACATCCACCAGTTTCTCAGCCGCCATGAACAGATCGACCCGCGCATCGTCATGCAACACGGCAAACCCATGCGCCACCGGGTTGCGCGGAATGTCTTGTCCGCGAATGTTCAGCAACCAGTTGTGGCTGTCGGGCAGGGTGATCAACGCCGCCTTCTGCCCCGCCGCGCGCAAATCCGCGGCCAAACGCCGGCGCTTGGCCTCATGGCTTTCCCCGGCAAAACGCTCAGGATGCGCCGCCACCTTGCCCATTGAGGCATCGGGTTGGTCTTCCCAAATACGGTCCACCATATTCGAGACGCGCCGCATCTCGATCCCGGACCCCGCCAAGGCCTCGAACAAAAGATCCATCTGCGCGGGCGTATGCAACATCGGATCGAAACCAACCACACCGCCCTCGGACAATTGATCCTTCAGCCAATCGGCCAAAGACACCTCGGGCCAAGGCACCGGGGTAAAGACATCCGCAACCTGCGCTTTGACCTGCGTCCGATAGCGCCCGTCGATGAAAACCCCCGCCACATCGCGCAGCGTCGCACAGAACCCGGCAGAGCCGGTGAACCCCGTCAGCCAAGCCAGCCGATCATCCCGCGGAGCGACATACTCACCCTGATGCGCATCGGCGCGCGGCACGAGAAACCCGTCCAAGCCCGCCGCCTGCAACTCCGCCCGCAGCGCCGCCAAACGCGGGGGACCCTGTTCCGGACGCGCGGTGACCTCGAAACTCTGGAACACGCGGCCCCTCCTTCATCCTTTTTCAAATACCGATCCGACGGTTCAGCCCACGCGGCGCATGCCCATGACACGCGCCCGTTTCCGCGGATCGCTGTCAAACAGCGCTGCAAGCTGTTCCGTCATCGCCCCGGCAAGCTGATCCACATCCGTGATCGTGACGGCGCGGTCGTAGTAGCGCGTCACATCATGGCCGATGCCAATCGCCAACAACTCCACCGCGCGGCGTTTCTCGACCATGGCGATCACGTCGCGCAGGTGTTTTTCCAGATAGTTGGCCGGGTTCACCGACAGGGTGCTGTCATCCACCGGCGCGCCGTCGGAAATCACCATAAGGATCTTGCGCGCCTCATGCCGGGCCAGCATCCGCCGGTGGGCCCATTCCAGCGCCTCACCGTCAATGTTCTCTTTCAGCAGACCCTCTTTCATCATCAGACCCAAGTGGTCGCGCGTCCGGCGCCACGGGGCGTCGGCGCTTTTGTAGATGATGTGGCGCAGGTCGTTCAGCCGTCCGGGCTGGGCGGGGCGGCCATCGTTCAGCCAAGCCTCGCGGGCCTGCCCGCCCTTCCAGGCGCGGGTGGTAAAGCCGAGGATCTCGACCTTGACGTTGCAGCGCTCCAGCGTGCGGGCGAGCACGTCGGCGCAGATCGCGGCGATGGAAATCGGGCGGCCTCGCATCGAGCCGGAGTTGTCCAAGAGCAGCGTCACAACAGTGTCGCGGAACTCGGTGTCCTTTTCGATCTTGAAGCTGAGCGGCGTCGTGGGGTTGGCCACCACCCGCGCCAGACGGCCCGCGTCCAACGTGCCCTCTTCAAGGTCGAATTCCCACGAGCGGTTTTGCTGCGCTTGCAAGCGGCGTTGCAACTTATTCGCCAGACGGCCCACAGCGCCTTTCAGCGGCTCGAGCTGCTGGTCCAGATAGGCGCGCAGGCGTTCCAATTCGATGGGTTCGGCCAATTCCTCGGCCCCGATCACCTCGTCATGCTCGCCCTGATAGACACGGTATTCCGGGTCGGCGTCTGAGACGGGCGGCGGCGGCGGCGGGTCCATGGGGGCGTCGCCCTCGGGCATATCCGCTTCGTCGCCCAGCTCCTGATCGGCCTCGTCGTCCATCGAGACCTGCGCCTGACTTTCGTCCTGCTGCTGCTCTTGGCTGTTTTCGGGCGTGCCTTCGGCCTCTTCCTCGTCCTGATCGTCTTGGCCGGTGCTGTCGGGATCCTGCTCTTCTTCGGTGCCCTCTTCGGCCTGATCCTCTTGATCCTCGTCTTGGCTGTCGGGATCGTCGCCCAACTGATCGCCATAGCCGAGGTCCGAGATCATCTTGCGCGCCAGCCGCGCGAAATCCGCCTGATCGGCAAGGCTGCCGTCGATCCCCTCAAGGGTGCCGCCGGCCTGATCTTCGATAAAGCCGCGCCAGAGTTCCATGGCGTTCTCGGCCCCTGCGGGCAGGGGGCGACCGGTGGCCATATGGCGCACCATATAACCCGCCGCGACCGAGAGTGGCACGTCGCTGGCCTGTTTGGCCTGATCGTAGCCACGGCGCAGGGCCTCGTGCTTGATCTTGACGTCGATGTTGCCGGCGGTGCCGGGCATGTCGCGCGCGCCCATGGCCTCGCAACGCGCGGTCTCCATCGCCTCATAAAGCTCGCGCGCCATGTCGCCTTGCGGCGCATAGCGGGCGTGGGTAGCGGCATCATGGTAGCGGCGGTTCAGCGCCAGCGCATCGGCTGTGCCGCGCGCCAGCAGCACCTCTTCGCGGGTCATCCGGCGGCTCACTTGCGGCAGGCGCATCGCGTCGCCCGAAAGCCCTGAGGGGTCGACCGAGTAGCTGACCGTCAGCTCGGCGTCGTCGGCCATGACCTTGGTCGCCTCGGCCAGCGCCTTTTTGAACGCGTCAGCGGGGTTGTCGCTTTGTTTACTCATGCCGGTCCCCTTGTCTGTCAGGCAGGCGCGCGTCTGGGAAGGGCAGGGCGCCTTTGCGTGCCGAAACGCGTCCTGCAGGGCGGCGGGCGAACCCGCCGGGGCGGCTTAGCCCAAGCTCAGGCTGGCCGCGCTTTCGGGCAGTTCCTCATCGAACAAACGCTGATAGAACTCGGCCACGGTCTGGCGCTCAAGCTCATCGCATTTGTTGAGGAAGGACAGCCGGAAGGCATAGCCTACGTTGCGGAAAATCTCGGCGTTCTGCGCCCATGCGATCACGGTGCGCGGGCTCATCACGGTCGAAAGCTCGCCATTCATGAAGGCGGTGCGGGTGAGGTCGGCCACGGTCACCATCTGCTTGAGGGTCTTGCGGCCCTTCTCGGTGTTGTAATGCGGGTTTTTCGCCAGCACGATCGCGGTCTCGGCGTCGATGCTGAGGTAGTTCAACGTGGCGACAAGGCTCCAACGGTCCATCTGCGCTTGGTTAATCTGTTGGGTGCCGTGGTAAAGGCCGGTGGTGTCGCCCAAGCCCACGGTGTTGGCCGTGGCGAAGAGGCGGAAATAGGGGTGCGGGGTGATGATCTCGTTCTGATCCATCAGCGTGAGCTTGCCGTCATGCTCCAGCACGCGCTGGATTACGAACATCACATCGGCGCGGCCTGCGTCGTATTCATCAAAGACAATCGCGGTCGGGTTGCGCAGGGCCCAAGGCAGGATACCCTCGTGGAATTCGGTGACCTGTTTGCCGTCGCGCAGTTTGATCGCGTCTTTGCCGATCAGGTCGATCCGGCTGATGTGGCTGTCGAGGTTGACGCGCACGGTGGGCCAGTTCAGCAGGGCGGCGACCTGTTCGATATGGGTCGATTTGCCCGTGCCGTGATAGCCTTGGATCATGACGCGGCGGTTGTGGCTAAAGCCTGCGAGGATCGCCAGCGTGGTGTCGGGATCGAACTTATAGGTGCTGTCGATGTCCGGCACGCGAGAGGTGCGCTGCGGGAAACCCTTGACGACCATATCGGTGTCGATGCCAAAGACATCGCGCACCGAGACCTCTTCGGTGGGTTTCATGTCATGTTCCAGTGCACCGTCGGCCATCGCTCGTCATCCTTTTCCTTAGGCGCGCGGTCGGGGCCGCGCGCGTATCTGGTGCAACATATCGTGCATATCCGCAAGGGGAAGGGGGCAACTGGCATTATCCGCAACCGGCCGCTGGTCCGGTCGCGGGATCAGTCCTTGAAGTTGCGGCTGCCTTTGATCTGGTCCCATGCCCAGACGACCAGTTGCAACTGCTCTTCCTGACTGCGGTCACCGCCGTTCATATCGGGGTGCAGCACCTTGATCAGCGCTTTGTAGGCTTTGCGGACCTCGGGCTTTGTCCAAGTGTCCTTGGCCTCGAGAATCTCGATCGCGCGGCGTTCGGTGGGCGGCAGGCGGCGGCCCGCTTGCTGACCTTTGCCGGGGTTCTGGGTCGCGTTCTTGCCCAAGACCTGATGCGGGTCTTCGATGCCAAGACGGGCCCATGCGCGCTGCTCGGGGTCGCCCAGTGGTTTGGTGGTGCGCTCCCAGACCTTGTCCTTGGACATCTGCGCGTTCATCTCGGCCTCGGTGGTGCCGTCGAAGAAACTCCACTTCGCGTTATATTCGCGCACATGTTTTTGGCAGAACCAGAAGTAGTCATCCAGCACATCAGGCGCTTTGGGCGCGCGGAACTTGCCCGGCTCGTCGCAGCCTTCGTGGTCGCAAATCCGGGTCGAGGTTTCCGACGCACCGGACATGCCGCGGCGGCCGCGGGGGTTTTTCTTTTTGGAGGACGACACGGACATGTCGAATCCGAAGGGATCAGGTTTTGGCATGTGGATAGACCTTTCCGACTCAGGCCGGTCACCATATACCCTGCGTCGCAGGATTGAAGGGGGCCGGGGGTAAAAACATGTCCACAACACAAGAGATTTCGGATCGGCTGGAAGCCGCTTTTGCGCCGCGTGAACTGGAGGTGGTGGATGACAGCGAAAGCCATCGCGGTCATGCCGGATTTCAGGAGGGGGGCGAAAGCCACTTTAACGTGCGCATCCGGTCAGAGCGTTTCAAGGGCCAGAACCGGCTGGCGCGGCACCGGGCGGTGCACAGCGCCTTGGGGCCGGACCTGATGGGGCGCATTCATGCGCTGGCGCTTGATCTGGACGAATAAGCGCCGCGTTCAGGGCTTTGTTTTATCGTCGTCTTCGTCGCTGCCCTGCGGCGAAGCTTCATCCGCCGAGGGGCCGGACAGAAGCGCAGGCGGCGTCGCCGCTTTGGCGGGTTCCTCTTTCGCGGGCGCGTCATCCTCGGGCGTGATGGAGGCGGGCGCATCGGCCTGAAGCGCGGTGTCTTCGCCTTCGATCGTGGCGGCCAAGGCAGGCGTTGCGGTAGCAGTGGCGGGCGGCAGCAGATCGCCATCCTCTTGCTGGCCCGCGGCGGTCGCCAAGCGGCGGAACACCAGCACATTCCGCCATTCCGTGGTGGTCGAGGTCAGACCCGACCGCTCTTGCGAAGGCAAGGTCTCGGCCCGCTGGTATTCCCAGCCCTCGGCGGCCTGTTCGTTCAGGCATTCTTCCAAGGTTTTGGCGAAACGCGCTTCGGGGGCTTTCAGACCTTTGGCTTTCTGCCCTTTGCTGGGGGCGGGAAGGATCTTGTATTCGTAGCGCATAGGGGCCTCGGCTGGGTTGGCGACATAAGCCGCGTCAGGTGAGTTTCAGGCGGATTTGCGGCGGATGCCGATGCTGCGACCGGCCTGCGCCGGTTTGGGCAGTTTGGCATGGCTGCGGCGCATCGCGTCAAGACGGGTCAGGATATGGTCCGGCATGGGGGCCACACGCGGGCCGGACTGGTCCACATGCAGCGTCAGCCCCTCGGCGGTGGCGGCAAGCCAGCCGTCGACGTGCCACAGTTCCTGAAAGCTGTGAAACCGCTTCTCGTCATGGTTGAGCAATTGGAAGGTGGTATAGACGCGGTCACCCTCATGCAGTTCGCGCAGGTAGCGGACGTGGAATTCAGCCACATAGGTGGTGCAACCCGTGCGTTGATACTCCGGCCCCAGACCGATTTCGCCATAGGCTTGGTCAACGCCCTGATCGAACAGGACGTTGTAATAGGCCATGTTCAAATGGCCGTTAAAATCGATCCATTCGGGGAGAACCGTCATCTCGCCCGAACGGAAGGGGGCCGGGGTGTCGCTCATTGCTGGGCGAGCTTGCGCGACACGATTTCGTTGACGGCCTTGGGGTTGGCCTTGCCGCCCGTGGCCTTCATCACCTGACCGACGAACCAGCCCGCCAGCTTCGGGTTCTGCTGGGCCTTTTCGACCTGCGCGGGGTTGGCGGCGATGATCTCGTCCACTGCCGTCTCAATGGCGCCCGTGTCGGTCACCTGCTTGAGGCCCTCAGTCTCTACGATCTCTTCCGGCTCGCGTCCTGTTGTATACGTGATTTCAAAGACTTCCTTTGCGATCTTGCCAGAGATCGCATCCGAGGCGATGAGGTCAACAATGCTGCCCAATTGCGCCGGGGTGACGGGGCTTTCGGTGATGCCCTTGTCGTCTTTCTTCAGACGCCCGAAGAGTTCGTTGATGACCCAGTTCGCCGCAGCTTTCCCTCTCTTAACGAGTTCTGATGCCGAAATTGATGGTTTTGAACTAAGGGTGGTCGCTACACCTATGGCATTCGATGGAATTGAACTTTTTGCGTCTTCAGGAACTCCGGCTAAAACAGCTTTCTCAAAGAAATCCGCGCTGTCGAGATCGGCGGTCAGCACGGAGGCGTCATAATCCGACAGGCCGAAGTCTTTGATGAAGCGGGATTTCTTCTCGTCCGGCAGTTCCGGCAGGTTGGCTTTGATATCGTCCACCCATGCCTGTTCGATTTCCAGCGGCAGCAGGTCGGGATCGGGGAAATAGCGGTAGTCATGCGCCTCTTCCTTAGAGCGCATGGAGCGTGTTTCCTGCTTGTCGGGGTCGAAAAGGCGGGTTTCCTGCACCACCTCGCCACCGGCTTCGACAATCGCGATCTGGCGTTTGGCTTCGACTTCGATGGCCTGCTGGATGAAGCGCATGGAGTTCATGTTCTTGATCTCGCAGCGGGTGCCGAGATGCGAGAAGTCCTGCGTTTCCTGATACTTCTCGTATTGCCCAACACGACAGACCGAGACGTTGACGTCGGCGCGCATCGCGCCCGACTGCATGTCGCCGTTGCAGGTGCCAAGATAGCGCATGATCTGGCGCAGCTTGGCGAGATAAGCAGCGGCCTCCTCGGGTCCGCGGATGTCGGGGCGGGAGACGATCTCCATCAGGCAGACGCCGGTGCGGTTGAGGTCGACGAAGGACATGTTGGGGTCCATGTCGTGGATCGACTTGCCCGCGTCCTGTTCCATGTGGATGCGCTCGATCCGGACCAAGCGCGCGGTGCCGTCGCCCAGTTCCACCAGCACTTCGCCTTCGCCCACGATGGGCTCGTAAAGCTGGCTGATCTGGTAGCCCTGCGGCAGGTCGGGGTAGAAGTAGTTTTTGCGGTCGAAGGCGGACTTCAGGTTGATCTCGGCCTTGAGGCCCAGCCCCGTGCGCACCGCCTGTTCGACGCAATATTCGTTGATCACCGGCAACATGCCGGGCATCGCGGCATCGACGAAGGCCACGTTGCTGTTGGGCTCGGCGCCGAATTTGGTGGAGGCGCCAGAGAAGAGTTTCGCGTTCGACGCGACCTGCGCGTGCACCTCCATCCCGATGACCAGTTCCCAGTCATGTTTGGCACCGGCAATCACGCGCGGTTTCGGGGTGTCGTAACTCAGATCAAGCATCGCGGCCGCCTTCGGTCAATTGGAACTTGGCCGGTCATACTGGAGCGCACCACGCGCTTCAAGAGGCAGGCTTAGCCCGGCACGGCAATCTGGCGGCGGCCTTCGGTGAAAATGACCCGTTTGCCCGCTTCGATCTCACGTTGGAACAGGCCGGTGATGATGCGCATGGCCTCGTCCCGGCCCGAGGCGGCGAAACGCCGGGCAGAGCGGACGCGCAGGTTGTTGTCAAAGCCGCGCGCGGCATGGGCCCAGAGCATCGGGTGCAGTTCCGTCATGTGGTCGCGCACGATCCAACGCGCGCAATCGGCGATCTCGGCCCGGACGGCCCCGGCGGCATCCGCTGTCTCTGCCGCCTGACCGATGGCGCTGGCGCAATAGGCGGCCAGCAGGTTGGCGGTATGCGGATCGGGGCGGCGGGCGAGGATGTCGTGCAGCCCTTCGATGAAAAACGGCACGTCAAGATTGGCACAGGCCCGCGCATCGCAGCTGATCGCGTCGAATTGCACCCAAGTATAGCCGCCCGCGCCCCATGTCTCTTCGGTCCGCGCGGCAGTGCGACGGGCTTCGAGTTCGAGTTGGTCATATGAGCCATGCCACCTTGGCAGAAGGTGGTTGCCCATGGCCCGCATGGGGCGCGGGTTTGCGGGGTTCAGGTCGATGAGCCGCGCGTAGCGGTCCGCCACGGCGCGGGCGTCACCGCCGGTTCCCCCAAGCAGGGCACAGTGCGTCGCCGCGAGCAGGGGCGAGGCAGCCATGTCCTTGTCGAATGGTGCGAGGATTTGCTCCGCGCGTTCAAAATGCGCGGCGAAGGCCGCATGGTTGCGGGCGGGCACGTCGCTGTCCCAGCCCGTGCCGCGCCACGCCCAGCCGATGTCCATATGCGCCTGCGCCACGATGGCGGCGATCATGGCGCTCCCGGCGTGATCTTCCAGCACATGTTCCAGCGCTTCGATCCCAGCCATCAGGGGCGCGTCACTGGCCGGTTTGCCGTCGTAAAGCGCGTGTTCCGCGGCGAGAATCACATCCGCCCGTGCGCCAAAGGCCATCAGCTCGGCCACCGGCATCGCACCCGGTGTCATCTCGCGGTGATCGTCGGCTTCCTGCAAAAGCTCTGCCATCTCCTCCCAGCGTTCTTGGCGGACCAGCCATTGCGCGCGGTACTGGTGACGGTCGCGCTGCATCTCTTCGGCAGTGGGGTCGGGGCAGGAAATGCGCAGCAGTGCGTCGCGCGGTGCACGGCGGCGCAGGAGCGGCATTTCCAGGGGCTCGAACTCGGGCGCTTGCGGTGCGGGCTTGGCAAAGAACCCTTGCAAGGCGGACGGGATCATATGCGAGAGTTTCTTCATCTGGGGCCGGTCCTGCCTGCTGTTTGTCGATGATTTAGGTTTGACCGGGCAATGGGGCGGAACCGTGTCCGGCGTGCGGAGCTTTCGGGAAAATTCTGCAGCGCAGTCGGGCAGGCGGGGGCAATCCTTCGCGACAATCCGGCGGCGCGGCGGGCGCTGTTTCCCGATCAGAGGAAATCTGCCGATCCCGCGCCCCTGCCGCGCTTGCCAAGCGCGTTTTGGGGCGGTCTTATGCGCGCCATGAAACCTGCTATGATTGCCCTATTGCTCTGCGCCGGCCCCACCATGATTTGGGCCGAATTGCCCAAACAGCCCGCCCCGGTGGTGGAGGTGGATAACGTGGTGCAGACCGCCGCCACGTCATTGTCCTTCCCCGACGAGGTCGAGGCCGAGGACGAACCGCCCGCGCTTGAAACCGCACCCTTCACCACAACGCTGCGCCCGCCCGCGCGTCCGGGCAACCTGCCGCGCACGCGCTGGCAGCATATGCGGGGGCATTCGCTTTGGACCCGCGCGGCGATCTCGGCGCTGAAGTCCCACGGCAAGCCCTTGGTGGATATGGTGCCCGGTGATGTGGCGGAGTGGTGCCCGGCCTATCCCACGGCATCCGACAGCCAGCGCAGGGCCTTTTGGGTCGGCTTCATGTCGGCGCTGGCCAAACATGAAAGCACCTATCGGTCTTGGGCCGTGGGTGGCGGGGGCCGCTGGTATGGGTTGTTGCAAATCCTGCCGGGCACCGCGCGGGGCTATAAATGTAACGTCGGCAGTGGGGATGCGCTTAAGAACGGGGCCGCGAACCTGAGTTGCGCGGTACGGATCATGGCCACGACCGTGCCGCGCGACGGGGTGATCGCCGGAAACGGGCGGCGCGGCGTCGGGGCCGATTGGGGGCCGATGCGCAGCGCGTCCAAACGGGCGGATATGTCTCGCTGGCTCCGGCGGCAGTCCTATTGCAAACCGTTGAACGCGACTCGACCCCGCAGCCGTCCCTAGATTACTGGATCAGCGTGAAGTGATGCCGTTCCGTCGTGATGCCGCGCGCCTGAAGCGCGGCTTCCAATGCGCGGTGCGGCGGGGTGGCCTCAAAGGGCAGTTTGATCTTGCGCCCGGTGCGGAGAATGACCGTGGCGCGCACGGACATATCCAGGCGCGTATCGAGCCGAACCCGGTCGACCTGCGCCAGCGCGATTTTCGCATCCCGTTTGCCGGTGAACCACGACAGGCTGTTCTGGTCGAGCGTCAGGCCGCTCGCGGGGTTGCTGAAGACCTCCCATAGCGCGGGCAGGGTAAAAAGCCCCAGCAGCCCGATGATCCAGCCCGAGGCGTCAAGCCAGATCCACGCCGCCGCGAGGGCCAGCCAGATCACGGGCAACAGCAACAGGGCCGATCGGCTGCGGGCATGGCGGCGGTAGGTATAGGCCGCCATGCCCTCTGTCTGAATAGGCGTGTCAGGCACCGCGAATGCGGCTGAGCATCTCGGAGGTGTCCCGGCTGAGATCGGGGCTGGCGAGGATGCGGTCGAGTTGGGTCTCGATCATCTCTTGCCGCGCCATGTCGTAGCGCCGCCATGTCTGGAAGGCCGAGCACATCCGCGCCGTGGTCTGCGGGTTTACGGGGTCGAGCTTAATCAGCCAATCGGCCAGCAGGGCGTAGCCCTTGCCGCTTTCATGGTGGAACCCGGCGTGATGCATGGCAAGACTGCCAAAGACTGCGCGGAAACGGTTGGGGTTCTTCCAATTGAAATCGGCATGCTCGGTAAGCCTGCGCGCCACTTCGGCCGTCTCTTCCGGCGCGGCTTGGCTGACTTGCAGCCCGAACCATTTGTCCATCACCAGACGGTCATCCCGCCACTGCGCCTCAAAGGCGGCCAGCGCCTTGTCGCCTTGGCCCGCGCGCAGCAGAGCAGCGAGGGCGCTGAGTTGTTGGGTCATATTGTCCGCCTGATCGTATTGCGCCTGCGCACGCTCAGGGCCCTGCACGCGGGTGAGCAGGGCGAGGGCCGCATTGGTCAATGCGCGTTTTCCGGATTGCTCGGCATTCGGCTGGTAGGGGGCGTCGACGATGTGCTGGTCGTAAAGCTCACTCAGGGTTGAGGCAAAAGCCTGCGCCATGGCGTCACGCGTGGCCTCCACCGCCTGATGGATCGCGGCCGGGTCCGGGGTTGTGCCCGTGTCATAGAGGGTGTTGGCCAAATCCGCATGGCTGGGCAGGCCCAGCATCAAGGCACGGTAGGCGGGCTCAAGCGTCTCATCCCCGAGTACAGCTTGAAGTGCGGCAAGCCATTCAGCATCCGGTGCGCTGCCTTCGGTGATCGTCGCCAGCAAAGACTGCCGCGCCAAAGTGCGCCCGGCCTCCCAGCGGTTGAAGGGATCGCTGTCATGGGCCAGCAGAAGCAGCCGCTCTTCTTTTGAGAGGTCATGTGCAAGCACCACGGGGGCGGAGAAGCCGCGCAGCACCGAGGCCACGGGGCGTGCATCCAGCCCGTCGAAGGTAAAGCTCTGTTCGGATTCGGTCATCTCCAACACGCGAGAGGGGGCCACTTCGGCCCCATCTGTGCCGATCAGCCCCACGGTGATGGGCAGAACCTGCGGTTTCGGCTCAGGCGTGGCAGTGCTGGGCGGGGTGTGCTGGGTGAAGGTCAGCGTGAAGATGCCTTTGCCCGCATCCCAAGCCTCCACCACCGAAAGGCGCGGCGTGCCCGCCTGCGAATACCAGCGTTTGAACTGGGTCAGATCCCGGCCCGTGGTGTCTTCAAACACCTTCAGCCAATCTTCGATCGTCGCCGCATCGCCGTCGTGACGCTCGAAATAAAGGTTCAGCGCCTTGGCATAGGCGTCATCGCCCACCAAGGTCTTGAGCATGCCGATCACCTCGGCGCCCTTCTCATAGACGGTGGCGGTGTAGAAGTTGTTGATCTCCTGAAAGCTTTCGGGCCGCACCGGATGGGCCAACGGGCCTTGATCCTCGGCGAATTGGCGTGCGCGCAGGTCGATCACATCGCCGATGCGTTTCACTGCCGGAGAGCGCATGTCGGAGGTGAACTGGCTGTCGCGGTAGACGGTCAGCCCTTCCTTGAGACAGAGTTGAAACCAATCGCGACAGGTGATGCGGTTGCCGGTCCAATTGTGGAAATACTCATGGGCGATAATCGCTTCGATCCGCTCGAAATTATCATCCGTCGAGGTTTCGGGCGAGGCGAGAACGGCGGCGGAGTTGAAGATGTTCAGCCCCTTGTTCTCCATCGCCCCCATGTTGAAATCATCCACCGCGACGATGTTGAAGATGTCGAGGTCGTATTCACGACCGTAAACCTCTTCGTCCCATTTCATCGAGGCTTTGAGCGCCTCCATCCCAAAGGCGCATTTGCCTTCGTCGCCGGGGCGCACATAGAGGTTCAGATCGACCTCGCGGCCCGACATGGTGGTGAAACGGTCGGAATGGGCGACCAGATCGCCCGCCACCAGCGCGAAAAGATAGGCAGGCTTGGGCCATGGGTCATGCCACTCGGCATGGTTCTGCCCCTGCGCCACGGGATTGCCGTTGGACAGCAGAACGGGATGCGGGCCGTTGATGGTCACGGTGAAGACGCTCATCACATCGGGGCGGTCGGGGTAATAGGTGATTTTGCGAAAGCCTTCTGCCTCGCATTGGGTGCAATACATGCCGCCCGACATATAAAGCCCTTCGAGGGCGGTGTTGCCTTTGGGGTCAATCTCAACCTCGGCCTCCCAGATGAAGGGGCCGTCGGGCACATCGCAGGTCAGACCGCGTTCCGTCACCTTCGGGGTGACCGGCTTGCCGTCAATCTGCGCGGAGATAAGCTTGAGTTGCTCGCCATGCAGGAAAAACTCTGCCTCCTGCGCTGCCGGGTTGGGGCGAAAGGCGATGCGGCTTTTGACCCGCGTCTTATGGGGATCGAGGTCAAAGGTCAGGGCCACCTCATCCACCTGAAAGCCGAAGGGCTGGTAGTCACTGAGATAGATCGTTTGGGGGGTGGCGTCGCGCATTGGGCCTCCAGTCGCGGGAACGTAATTGGTCTGGGAAATGTTATGTCTCCAGAAGGCGGCCTGCAAGCCGAGCTGCCCCAACTTCGAGCAATGAGGTGTATCCATGTCCGCCCCCGACACCGATACCGAAACGCAGAAGAAACGTCACCGTCCCGCTTTGATCGGTATCAAAACCGCGATCATCGCAGGGGCGCTCTTGATGATTGCCGGCATCGTCTACGCAGTGTTGCAGGCCACCGACCCCTCGCCGGAAGGTGAGGTGCAGCCCGTGGATGGCCCGGCGGACGCCGAGCCGGTGATCGCCACCCCGGAGCCGGTGGCCGACTAGCGCCGCTACCGCCTGCCTGCCCGCGCTTGCGCCGCTTTGCCTTTCTGCTAGACCTTTCACAAAGGTATCCAGCGCGGGAGAGGGCGGAGAATGACGGGTAGAATTGACAAGAACGGTTTGCAGGTAGAGCCCGCGCTGGTCGACTTCATCGAAGGATCGGCGCTGCCGGGCACGGGTGTAGACGCGGATGTCTTTTGGGCGGGGCTGTCGGACCTTGTGCATGACCTCGGGCCGAAGAACCGTGCGCTTCTTGAAAAACGGGCCGAAATTCAGGCCAAGATTGATGAGTGGCACCGCGCGGGCGCAGGCCAGCCCCATGACGCGGAAAGCTACACCGCCTTCCTGCGCGAGATTGGCTATCTTCTGCCCGAAGGGCCGGCGTTCCAGATTGAGACGCAAAACGTAGACCCCGAAATCGCGCAGGTGCCCGGGCCGCAGCTTGTCGTCCCGATCACCAACGCCCGCTTTGCGCTCAATGCTGCCAATGCGCGCTGGGGCAGCCTTTATGACGCATTCTACGGCACCGATGCGCTGGGCGATCTGCCGGTGGGCAAGGGCTATGATGCGGAGCGGGGCGCGCGGGTGGTGGCACAGGCAAAAGCCTTTTTGGACGAGGCCGTGCCGCTTTCGGCGGGCAGCCATGCGGATTTGGCCGGATATCGCGTTGTGGACAGGCACCTAGAAGCTGTGATGGCACAGGATGCCGCGCCCTGTGGCTTGGCCGATCCGGCGCAGTTTGCGGGCTACCAAGGCGCGGCGGAGGCGCCCGACGCGGTGCTCTTGCGCAACAACGGGTTGCATATTGAGATCAAGATCGACCCCGACCATGCCATTGGCAAGGACGACCCCGCCAGCGTTGCGGATGTGATCATCGAATCCGCGCTTTCCACCATCATGGATTGCGAAGACAGCGTCGCGGCGGTGGATGCCGAAGACAAAGTGCTGGCCTATGGCAACTGGCTGGGGCTGATGAAAGGGGACCTTGCCGAGACCTTTGAAAAAGGCGGCCAGACCGTCACCCGCCGCATGGCCGAGGACCGTCGCTATACCGCGCCCGATGGTTCAGGTGAGATCACGTTGAAAGGCCGCTCGCTAATGCTGGTGCGCAATGTCGGCCATCTGATGACCAACCCCGCCGTGCTCGACCGTGAGGGGCGCGAGATTGGCGAAGGGCTGATGGATGCCATGGTGACCACGCTGATCGCCATTCATGACCTCAAACGCGCGGGCGGCAACTCGGTCACCGGCAGCGTCTATGTGGTGAAGCCCAAGATGCACGGGCCCGAGGAAGTGGCCTTTGCCGATGAGATTTTTACCCATGTGGAAAAGGTGCTCGGCCTGCCGCAATATACTGTGAAGCTTGGCATCATGGACGAAGAGCGCCGCACCAGCGCCAACCTCATGGAATGTATCCGCGCCGCGAAACACCGCGTGGCCTTTATCAATACCGGTTTCCTCGACCGCACGGGGGACGAGATCCATACCAGTATGGAAGCCGGGCCCATGGTGCCCAAGGGCGAGATGAAGAACAGCGCTTGGATCGCCGCCTATGAGGATCGCAACGTCGATATCGGCCTCGCTTGCGGCTTGCAGGGCCGGGCGCAGATCGGCAAGGGCATGTGGGCCATGCCCGACCGTATGGCCGAGATGCTGAAGGCCAAGATCGGCCACCCCCAATCCGGGGCCAATTGCGCCTGGGTGCCATCGCCCACCGCGGCTACCCTGCACGCCACCCATTACCACAAGGTTAACGTCTTGGCGCGGCAGGAGGAGATTAAAGAGGGCGGCGCACGCGCCTCGCTCGACGCGCTGCTGACCATCCCGGTGATGGAAGGCCGCAACCTCAGCACCGAGGAAATCACCCGCGAGATCGAGAATAACGCGCAGGGCATTCTGGGCTATGTCGTCCGCTGGATCGATCAGGGCGTCGGCTGTTCCAAAGTGCCGGACATCAACGATGTGGGCCTGATGGAAGACCGCGCGACTTGCCGCATCTCGGCCCAAGCGCTGGCGAATTGGCTGCATCACGGCGTCATCAGCCGCGAGGAAGTCGAGGCCGCGCTTAAAAAAATGGCAGCCGTGGTGGACCGTCAAAACGCCGACGATCCCAGCTATCGCCCCATGGCACCGGGCTTTGACGGGGTGGCCTTTCAGGCGGCCTGCGATCTGGTGCTGAAGGGGCGCGAACAGCCCTCGGGCTATACCGAACCGGTGCTGCACGCGCGACGGTTGGAGCTGAAGGCGCAGAGCTGAGGTTGAGACCGCGGCGCGAAGCGCCTATGTTCGGGCCATGGTGAATAAGAGGTAACTCATGGCCCGACCCGTCGTTGGTATCATTGGCAATTCCTACCTGCTGAACGATCAATACCCCGTCCACGCGGGCGGGCAGATGAACACCGAAGCGATTGCCGAGGTTTCGGGCTGTCTGCCGCTTATCGTGCCGAGCGATCCGCGCTTTGTCTTGGTCGAGGAATTGCTGGAGGTCTGCGACGGTTTCCTGCTGACCGGCGGGCGGCCCAATGTGCATCCCGAAGAATATGGTGAGCCTGAGACGGAGGCCCATGGTGCCTTTGACCGCGCGCGCGACGCGGTGGCGCTGGCGCTGGTACGGGCCTGTGTTGCGCGGGGCCAACCCTTCCTCGGCCTTTGCCGCGGATTTCAGGAGGTGAACGTCGCCATGGGTGGGTCGCTCTATCCTGAGATTCGCGATCTGCCGGGGCGAATGAACCACCGGATGCCCCCCGATGGCACCATCGAAGAGAAATTTGAACTGCGCCATGACGTGAGCTTTACCGAAGGCGGCGTGTTCCACCGTGTGATGGGCGCGTCCAAAGTGCTGACCAACACGCTGCACGGGCAGGGGATCAAGGAACCCGGCCCGCGCGTGGTGATCGACGGCCGCGCGGATGATGGCACGCCCGAGGCGATCTATATCAAAGACGCGCCGGGCTTTACCCTCGCCGTGCAGTGGCATCCCGAGTGGAACGCGGCCAATGACCCCGTATCGCGCCCGTTGTTCGAACATTTCGGCGCGGCGGTGCGGGCTTGGGCGGCGGATGGATCGGCCATGCCGGTGATGACCGCCGCGCAGTAGGACGCGGCGCCGGGGCGCGCACGTTGCACTCTCTATGACCGCGCGCCGCGCTGCTCAAGCCGCGGCAGCCTGCATCGCGACGCAGTCGTTCTGTCAATCCCCCGCGACCCCAATCGCGCCGCCAACGGATGCCTAGCCTCAACGCCTCTCAACTGTGCTGCCCGCTCAATGGCGCAACAGCTTGGGCCGCGTGGTTCAGCGGCGTCACATCTTCATCCAAGACCGCGTCTTCCTCTAGTGGCCCCGCTTTCGCGTCCTGAGGTGCTGCCGGACCTGAGCAGGCGTGGCGATAGGAGCTGTAGGGCCAAGCCTCAGGACGGTCACAATAGCCTGCATGCACGGGGCTGAGGTGCACCAAACTGCAATGCCGTTCGAAATCCGCGGGGTCACGGATCCGATGCTCCCAGAATCGACGCTGCCAAATCCCTTTCTCACCCCGTTTGATCTGCCGCAGACTGCGATGCGGGGCCGGAGGGAGATGGCGGGAAAACCGCCCCTTCCACATGCCGATCCGATTGCCGTAATCGGTATCGTTCGGCGGCAGGGTCCAGACCGTATGGAGCACATCCGGCAAGATGGCGATGGCATCAATCCGGAAGGGTTTGCGCGCCAAAGTCTCACGCATCGCTTGGCGCAGGGCCGTGATATGCCGTAGCAGCGCATCATCATCGCGCCGCGCGAGGCGCAGGGTAAAGAAATAGCTGTTCGGGCCATGGGATGAAGGGCTGTCTCTCATGGCCCTGAGCTTGGCGCAGCTTGGTTAAAGCAACCTTAACGCCGCTACATTTGCCCGCCAGCGATTTCGATCGACTGGCCGTTGACGCTTTCGGAGCCTTCGCCGACCAGCCATGCCGCCGCGGCGGCCACTTCCGAGGGCGCGATCAGGCGTTTGTGGCGGTTGGCATTAACCATGACATCGCGGGCCTTTTCCTCGGACAGCCCGGCGCGTTTGGAGATCGCCTGCGTGTTGCGCGCGATGATCTCGGTATCGACGTAACCGGGGCAGAGCGCATTGAAGGTAAACGGCTGGCCCATGTAATCTTCGCTGAGCGAGCGGATCAGCCCGATCATCCCGTGTTTGGAGGCCGAGTAGCAGGCCGCCCCCGGCAGGCCGCGCAGCCCGGCCATGGAGGAGACGGCGATGACCCGGCCCCAATCGGTCTGGCGCATGGATTTCAGGCTCTCGCGGATGGTGAGAAAGGCCCCGTCGAGATTGGTCGCCATCATGTCACGCCAGAAATCGAGGTCGGTTTTATGCAGGGACCGGCCTTCTGCCACGCCCGCATTGGCCACGCAGATTTGCACCGGGCCATTGGCCTCAACCGCGCGGGCGATGGTCTCGGTGACCTGGGCCTCGTCGCGCACGTCCATCGTCATGCCGCTGATGCCATTGCCTGACACGGCGTCGAGCACCTCCTGACGCCGCCCGGTAATGGTGACCTTCGCGCCCTTGGCGGCCAAGTCCTGCGCGATGGCAAGGCCGATGCCTGTGCCGCCGCCGGTGATGAATGCGTGTTTGTCTTTCAGTGTCATAAAGCCTCCCCTTTGCGGGCAGGGTGGCGCGGAGGGGGCGGCAGTACAATAGGCAGCTTGTGATGACGGGGCGTTATGTGCGGGGCGGCTGGCACGGCGATAGGCCAAATCTTGCCGCCCGCCGATCACATTTGCGGAAGCCTTACGCCTGACTATTGCAGCGCTCGCCGCCTTAGCGCACTGGTCGGATGGGTAACCTGATGACAGGGCCTTGCCAGAACCATTGGAGCAGTAAAATGAAACACATAGAATTTTCAGTTCTCGCCCTTTCCGCAGCCCTCGCTTTTGGGGCAACCACAGCGCAGGCGGTCGAAGTGACGGGTGGATCGGTCGGCCTTTCCTATTCCGCATTCGCGGACGACACCGATTTCAGCCGGCTTGGCGTTGATGGGTCGGTAGAGCTTGGCTTTAACCGCAACCTTAGCTTGCAGTTCGACGCCGGTTACAGCGACTTCGACTTTGTCGACGAAGACAGCCATTTGCTGGGCCTGCATGGCATTTACCACTGGGATGAAGCAACCTCTTTCGGGGCCTTCTACACCCGGGAGGAAGCCTTGGGCGGAGATGCGGATATCTTGGGTTTCGAAGCAGGCTATGAAATGCTGGATTGGGACTTCGAAGGCTATCTGGCCCATGTCGATACCGATGCAGGCGACGGCACGCTTGGCGGTATCAAGGCGCGTTATGCGCTGGCGGAAGGCTTTGGCATCAGCGGCTCCTATGATCGGCTAGGCAGCGATGGAGACGACCTGTCGCGTTTTGCCATGCGGCTCGATCGTGAGGTTTCCCCGACCACCAATCTGTTCTTGGAAGTCGGGTCTGCCAAGGTGGACGTGGGCAGCATCAGCGAGTCCGAGCCCTTCGTCGGTCTGGGCGGTGAGATCAACTTCGGCGCGGATCGTGGCACCACCTTCGACCAGCGCGGCTTGGCGCGTCTGATCCCCGGTCTTTGATCGCGACTTAGCCGTCGTTTGACACTTCGGCATGGCCCTCGGGCCATGCTACTGGCGCGGGGTGGAACGGCTGTTCTATCTCTGCGCCGAAAACAGCAAACCGTTCTTCCGATGTCGCGGTGCAGCAATTTTGCACCGTTTCACCCCGCGGTTTGCTTGTACTATTGCTGCGCGCGCGCTATCGCTCTGACTAACAAAGTTGCGCCAGAGCGGCGCGACGGGCCAGCAAAGGGGGACTCTTGGTTTGAAGATCGGGACACCAAAAGAAATATTTGAGGGCGAGAACCGGGTCGCGATGACCCCGGAAAGCGCGCTGCAACTGCAAAAGCTCGGGCATAGCTGCGTCATCGAGACGGGCGCCGGGGCGGCTGCGGGCTTTGACGATGCTGCCTATGAAGCCGCGGATGTCGAGGTGGTGCAATCCGCCGCCGCGCTTTACGAGGCCGCCGATGTGGTCGCCAAGGTGCGCCCGCCATCTGAGGATGAGGTCAAGCACCTGCGCGCAGGCCAGACGCTGATCTCCATGTTCAACCCCGCCGGCAACACCGAGTTGATGGAGGCCGCGGCCGCGAAGGGCGCGACCGTCATGGCGATGGACATGGTCCCGCGCATCAGCCGTGCACAGAAGATGGACGCGCTTTCGTCCATGGCCAACATCGCGGGCTACCGCGCGGTGATCGAAGCGGGCAACAACTTCGGACGTTTCTTCACCGGTCAGATCACCGCGGCGGGCAAGGTGCCCCCGGCCAAGGTGCTGGTCGTCGGCGCGGGTGTCGCGGGGCTTGCCGCCATCGGCACCTCGACCTCGCTCGGCGCGATCACGCTGGCCTTTGACGTGCGCCCCGAAGTGGCCGAACAGGTCGAATCGATGGGCGCTGAATTCGTCTATCTCGACTTCGAGGAAGAGCAGCAGGATGGCTCCGCCTCCGGCGGCTATGCCTCTGTTTCCTCTCCCGAATTCCGCGAAGCGCAGCTGGCCAAGTTCCGCGAGTTGGCGCCCGATGTGGACATCGTGATCACCACGGCGCTGATCCCCAATCGCGAGGCGCCGGAGCTTTGGACCGAGGATATGGTGCAGGCGATGAAGCCCGGCTCCGTGATCGTCGATCTCGCGGCAGAGAAGGGCGGCAACTGCAAGCTCACCAAAATGGACGAGAAGATCGTCACCGACAACGGTGTCACGATCATCGGTTACACCGATTTCCCCTCTCGCATGGCGACGCAGGCTTCGACGCTTTATGCCACCAACATCCGCCACCTGATGACGGATCTGACGCCCGAGAAGGACGGTGTCATCAACCACGACATGGAAGATGACGTGATCCGGGGCGCGACCATCACCCACGAAAAAGAAGTGACCTTCCCGCCGCCACCGCCCAAGGTCGCAGCCATC
This sequence comes from Sulfitobacter sp. 1A12056, assembly GCF_043558125.1. Taxonomy (NCBI): domain Bacteria; kingdom Pseudomonadati; phylum Pseudomonadota; class Alphaproteobacteria; order Rhodobacterales; family Roseobacteraceae; genus Sulfitobacter; species Sulfitobacter sp. 1A12056. Next base: position 97,904 of record NZ_JBIFFY010000006.1, on the reverse strand, counting down.
GCGGCTGCGCCGAAAAAGGAAAAGGTCAAGGAAAAGACCCCCGAAGAGAAGCGTGCTGACGAATTGGCTGCTTTCAAAGCGCAGACCAAGAACCAAGTCACGCTCTTGGCCGTAGGCGCCGCGCTGCTGCTCGGTGTCGGCCTCGTCGCCCCTGCCAGCTTCATGCAGCACTTCATCGTCTTCGTTCTGGCGGTCTTTGTTGGTTTCCAAGTCATCTGGGGCGTGGCGCACAGCCTGCACACCCCGCTGATGGCGGTGACCAATGCGATCTCCTCGATCATCATTCTGGGCGCGCTGATGCAGATCGGCTCTGGCTCGTGGCTGGTGATCCTTCTTGCTGCCCTGTCGGTCTTTATGTGTGGGATCAACATTTTCGGCGGCTTCCTCGTAACACGGCGCATGCTCGCCATGTTCCAGAAATCCTGAAGGAGCGAGCATCATGGAATACGGATTTACGACAGCGGCCTATGTGGTCGCAGCGGTTCTCTTCATCCTGTCGCTCGGCGGTCTGTCGGGGCAGGAAAGCGCGAAACGCGCGGTATGGTACGGCATTGCAGGCATGGCGCTGGCGGTTGTCGCCACGCTGATCGGGCCGGGGGCGGGGTTCTGGCTCCTCTCGCTGATTCTGATCGCCGCCGGTGGCGCGATCGGCTACCAATTGGCCACCCGCGTGCAGATGACGCAGATGCCCGAACTGGTCGCGGCGATGCACAGCCTTGTGGGCCTCGCGGCGGTTTTCGTTGGCTACAACGCCCATATCGAACTGGGCAACGTGCTGGCGATGGACGAGGTGGCGCGCAAGGCGACCGAGGGTTTCGCAGCACTTCTGGCCAAGAAGGACAGCGTCGAGATCGCGATCCTGCGGGTTGAGCTGTTTCTCGGCGTCTTCATCGGTGCGGTGACCTTCACCGGCTCTGTCATCGCCTATGGCAAGCTCGCGGGCCGCGTCAGCTCTGCGGCCACCAAGCTGCCGGGTGGTCACCTGCTCAACGCGGGCGCGGCGGTGATCTCGCTGCTCTGCCTGGTCTGGTACTTCAACACCGGGGGCTTCCTGCCGCTGTTCATCATGACGCTGGCGGCGCTCTTTATTGGCTATCACCTGATCATGGGCATCGGCGGCGCGGATATGCCGGTGGTTGTCTCCATGCTGAACAGCTACTCCGGCTGGGCCGCAGCGGCGATTGGCTTCTCGCTCGGCAACGATCTTCTGATCGTGGTCGGCGCACTGGTCGGCTCCTCGGGTGCGATCCTCAGCTACATCATGTGCAAGGCGATGAACCGCTCGTTCATCTCCGTGATCCTCGGCGGCTTCGGCGGTACCTCGGGCCCCGCGATGGAGGTCGAGGGTGAGCAGGTGGCGATTGAGGCCGACGGTGTGGCACAGGCGCTTAACGAGGCCGACAGCGTCATCATCATCCCCGGCTACGGCATGGCGGTGGCGCAGGCGCAGGGTGCTGTCAGCGATCTGGTCAAGAAGCTGCGCGCCAAGGGCAAAAACGTGCGTTTCGCTATCCACCCGGTGGCGGGCCGTCTGCCTGGGCATATGAACGTGCTTCTGGCCGAGGCCAAGGTGCCCTATGACATCGTGATGGAGATGGAGGAGATTAACGACGACTTCCCCGAGACCGACGTCGCCATCGTCATCGGCTCCAACGACATCGTGAACCCCGCCGCACAGGACGATCCCAACAGCCCCATCGCCGGCATGCCGGTGCTGGAATGCTGGAAGGCCAAGACGGTGATCGTCTCCAAGCGCGGGCAGGGCACGGGCTATTCGGGCATTGAGAACCCGCTGTTCTTTAAGGAGAATACGCGCATGTTCTACGGTGACGCGAAGGCCAGCCTCGACAAGCTGCTGCCGCTGATCGACTAACGTTTTCTTTTAAAGAAAACGGCTGGGAATTTTTGAAAAATTCCCAGCCCACCCCATGAGCGCCCCGCCGGAAACGGTGGGGCGTTTTCCGTTATGGCCTTTCTGTATACCTCGGTATGCATTAACCTTTTGAAAAAGCGTGATTTTTCACTGTTCATCGGCGGCAATGACGCTATTCTTGGTGGAATACACCCAACAGCGGACCCCGTCATGGCCCCGATCAAAGACCACCCGCAGCGGCTTGCCCTTACCGGCGAAATGCACGCGCGCCCGTTTCCGCAGCTTGCCGCGCCCTCTCGGGTTGCCTTTCTCGCGGTGAAACCCGCGCCCGATGCCGTGCCGCAGGCCGAGTTGAACGCGCTGCTGGCCCATTACGGCGCCCCGCGCGCCGATGCGGCGGCCACGCATTATTACGGAGAGATGGGCCGCTTCACCCTGAAATGGGAGCAGCATACCGAGTTCGTCACCTATACGGTCATCGCCCTCTCAGGCCGGAGCCTACCTTTCGCCGCCACTGATTTCGACGCCTTCCCAGAGGATTGGCTGGCCGAAGTGCAGGGGGAGCGGATCACCTCGGCCCTGCTTGCGGTGCTGCCGAAGCCGGAAGCCGACGATGAGATCGCGGCGCATTTGCAGGACTGGTTCGTGCCCGAAAGCCTCGCCGTGGCGGAGGTGCTGGACGGGGCGGCGGTGGTGGCCAGTGACTTTCGGATTGATCCCGCAGGCCATCTGCGCCTCGCGCTCTTCACCGATGCGACGACCGGCCAGCGGCGGATTGGGCGGATCGTGCAGCGGCTCTGCGAGATCGAGACCTATAAGGCGATGTCGATGCTGGGGTTCATGCAGGCGCGCGATATGGCCGGGGCGCTGAACGATCTGGACGGGCAGCTATCGATGCTCATGGGAGCGATGCGCAGCGGGGCGGGCACGGCGGCTGAGGAAACGCTGCACGCGCTCTTGGACGTGTCGGTCGCACTGGAGGCCCTGACCGCGGAAACCGCCTATCGTTTCGCCGCCACGGGGGCCTATGAGGCCATCGTCTATGAACGTATCTCGGCCCTGCGTGAGGCGCGTTTTCTGGGGCGGCAGGGCTTTGGCGAGTTCATGATGCGCCGCTATGCGCCCGCGATGCGCACGGTGAAATCGACCGAGACGCGCTTGCAGACCCTCGCCGCGCGGGCACTGCGGGCCGCGGATCTTCTGCGGACGCGGGTGGATGTCGAACGCTCGGCCCAGAACCAAGCGATCCTTGCCAGTATGGACCGCCGCGCCGACCTGCAACTGCGCTTGCAACACACCGTAGAGGGGCTGTCGGTCGTGGCAATCAGCTATTACGCGGTGTCGCTTGCGGGCTATCTGCTCTACCCGCTCGCTGGGCCATTGGGGGTCAGCAAGGGGCTGCTGACCGCCGCCGTCACTCTGCCGGTTGTGCTTGGCGTGTGGTGGACGCTCCGCCGTCTGCGGCGGAAGATCGGTTGAGCAGCGCCTGCATGGCCAAACCGCCCAAAGCGATCATCCCGATGGCCTCGATGGCCGCGACCGAAAGCGTCGGCACGCCGGAAAGCCCCGCGCCCAAGGTGCAGCCCCCGGCCAACACGCCGCCCACGCCCATCATGGCGGCCCCGGTCAGGTAGCGCCCGGTCTGGCGGGGGGCGTCAAAGCTCTGCCACCGGAACTCCCGCGCGAAGAGGCTGGCGATCAGCGCACCGACAAAAACGCCGCCCAATAGCCCAGTGCCAAAGCCTGCGGGGATCGAGCTGCTGGCGATGGTCCAAAACAGCGTATCGGCGGAGGGGGAGGTGAAGCTGAGGCTTTCCATCGCGATCGGGTCGAATTCATCAAGCAGGATGAACCCGGTGCCCACCCATGCGGCGGGGACCAAGAGACCGATCAGCGCCGCCATCGCCAATTGCCCCGGACGGTTGCCCGAGCGCAGCGCATAGGCCAGCGCCGCCACGGCGATCACACCGGCCCAGAGCAGCGCACCGCCGGGCAGGGCGGCGAGGCTCACGTTCTCTCCCATATTTACGGTGACGGAGCCGAGCGCCACGCGCAGCGGTGCCAACACGCCCTTCAGCGTTGCATGGGCCACCACGGCAAAGACGAGCACCACCAGCGCCGCCCGCAGGTTGCCGCCGCCTGTCAGCACTGTGAGGCGCGAGATGCAGCCGCGTGTCAGCACCATGCCCGCGCCAAAGAGCAGCCCGCCCACGGCAATAGCCAAAAGCGGCACGTCGCTGGCCATGAAGCGATGCGCGTCAAAATTGATCCATCCGGCGGCCACGGCGGCCTGCGTGCCGATCACGGCCAGCGCCAGTGCGGTCAGCCAGATGCCAAGCGCTTGGCGTCGGTCTTCGCCCACGAGGCTGCGGCGAAAGCAAAACCGCGTGCGCTGCGCCAGCACGCCGAACGCCAGCCCGATGAGGGCCGCCAGCAGAACGGACGCCTCTTTTGCTGTCGTCTCTTCAAAGCCGAAAGACTCAAACATCGCGAAAACCCTCGAAAACGGAATTATTTCCCATTTGGAGCGGGCGCGGGTCACAATCAAGTGAAAGCGCACAGGGCCGACCCCCGGAGGGGTGAATTAAATTCCGCATTGATGGGAAAAGGGGCGACGCTGTTCACCCTGCGTCAAGGGGCGCAAAACAATCGGCCCCCGCCACAGGGGGCAGGGGCCGGTCGGTTCTTATTTTGCTCAGCGTCCGCGAATGCGCGGGTCGAGCGCGTCGCGCAGACCGTCGCCGAGGTAGTTCACCGCAAGCACCGTCAGCGAGATGGCGATGCCGGGCAGCATCACCCGCTCGGGGAACTCCTGCATGCGGTCCACGGCATCGGCCAGCTGCTTGCCCCATGTGGGGAAGTCAGACGGGAAGCCGACGCCGAGGAAGCTAAGCGCGCTTTCGGTGATGATCGCCGTGGCGAGGCCCAAGGTGGCCGAGACCATGATGGGCGAGATCACGTTGGGCAGCAGGTGGCGGCGGATGATCTTGCCCGGCGTGGTGCCGATGGAGCGCGCGGCGAGGATGAACTCACGCTCTTTCAGCGCCAGAATGTCGCCGCGCACGATCCGCGCGGTCTGCATCCATGAGGTCAGGCTGATGACCGAGACGATGAGGATGAACATGCCACCCTCTGGCCCGAACTGTGCCCGCAGCGGTTGGCCAAAGAGCGTCACGGCGAGCAGGACCAGAGGCAGGATCGGCAGGCTGAGGATCAGGTCGGTGAACCGCATCAGCCAGAAGTCCATACGTTTGAAAAAGCCCGAGAGCACGCCGACGGCGGTGCCGATGATCAGCGCCAGCGCCATCGCCATCCAGCCCACGGCCATCGACACCCGTCCGCCAAAAAGCATCTGCGCAAGGATGTCGCGGCCCAGCTGGTCGGTACCGAAGGGATGGGCCCAGCCCGCCTTCGCATCGCCGTTCCAGAGCAGCGTATAGATCGGCCGCCAGTTCTTGTTGCGGATGTCCAGCTTCTTGGCGTCGATGTCCCACAGATAGGGGCCAAAGATCACGGCCAGCGTGATGAAGATCAGGAAGCCACCGCCGAAAAGCGCGCCTTTGTGCTTGCGGAACTGGTCCCAAACATCGCGCCATTGGCTGCGCGGCGGCTTTTGCGGGCCCTTGTCTTGCAGGGCCTTCATGAACTCGAGGTCGGCTTCGACCGGGCTTGCGGGAATGGGTTGCTCAGTCATAACGGATCCTTGGGTCAAGCAGGCCGTAGAGGATATCTGCGATCAGGTTGAACAGCACGATCAGCACCGCGAAGATGAAGGTTAGGGTCATCACCATCGGCAGGTCGTTGGCGCGTAGCGCGGTCAGCAGCAGTTGGCCGATGCCGTTCACCTTGAAGACGTTCTCGGTGATGATGGCGCCGCCAAAGATCGCGGGCATGCCGAGCGCGATGACGGTGACCACCGGGATCATCGAGTTGCGCAGCACATGCACCATGACCACGACGCTTTCCTTCAGACCCTTGGCGCGGGCGGTGCGCACGTAGTCTTGGTTGAGGTTGTCGAGCATGGCACCGCGCATGTAGCGGCTGATCTGCGCCGTAGTTTGCAGCGCTAGCACCATCACCGGCATGATCATCTGGAAGAACTGCACCTTGAAGCTCTCCCAATCGTTCACGACATGGGTCGTGTCATAGATTGACGGCAGCCAGCCCAGAGAGACCGAGAAGATCACGATGAGCAGCGGACCGGTAAAGAAGGGCGGGATCGAAAAGCCGATCATGGTGATGAACGTCCCGGCCTGATCGAAGACCGAATAGTGCCGGTAGGCCGAGTAGATGCCGATCGGGATGGCGATGACGATGCCCACGATATAGGCCAACCCCACGACCCAAAGGGTCTGCGGCATGCGCTGGATCACGATGTCCATCACGGGCGAGCGGGTCTGCCAAGAGATCACGCGCAGCTTGCCTTCGGAAAGCGCCGTATCAGGCAGCCAGTTGAACAGAGCGGAGTGGTTGGTCAGGTAGTCGATGAAAACCTGCGGCTCGATCCAGAAGACCTGCACGAGCCATTTCCAATATTGGATATAGATCGGCTGGCCGAGGCCAAGCGCCTCGCGCATCTTCTCTTTCACCTCGGGCGGGACCGTCAGCGGCACTTGGGCCATCGGGTCGCCGGGGGCGAGTTGCAGCAGCAGGAAAATCACCAGGCTGATAAACAAAAGCGTCGGGATCGACAAAAGAAGTCGTCGGATGGTGAAGGTCAACATGGGCGTCGCCTTTGTAGGTCAGTCTGTGAGGGGGTGGGGGCGAGACGGGGGCGCGTGGATGACGCACACCCCCGAAGGTCGGTGAAGGGAGGCGCGGGCCTGCCGCGCCTCCGTCCTAGATCACTCTTCCATGCGGTACCAATCGGCGGCATTCCACAGCTCGGAGTCCCATGTGTTCAGCACAACGCCACCAAGGGTGTTGGAAGCAGCCGAGACGCGGCCACGGTCCACCAGCGGCAGGATCGAGTAGCTGTCTTTGGTCAGCATGTCGTTCAGCTTTTTGGCCAGTTCGCCACGCTTTTCCATCTCGCCGGTGCGGCCCAGTTCGGCCACCATCGCATCATACTCTTCGTTGCAGAAGCGGTTGATGTTTTCGCCCTGCCACTGTGTCTCGGGGCTGGGGAACTTGGCGCAGGTCCGCTGGGCAAGGTAGCTCTGCGGGTCGGTGCCGTCAAAGTTGTTGGCGTACATTTCAACGTCTGCATAGAAACGCTGGAACGTGTCGGTCGAACCGGGGTCGCCACCGAAGAAGACCGAAGAGTCAATGTTGCGCAGCTCGGTTTCAACACCGATCTGGCTCCACCAATCCTTGATCAGCGCTTGGAAGTCCTGACGCACGGCGTTGGTCGAGGTCTGGTAGAGCAGGGACAGTTTCTCGCCATCCTTCTCGCGCACACCGTCGCCATCGCTGTCAACCCAGCCCGCTTCGTCCAACAGCGCCTTGGCGCCTTCGATGTCTTGGGTCAGACAGTCGGTGTTGTCAGAGGCGTAAAGCTCAGGCGCAGGCACCATGTTGCAGGTGGCGCGGCCCGCTTGGCCGTAGCCGACCTCGACCAGCAGTTCGCGGTCGATCGCCATGGAGAGCGCGCGGCGCACTTTCTCATCGCTCAGGATCGGGTGCGGGTGTTTGGCCGTGGCGCGCTCACCCTCCGGCAGATCGGGGGAGGCATCGGTCATGTTCAGTTCAAGACGCTCAACCAGCGTGCCGAAAGCCGACATGGGCTTGCCCTTGCCGCCTTCGGCCATCTTGGCGATGACATCGGGGGCCAGTTGCAGGTTCCAGGCGTAGTCGAACTCACCCGTTTCCATCACGGCACGGCCCGCCGCTGTCGCGTCACCGCCGCCTTTGAAAGTCAGCGTGGCGAAGGCAGGCTTGCTCGGATCGCGGTAGTTCTCGTTCGCGGCCATGGTGATCACGTCGTTCGGACGGAACTCGGTGACGGTGAAGGGGCCGGTGCCGATGGGGTTGAAGTTGGCCTCGGTGCACTCGGGCGCTTTGGCGCCGGTACAATCGGCAAACTGTGCCGCCTGAATGATCGGGGATTGGCCGCCCATGAAGGGGCCGTAGGGGTTCGGCATCGGCTCGGAGAAGGTAACTTTGACTGTCTGGTCATCGACCACGTCGACCGAGGAGACACCTTCGAATTTGGCCAGCTGCGCACAGCCGCCTTCGGGGTTCATGCAGTAATCAGCGGTGAACTTGACGTCATTGGCGGTGACGGGGGTGCCGTCGGACCACATCAGCCCGTCTTTCAGCTTCCATGTGATGGTCTTGAGGTCTTCGCTCACGCCGCCGTTTTCCAGCGTCGGAATCTCGGTTGCTAGATAGGGCACCAGCGCGCCGTTCTGGTCGTAGCGGCCCAGCGGTTCGAGAACCAGCGAGGAGGCTTCGACGTCCTTCGTGCCGCTCGACAGATAGGGGTTCAGGATCGAAGGCGCCTGCCAATAGATGATCTTGACTTCGCCGTCGCGGCCCCGCTCGCCCTCATGGGCTTCTGCAAAGGCCATAGGGGCAAGCGCCGTCGATGCGACAGCCCCCATCAATAGGGTCTTCAATTTCATATCTTACTCCATGTTGGACACGTGGGCGTGCCGCTTATTGTCGACGGGATGTTCCCCGCCTTGTTGTTGTCGCCCCGGAAAGAACATGAGCTTCGCCAGCTAAACATAACAAAACAAGCAATATTCAACCTGTGATCGAAGCGCTCTTTCCAAACCGCATGGGCTATATCGAAACAGGTTTGCCGGAAATTGCAAGGGCGGACGTGGCGCAATTATGACAAAGCTCGAACTCTGCGCGTCAGGTTTGACAGTCTCGTGACATTCGCCGTAGCGTCGGGCAAAATCTGCGCCAATAAAAACAACAGGGAAACAGATGCTGGATCACACCAATGGGGCGCCAATCGCCCAAATTCAGGGCCTGCGCGTCGAATTTCAAACCAAAGATGGCCCCGTGGTCGGTGTTGAGGATGTCAGTTTCGACATCAATCCCGGTGAGACGGTTTGCGTGGTCGGAGAATCAGGATCGGGCAAATCGGTGTCTTCCCTGTCGCTGATGCGACTGGTTGAGTATGGCGGCGGTGAAATTGCAGGCGGTCGCCTGCTTTTTGAGCGCGGTGAAGAAGGGCAGGTTGATCTTGCGGCCAGCGGCGGCAATCTGATGCGCAAGATTCGCGGCAATGAGATCGGCATGATCTTCCAAGAGCCGATGACCGCGCTGAACCCCGTGTTCACCATCGGCAAGCAGATGACCGAAGGTCTGCGCCTGCATCTGAACATGACCCGCAAAGAGGCCGAGGCCCGCGCGCTGGAGCTGATGAAACAGGTCCGCATCCCCGAGCCGGAGCGCCGGCTCAAGCAATACCCCCACGAACTTTCGGGCGGCATGCGCCAGCGTGTGGTGATCGCTATGGCGCTGGCCTGTGAGCCGCGTCTCTTGATCGCCGATGAGCCCACCACCGCGCTCGACGTGACCATTCAGGCCGAGATCCTCGCCCTGATGGACCGGCTGAAGCGCGAGACCGGCACGGCGGTGATGTTCATCACCCATGACATGGCCGTGGTGGCGCAGATGGCCGACCGCGTGGTCGTGATGTTCCGCGGCAAGAAGGTCGAGGAAGGCACCGTCGAGGAGATCTTCGAGAACCCGCAGCACCCCTATACCAAGGCGCTTCTCGCCGCGGTGCCGAAGCTTGGCGAGATGACGGGCAAGCCATACCCTGAGCCGATGAAACTCTTGGGTACGCCCGACAAGGAGATCGTGCCGATCAAGGGCCGCGAAGAGACGCTTCTCTCGGTCAAGAACCTGACCACGCGCTTCCCGGTGCAGGGCGGTTTCCTGCGCCGCACCGTCGCCAATGTTCATGCGGTCGAAGACCTGTCGTTCTCGCTCAACAAGGGCCAGACCCTGAGCCTCGTAGGCGAATCGGGCTGCGGCAAATCCACCGCCGGACGCTCGATCCTACGGTTGGTGGAGCCGATGTCGGGGGAGGTGAACCTCGACGGCGTCGACATCATGTCGCTGGACCAATCGGCGCTGCGCACCGCACGGCTCGACATGCAGATGATCTTCCAAGACCCCTTCGCCTCGCTCAACCCGCAGATGCAGCTGGCCGATCAGGTGGCCGAGCCTATCCACAACTTCGGCACGCTCAAGGGCGGGGAGATCAACAAGCGGATCGAGATGCTGTTTGACCGCGTGGAACTGCCGCGCAGCTTCATGCGCCGCTTCCCGCATGAGCTTTCGGGCGGCCAGCGCCAGCGCGTCGCCATCGCCCGCGCGCTTGCGCTGAACCCCAAGCTCATCATCGCGGACGAGGCGGTCTCGGCGCTGGACGTTTCCGTGCAGGCGCAGGTGCTGAACCTGATGATGGAGCTTCAGGCCGAAATGGAACTTTCGTTCTTGTTCATCAGCCACGACATGGCCGTGGTCGAACGCGTGAGCCACTATGTCGGCGTCATGTATCTGGGCCGCATCGTCGAGATGGGCTCGCGCCAGCGGGTCTTCGAGAACCCGCAGCACCCCTATACGCAGGCGCTGATGAAGGCCGTGCCGATCGCCGATCCGCGCCGCCGCAAGTCCGAGAAAGACCTGAACTTCAAACCCATCCCCTCGCCGATCCACCCGGTCAGTTACCGGCCCGAGCCTTCGGTCTACCGCGAGGTGGAGCCGGGGCACCATGTGCTGACCACCGACAGCGGCTATTGAAAGAAGACCCATGACCGAACGCCTGACCCCGCTCGAGTTGATGACCAAACTCATCAGCTTTCCCACCGTGTCGCGCGACACGAATATCCCGCTGATCGACTGGGTGGCTGACTACCTCGCCTCGCACGGGGTCGAGAGCCACCGCTACATCGATCCCGACCAGCCGAAACATGCGCTTTTTGCCCATGCCGGCCCGTGGGAGGAGGGGGCCGTGGTCCTTTCCGGGCACACGGATGTGGTGCCGGTCGACGGGCAGGCATGGGACACCGACCCTTTCACCGTGACCGAGAAGGACGGCCGCTACTACGGCCGCGGCGCCTGCGACATGAAGGGCTTCGACGCGTTGGCGATTTGGGCGCTGGTCGAGGCGCATTATGCAGAAGTCAATCGCCCGCTGCAGATCGCACTCAGCTTCGACGAGGAGATCGGCTGCACCGGCGCTCCGCCGATGATCCAAGCGATGCAGGGCGTGGTGCCCAAGGGCTCGGCGGTCATCGTGGGCGAGCCTTCGACCATGCAGGCGGTGACCGGGCACAAGGGCGGCATCGGCTTCAACACCCATCTCGTGGGTTTCGAGGTGCATTCCTCGCTGCTGCACACCGGGGTCAACGCGATCATGGCGGGCGCGAAGCTTATCGAATGGGCCAATGACGTGAACAGCGACAACATGGCCGCCAAACCGACCGAGACGGCGGCGATGTTCGACCCGCCCTTCACCACCGCCCATGTCGGCGTGATCGAGGGCGGCACGGCCCACAACATCACCGCCAAGGACTGCAAGTTCGCGATGGATTTCCGCGTGGTCCCCGGCGAGGACAAGGACAAATGGGGCACCGCCTACCTCAAGAAGGTGCGCGAGGTCGAAAAGCAGATGCAGGACGTGGTGCCCGAGACCTATATCGAGACCTCGACGCGCTTCGACGTGCCCGCGCTGCAGCCCGAGAAGGACGGCGAGGCCGAGCAGATCGTGCGCCAGATCACCGGTGACAACGCCAGCCACAAAGTCAGCTACGGCACCGAGGCCGGGCAGTTCCAGGAGGCGGGCTATTCCGCCGTCATCTGCGGCCCCGGCGACATCGCGCAGGCGCATCAGCCTAATGAGTTCATCGAGGTGGCGCAATTCGAGGCCGGCCACGACTTCATGCGCCGTCTGCTGACCCGCTTGCAGGGCTGAGCTTTCCCTGACAGACCTGTGGCTGGCCCCGCGCGGGGCCTGTCCTTTTCACGGCCGCCCGGTGCAGCCGCGCGGCGTCAGCCACCGGGGTCCGCATGTCCGCTTTTCCTATCACCCTTGCCACCCCCGCCAGCTACCCGCGCACCCCGCCGCGCGAGAGCGAGGTCGTTGTCCTCGGCGGCGGGGTGATCGGCGTCTGCACCGCCTTGTTTCTAGCCCGCGCAGGCAAACAGGTCACGCTCTTGGAAAAGGGCCGTATCGCCGCGGAGCAATCCAGCCGCAATTGGGGCTGGATACGCCAACAGGGGCGCGACCCGGACGAGTTGCCGATCATGGTCGAGGCCGCGCGGCTTTGGCGTGAACTGGCGCCTGAACTCGACCGTGACATCGGCTTGCAGCAGACCGGCGTCACCTATCTGGCGCAGACCGAGGCCAAGATGCAGGGCTATGCCGACTGGCTGCCCCATGCCAAGACCCACAGCGTCGACAGCCGGTTGATGGACGCGGGCGAAGTTACCAAGGCTTTCCCGGGGCTGGCCGGGACCTATGCCGGGGCGCTCACCACCCCCTCGGACATGCGCGCAGAGCCTTGGGTCGCCGTGCCCGCCTTGGCGGCGTTGGCAGCGCGCGAAGGCGTGAAGATCATCGAGAATTGCGCAGTGCGCCGCCTCGACCTTGCCGCCGGTCGCGTAGGGGGCGTGGTGAGCGAGGCGGGAGCAATCCGCTGTTCCTCGGTCGTGCTGGCGGGCGGGGCGTGGTCGGCGCTGTTCCTGCGTGCCCATGGTGTCAGCCTGCCGCAGCTTTCGGTGCGCGAGAGCGTGCTGGCCACCAATAAGCTGCCCGAGGTTCACGCCGGGGCCGCCGCCGAGGCGGGTCTTGCCTTCCGCCGCCGCGCCGATGGCGGCTATACGCTGGCGCCCGGCGGGGGTCCCGATCTCTATGTCGGACCGGATGCCTTCCGCGCGCTGCGGCACTACCTGCCGCAACTGCGCCAAAGCCCCTTCGGTCAGCGTCTGCGCGGCGCAGCCCCGCGCGGCTTTCCCGATGCCTGGCGCACGCCTCGCAACTGGGCGGCTGACGCGCACAGCCCCTTTGAGGCGATGCGCATCCTCGACCCCATGCCGGACCACCGCGCGCTGCGCCGGGCGCGCAAACGTTTTGCCGCGCTTTATCCCGATCTGCCGCCCATCATCGCCCGCGCCTCATGGGCCGGGATGATCGACACGATGCCGGATATCGTGCCGGTAGTGGACACCTGCGCGCAGATCCCCGGCCTTGTCATCGGCACCGGCATGTCGGGCCACGGCTTCGGCATCGGGCCGGCCATGGGGCGGGTGCTGGCGGCTCTGGTCATGGGCGACGCGCCGGGCCATGATCTGCGCAGATTCCGCGCCGACCGTTTCAGCGATGGCAGTGCCATCCGCCTTGGCCCGACGCTCTGAGCATATTTCGAAAAGGACATTCCATGCCGATCAAGAACCGCTTTGCCGAGACCCACGCCGAGATCACCGCCTGGCGCCGCCATCTGCACCAGCATCCGGAGCTGATGTTCGACCTGCCCGAGACTTCGCGCTTCGTCGAGGAGAAGCTGCGCAGCTTCGGCATCACCGACATCACCACCGGCATCGCCCAGACCGGCGTGGTCGCGGTGATCGAGGGGCAGAGCAACAGCTCGGGCCGCACCATCGGCCTGCGGGCGGACATGGACGCGCTGCCGATCACCGAAGCGACGGGATTGCCGCATGCCTCGAAACACCCCGGCAAGATGCATGCCTGCGGCCACGACGGTCATACGGCGATGCTGCTTGGGGCAGCGCAATACCTCGTAGAGACGCGCAATTTCGACGGGCGCGTGGTGCTGATCTTCCAGCCCGCCGAGGAGGGCGGCGGTGGCGGCAACGTCATGGTGCAGGAAGGGCTGATGGACCGCTGGGGCATCGACGAGGTCTACGGCATGCACAACATGCCCGGCCACCCGACCGGGCAGTTCGCCATCCGCGAGGGCGCGCTGCTGGCCGCGGCGGACGAGTTTGCCATCACGCTGACGGGCCAAGGCGGCCATGCCGCGGCCCCGCATGAGGCGGTGGACACGAACCTCGCCGCCGCCCATGTGATGATCGCGCTGCAATCCATCGCCAGCCGTAACACCGATCCGCTGAAACAGGTCGTCGTCTCGGTCTGCACCCTGCGCAGCGACACCGACAGCCACAACGTCTTGCCGCATAAGGTGCTGTTGCGCGGCACGGTGCGCACGCTGGATCCGGAGGTTCAGGATTTGGCCGAGCGTCGTCTGCACGACCTCACACGCCTCACGGCGGAGGCACATCAATGCCGGGCCGAGATCGACTACCAGCGCGGCTACCCGGTCACCCGCAACCATGCCGATCAAACCCGCTTTGCCGCTGAGGCCGCCGACAAGGTCACTCCCGGCACCGATCGGGACACGCCGCCGATCATGGCCGGAGAGGATTTTTCCTATATGCTCAATGCGCGACCGGGTGCCTATATTATGATCGGCAACGGGGAAGGGGCGACGGTCCATCACCCGGAATATGACTTTGACGATGCCGCGATCCCGGCGGGCTGCTCATGGTTCGCGCAGGTGGTTGAGGACCGGCTGGCAAGGGCGTAAGCATGTGGCAGATAAATGCGACTGCATGAAAACAGCGCCCAACCCAACTCCGGAGGATACTTCCTAAATGCCCGTTAAGAACCGATTTGCCGAGCTGCATGACGACATTACCGCATGGCGCCGCGACCTGCATGAAAACCCCGAGATCCTGTTCGAGACCCACCGCACCTCGGCCACCGTGGCGGAGAAACTGCGCAGCTTCGGCTGCGATGAGGTGGTCGAGGGCATTGGCCGCACCGGTGTCGTCGGTGTGATTAAGGGCAACTCCACCGCCTCGGGCAAGGTGCTTGGCCTGCGCGCCGATATGGACGCGCTGCCGATTCACGAACAGACCGGGCTGGACTATGCCTCCAAGACCGACGGCGCGATGCATGCCTGCGGTCATGACGGCCACACCGCCATGCTCTTGGGTGCTGCACAATACCTCGCCGAGACCCGCAACTTCGACGGCACTGTCGTGGTGATCTTCCAGCCCGCCGAGGAGGGCGGCGGCGGCGGTCGCGAGATGTGCGAAGACGGCATGATGGAGCGTTGGGGCATTCAGGAAGTCTACGGCATGCACAACTGGCCGGGCATGCCCACCGGCTCCTTCGGCATCCGCGCGGGCTCGTTCTTTGCAGCCACCGATCAGTTCGACATCACCTTCGAAGGCCGCGGCGGCCATGCCGCCAAGCCGCATGAGACCGTCGACACCACCGTGATGTCGGCGCAGGCCGTGCTGGCGCTGCAGACCATCACCGCGCGCAATGCCGACCCGGTGGAGCAGATCGTGGTCTCGGTCACCTCTTTCGAGACCTCCTCGAAAGCCTTCAACGTGATCCCGCAGAAGGTGCAGATCAAAGGCACCGTGCGCACCATGTCCGCCGAGATGCGGGAACTGGCCGAAAAACGGATCAACGAGATCTGCAACGGCATCGCAGGCACCTTTGGCGGTAGCGCCGATGTGACCTACCATCGCGGCTACCCGGTCATGGTGAACCACGAGGAGCAGACCGAGTTCGCCGCCGATGTGGCGCGCTCGATCTCGGGCCAATGTGACGAAGCGCCGCTGGTCATGGGAGGCGAGGACTTCGCCTTCATGCTCGAAGAGCGCCCCGGCGCCTATATCCTCGTCGGCAACGGCGACACGGCGGCGGTGCACCATCCGGAGTATAACTTCAACGACGAAGCGATCCCCGCGGGT
Source organism: Sulfitobacter sp. 1A12056 (assembly GCF_043558125.1). Classification (NCBI taxonomy): domain Bacteria; kingdom Pseudomonadati; phylum Pseudomonadota; class Alphaproteobacteria; order Rhodobacterales; family Roseobacteraceae; genus Sulfitobacter; species Sulfitobacter sp. 1A12056. The sequence continues at coordinate 82,330 of NZ_JBIFFY010000006.1, read as the reverse complement.
TGTAGCTGGTGGGCAGGCATCGTCGAGCAGCGCATGCCGGCGGCCTGATAGCGGCGAAAGACGTGCGAGCGCGTCTCCCTCGGGGGGCGCGTTTTGCTTTGGGGGCTAGCCGCGCTCCCAAAGCGCGTTGTAGACGGCTTCGATCCCATCGGCCTCGGCCCGGGCGCTGAAACGCTGTTCGGCCCAGTGGCGCGCGGCCTCCGAGAGGGCGGCTTGATCCTCGCGCCCTAGCAGGGACAGCGCGGCTTGGGCCGCAGCCTCTGCTGCACCCAGTGGCACGACCTTGCCCACGCGACCTCCGTTCGAGAAAGCGCCGTAATAGCCCGCATCGCTGCCGACGAAAGGCACGCCCGAGGCCAGCGCTTCGAGCGGGACCATGCCATAGCCCTCGTAGCGCGGCAGTTGCACCACCAGCGACAGGGCGCGCATCAGTTTCGGTAGATCGGCGGCGGGGTACTCGCCGATGAAAAGCAGCCGATTGGCAAGGCCCGCGGCCTCGACCTGCGCCTTGAGCTTGGTCAAAAACGCCTCATGTTTGCCGCCCGCACGGCCAATCACCAACGCCACCGCGCCGGGGCATTGGGGCAGCAGGCGCAGCATGGCCTCGACGAAAAGGTCGGTGCCTTTCTCAGGCCGGATGCGCCCCACGGTGGCGATGCCATAGGTGCCGCCAAAGCCCAATTGCTCCCAAGCGTTCGCCCGGTTCGTCGCGGGGGAGAAGACATCGGTGTCTACCCCATGCGGCACCACGGCGCGGACATGGGGCACAAACTCCGCCGCGCGCTCGGTCGTGGCAATCACCGCGTCCATCTGCCGGATCAGCCAGCGGGGATAGGCCGAATGCAGGCGCTGCGCGGCAGAGGTAAAGACGATCCGGATATTTGCCCCACGCACATCGCGCAGCCAAAGCGCGCTGCGCATTTCCGTGTTGCGGCGCACATGCCAGATGGCGAAGGGGCGGTCTTGGGGGGGATGTTTGCGGGTGATCCGCCCCGCCGCGACGCGGGTCAGTGGCACCGGACAGCCGGGCAGGGGCTGGCCCACCAGCGCCAAGTCATGCCGGTCGAGCTGTTGCCGGATCACATTCGCCGCCGTGGCCGAGACCCCGGTGAAATTACGGTTGTAGTTGGTGACGAAAAGCTCAGGCATCGCTGTCCCCTCGCAGGCGCAGGGCCGTGATCAGGCGCTCGGCAATACTGTCGAGCTTGTCGGTCTGCCCGGCGGCATAGGCCTTGGCCGCGGCTACACCACTTGCACGGGCAATATCGTTGCGCAGCAGAGCCCCCACACGGTCCGCCAAATCCTGCGTGCCCGCCACCAGCCGCGCGGCGCCCTCGGCTTCCATCTCGGCATAGGTCTCGGCAAAATTGGCGACATGGGTGCCCGAGAGCACCATCGCCCCGGCCTGCGCGACCTCATAGGGGTTATGCCCCCCGATCGGGTGCAGCGACCCGCCCAGAAAGACGATGTCGGATAGCGCGTACCATGTGCCCAACTCGCCCAGAGTGTCGGCCAGATAGACCTGTTCGCGCGGCATGTCGCCCCGTGTTCGACGCCCATGCGTCAGACCGTAGCTGGCGATGAGACCGGCCACCTCCTCCCCCCGCTCGGGGTGGCGGGGGGCAAGGATCAGGCACAGCTCGGGGATGCGCTCCAGCAGTTGGCGATGCGCTTCCAACACCGCTTTCTCCTCGCCCGGGTGGGTTGAGGAAGCGATCCAGACAGGGCGGCCCTCCAAGGCCTTTCGCGCCTCGGCGATGGTCTCCTCGTCCTGCGGCAGGGGGCCTGCCATGGACTTGAGGTTGATCCCCGGCGTGACCCGGTCAGCCGGGGCGTTGATCGTGGCCATGGCCCGGGCCATCGCGTCATTCTGCGTCAGGATCAGGTCAAACACGCCAAAGAGGAACCCAGCCAGCGCGGGCCGTTTCTGCCAGCTTTCGATTGAGCGTTGCGAGAGGCGGGCGTTGATCAGCGCCATCGCCGTGCCCCGCGTATGGGTCCGTCGCAGCATCTGCGGCCAAAGCTCGCTTTCCACGAAGAGCGCCGCATCGGGGCGCCAATGGTCAAGGAAACGTTTCAGCGGGCCGGGGGCGTCGAGCGGGGCGAACTGATGCCGCGTTCGCGGGGGCAGGCGGCCGCCCACCAAACGGGCCGAGGTGGCGGTGCCGGAAGTGATGAGGAAATGCGCCTGCGGCAGGGCGCGCCCCATCCGGTCGATCAGCGCCAGAACCGACAGGCTCTCCCCAACCGAGGCTGCGTGAAACCAGATCAACTGCCCCTCGGGGCGGGGTTGGCTGGCATGGCCCAACTTTTCGCGCGCGCGTTCCGGTGTGACCTCGGCGCGGCGCAGTTTGGCCATGGAGCGCCGCCCGGCCACGGGCAAGATCACACGGCTTGCCGCGACCCATGCCCGGTAGAGAAACGGCACCGCCAAAGGCTCAGCCGCCCGTGTGGCTCATGTGGCGGGGCATCTGCCCGTCAACACGCTGCCGCGAATAGTCGAAATCGTGGCCTTTGGGCTTGCGGTCGATGGCCGCACGAATGGCCTCCTGCAACGGCAGGTCCGTGTCCGGGTGATCGCGCAGGGGTTTGCGCAGGTCGGCCACGTCTTCTTGGCCCAGACACATGAAAATCTCGCCGGTGCAGGTGACCCGCACGCGGTTACAGCTTTCGCAGAAGTTGTGGCTCAGAGGCGTGATGAAGCCGATCTTCTGCCCGGTCTCCTCCAGCCGCACATAGCGCGCAGGGCCCCCTGTACGCTCAGCCAGATCGGTGACGGTGTAATGTTCGGCGTAACGCGCGCGCACGTCACGCAGCGACCAGTATTGGCCGAAACGATCCTCGTTGCCCAAATCGCCCATCGGCATGACCTCGATCCATGTGAGATCTATGTCCCGCTCGGCGCACCATTCGGTGATATGCAGCAGTTCCGGCTCGTTGAAGCCCTTGAGCGCCACAGCGTTGATCTTGATCTTAAGCCCCGCCCGCTGCGCTGCGTCGATCCCGCGCAGCACCTGCGGCAGGCGCCCCCAGCGGGTGATATCCGCGAATTTCTGCTCGTCCAGCGTGTCGAGGGAGACATTCACGCGGCGCACCCCGGAGGCGTAGAGGTCATCGGCGAAGCGCTCCAACTGGCTGCCGTTGGTGGTCAGCGTCAGCTCTTTCAGCTTGCCGCTGTCGAGATGCCGTTTCATGCCGTCGAAGAAGGTCATGATGCCGCGCCGGACCAGCGGCTCACCCCCGGTGATGCGCAGCTTCTCGACGCCGAGGTCGATGAAATTGCTGCACAGGCGGTCGAGCTCCTCCAGCGTCAGCAATTCCTTCTTCGGCAGGAAGGTCATGTTCTCCGACATGCAGTAGACGCAGCGAAAATCGCAGCGGTCGGTGACGGAGACGCGCAGATAGGTGATCGCGCGCATGAAAGGGTCAATGAGGGGTGCTGTCATGCTTCATAGGTAATGCCCCGCCCAACCCGGGGCAAGCGCCATTTGGGCGATTGATAAGGGGGCAGGGCGCGGATAGGCTGCGTGGATGACACGTATAATCTTACCGCTTTTCATCGCCGCCGCCACCGCCGGTTGCAGCAACCTGACGGAACGCCTCGGGATGGATGCCAGCCAGTCTGAGCCTGCACCCGCATCCGCATCGGTCGATGCCACGGCTGAGGCTGCAACGCCGAGCGGACCGGCCCCTGCATCGCCGCCCGCCGCCTCTCCCATCGCCACCGCGGGCAGCAGCGCCGAGGCGCTGGATACCACCACGGCGGCAGAGCGCGAGGCGGCCACCCGCGCGCCCGCCAGTACCGGTGCCGCCTTGGGGTCGACCGTGGTCAGCTTGGGCAGCGCGACGGAGCCGGGGCTGTGGTTGAAAACACCTCTGGTCGACGCGGAACAGCCGGGGCGGGTGACCAACCCCGCGACGGGCAAATCCGCCGCGGTGACGCTGATCCCGCTGGAGGGGCCCGCAACCGCAGGCAGCCGCATGTCGCTGCCTGCCTTGCGTTTGATCGGCGCGTCGCTGACCGACCTCACAACGGTCGAGGTCTCGACCGAAAGCTAGGGATCAGCCTGCGCCTTCTGCCTTTTTCAGCAGGCGCAGGGCTTCTTTCACCGCGAACGGTTTCATCGCCTCCCCATGGGCGGCGATAAAGCCACGGGTCCGCTCGGGGTCGTGTTTCGAAAGGTCGCGCAGCCACCAGCCGATTGCCTTCTGAATGAACCACCGGTGATCCGGTACCATCGTCGCGGCCCAGCCGAGGATACGGTCGCGCGCGGCCAGCTCCTCAGGCTTAGGATTGTTCTGCTTGGTCCAAGGCAGGGTGGAGACAAGTGCCGCGCGTCGGGTCCAAAGGTGATCCGAAGCGACCCAGTTCTCCACTTCGTCCAAGCGCGTCGGATCGGCCACCAGACGTTTCTGCGCCGCCATGCTGGCATGATCGGCAATTGCCCAACTGTCGAAATCGGGGGTCCAGCTTGCGATCAGCGCCCATGCGGCTTGATCTTCCGGGCGCAGCCGCGCTTGGGTGAGCAGTTTTGCCGCGGCGACGCGTGCTTCGAAAATGTCCGACTGCCAAAGGGCATCGGCAAGCGCGACACGGCCCTTGACGTCCAGCGCCGCTCGCCACGATTGGGCAAGCTCCGCAATTTGCGGGTTAGTTAGGCCAAGATAGCCTCGGTTGGCTTTGTGATATGCGCGCATCTCTTCCGCGCGGGCCGGGTTGGCCCGCGCTTGAAGTTCCTCAAGGGCGGTTTCGGGGGTCATTCCACCGTCACCGATTTCGCGAGATTGCGTGGCTGGTCCACATCCGTGCCTTTCGCCACGGCGGTGTGATAGGCCAGCAACTGCGCCGGAACCGCATAGAGGATCGGGGCCAAAGCATCCGGCACCGGGGGCATCTCGATGCTGAACCAGACGCCGTCATTGGCCTCGGCCTGACCTTTGGCGTCGGAGATCAGGATCACCTTGCCCTTGCGCGCCATGACTTCTTGCATGTTGCTGACGGTCTTGTCGAAGAGCGCGTCGCGTGGTGCCATGACGACTACCGGCACATGCTCATCCACCAGTGCGATGGGGCCGTGTTTCAGTTCACCCGACGCATAAGCTTCGGCGTGGATGTAGCTGATTTCCTTAAGTTTCAGTGCGCCCTCAAGGGCGAGCGGGTACATCTGGCCCCGGCCAAGGAACAACACATCGCGGGCATGGGCGAGTTTGAGCGCGGCTTCTTGCATCGCGTCGTTTTGTTCAAGCGCCGTGCTGATGAGCGCGGGCAGTCCACGAAGTGCGGAGATGTGATCGGCGAAGCTCTCTGTGCTGATCACATCGCGGTCCCGCGCGGCTTTGAGCACCAACGCGAAGAGGACAACGAGCTGACAGGTGAAGGCTTTGGTCGAGGCCACGCCGACTTCGACTCCGGCGTGGATCGGCAGCGCCAGATCGCTTTCGCGGGCGATGGAGCTTTCGGGCACGTTGACGACCGACAGGATACGCGCGGCCTTGCCCTCGCAATAGCGCAGAGCGGCGAGCGTGTCGGCGGTCTCACCCGATTGGCTGACGAAAACCGCTAATGTGCGCGCCGGGATCGGCGGTTCACGGTAGCGGAATTCCGAGGCGACATCGATCTCGACCGGCAGGCGGGCGATCTGCTCGAACCAGTATTTCGCGGTGAAACAGGCATAGGACGCGGTGCCGCAGGCGACCATGAGGATGCGGTCAAACTGCGCAAAATCAATATCTTGTGCGCTGATGTTGATCTCTCCCTCGGGGGTGAGGTAATGGCCGATGGCCGCGCCGATCACGCCGGGTTGCTCGGCAATTTCTTTTGCCATGAAGTGTTTGTGGCCCGCCTTGTCGATGCGGGTATTGTCGATCTGCACGGATTTGATCGCCCGGTTGGCGAGCGCCCCATTGCGGTCGGTGACCTCGACCGAGGTCCGGGTGATGACAGCACAATCCCCTTCTTCAAGGTAGGCGATCTGGTGGGTCAGCGGGGCAAGCGCGATGGCATCACTGCCCACATACATCTCACCCTCGCCATAGCCGATGGCCAAGGGCGAGCCTTTGCGCGCCGCGATCATCAGGTCGTCGTGACCGTCAAAGAGAAAGGCCAGCGCAAAAGCGCCTTCGAGCCGGGCAAGCGTCTGTTTGGCGGCCTCTACCGGGCCTGCGCCCTGCGCCATGTGATGCTGGGTCAGGAGGGCAACGGTCTCGGTATCGGTCTCGGTCACGAATTGCGCGCCATGTTCGGCCAGTTCGGCCCGCAACTCACGAAAGTTTTCGATGATCCCGTTATGCACCACGGCCACTGGTCCCGCCTGATGCGGGTGGGCGTTGGTGACGCTCGGCGCGCCATGGGTGGCCCAGCGGGTGTGGCCGATGCCCGACTTCCCCGCCAGCGGCTCATGCACCAGCGCGTCCGAGAGGTTTACCAGCTTGCCCAAGGCGCGACGCCGCTCAAGCTTGCCTTCGTTCAGGGTCGCGATGCCCGCGCTGTCATAGCCGCGATATTCCAGCCGTTTCAGCGCTTCGACCAAGATCGGCGCGACTTCATGGGTGCCAAGCACCCCAATAATTCCACACATAATTAGCTGCCTCTTTGCAATTTTGCCTTCTTGGCCTTTAAAATTTCGAACATTTTGCGCGCCATCCCGGGTTTCTCAACCTGCGGGGCGCGCGACAGGGCCAGCGCCTCGGGTTCTACATCCGAGGTGATGACCGAGCCGGAGCCGGTCATCGCACCCTCGCCGATGGTCACCGGTGCCACGAGCATGGTGTTCGACCCGATGAATGCGCCCGCGCCGATGGTGGTGTGATGTTTCATCACCCCGTCATAATTGCAGGTGATCGTGCCCGCGCCGATGTTGCTGCGCGCGCCCACGGTGGCGTCGCCGATATAGCTCAGGTGGTTGACCTTGGCCCCTTCGGCGATCTGCGCGTTCTTTACCTCGACGAAATTGCCGATGCGCACGTCTTCGGCCAGTTCCGCGCCGGGGCGCAACCGGGCATAGGGGCCGACGACCCCGCCGCGTGAGACATGGCAGCCTTCGAGATGCGAGAAGGCGCGGATGGTGCTGCCAGATTCCACGGTGACATTCGGGCCGAAGACGACATTCGGCTCCACCACTGTATCGCGCCCGATGAAAGTGTCGCGCGACAGGAAGACGGTTTCGGGGGCCACCAAGGTCACGCCGTCTTCCATCAACAGATCGCGGGCGCGGGATTGGAACGCGGCCTCGGCCCTCGCCAGATCGGCGCGGGAGTTCACGCCCATGGTCTCGGCCTCGTCGCAGGTAACAACCGTGGCGCTGCGGCCCTCGGCGCGGGCGATGCCGATGATATCGGTGAGGTAGTATTCTTCCGAAGCGTTGTCGTTGCCGACCTTGTCGATCAAGTCGAACAGCAGTTCGGATTTGCAGGCCACCACGCCCGAGTTGCACAGGGTAATCGCGCGCTCTTCGGCGGAGGCGTCTTTGAATTCGACGATCCGCTCCAAGGCGTCGCCCTGCATCACCAAACGGCCATATCGGGCAGGATCGGCAGCCTCAAACCCCAGAACCACCACGTCATGTGTCGCCAGCGCCTCTTGCATCTTCTCAAGCGTCTCGGGCTGGACGAAGGGCGTGTCACCGTAGAGCACCAGTGCCATGCCCTCGAACCCGTCCAGCGCCGGGCGGGCCTGCGCCACCGCATGGGCCGTGCCCAATTGCTCGGTCTGTTCGACGACCTGCGCGTCTTCGTCAAAGAGGGTGGCGGCGGCGCGGACCTGAGCGGCCCCGTGCCCGGCCACCACGACCGTATGGCGGGGTGCGAGCATGGCGCCCGCGGCCATGGCGTGTTCCAGCATGGGGGCAGAGGCCACGCGGTGCAGCACCTTTGGCAGGTCCGAGTTCATCCGTGTCCCCTTGCCCGCGGCGAGGATGATCAATGCAGTTTCCATGTAAATCTCTTTGTCCTTCAGCTTGCATTCTCTTTACGCGCTTCGCACAAAGGCGCAAGGTTGCGGCCCATCAAACTAGGTTGCGGACTGCAACACGATGCCATTTTGCAAGGCGGGGTTCCGCCCAAGGAGTATCCAGTGAAGACAGTGGTTTTCGATCTCGACGGCACCTTGGCCGATACCTCGGGCGATTTGATCGCCGCCGCCAATGCCTGTTTCCGCGACATGGGCGAGGGCGATGTGCTGGTCCATGCCGAGGATGCGGGCACCGCGCTGCGCGGCGGGCGGGCGATGCTGACCTTGGGGATGCAAAAGCTGGGCCGTGCCGATGACGCGGCGACGATCGACCGCTATTACCCGATGCTGCTCGAAGCCTATGGGCGGGACATCGACACCCATACCATCATGTACCCCGGCGCGATGGAGGCTGTGGCCGCGCTCAAGGCCGCGGGCTACCGCGTGGCGATCTGCACGAACAAACCCGAGGCTTTGGCGGAGTTGCTGCTGACACGTCTTGGCGTGCGCGACGCATTCGGCGCGATGCTGGGGGCCGATACGCTGGCCGTGCGCAAACCCGACCCGGAACACCTGTTCGAAACCGCCCGCCGTGCCGGGGGCGATCCGGCGCAATGCGTGTTGATCGGCGACAGCGACACCGACCGCAAAACCGCCAAAGCCGCAGGGGTTCCTTGCGTGCTGGTGACCTTCGGCCCCTCGGGCGAAGACATGGCCGCGCTGGAGCCCGAAGCGCTGTTGGACGATTTCGCCGACCTGCCGGAGGTCATCGAACGTCTGATCGGCAAAGCCGCCTGATGGCCGAGCGGTTCACCGGCAGTTTCACACAGCAAGAGCCGATCCCCGAAGACGCGATTGAGGCAGCGGTGGCGGTCATGCGCCACGGACGGTTGCACCGCTACAACACAGCCCCGGGGGAGGTGGCCGAGGTTGCCCTGCTTGAGCAGGAATTCGCCGCGATGACGGGGGCAAAATACTGCCTAGCCGTGGCCTCGGGCGGCTATGCCATGGCCACGGCGCTGCGCGCAGTGGGGGTGAAACCGGGCGACCGGGTGCTGACCAATGCCTTCACACTCGCCCCGGTGCCGGGGGCGATTGCGTCGCTGGGGGCGGTCCCGGTCTTCGTCGGCGTGACGGAGCAGCTGGTGATTGACCTTGATGACCTCGCCGCCAAGGCGGGTCAGGCCGATGTGCTGCTGCTTAGCCATATGCGCGGCCATCTGGTGGACATGGACGCTCTAATGGCGCTTTGCGATGCGCGCGGCATCACGGTGATCGAAGATTGCGCCCATACGATGGGAGCGGCGTGGAACGGCAAGCCATCGGGCACGCAGGGGAAACTGGGGTGTTATTCCTGCCAGACCTATAAACATGTGAACGCGGGCGAGGGCGGGTTGCTGATCACCGATGATGCCGAGGTTGCGGCGCGGGCGATCATGCTGTCGGGGTCTTACATGCTCTATGACCGCCATGCCGCCGCGCCGGGGCCGGAGGCTTTTGAGACGATCCGCTATGAGACGCCCAATATCTCGGGCCGGATGGACAACCTGCGCGCCGCGGTCCTGCGCCCGCAGTTGCGACGGCTGGCGGAACAGGTGGCCCGCTGGAATGAGCGTTATCGGGTGATCGAGACGGGGCTGCGCGACACGCCGGGGCTCACGGTCATCGACCGGCCCGAGGCGGAGAGCATCGTCGGGTCGTCAATCCAATTCCTGCTGAAGGGTTGGTCGCCGGAGGATGTCGAGGCGATGTTGGCGCGCTGCGCTGCGCGCGGGGTGGAGTTGAAATGGTTCGGCAGGGCCGAGCCTATGGGTTTCACCAGCCGCTACGACACGTGGCGCTATGCGCGGGCCGAAAAAATGCCCGCCAGCGATGCGGTGCTGGCGGGGTTGATCGACATGCGTGTGCCGCTGACCTTTTCGCTGGAGGATTGCGCCCTGATCGCGCGGATTATCCGGGCCGAGGTCAGCGCCGTTTTTCAAGGGGACTAGGCTTAGAAGCGGATGGTGCCATGTTTGCCCATGTCGGGCTTTTGGCCGGTCATCTGCGCCTTGCCGATCTCATAGAAGAACTTGATCCCACCATCGGTCGCCCAAACCTCGGCTTCGGTGAGGTCAAAGCGGATCAGCTGCACATCCGGGTCCTGCTTGCCGTCTTCGAACCAGGCGCCCGCGATGGCGTTCCAAATCTTGTCCAACTCGGTCGGGTTGGTCACAGCGGAAACATGGCCATCGATCCGCGCCCAGAGGGATTCGTCCTTGCTGGCGATCAGGTATTCAGCGGCGGCGCGTCCCTCGGCGGATTGCGCCAGATCGGTGCCCTTGGCGGTGATGAACCACAGCACGGCGGCGCGGTCGTCTTCGTCGATGTAATGGGTCATTGGGATCGCGCGGGCGGTCTTGGTCATCAGCATCCCGGCGCGGGTGTCGTCCAGACGGTCCCAGAACTCTTTTTTCAGATCATCGCTCATTTGCATCTCGCTTTGTTGTAGTGTTCGCTTGGTCGCAGGGCCAACCCGCCGCGACGCGGGGCGGTTCCACATCGCGCCGCTTGACGCAAAGCGGGTGGGGCGGTAGGTAATGAACAAGCGTTCAATAAATCGGGGGGAGAAGCCGTGTTCAACGCAAGTATGCAGTTTGATCTGGGAGAAGACGTCGCGGCCATGCGGGAGATGGTGCACCGCTGGGCGCAGGAGCGCGTCAAGCCGATGGCCGCCGAGATCGACAGCAAGAACGAATTCCCCGCCGAGCTTTGGCAGGAAATGGGTGAGTTGGGCCTTCTGGGCATGACCGTTGAGGAAGAGTTCGGCGGCTCGGGGCTGGGCTATGTCGCCCATACCGTCGCGGTGGAAGAGATTGCCCGGGCCTCGGCTTCGGTCTCACTCTCCTACGGGGCGCATTCCAACCTCTGCGTGAACCAGATCAAGCTTAACGGCACCCCGGAGCAGAAGGCGCAGTTCCTGCCCAAGCTCTGTTCGGGCGAGCATGTCGGTGCGCTGGCCATGTCCGAAGTGGGCGCGGGGAGTGACGTGGTCAGCATGAAGCTGCATGCCGAGAAGCGGAACGACCACTTCCGTCTGAACGGCAACAAGTATTGGATCACCAACGGCCCCGACGCCGAGACGCTGGTGGTCTATGCCAAGACCGACCCGGATGCCGGCTCCAAGGGCATCACCGCCTTTTTGATCGAGAAGTCGATGAAGGGATTCTCGACCTCCAAGCATTTCGACAAGCTCGGCATGCGCGGCTCGAACACTGCGGAACTGATTTTCGAGGATTGCGAAGTGCCCTTCGAGAACATTCTCGGCGAAGAGGGCAAGGGCGTGCGCGTGCTGATGTCGGGCCTCGATTACGAGCGCGTCGTGCTGGCGGGCATCGGCCTTGGCATCATGGCCGCCTGTCTCGATGAGATCATGCCCTACATGGCCGAGCGCAAGCAGTTCGGCCAGCGCATCGGGGATTTCCAACTGATGCAGGGCAAGATGGCGGATATGTACACCGCGATGAACTCGGCGCGGGCCTATGTTTACAGCGTGGCGCAGGCTTGTGACCGGGGTGATGTGACCCGTCAGGACGCGGCGGCCTGCTGCCTCTATGCCTCGGAACAAGCGATGGTACAGGCGCATCAGGCGGTGCAGGCGATGGGCGGCGCGGGCTATCTGTCCGACAACCCGGTGGGCCGGATCTTCCGCGACGCCAAGCTGATGGAGATCGGCGCGGGCACTTCGGAAATCCGCCGCATGCTGGTGGGCCGCGAGATGATGGGGGCGATGTGATGCGCGCCCTCCTGCTGGCCTGCGCGTTTCTGGCGGGGCCGGTATCCGCGCAGGACATCACCTATTCCGATGCCGCCACCGCGGACTGTCTGGCCGGGGCCGAAGAGTTCACCGACCAGCGCGCCTGCATTGGCCTGTCGGCCAACCTCTGTATGGAAGGGCCGGGCGGCTATTCGACCGTCGGCATGGGCGGGTGTCTTGATGCTGAGTTGACCTTTTGGGACGGCCTGCTGAACGAGAATTACCGCGCCCGCATGGTGCAGGCGAAATCCGCCGATGAGGAGAATGCCCTCTACCAGCCGCAACTGCCTTCGCAGGCCGAGGCGCTGCGTGACATGCAGCGCGCTTGGATTACCTTCCGCGATGCCGCCTGCGATTATGAACGCAGCCAATGGGGCGGTGGCACAGGCGGCGGACCTGCAACCTTGGCCTGCCTGATGCAGATGACGGGGGAACAGGCGCTGCGTTTGGGGGCGGCCTATTAACCGCGTCTCGCTGTGTCGGCCAAACAGGACGGAGGGATCGGGATGGAAAACCTGATAGAACTGGAGACAGAAGGCGGTGTCCTGCACCACTTTCTACCTTGGCTGATCGAGGGGTTCGAGATCCTCGCCGCGGTCATCGACATCGCGGCCATCATTCTGCTGCTGATCGGTGCGGCACGTTTCCTGACCGGGGTGACGATTGCCGAGGTTTCCAAGAAAGGCCCCGAGCGGGTCCGCCGCACCAACCGCGAGCGGATCGAACTGGGGCGCTACATCCTTGCCGGGCTGGAACTCTTCATCGTCTCGGATGTGATACACACCGCGATCAGCCTGCGTTTTGCGGACCTGCTCTTCCTGCTGATGCTGGTCATCATCCGCTCCATCACCTCCTATTTCCTTGACCGGGAACTGGAGCAACTGAAGAAGGAACTTGGCCGTGACTGACTATTCCGATCTCAAGGCGCTCTACGTCAACTGCTCGCTCAAGAAGACCCCGGGCGACAGCCACACCCAGCTTCTGATGAACGCCAGCGCGGGCATCATGGAGGCACAAGGCGTGGGGGTGGAGCATCTCTACCTGCTGGATCACCAAGTGCCGCCGGGCGTCTATCCGGACATGACCGAACACGGCTGGGACCGCGACGACTGGCCCGCGATCTGGGACAAGGTGCTGGCTGCCGATATTCTGATCATCGGTACGCCTTTGTGGCTGGGCGAGGAGAGCAGTGTCTGCCGCGTGCTGATCGAGCGGCTCTATGCCATGAGCGGGGAGCTCAATGACAAGGGCCAGTCGGTCTTCTACGGCAAGGTCGGCGGCACCGTGGTGACGGGCAACGAGGACGGCATCAAACATGTCGCCATGACCACCGGTTTCGCGATGAACCATCTGGGCTACACGATCCCGCCGCAGGCCGATTGCGGCTGGATCGGCGAGGCCGGGCCGGGGCCGTCTTACGGCGATGATGTGGACGGCAAGCGCGCGGGTTTCGACAACGAGTTCACGCAGCGCAACACCACCATCATGACATGGAACGCCCTGCATCTGGCACGGATGCTGAAACACGCGGGCGGCTACCCGTGTGAGGGCAACGACCGCAACGCCTGGGACGCGGGCGCGCGGTTCGATTTCGAAAATCCGGAGTACCGAAGCTGATATGAAGAACGAAGGCGACTGGCCCATCTGGCAGGGCAACATGGCGGCGCAATGCCTCGCCCAGCCCGACGATGCACTGGCGATCATCGACCTCACCGGTCCCGCGCGGCGCGATGTGACCACGGGGGAGCTGCATGCAATGGCCGACGGTTTGGCCCGCGCGCTGAAAAGCCAAGTCGCGCGCGGCGACCGGGTGGGTGTGCTGCTCAGCCAGTCGCCGTGGTGTGCGGCGGCGCATCTCGCGATCTGGAAGATCGGCGCGATTTCGGTGCCGCTGTTCAAGCTGTTCAAACGTGACGCGCTGGCCAGCCGGGTGGGTGACGCGGGCTGCGAAATCGTGCTGACCGATGCGGAAGGCGCGGAACTGCTCGGCGATCTGGCCACCCCGTGGATCGCGGCGGAGGCGGGCGTGGCGGGCGACGCGGTGGATTTCGCCGAGGTCGGCCCCGACGATCCCGCCGTGCTGATCTACACCTCCGGCACCACCGGCACGCCGAAAGGCGCGTTGCACGGGCACCGGGTGCTCTCGGGCCATCTGCCCGGCGTATCGGTCAGCCATGACCATCTGGGGCAGAAGGGCGACTGCCTCTGGACCCCGGCGGATTGGGCGTGGATCGGCGGGCTTTTCGACGTAGCGATGCCCGCGCTGGCGCTCGGCGTGCCGGTCGTGGCCACGCGGATGCCCAAGTTCACCGTCGAGGGCTGCGCCGAGGTGATCGCGAAAGGCGAGGTGCGCAACGTGTTCTTCCCGCCGACCGCCCTGCGGATGCTGAAGGCGGCGGATGTCGCACTGCCGGGCCTGCGCTCGGTCGCCAGCGGCGGCGAGCCTCTGGGGGCCGAGATGCTGGCATGGGGCCGGGAGGCGTTTGGGCTTGAGATCAACGAGTTCTACGGCCAGACCGAATGTAACATGGTGGCTTCCAGCTGCGGCGTCGATTTCCCCGCCCAGCCCGGCTGCATTGGCAAACCGGTGCCGGGGTTCGAGATCGCCGTGCTGGATGATGACGGCCAGCCTACCGATGCCGAGGGAGACGTGGCGGTGCGCCGCGGCGCGCCCTCGATGATGCTGCGCTACTGGAACCGGCCCGAGGAAACTGCGGCCAAGTTCCACCGCGACTGGCTGTTGACCGGCGATCGCGGCATCTGGGAGGGGGAGTATCTGCGCTTCGTGGGGCGCGAGGACGACGTGATCACCTCCGCGGGCTACCGCATCGGTCCGGCCGAGATCGAGGATTGCCTGCTCACCCATGACGCCGTGGCGACCTGCGGCGTGGTCGGCAAGCCCGACGCGCTGCGCACCGAGATCGTGAAGGCCTATGTGGTGCTGAAACCGGGTGCGGAGGTCGAAGCAAAGGAACTGCAGGACTGGGTGAAGGACAGGCTCGCCAGCTATTCCTACCCGCGCGAGATCGCCTTCATGCAGGACCTGCCCATGACCGTCACCGGCAAGGTGATCCGCAAGGAATTGAAGCGTCTGGCGGCGCGAGAGAATGAGGACGTAACATGAAACTGACATCCCAAGCCCTGCCATCCTCGGATGCCTACAAGGCCAACGAGATGGCGCATCTGAAAGCCCTGAGCGAGGTCCGCGAGGCCGCCGAGACGGCCGCTTTGGGCGGTGGCGAGAAATCCCGCGCCCGGCACGAAAGCCGCGGCAAGATGCTGCCCCGCGAACGCGTGGCGAACCTTCTCGACCCCGGCAGCCCGTTTCTGGAGATCGGCGCCACCGCGGCGCATGGGCTTTATGGCGGCGCGGCCCCCTGTGCGGGCGTGATCGCGGGCATCGGGCGGGTGCAGGGCCATGAGGTCATGGTGGTCTGCAACGACGCCACCGTGAAGGGCGGCACCTATTACCCGATGACGGTGAAAAAACACCTCCGCGCGCAGGAGATCGCGGAGGCCAACCATCTGCCCTGCATCTATCTGGTCGACAGTGGCGGCGCGAACCTGCCGAACCAAGACGAAGTCTTCCCCGACCGTGACCATTTCGGCGCGATCTTCTACAATCAGGCCCGGATGAGCGCCAAGGGCATCGCGCAGATCGCCGTGGTGATGGGGTCTTGTACCGCAGGCGGCGCCTATGTGCCTGCGATGTCTGACGTTACCATCATCGTGAAAGAGCAGGGCACGATCTTCCTCGCCGGCCCGCCCTTGGTGAAGGCGGCGACGGGCGAGGTGGTCTCGGCCGAAGACCTCGGCGGCGGCGACGTGCACACGCGCCTGTCGGGCGTGGCGGATTATCTGGCCGAGGACGACGCCCATGCGCTGGCACTGGCGCGCCGTGCGGTTGGGCAGCTTAACAAGAGCAAGCCCAAGACGGTGGACTGGGCCAGCCCGGAGGAACCGGCTTGCGACCCCGCCGAGATGCTGGGCGTTGTGCCCGCCGACCTGCGCACGCCCTATGACATCCGCGAGGTCATCATGCGGCTGGTGGATGGCAGCCGCTTTGATGAGTTCAAGGCGCGCTTCGGCGAGACGCTGGTCTGCGGTTTCGCCCATGTCAAAGGCTGCCCCATCGGCATCATCGCCAACAACGGGGTGCTGTTTTCCGAAGCCGCCCAGAAGGGCGCGCATTTCGTGGAGCTTTGCAGCCAGCGCAACATCCCGCTGGTGTTCTTGCAGAACATCACCGGCTTCATGGTCGGCCGCAAATACGAGAACGAGGGCATCGCCCGCCACGGCGCCAAGATGGTGACGGCGGTGGCCACCACCAATGTGCCCAAGATCACCATGCTGGTGGGCGGCTCCTTCGGGGCGGGCAACTACGGCATGTCGGGCCGCGCCTATAGGCCGCGGTTCCTCTGGTCATGGCCCAACAGCCGCATTTCCGTCATGGGCGGCGCGCAGGCGGCGGGGGTTCTGGCCACCGTCAAGCGCGACGCCATGGAACGCGCGGGCGAGACATGGACCGAGGAGGAAGAGACCGCCTTCAAGCAGCCCACGATCGACATGTTCGAGGAACAGAGCCACCCGCTCTATGCCTCGGCACGGCTGTGGGACGACGGGATCATTGATCCGCGCAAGAGCCGCGACGTGCTCTACCTGAGCCTCTCGGCCAGCCTGAACGCGCCGATCGAGCCGACGAAATTTGGATTGTTCCGGATGTGATCGACGCGCGTTCCGGGGGGGCCCCCCCCCCCGGAACGCGCGCCATATTTGGAGCCAGAAAGAGATGAAAAGGGTAGGGCATGTTTGACACGATCCTGATTGCGAACCGGGGTGAGATTGCTTGCCGGGTAATGGAAACGGCGCAAGCCATGGGGGTGCGCTGCGTGGCGGTGTACTCGGACGCGGATGCGGGCGCGAAACACGTCGCCATGGCGGATGCTGCGGTGCATATTGGCGGCTCGGCCCCGGCTGAGAGTTACCTCAAGGGCGAGGTGATCATCCAAGCGGCGCTCGATACCGGCGCACAGGCGATCCACCCGGGCTATGGGTTCTTGAGCGAAAACCCCGATTTCGTGGAGGCGGTGGAGGCCGCGGGGCTGACCTTCATCGGGCCTTCGGCCAAGGCGATCCGGGCCATGGGTCTGAAGGACGCCGCCAAGGCGCTGATGGTCGAGGCGGGCGTGCCCGTCGTGCCGGGGTATCACGGCGCGGATCAGGACGATGCGCTGCTGGCGCGCGAGGCCGAGAAGATCGGCTACCCGGTGTTGATCAAGGCCGTCGCGGGCGGCGGCGGCAAGGGCATGCGGCTGGTCGAGGAGGCCAAGGGGTTTCAGGCGGCGCTGGAGAGCGCGCGCTCGGAGGCGAAGACTGCCTTCGGCAACCCGGACGTGCTGGTCGAGAAATTCGTCACCAAGCCGCGTCACATCGAGGTGCAGGTCTTTGGCGACGGCACACATGCGGTGCATCTCTTCGAGCGCGACTGCTCGCTGCAGCGGCGCCACCAGAAGGTGATCGAGGAGGCGCCCGCGCCGGGCATGACGGAAGAGATGCGCGAGGCCATGGGCCAAGCGGCGGTGCGCGCGGCCGAGGCCATCGGCTATGCCGGGGCGGGGACGGTGGAATTCATCGTCGACGGCTCGGGCGGGCTGTCGACCGACGGGTTCTTCTTCATGGAGATGAACACGCGGCTTCAGGTGGAGCATCCGGTGACCGAACTGGTGACCGGGGTCGATCTGGTGGAATGGCAGTTGCGCGTCGCCGCGGGCGAAGCCCTGCCGAAGCGCCAAGATGAGCTCACGATCAACGGCCATGCCTTCGAGGCGCGGCTCTATGCCGAGGACGTGCCGAAGGGTTTCCTGCCCGCCACCGGGACGCTGACGCATCTGTCCTTCACTCCCCAGACCCGCGCCGACAGCGGCGTGCGGGCGGGCGACACGATCAGCCCCTTTTACGACCCGATGATCGCCAAGGTCATCGTGCACGGGCCCACGCGGGACGTGGCGCTGTCGCGCTTGCGCGCGGCACTGAAGGGGTGTGAAGTTGGCGGTACGGTCACCAACCTCGCCTTCCTCGGTGCGCTGGCCGAACATGAGGGCTTTGCCAAGGGCGACGTGGATACGGGCCTGATCGCGCGCGACATCGAGGCGCTGACGGCCCAGCCCGAGGTGCCGGGGCGGCATGTCGCGCTGGCCGGGATGGCAGCACTTGGGCTCGACCAGCCACAGGCCGAGGCGGGCTTCAACCTTTGGCGGCCGTTGCGGCATCAGGTGATGCTGGGCCGCGACGGCGAGGAGCATCTGCTGAAGGTGCGGGTGCTGTCGGAGGACGTGCAGCTTTGGACCGTGGGCGACCATGAGGTTCGGGCCGAGCGCATCGCGGGGCGCTGGAAACTCGACGGCCATGTCGCGCCTGCGGTCTCGGTCGCGGGCGATGTGGTCACGGTGTTTGATTCCTATGGCATCGCCTTTGACGTGATCGATCCGCTGGCGCGCGCTGCCGCCGCCCATGGCGACGGCAATATCGTCGAGGCGCCGATGCCCGGCCTCGTCCGCGCCATCGACGCCGAGGTCGGTCAAAGCGTCGCCAAGGGCGACCGTCTGGCGGTGTTGGAGGCGATGAAGATGGAACATTCGCTGCTGGCCGCGCGCGACGGCGTGGTGGCCGAGGTGCTGGCGCAAGCGGGCGATCAGGTCGAGGCCGGGGCGGCGCTGGTGCGTCTGGAAGCCGAGGAGGGCGCATGATCACGCTGCACCACTGTCCGCAGACCCGCTCGATGCGCACGCTCTGGCTGCTGCACGAGTTGGACGACGTGGAGTTTCAGGTCAAAATGCATGCCTTCGACCGCAGCCTGCGCGATCCGGAATACCTCGTGCTGTCGCCCGCGGGCCGTGTGCCTGCGCTGGAGATCGACGGCGAGCGCATGTTCGAGACCGGGGCGATCACCCAGTACCTCTGCGAGCGCTACAGCCCCGACCGCATGGGCCGCTCGGTCGGCAGTCCGGACCGCATGGCTTGGCTGGTCTGGGTGCATTTCGCCGAGACCATCAGCCAGCACACAGCGGCACTGACCCAGCAGCACATCGCCCTGCGCGAGGATCACATGCGCAGCCCCATCGTGATGAAGCTCGAGGCGGCGCGGATCGGCAAATGCTACGACGCGCTGGAGGCACGGCTCTCGACGCCGCTGGAGAACCGCGACTACCTGCTGACCTCCGGCTTTTCTGCCGCCGACATCTCGGTCGGGCAGGCGGTCTACATGGCGCGGCATTTCGTGAAATTGGATGACCACCCTTCGGTCGCGGCGTGGTATGAACGGATCACGGAACGCGACAGCTTCGCGCAGGCGCTGCCCGAGGGAGCGAAGCTCTACGAGAAGGATTTCTATGCGCCATGGCCGATTGAATGACCATGGCCCACACAGGGAAGGAGTGCGGCCAATGAGCCTTGGACCATGTGAGATTTTCGAGGTCGGCCCGCGGGACGGTCTGCAGAACGAGAAACGCGAGATCCCCGTGGCCGAGAAGGTCGCCTTGGTGAACAAGCTGAGCGAAGCTGGCTTTGCCCGCATCGAATGCGCCAGTTTCGTCAGCCCCAAATGGGTGCCGCAGATGGCCGGTTCGGGCGAGGTGCTGGGGCAGATCTCCCGTGCCGAGGGCGTGCGCTACGCGGCCCTGACACCGAACATGCGCGGTTACGAGGATGCGGTAGCGGCCCGCGCCGACGAGGTGGCGATCTTCGCCTCCGCCTCGGAAGGGTTCAGCCGGAAGAACATCAACGCCAGCATTGACGAAGCTTTCGAGCGGTTTGCCCCGATCCTCGAAGAGGCGCGGCATGTGGACATTCCGGTGCGCGGCTATGTCTCCTGCGTGGTGGAATGCCCCTATGACGGCAGGGTCGATCCCGGCGACGTGGCGCGCGTGGCCGACAAGCTCTTTGCGATGGGCTGCTACGAGATCTCTCTCGGCGACACCATTGGCGCGGGCACGCCCGACAGTATTGCGCGGATGCTGCTTTCGGTGCGCGACGTGGTGCCGGCGGGCCGGCTCGCGGGGCATTACCATGACACCCACGGGCGGGCGATGGCCAATATCGACGCCTCATTGTCGATGGGCCTGCGGGTCTTCGACGCGGCGGTCGGTGGCTTGGGCGGTTGCCCCTATGCGCCGGGGGCGGCGGGCAATGTCGCCACCGAGGCGGTGAATGAACATCTGATGGCGCTTGGCTATGACACCGGCGTCGATCAAGCGGTGGTGTTGGAAGCCGCCGAAATGGCACGGGCGATGCGAGGCTGACATGTACGAGACTTTGACGATCGAGACCGACGCGCGCGGGGTGGCGACGCTCACCCTCAACCGGCCGGAGAAACACAACGCCATGTCGGCGCAGATGCTGGCCGATCTGACCGCGGCGGCGGGCAAGCTGGCCGAGGATGACGCGGTGCGTGTCGTGGTGCTGACCGGGGCGGGCAAATCCTTCTGCGCCGGCGGCGATCTGGGCTGGATGCGCGACCAGCGCGATATGGATGCCGAGACACGCTCGGCGGAGGCGGGTAAGCTGGCGACGATGCTGGGCGCGCTCAACGCGCTGCCGAAGCCGGTGATCGGCAAGCTGCAGGGCAATGCCTTTGGCGGCGGCGTCGGCATGGCCTCGGTCTGTGATGTGGCCGTGGGGGTCGATACGCTGAAGATGGGCTTCACTGAGACCCGTCTGGGCATCATCCCGGCCACAATCGGGCCCTATGTGCTGGCGCGGATGGGCGAGGGGCGCGCGCGGCGGGTCTTCATGTCGGCGCGTCTGTTCGATGCGGCGGAGGCGGTCGATCTGGGGCTGCTGGCCCGCGCCGTACCGGCCGAGGAGTTGGACGCGGCCGTCGAGGCCGAAGTCGTGCCTTACCTCTCCTGCGCGCCGGGGGCGGTGGCAGCGGCCAAGAAGCTGGCGCAGGACTTGGGTGGAATCGCCACGCCCGAGGCGGTGGAAATGTCCATTGATGCCCTCGCGGCGCGTTGGGAAACCGATGAGGCCGCCGAGGGAAT
Organism: Sulfitobacter sp. 1A12056; assembly: GCF_043558125.1. Lineage (NCBI taxonomy): Bacteria > Pseudomonadati > Pseudomonadota > Alphaproteobacteria > Rhodobacterales > Roseobacteraceae > Sulfitobacter > Sulfitobacter sp. 1A12056. Next base: position 61,548 of record NZ_JBIFFY010000006.1, on the reverse strand, counting down.
CGGTGCCTTCTTTGATAAGCGCAAAGCCGCTTGGGTGGTCTAGCTCAAGGCTTTGGCGAAATGGCTCTATTGCGGACCCGTGGGCGGCATTAACCGGGCTTGGCCCGTTGACCCTACCCACGGGCAGAGTTAAACCCGTTCCAAGTTTGTCTGCGCGGGCTTTTGGCCTTTGCCTCATGCCGCGCACCGCGAAAGGAGCATCCCCTTGGACGACATGCTGCGGGAATACCTGCCCATCCTCGTTTTTCTGGCCGTGGCGATTGGCCTTGGCCTTGTGCTGATCCTCGCCGCCGTGGTCGTGGCCGTGCGCAATCCTGACCCGGAGAAGGTCTCGGCCTATGAATGCGGGTTCAACGCATTCGACGATGCGCGGATGAAGTTTGATGTGCGTTTCTATCTGGTCTCGATCCTCTTCATCATTTTCGACCTCGAAATCGCCTTCCTCTTCCCATGGGCCGTGGCCTTCAAAGAGGTGAGCATGGTGGGCTTCTGGTCAATGATGGTGTTCTTGGGCGTGCTGACGGCGGGCTTCGCCTATGAATGGAGGAAGGGAGCGCTGGAATGGCAGTAAAAGATGACGCACTCGTCACCCCGGTGATGGGCGATGGCCACCAAAGCCCACGGGTGAAATCCGGTGCCTCCGCCCCTGCGGCCTACGGCCAATATGGCGCGGGGCCGGACCCTGAATTCGCCACCCAGAGCCTGAATGCCGAGTTGCAGGACAAGGGCTTCCTGCTGACGTCGACCGAAGACATCATCAACTGGGCGCGCACGGGCAGCTTGCACTGGATGACCTTCGGTTTGGCCTGCTGCGCGGTTGAGATGATGCACAGCTCCATGCCGCGCTATGACCTTGAGCGTTTCGGCACCGCGCCGCGCGCCTCTCCGCGCCAGTCGGACCTGATGATCGTCGCGGGCACGCTGACCAACAAGATGGCCCCGGCGCTGCGCAAGGTCTATGACCAGATGCCAGAGCCGCGCTATGTGATCTCGATGGGGTCCTGCGCGAACGGCGGCGGTTACTATCACTACAGCTATTCGGTCGTGCGCGGCTGTGACCGCATCGTGCCGGTCGATGTCTATGTGCCCGGCTGCCCGCCGACGGCGGAAGCACTGCTTTATGGTATCCTCCAGTTGCAGCGTAAAATTCGCCGCACCGGGACGATCGTGCGCTAAGGCAACCGCCTGCGCCGCAAGCGGGGCAGGCAGAAGGACAAAGCGCCAAAGGCGCGGGACAGTGAGATGGCGTTGATCGGCGCGTGGAAGGAAGATTTGCGATGAGCGAACAACTGCAGGAACTTGGGGCCTATATCGAAGCCAAACGCCCCGATTGCGTGCTCGGATGGGATGTCACCAAGGGTGAGTTGAACATGGATGTGGCGCTGGCCAATGTCGCCGGGCTTGTCGAGTTCCTCAAAGGTGATCCGACCTGCCGCTTCTCGACGCTGGTGGACATCACGGCGGTGGATTATCCGGGCCGTGCCAAGCGGTTCGACGTGGTTTACCACTTCCTGTCGATGTACCAGAACCAGCGCATTCGCCTGCGCGCCGCCGCGCGGGAGAAGGACATGGTGCCCTCGATCACCGGCGTGCACCCCAGTGCCGATTGGTTCGAACGTGAAGTCTTTGACATGTTCGGCATCCTCTTTTCCGGCCACCCGGACCTGCGCCGTATCCTCACGGACTATGGTTTCCGCGGGCACCCGCTGCGCAAGGATTTTCCGACCACTGGTTATACCGAGGTGCGCTATGACGAAGGCGCCAAACGCGTGGTCTATGAGCCCGTGAGCCTCGTTCAGGAATACCGCCAGTTCGACTTCATGTCGCCATGGGAAGGGGCCGATTACATCCTGCCCGGCGACGACAAGTCGGCACCCGACGGTCATGTGAGCAAGGACGCGAAGTAATGGGCGGGCTTTGGTGGCTGATCCTCTCGGCGCTGACCGCCATTCCGATGGTCAAACTGCTGCCGTTCTTCGGCATCAACAAATACTGGGCGGTGGCCTGTCTGATCCCGCTGGGCACGATCGCCCTGCTGTGGTGGATGGGCATGAAGCTGCAAGAACTGGAGAAACGGTAATGGACGGCGACATTCGCACAAAAGCCTTTGACGACGGGTCGACCGACTTTGAGTCCGGCGAGCAGAAGATTCGCAACTTCAACATCAATTTCGGCCCGCAACACCCTGCCGCACACGGGGTTTTGCGTCTGGTGCTTGAGCTTGACGGTGAGGTGGTAGAGCGTTGCGACCCCCATATCGGCCTGCTGCACCGTGGCACCGAAAAGCTGATGGAAAGCCGCACCTACCTGCAAAACCTGCCGTATTTCGACCGGCTGGATTACGTGGCCCCGATGAACCAAGAGCACGCTTGGTGTCTGGCCATCGAAAAGCTGACCGACACGGTGGTGCCGCGCCGTGCCTCGCTGATCCGGGTGCTGTTCTCGGAAATCGGGCGCATTCTGAACCACCTTCTCAACATCACCACGCAGGCGCTGGACGTGGGCGCGCTGACGCCGCCGCTCTGGGGCTTTGAAGAGCGTGAGAGCCTGATGATCTTTTACGAGCGGGCCTGTGGCGCGCGTCTGCACGCGGCGTACTTCCGCCCCGGCGGCGTCCACCAAGACCTGCCGCCCGCGCTGCTGGACGATATTGAAGCCTGGTGTGAACAGTTCCTCAAGAAGTTCATGGTCGACATCGACGAGCTGCTGACCGAGAACCGCATCTTCAAACAGCGCAACGTCGACATCGGCATCGTGACCGAGGAGGACATCCTCAACTACGGCTTCAGCGGTGTGATGGTGCGCGGGTCGGGCTTTGCTTGGGACCTGCGCCGCGCGCAGCCCTATGAATGCTACGATGAATTCGACTTCCAGATCCCCGTGGGCAAGAACGGCGACTGCTTTGACCGCTACCTCTGCCGGATGGAAGAGATGCGCCAGTCGACCTACATCATCCAGCAAGCGATCGAGAAGCTGCGCGCCCCCGACGGGCAGGGCGATGTGCTGGCGCGGGGCAAGATCACCCCGCCATCGCGCACTGCGATGAAGACTGACATGGAAAGCCTGATCCACCACTTCAAGCTTTACACCGAAGGGTTCCACGTTCCCAAGGGGGAGGTTTACTGCGCCGTCGAAGCGCCCAAGGGCGAGTTTGGCGTCTACCTTGTGGCCGATGGCTCCAACAAACCCTATCGCTCCAAAATCCGCGCGCCGGGCTTCTTGCACTTGCAGGCGATGGACCATGTGGCCAGCGGTCACCAGCTTGCCGATGTGGCCGCGATCATCGGCACCATGGACGTCGTCTTTGGAGAGATCGACCGGTGATGCCGCTGGCGTCACCCCGTTTTGAAGAAATTTACGCCGGGGGCATCATTGGCCTCCGCCTGACCATAGGTTCGAACTAATGCTCCGCCGTCTACACCCTGACCAGCCCGACAGTTTTGCCTTCACGCCCGCCAACCAAGAATGGGCCGAAGCGCAGATCACCAAATACCCCGAAGGCCGTCAGGCCAGCGCGATCATCCCGCTTTTGTGGCGCGCGCAGGAGCAAGAGGGCTGGTTGACCCGCCCGGCGATCGAACATGTCTCGGAGATGCTGGGCATGGCCTATATCCGGGGCCTTGAAGTGGCGACCTTCTACTTCATGTTTCAGCTGCAACCCGTTGGTTCCGTGGCACATATCCAAGTTTGCGGTACCACCTCCTGCATGATTTGCGGGGCCGAGGATCTGGTCGCCGTCTGCAAGGAGCGTATCGCCGCCAAGCCGCATGAGTTGTCGGCGGATGGGCGTTTTTCTTGGGAAGAGGTCGAATGCCTCGGTGCCTGTTCCAACGCCCCCATGGCGCAGATTGGCAAGGACTATTACGAAGACCTGACCACCGCGCGGCTGAACGAAATCCTTGATGAGTTGAGCGACGGGCGCGTGCCCGTGCCCGGGCCTCAGAACGGGCGCTATGCCTCTGAGCCTCTAGGCGGGTTGACCAGCCTCACGGATCACGAAAGCGGGCGCACGCAGTATAACGCCAGCGCTCAGGCCGCGGTCGATATCGGCGATACGGTCAAGCGCATCGACGGCACCGAGGTGCCGCTGCTGACACCTTGGCAGCGCAAGCCCGACGCGCCGCAGCCTGAAACCGTGGAAGAGGTCGAAGCCGAAGAGCCGCGTCCCGCCGAGGGCGAAAGCGCCGACAAGACCGGCATCACCGAGCAGGAGGCCGAGGCCGCCTCGAAAAGCAAGCCGCGTTCCAAGCGCGACCCCGCGGGTGAAACCGTCGATGCCGCCGAGGCCGAGACCGACACCCCCGCGACGCCCGGCCAAAAGCCCGCGCAGTTGGACGGCCCGCGTGAGGGCGAGGCGGATGATCTGAAAAAGATCAAAGGCGTCGGTCCGAAGCTGGAGCAGATGCTTAACGGCATGGGTTTCTACCACTTTGATCAGATCGCCCAATGGGGCCCTGAGGAGGTCGCTTGGGTCGACCAGAACCTCGAAGGGTTCAAAGGCCGCGTCAGCCGCGACAATTGGGTAGAGCAGGCCGCGCGCCTCGCAGAAGAATAAGACGGAGATTAACAACGGGCCAAGGACGGCACCCACACCACCCCGCAGAGCCATAAGCCGCATCGCCCGCATCAAGGGAGAGAAGGACAGTCATGACGGATATTTCGGAACGAGAAGCCTGCACCAAGCGCTGCTGGTGGCTGGGTGCCGGTGTCGGTTTGCTCGTGGCATTCCTGTTGCTGGCGTTCGGCATCTGGGGTCTGTTGACGTCTATTCTGGCCGGTGTGCTGGTGGCGGTGATTGTGGGCTATCTGGCGATGACCCTGCTGTGCAAAGACGTGCCAGCCGCCGCACCGCAAGACAACACCCGCAGCGCGGCGGCAGCATCGGTTGCGGCGTCGCCGACAGCATCGGACAGCGTCTCGCCAGCGGTGGGCACCGTCCCAGCCGGTGACGCGGGCATCGGGGCCGCGCGAAAGGCCAGCGCGCCGGTTGAGCCTGTGGAGGAGACACCGCCGACCGCGCCCGTGGCCGATACGGCTGCCGTTGAAGCTGCGCCGGATGAGGTTGCCGAGGCCGAGGTGGCGGGAGAGGAAGAGCCAGCCGAAACCTCCGAGGAAACAACGCCGACGCCGCCCGTGGCTGACACAGCCGCCGTCGAAGCCACCCCGGAACAGGTTGTCGAAGCCGAAGAAGCGCCCGCGGTGGTGACCACCCCGGAAGAGACCGTCGAGACCGCGCCCAAGGGGGCGACAGGCGGCGCATCGACCGATGGCAAACCCGCGCTGCTGGATGCACCCCGTGCGGGCGGGGCGGATGACCTCAAGCGCATTGGCGGCATCGGGCCGAAGCTGGAACAGACGCTGAATGAATTGGGCATCTTCCATTTCGATCAGATCGCGGCACTTGAGGGGGAGGAGATCGACTGGGTCGATTCTCGTCTGCGTTTCAAGGGCCGTATCCGGCGCGACGATTGGATCGGTCAGGCCAAGGCACTTGCCAGTGACGGCAAGGCCGAGGGCTGATCGGGGTAAGAGAGAGACATGAGCGAAGCCGAAGACAGAGCGCTTGCCCGCAAGGGCCGCACCGCAGGGCTGGTCATTGCCGTGACCATGTGCTTGTGGCTGGCCATGCAATGGGCCGGCCCGGCGCTTGGCCTGCCGGGGCGTTATGCGCTGCTCTTCGACTTTGCTGCACTGGCCGCGCTTTTCTGGGCGATGGTCGTGATATATCAAATGTGGCAGGCCCGCCGGGCCAGCCGTGAGAACCAAAGGTAGGCATCATGCTTCAGGACAAAGACCGCATTTTTACCAACATCTACGGCATGCATGACCGCACCCTGAAAGGCGCGCAGGCGCGCGGCCATTGGGATGGCACCGCCGGGATCATTCAAAAGGGCCGCGATTGGATCGTCGACCAGATGAAAGCCTCTGGCCTGCGGGGCCGGGGTGGGGCGGGCTTCCCCACGGGGCTCAAGTGGTCCTTCATGCCGAAGGAAAGCGATGGCCGCCCGGCCTATCTTGTGGTCAACGCCGACGAATCCGAGCCGGGCACCTGCAAAGACCGCGAGATCATGCGCCACGATCCGCATACGCTGATCGAAGGCTGCCTGATCGCCTCTTTCGCGATGAGCGCACATACCTGCTATATCTACCTGCGCGGCGAATACATCCGTGAGCGCGAAGCCCTGCAGGCCGCGATTGATGAGGCCTATGAGGCCGGTCTGGTGGGCAAGAACGCCAGCAAATCGGGCTGGGATTTCGACATTTACCTGCACCACGGGGCAGGGGCCTATATCTGCGGCGAAGAAACCGCGCTGCTGGAGAGCCTCGAAGGCAAGAAGGGCATGCCCCGGATGAAACCGCCGTTCCCGGCGGGCGCGGGCCTCTACGGTTGCCCGACCACGGTGAACAACGTCGAATCCATCGCCGTGGTGCCGACCATTCTGCGCCGTGGGCCAGAGTGGTTCGCGGGCTTTGGCCGCGCCAATAACGCGGGCACCAAGCTCTTTGCGATCTCTGGTCACGTGAACAACCCCTGCGTCGTCGAAGAGGCGATGTCGATCTCCTTTGAAGAGCTGATCGAGACCCATTGCGGCGGCATCCGCGGCGGCTGGGACAACCTCAAGGCGGTGATCCCCGGCGGGTCGTCGGTGCCGCTGATCCCCGGCAAAGACATGCGCGACGCGATCATGGATTTCGACTACCTGCGCGAGCAGCGCTCGGGCCTCGGCACCGCGGCGGTGATCGTGATGGACAACTCCACCGACGTGATCAAAGCGATCTGGCGGCTGTCGAAGTTCTACAAACACGAAAGCTGCGGCCAGTGCACGCCCTGCCGCGAAGGCACCGGTTGGATGATGCGGGTGATGGACCGTCTGGTCTCGGGCGATGCCGAGCCGGAAGAGATCGACATGCTGCTCGACGTGACCAAACAGGTCGAAGGCCACACGATCTGCGCGCTTGGCGATGCGGCGGCTTGGCCAATCCAAGGTCTGATCCGGCACTTCCGCGATGAGATCGAAGATCGGATCAAACACAAGCGCACGGGCCGCGTCAGCGCGGTCGCGGCGGAGTGAAACCCTGTGCAGCGTCGGGCCTCACCGGCTTGACGCTTGACGCAGAAGCGGCGATAGCGGGCGCGCGTCAGGCGCGTCCGTCCACAACAGGCGCGGGGCGATCGGCAAGGCCGGGCCTTGGCGCAGCGGAGTAGGTTTATGAAATATGCTTTGACGGTTCTGACGCTCAGCGCCCTGCTGGCGGGCTGCGCCAATGATGGCGAGCGGATTGCCTTTGACGGGCAGTATTTCAACACCAAACTGCGCAAGGTCGACGGCCAGCGGGATGTCTTTCAGGTGACAGTCAAGGACGCCGGCAAATCCATCGACGGCGCCCGTGCAGCGGCGCGCTATGAGGCGGTGAAATACTGTGTCGGCAACTACGGCAACTCGAAAATCGACTGGACCTTTGGCCCCGATGCACCGGCAAGCGCGCTGCGGTTCGATGGCGGGGCGCTGACCTTTCAGGGCCGCTGCCCACAGTGATCGCATCGGCGACATATCGCGGGCCTGCGGGTCTTTGGGGCGGTGATATTGAATATCACGGCCTGCAATCTCCATCTGTCAGACGGGCCGTTCCGGCCCGCTGCTTGAAGGAGAATTGATATGCGCACCCTGATGATCGCCGTGATGGGCCTGAGCCTGACCGCCGCCACCGTGACACCGGTCGCCGCCAAACCGCCGCTGCGCGAGGTGGCGGCCATCGACGATGCGCTCTTGGACATGGGCGTGGCCGACATCATCCGTAAGAACTGCCCCGACATCAGCGCGCGGATGCTGCGCGCGGTCAAGATGGCTTGGGACCTGAAAGGCAAGGCGGGCGATCTGGGCTACTCCGACGCCGAGATCGACGCCTATATTGATAGTGACGCTGAAAAAGCGCGCATGAGAGCGCGGGGCGCCGCGTTTTTCAAGGCGAAGGGGGTCGATACTTCGGACCCGCAAAGCTATTGTGCGCTCGGACGCGAAGAGATTCAAAAATCGAGCCGGATCGGTTCGTTACTGAAGGCAAAGTGAGCTTATGAGCGATATCCGCAAGATCATCATCGACGGCAAGGAAGTCGAAGTCGAAGGGGCGATGACGCTCATTCAGGCCTGCGAGCAGGTCGGCATCGAAGTGCCGCGCTTCTGTTACCACGAGCGTCTGTCGATCGCTGGCAACTGCCGCATGTGTCTTGTGGAAGTCGTCGGCGGGCCGCCCAAGCCCGCCGCCTCCTGCGCCATGCAGGTGCGCGACCTGCGCCCCGGTCCCGAGGGCCAGCCGCCGGTCGTGAAAACCAACTCGCCCATGGTCAAGAAGGCCCGCGAAGGCGTGATGGAGTTCCTGCTCATCAACCACCCGCTGGATTGCCCGATCTGCGATCAGGGCGGTGAGTGTGACCTGCAGGATCAAGCGATGGCCTACGGCGTCGACTTCTCGCGTTACCGCGAGCCCAAGCGCGCGACCGAGGATCTCGATCTCGGCCCGCTGGTGGAAACACATATGACGCGCTGCATCTCCTGCACCCGCTGCGTGCGCTTCACGACCGAGGTCGCGGGCCAGCACGTCATGGGCCAAACCGGTCGCGGCGAGGATGCGGAGATCACGACCTATCTCGGCGCGCTCATCGACAGCAACCTGTCCGGCAATATCATCGACCTCTGCCCGGTGGGTGCGCTGGTGTCCAAACCCTATGCCTTCACCGCGCGTCCGTGGGAACTCAGCAAGACCGAGAGCATCGACGTGATGGATGCGCTCGGCTCCAACATCCGCGTGGACACCAAGGGCCGCGAAGTCATGCGCTTCCTGCCGCGCAACCATGATGGCGTGAACGAGGAGTGGATTTCGGACAAGACGCGCTTCGTTTGGGACGGTCTGCGCCGCCAGCGTCTCGATACACCTTACATCCGCGAGAACGGCAAGCTGCGCAAAGCCAGCTGGCCCGAGGCGCTGAATGCCGCCGCCGCCGCGATGAAGGGCAAGAAGCTGGCCGGTTTGATCGGCGATCTGGCCCCGGTTGAGGCGGCCTTTGCCCTGAAACAGCTGATCGAAGGGCAGGGCGGTGTTGTCGAATGCCGCACCGATGGCGCGAAACTGCCCGCGGGCAACCGTTTCGGCTATGTCGGCAACGCGCGGATTGAGGATCTGGACAATGCCAAGATGATCCAGCTCATTGGCACGAACCCCGCCGTCGAGGCGCCGGTGCTGAATGCGCGTATCCGTAAGGCATGGGCCAATGGCGCCGAGATCGGCCTGATCGGCGAAGCGGCTGATCTGACCTATCCGCATCACCATCTGGGCAACGACCGCGCCACGCTCGACAAACTGATGGGCAGCGACTTCGACGAAGTGCTGGAGCAGCCTTCGGTGATCGTCGTGGGTCAGGGCGCCCTGCGCGAAGCCGATGGTTCGGCGGTTCTGGCGAAAGCGATGGAACTGGCCGAGAAGACCAAGAGCAAGCTGATGGTCCTGCACACCGCCGCCTCGCGCGTCGGTGCCATGGACATCGGTGCCGTGGCCGAAAACGGTATGGACGACGTGAACGCGGCAGAGGTGATCTACAACCTCGGTGCCGATGAGATCGAGATCGGCGAAGGCCCCTTCGTGATCTACCAAGGCAGCCATGGCGACCGCGGCGCACACCGTGCCGACATCATCTTGCCGGGCGCCGCCTATACCGAGGAGCCGGGGCTTTTCGTCAACACCGAGGGCCGTCCGCAGCTGGCGCTGCGCGCAGGCTTTGCACCGGGGGAGGCGAAAGAGAACTGGGCGATTCTCCGGGCGCTTTCGGCTGAGATGGGCGCGCAACTGGGCTATGATTCCATCGCTGAGCTGCGCCGCAAACTGACCGAGGCCGTGCCGCATCTGGCGAATGTCGATGAGGTGCCGGAAAACGAATGGAACGCGCTGCCTGCGGGCAAGCTGGGCGATGCGTCTTTCGCGCCTGCGGTGCGTGACTTCTATCTCTCCAACCCGATCGCACGGGCCAGCCAGTTGATGGCGGAACTGTCGGCACTGGCCGCCGCGCGCCGGGCCGAGCCGATGGCGGCGGAGTGAGAACAATGGCGCTGGCCCCCTTGATGCTACTGGCCGCCTGCGAACCGCAGGTGCCGGTGGCCGAGGATTTTATCCCCGATTACAAGGGGGTCGAAACCCAGCTTTTGGACGGGGATTTGGTGCAATTCAACGTGGCGATGACCAAGGCGCTTTCGGCGCAGGACGTGTCGGACTACGCCGAATGCGCCGCCGCGCAATACACGCTGATCCGGGGCTACGGTTTTGCGCGTCATGTGCGGACAAATGTGAGCGAAGAGGGTGGCATATGGCGGGCAGATGCTGTTTACACAATCTCGCCGAGCCTGCCCAAAGGCTTGAAGACAATTGATGCCGAAGTGACCGCGTTTCAATGCGCGGAACGCGGCATTCCGACGGTGTGAGGACTTATGGCTGATTTCTTTTACACGACCGGGCTTGGCATTGCCCTGCTGACGGTTGGGCAGGTGTTGCTGCTGGTGGTGCCGTTGCTGCTGGCGCTGGCCTTCCTCATGTATGCCGACCGCAAAATCTGGGCCGCCGTGATGATGCGCCGCGGCCCCAACGTTGTGGGCGTCTTCGGCCTGCTGCAGAGTTTTGCCGACTTCCTCAAATATATCGTTAAGGAAGTGGTGGTTCCGGCGGGCGCAGACAAGGGGGTTTTCTTCCTTGCGCCGATGATTTCCTTTGTCATGGCGATGATCGCCTGGGCGGTGATCCCGTTTAACGACGGCTGGATCCTGTCGGACATCAACGTGGCGATCCTCTATGTCTTCGCCGTCTCCTCGCTTGAGGTTTACGGCGTGATCATGGGCGGTTGGGCGTCGAACTCGAAATATCCCTTCTTGGGTTCTCTGCGCTCCGCCGCGCAGATGATCTCTTACGAAGTGTCGATCGGTCTGATCATCATCGGCGTGATCCTCTCGACCGGTTCGATGAACTTCTCGTCCATCGTGGCGGCGCAGGACGGCGACTGGGGCCTGTTCAACTGGTACTTCCTGCCGCATTTCCCGATGTTGATCCTGTTCTTCATCTCGGCGCTGGCGGAGACCAACCGCCCGCCCTTCGACCTGCCGGAAGCAGAATCGGAACTCGTCGCGGGTTACCAGGTGGAGTACTCCTCGACCCCGTTCCTGCTGTTCATGATCGGCGAGTTGGTGGCCGTGGTGCTGATGTGCGCGCTGGTGTCGCTGATGTTCTTCGGTGGCTGGCTGTCGCCGGTGCCGTTCCTGCCCGATGGCTTCTTCTGGATGTTCATCAAGATGCTGATGGTCTTCTTCATGTTCGCCATGGTGAAGGCTATCACGCCGCGCTACCGCTATGACCAGCTGATGCGGCTGGGGTGGAAAGTTTTCCTTCCCTTCTCGCTCTTCTGGGTGGTCTTCGTGGCATTCGCTGCAAAATTCGATTGGTTCTGGGGCATCTACGCCCGCTGGACCGTAGGGGGCTGATATGGCTGCGACTGATTACACCCGCGCCGCGAAATATTTCCTGCTGGCAGATTACGCCAAGGCTTTCATGCTGGGGATGCGCTATTTCTTTGCGCCGAAAACCACGCTGAACTACCCGCATGAGAAGGGGCCGCTGTCGCCGCGCTTCCGCGGGGAGCATGCGCTGCGCCGTTATCCCAATGGGGAGGAACGCTGCATTGCCTGTAAGCTTTGCGAAGCGATCTGCCCCGCGCAGGCGATCACCATCGACGCAGAAGCCCGCGAAGACGGCAGCCGCCGCACCACGCGCTATGACATCGACATGACCAAATGCATCTACTGCGGTTTCTGCCAAGAAGCCTGCCCGGTGGATGCCATTGTCGAAGGCCCGAACTTCGAGTTCTCGACCGAGACCCGCGAAGAGCTCTACTACGACAAGGCCAAGCTTTTGGACAACGGCGAACGCTGGGAAGCCGAAATTGCCCGCAACCTCGAAATGGACGCGCCCTACAGATGAGCGACCCCAAGAACCCTTTTGATGCGATGATGAAGCAAGCGCAGGAGATGGCGAAAGCCTTTCCAGCGATGGATGCTTTTTCGCCCAAAGGGTTCGAGGCGATGATGGGCACCATGCCGAAGGAAATGATGGATTTCTGGTTCGGCGACACGGTCAACAAGGGCGGGCTGGACGCGCGGACGCGGCTGCTGCTCACCCTTGCCGGGCTGACCATGCAGGGCGCGCAGAATGACATGGCCCTTCGCCAAACCGTGCGCCACGCGCGCGAGGCGGGGGCCACGAAACAACATATCGTCGAGACGATCAGCCAGATGTCGGTCTTTGCCGGGCTTCCCGCGATGACCCGGGCCCTGGAACTGGCGCAATCGGTCCTAGACGAAGAACAAGATACCAAGAAGGAAGACGGCGCATGACGGTCTTTTCATTTTACCTCTTCGCGATCAGCGTCATCACCGGCGGGCTGTTCACGGTGATCAGTCGCAACCCGGTGCATTCGGTGCTCTGGCTGATCCTGTCCTTCCTCTCGGCGGCGGGGCTCTTTGTTCTGCTCGGCGCGGAGTTCGTGGCGATGCTGCTGGTCATCGTCTATGTGGGCGCGGTGGCGGTGCTCTTCCTCTTCGTCGTCATGATGCTCGACGTGGACTTTGCCGAACTCAAGGCCGAGATGGCGCGCTACATGCCGCTGGCGCTGCTGATCGGGCTGGTGATTTTGATGCAATTCGTCATGGCCTTCGGCGCATGGGAGCAGAGCGCGGCGGCGGAGAGCCTGCGGGCCAATGCTATTGATCCCGCGCGGTTCAACACCGAAGCCCTCGGCCTGCTGCTGTATGACCGTTACTTCCTGCTGTTCCAACTGGCGGGTTTGATCCTGCTGGTGGCGATGATCGGGGCGATTGTGCTGACATTGCGTCACCGCAAGGATGTAAAGCGCCAAGACGTGGTGGCCCAGATGATGCGCGACCCGGCCAAGGCGATGGAGTTGCGCGACGTGAAGTCGGGGCAGGGCCTGTAACAGACGGAATTTTTTGAAAATTCCGGGGCCGTTCATTTTGAAAGAGAACGGCTGAACCAAGAGAGAGAAGGGACGTCGAAATGTCGAGGACAACAATCGTGGTACTGGTCGTGGTGTTGATCGTCGTGTTTTTCGGCGGCTACAGCTTTATCGGCTAAACCCTTGGCAATCCCGGTGGCAGCCGGGACAAAGTGATACTAAAAGCCCCATCGAACGGGGCGCGACCAAAGCCCATCAAGGGGCGGGAACGTAAGGGACGACATGATCGGACTTGAGCATTACCTGACAGTGGCGGCGACGCTGTTTGTCATCGGCATCTTCGGGCTATTCCTGAACCGCAAGAACGTGATCATTCTGCTGATGAGCATCGAATTGATGCTGCTCGCGGTGAACATCAACCTCGTCGCCTTTTCCAGCTTCCTTGGTGATCTGACGGGGCAGGTCTTCACGCTTTTCGTGCTCACCGTCGCCGCCGCCGAGGCCGCCATCGGCCTCGCCATTTTGGTCTGTTTCTTCCGCAACCGTGGCTCGATCGCGGTGGAAGATGTCAACGTGATGAAGGGCTGAGGCAATGGAAACCACGATCCTATTCGCCCCGCTGGTGGGTGCCATCCTCTGCGGTTTCGGCTGGAAGATCATCGGTGAGAAGGCAGCCCAGTGGGTCGCCACCGGGCTGCTGTTCCTTGCCGCCTTCCTGTCTTGGGTGGTCTTCCTGACGCTGGACGGCCCAGCCGAGCAAATCCAGATCCTGCGCTTTATCGAGAGCGGCACGCTGAGCACAGATTGGGCGATCCGGCTCGACCGTCTGACCGCGATCATGCTGATCGTTATCACCACGGTGTCGAGCCTCGTCCATCTCTATTCCTTCGGCTACATGGCCCATGACGAGAACTTCCGCGATAACGAAAGCTATCGCCCTCGGTTCTTCGCCTATCTGTCTTTCTTCACCTTCGCGATGTTGATGCTGGTGACAGCCGACAACCTTGTGCAAATGTTCTTTGGCTGGGAAGGCGTGGGCGTGGCCTCCTACCTGCTGATCGGTTTCTACTTCCGCAAGCCGTCGGCCAATGCCGCAGCGATGAAAGCCTTTGTGGTCAACCGGGTGGGGGACTTTGCCTTCCTGCTCGGCATCTTTGGCCTTTACATGCTGACGGACTCGATCCGCTTTGACGATATCTTTGCCGCCGCACCCGATCTGGCCGAACAGTCCGTTACCTTCCTATGGAACGACTGGAACGCGGCGAACCTGATCGCCTTCCTGCTGTTCCTCGGCGCGATGGGTAAATCGGCGCAGCTTTTCCTGCACACATGGCTGCCTGACGCGATGGAGGGCCCGACGCCTGTGTCGGCGCTGATCCACGCCGCGACCATGGTGACCGCGGGTGTTTTCCTTGTCTGCCGCATGTCGCCTGTGATGGAATTCGCGCCCGAGGCGATGGGTTTCGTCACCGTGATCGGTGCCACCACCGCCTTTGTCGCGGCGACCATCGGTCTGGTGCAGACCGACATCAAACGCGTCATTGCTTACTCCACCATGTCGCAGCTTGGCTATATGTTCGTGGCTGCGGGCGTCGGCATGTATTCGGCGGCGATGTTCCACCTGTTCACGCACGCTTTCTTCAAGGCGATGCTCTTCTTGGGCGCGGGATCGGTCATCCATGCGATGCACCATGAGCAGGATATGACCAACTACGGCGGTCTGCGCAAAAAGATCCCCTATACCTTCTGGGCGATGATGATCGGCACGCTGGCCATCACCGGCGTCGGCATTCCGCTCACGCATATTGGTTTCGCGGGCTTCCTGTCGAAGGACGCGATTATCGAGAGCGCTTGGGGCGGTGGGTCGATGTATGGCTTCTGGCTTCTTGTAATCGCCGCGGCGATGACGAGCTTCTACAGCTGGCGCCTGATTTTCCTGACCTTCTTTGGCAAGCCGCGCGGCAACAAGCACACGCATGAGCATGCGCATGAAAGCCCGATGGTCATGCTGATCCCGCTTGGCGTTCTGGCGCTCGGCTCGGTCTTTGCCGGGATGATCTGGTACGGCAGCTTCTTTGGTCACGCGGATCAAGTCGGCAAGTTCTACGGCATCCCGATGGCCGAGATGGCAGGCCACGGCGACGATCATGTCGAAGGGGCCGAGGATGACCACGGCGCAACTGGTCCGGTCGATGGCGACCATGGCGCGGATGCGCTGGTTGAAGGCCACCAAGACGCAGGCACCCATCACGAAGCCTTCGGCGGTGCGCCGGGCGAGGGGGCGCTTTACTTCGCACCTGACAACCATGTGCTGGAAGATGCCCATGCCGCGCCGAAATGGGTCAAGGTCTCGCCCTTCATCGCGATGCTGGCCGGTCTGGTCATGGCCCTGTGGTTCTATATCTGGAGCCCGACCGTCCCGGGACGGCTGGCGGCAAACCAACGCCCGCTTTACCTGTTCCTGAAAAACAAATGGTACTTTGATGAGGTTTACGACGTGATTTTCGTGCGTCCTGCCAAAACGATCGGCCGGTTCCTGTGGAAACGCGGCGATGGCACTGTGATCGACGGCACGCTCAATGGCGTCGCCATGGGGATCATCCCCTTCTTCACCCGCCTCGCGGGTAAGGCTCAGACGGGCTATATCTTCACCTATGCCTTCGCCATGGTGATCGGCATCGCCGTTCTGGTGACATGGATGACGATGAGCGGAGGAGCGAACTGATGGACACGCATCTGCTTTCAATCATCACTTTCATTCCGGCATTCGCCGCCTTGATCCTTGCGGTCTTCTTGCGGGGCGACGATGCCGCCGCCGGGCGCAATGCGAAATGGTTGGCCTTCATCACCACGACGGTCACCTTCCTAATCTCGCTTTTCGTGCTGTTCGAGTTCGACCCGTCGAATACCGATTTCCAATTCGTGGATGAGGCCGACTGGCTCTTGGGCCTGAAATACCGCCTCGGCGTCGACGGCATCTCGATCCTTTTCGTGATGCTCACGACCTTCATGATGCCGCTCGTCATTGCGGCAAGCTGGAACGTCGAGCATCGCGTTAAGGAATACATGATCGCCTTCCTCCTGTTGGAGACCCTGATGCTGGGCGTCTTCATGGCGCTGGATCTGGTGCTCTTCTACCTCTTCTTCGAAGCGGGGCTCATCCCGATGTTTCTGATCATCGGCATCTGGGGCGGGAAAGAGCGTATTTACGCGAGCTTCAAGTTCTTCCTCTACACCTTCCTCGGCTCGGTGCTGATGCTGGTGGCCATGGTGGCGATGTTCACCGAAGCGGGCACAACCTGCATCGGTGGCTGCGAAATCAGCCTGCTCACGCATAACTTCGGCTCCGAAAGCTTTGAGGTTCTGGGCATCCAGATCGTCGGCGGCATGCAGACGCTGATGTTCATCGCCTTCTTCGCCAGCTTCGCGGTGAAAATGCCGATGTGGCCGGTGCACACTTGGCTGCCCGATGCCCACGTTCAGGCGCCGACGGCAGGCTCCGTGGTGCTGGCGGCAATCCTGCTCAAGATGGGCGGCTACGGCTTCCTGCGCTTCTCTTTGCCGATGTTCCCAGTGGGTGCCGAGGTGATGACGCCGCTGATCCTGTGGATGTCGGCCATCGCCATCGTCTATACCTCGCTGGTGGCGTTGGTGCAGCAGGACATGAAAAAGCTGATCGCCTATTCCTCGGTCGCGCATATGGGTTTTGTGACCATGGGCATCTTTGCGGCCAACCAGCAGGGTGTCGATGGGGCGATCTTCCAGATGATCAGCCACGGTTTCATCTCTGGCGCGCTCTTCCTCAGTGTCGGCGTGATCTATGACCGGATGCATACCCGTGAGATCGACGCCTATGGCGGTCTGGTGAACCGGATGCCCGCCTATGCGCTGGTCTTCATGTTCTTCACCATGGCCAACGTGGGCCTGCCGGGGACATCGGGCTTCGTGGGGGAATTCCTGACGCTGATGGCGACCTTCCAAGTGAACACTTGGGTGGCGGCTGTGGCGACCACAGGGGTGATCTTCTCCGCGGCCTATGCGCTGTGGCTCTATCGCCGCGTGGTGATGGGTGACCTGATCAAGGAAAGCCTCAAGGCGATCACCGATATGACTGCGCGTGAGAAATGGATCATTGCCCCTCTGGTGGCGATGACCCTGATCCTCGGCGTCTACCCGGCGCTGGTTCTGGACATGATCGGGCCCTCCGTGGCTGCCCTGATTGAAAATTACGACATGGCGCTGGAGGCGGCTGATACCGCCGTGCAGACCGCCGATGCCTCGCATTAAGAAGGACTTGGCGCATGATATCCGCTGATCTGAACATCATTCTGCCTGAGATCGTCCTTGCGGGGTTTGCCCTGCTTGGCCTTCTCGGCGCGGTCTATACGTCGAAAGACAAGGCCGCCGGGGTGCTCGTCTGGGTGACCGCGGTGGTGATGGTGCTGCTGGCCGGTTGGGTGGCCATGTCTGGCGACGGCACCACCAATATCGCCTTCCACGGCATGTTCATCGACGACACTTTCGCCCGTTTCGCGAAGGTGACGATCCTGCTTTCTGCCGCTGCCGTCTTGATCATGTCAGAAAACTACATGAAACTGCGCGGCTTGCTGCGGTTCGAGTATCCGATGCTTGTGGCCTTGGCTGTCGTCGGCATGATGATGATGGTCTCCGCAGGCGACCTGATGGCGCTCTACATGGGCCTCGAGCTGCAATCGCTGGCGCTTTACGTCGTGGCCTCCCTGCGCCGCGACTCGGTTAAGTCCACTGAAGCGGGTTTGAAGTATTTCGTGCTCGGCGCACTCAGCTCGGGCTTGCTGCTCTATGGCGCATCGCTGGTCTATGGCTACGCCGGGACCACGCTGTTCGCGGGCATCATCACCACGGCGCAGACGGGCGGCACATCGCTTGGCCTGCTCTTTGGTCTGGTCTTCCTGATCTCCGGTCTGGCATTCAAAGTCTCCGCCGTGCCCTTCCACATGTGGACACCGGACGTCTATGAGGGCGCGCCCACGCCGATCGCGGCCTTCTTTGCCACGGCGCCCAAGGTCGCGGCGATGGGTCTCTTCGCGCGGGTGATGCATGACGCCTTTGGCCAGATCGTCAGCGATTGGACCCAGATCGTCGCGCTGCTCTCGGTATTGTCGATGTTCTTTGGCTCGGTAGCCGCGATCGGTCAGACCAATATCAAACGTCTGATGGCCTTCTCCTCCATCGCGCATATTGGCTATGCGCTGATGGGTCTGGCTGCGGGCACCGCTTTTGGCGTGCAGGCGATGCTGGTCTATATGGCGATCTATGTGACCATGAACCTCGGCACCTTCGCCTTTATCCTGCTGATGCAGAAAGACGGCGCGCCGGTGACGGATATCACCCTGCTCAACATGTATGCCAAGACCAACCCGGGCCGGGCGCTGGCGATGCTGGTGCTGCTGTTCAGCCTTGCGGGCGTGCCGCCGATGCTGGGCTTCTTCGGCAAGTTCTATGTGCTGCGCGCGGCCTATGACGCCAATATGACATGGCTGGCCATCGCAGGCGTGATCGCCAGTGTGATCGGTGCCTATTACTACCTGCGCATTGTTTTTTACATGTACTTTGGCGAAGAGCGTTCGGACACGCTCGATCACCAGAACGGCGGCGTGCTGACCGTGGTGTTGATGGCCTCTGCCGTCATCATGATCGTCGGTATTGCCAATATGTTCGGCGTCGAAGGCTTGGCGGCATCGGCAGCGGCATCGCTGGTGAACTGAGCGGTGCGGCACGAGATCGGCCAGAGGCGCGCATGACCCCTTGGCCGGAAGGCTATGGCCGGCGCGTCTATGACACGCTCGATTCCACCCTCTCAGAGGCGGCGCGGTTACAGCAAGAGCTGACCGCGCCGACTTGGATTTTGGCGTTAGAGCAGACGGCGGCGCGCGGGCGTCGGGGCCGGAGCTGGGCCACCCCCCGCGGCAATTTTGCGGCCACCCTGATGATGCCGCGCAAAGAGCCGCCGGGCGTCGCCGCGCTGCGCTCTTTCGTGGCCTCGCTCGCGCTTTACCGTGCATTCGTGGCTGTGACGGGGCGGGAGGACGCTTTTGCACTCAAGTGGCCGAATGACGTTCTCCTGCGCGGGGGCAAGGTCGCTGGCATCCTGCTGGAGAGCGTGGGCGAGCATTTGGCCATTGGCATCGGCGTGAACCTTGCCCACGGGCCGGCGGCAGGCAGCCTTGAAGCGCGCGCCTTACCTGCGGTGACCCTACGCGAAGCGGGGGGCAATGTGAGCGCAGAAGAGTTCCTCGACGTGCTTGCGCGGGAATACGCCGGTCTGGAAGAGCAGTTCACGACCTATGGGTTCAGCACGATCCGCACGGCGTGGCTCGCCCATGCCGCGCGGCTCGGAGAGGTCATCACCGCGCGCACCATGCGCGACGAGATGACCGGCGTTTTCGAAGATGTAGACGGCGCAGGCAATCTCATCCTGCGCACCCGCGACGGCGCGGTGCCCATCACCGCGGCGGACGTGTTTTTCTAAAATCGGGGGGAGGGGAGGCACCATGCTTCTGGCAATCGACTGCGGCAATACCAACACCGTTTTCTCTATCTGGGACGGGGACACGTTTATCGCCACATGGCGCACATCGACCGAATGGAAGCGCACTGCCGACCAGTACTACGTTTGGCTCAACACCTTGATGCGGCTCCAGAATATCGACGCAGACATCACCGATATGATCATCAGCTCGACAGTGCCGCGGGTGGTGTTCAACCTGCGCGTTCTGGCGGATCGCTACTTTAACACGCGGCCCTTCGTTGTCGGGAAACCGGGCTGCGCACTGCCCATCGACGTGCGTGTGGACGAGGGGACGCAGGTCGGCCCGGACCGGTTGGTCAACACCGTGGCAGGCTATGACCTCTATGGCGGCGACCTGATCGTGGTGGATTTCGGCACGGCCACGACCTTTGACGTGGTGGCCGATGATGGGGCCTATATCGGGGGTGTGATCGCGCCGGGGGTGAACCTCAGCCTAGAGGCGCTGCACAATGCCGCCGCCGCCCTGCCGCATGTCGATATCTCGAAACCGCCCTCCGTCATTGGCACCAATACGGTGGCCTGCATGCAGTCCGGTGTCTTTTGGGGTTATGTCGGGCTGGTTCGTGAGATATGTGAGCGGATAAGGGCGGAACGTGCAAGACCCATGCGCGTTATTGCCACGGGGGGTCTGGCACCGCTGTTTCAGCAGGCAGTCGACCTGTTCGATGATTATCAAGATGAACTCACGATGCACGGTCTGACCGTGATCCACGATTATAATAAGGACAAAGCTGAATAATATGAGCAGCGAACGATTTATCTATCTGCCCCTCGGTGGGGCGGGTGAAATTGGCATGAACGCCTATGTCTACGGTTACGGCAAACCCGGTAAAGAACGGCTGATCGTCGTCGACATCGGTGTGGCCTTTCCGGATATGGACAGCACGCCGGGCGTGGACCTGATCCTGCCTGACATCACTTGGCTGAAAGAACGTCGCGATCAGATCGAGGCGATCTTTATCACCCATGCCCACGAAGACCACATCGGTGCCATCGCGCATTCCTATGAGGTGCTGAAGGCGCCGATCTATGCGCGCGCCTTTACCGCCAATATCGCCCGCCGGAAGATGTCTGAACACGGCCATCCCGAGGATGCGGTCACCACGGTCAGCGCATGGCCCGAGCAGATCACCGCAGGCCCGTTTAAGGTGGGCTTCTTGCCGATCTCGCACTCGATCCCTGAATCCTCGGCCATGGTGATCGACACGCCCGAAGGGCGCACGATCCACTCTGGCGACTTCAAGATCGACCGGACGCCGGGTGTTGGCGAAGCCTTTGACGATGCCCTCTGGGCCGAGGTCTGCAAGGATGGCGTCAATGCGCTGATCTGCGACAGCACCAATGTCTTCTCCGCGCATCCCGGTCGTTCGGAGGCCACCGTTGGCCCCGAGATCGAAAAGCTCGTCAGCAGCGCCGAGGGCATGGTCGTTGCCACGACCTTTGCCTCCAACGTGGCGCGGGTCAAAACACTGGCCGAAGCCGGCGCGCGGGCAGGGCGGTCTATCGTGCTCTTGGGCCGTGCGATGAACCGCATGGTCGAAGCCTCGATCCAGACCGGTGTGATGAAAGACTTCCCGCCCGTCATCTCGCCCGAGAACGCCCGCGCCATCCCGCGCGAGAACCTGATGTTGCTGGTCACCGGCAGCCAAGGGGAGCGCCGCGCGGCCTCGGCGCAACTGGCCCGGGGCAAGTATCAGGGGATTGAGTTGAAAGAGGGCGATCTCTTCCTCTTTTCGTCGAAAACCATTCCGGGCAATGAGCGTGGCGTGATCGGCATCATCAACCAGTTCTCGGAAAAGGGCGTCGATGTGGTCGATGACTCTTCCGGCCTCTACCACGTTTCGGGCCATGCCAACCGCCCCGATCTGGAAACCCTCCATGCCATCGTAAAACCGCAGGTTCTGATCCCTATGCACGGGGAGCACCGCCACCTGCGCGAACACGTCAAGATCGCCGATGCCAAGGGCATCACCGGCGTTCTGGCGGTGAACGGGATGATGGTGGACCTGTCGGGCAACCAGCCCAAGGTGGTCGAACATGTCGATACAGGTCGCATGTATCTGGACGGTTCGGTTCAGGTCGGCGCGCTGGATGGTGTGATCCGCGACCGTATCCGCATGGCGCTGAACGGCCATGCCACAGTGACGCTGATCCTCGATACCGATGACGAGCCTTTGGGCGAGCCTTGGGTCGATCTGATGGGCCTGCCGGAAACGGGCCGCTCCAACGCGCCGCTCGTGGACGTGCTGGAACAAGACCTCAGCCAATGGCTGAACCGTCAGAAAGCCGCCACCCTGCGGGATGACGACAAGCTGAATGACGGTTTGAAAAAGGTCGCGCGGCAGTCGTCCTATGACGAAATCGGCAAGAAGCCCGAAGTCACCGTGGTGGTCAGCCGTCTGAGCTGACCTCCGCGTCACCGCTGCACATATAGACCGCGCCGCCCACCGCGACCACGCTTACCCCCGTGGCCGCAAGGGCGGCGGGGGTCGAGAGTGCGGTGGCCAGCGTGCTGCCTGTCGTCGCCAAATTGGCGCTGAGGGCAGAAGCCCCTCCCGTCAAAATGAACGCCCCCGATTTATGCGCCACGGCGCGGAGGTTGTCCGGCTGGCTGAGCCTGTCCACGGCGGAGCGTGCGATGTTCTTGCTGATCTCGACGGTCTCTTCCTTGGTGGTGTTCACCCGCTCGCAGAAAGTCTTCTTGCAATAGCCGCGGTAGTTCCGCGCGCCGGGGATCAGGAAATGCCCGTCTTCGGGCGTGGCGGTCAGGCAGTAGCCGTCGATCTGATCCAGCGGCACTGTGGTGGCGAGGTAGTCGAACAGCACCCCGCTGTCGCAGGCGGGCGGCGTGCCCCAAAGCTTGCTCCACTTCCGCGCGGGCCAATTCAACAGACGCTCGCGGGTGCCGACCTCTTCGGCGAAATTGGCAAAATTCTCGGCCTCCACCACAACTTCGGCGCCATTGACTTCGGCCCGGCAGCGTTCGGCGCTGGCGGGGGCGGCGGTGAGGGCGGTCAGGGTAAAGGCAAGGGCGAAGAGGGCGGGGCGCAGCATGATGGTCCTATCTGAGGGGTTTCCCCTCACATAGCACAGACGAAAAAGCCGCCAATCCCGGCGGGGATCGGCGGCGAATTCATGCCCGCGTCGGCGCGGTTCAGATGCGTTCGCGGAAGCTTAGACCGATGAAGTCTGGCGTGTGATCGCCCAGACCGACGACACGGTTGTCGTTGCCGCCCCGTTTGTCGCCCCGGCCACGTCCGCCGCGCGACTTCTTCTCGTCCTTGTTGCCGCGGCCCGACTTGCGTTCGTCCAGCGCGGCCTCTGCCTTTTCGGGCTGCGCTTTGTCGTCGGTTTTGGCGTCGACCTTGGCCTCGGCCTTCTCGGCCTGCGGTTGCTTGTCCTCGGCGGGTGCGTCGACAGGTTTGTCGGCCTTGCGGCTGCGCGAGCGGGTCCGCTTGGGCTTGTCATCGGACTTGGCCGGTGCGTCGGAGGTCTCCTCGGCGGGTTTGGCTTTGCCGAGCGGGTTTTCGATGCGCGGGATTTCCTTTTGCACCAGACGCTCGACATCCTCGAAGTTCTTTTCGTCGCGCGGCTGGCAGATCATGATCGCCTTGCCATCGCGGCCCGCGCGGCCGGTGCGGCCAATGCGGTGCACATAGTCTTCGGCATGGCTGGGCACGTCGAAGTTGAAGACATGGCTCACGCTCGGCACGTCAAGACCACGCGCGGCGACGTCAGAAGCCACGAGGAAGCGCAGCTCGCCGCCCCGGAACCCTTCGAGCGTGCGAGTCCGCTGGCTCTGGTCCAGATCGCCGTGGATCGGGGCTGCGTCATAGCCGTATTTCTTCAACGATTTCGCGACGATATCCACGTCCATCTTGCGGTTGCAGAAGATGATCGCGTTCGTGCATTTCTCGCCTTCGGCATCGATCAGCAGGCGCAGCAGCTTGCGCTTCTCGCTCGCCTCGCGGTCCTTGCGCGAGCCTTTGAACATGACAACGCCCTGTTCGATATTCTCGCTCGTGGTCGCCTGACGCGCCACTTCGATCCGCTCAGGGTTGCTGAGGAAGGTGTTGGTGATCCGCTCGATCTCGGGCGCCATGGTGGCCGAGAAGAACAGCGTTTGCCGGGTGAAGGGCGTGAGGCCGAAGATCCGCTCAATGTCCGGGATGAAGCCCATGTCGAGCATCCGGTCGGCTTCGTCCACGACCATGACCTTGACGTCCGACAGGATCAGCTTGCCGCGCTCGAAATGATCCAGAAGGCGGCCCGGGGTGGCGATCAGCACGTCGACGCCCTTGTCGATCAGCTTGTCCTGCTCTTTGAAGGAGACGCCGCCGATGAGCAGCGCTTTGGTCAGTTTCAGATGCTTGGAATAGGTGTCGAAGTTCTCGGCCACCTGCGCGGCCAGCTCCCGCGTGGGGCAGAGCACGAGGCTCCGCGGCATCCGGGCGCGCGCCCGGCCACGGGCGAGAAGTGACAGCATCGGCAGCGTGAAGCTGGCTGTCTTGCCGGTGCCGGTCTGGGCGATGCCCAAAACGTCACGACCTTCAAGAGCGGGGGGAATGGCGCCCGCCTGAATAGGTGTGGGCGATTCGTAGCCAGCCTCATCAATAGCTTTGAGGACCTTGGCATTCAGGTTCAGATCGGTAAATTTTGTCATGTGCGTCCGAGTTGAGCGGACACTGACTTGGCCCGCGGCAGCAATACAAGCCGGCCCGAATGGCCCAAGGGGCGGCATTTGCCGCGGCATGTTGCGAAAGCGCATAGCAAGTTGCGGCCCAGCCGTCAAACACTTGCCCTCTCAGGCGCTTAACTTGGGAAATGGCGCGACACCTTTGCATCAAGGTCGAGATCGGCGAGACGCAGCAGACCGTGGTCTTTCAACGTTTCGCGCAGCTCAGGCGTATCGGCGCAGACCTCATCAAAAAAGGCGCGCAATCCCGGCTCACCCCCTTCGGATTCGATCATGGAAAAGAGTTCATGCATCGACAATCCGCCGCGATCGCGGGGGCGGTTGGGGGCCAGATCGGCGCGGTAGGAGCCTTTTTCCAGCCGGTAGCGATAGGCGGCGAGCCACTCCGGCCAGCTTTTCGCGTGAAGATGCGCAAGATCAATGCCGGGCTGCTGCTCTGGCCCGTCGATCATCGTATCGTTCTGAAAAGCGTTGTGGATCTGGAGCCGCACCTCCGCCATCCCGGTGCGAACGAAAACTTTCCCGGCCAGATGGCTCAGAAAGCCGCCTTTGACGTAGTCACCATAGGTCGGGTAGAGCGCCGAGACGATCTGGGCGCGCTCGGGGCCGTTGGGAATGAAGGCTTTGAAGGCCGTGCCATCCCCGGCCAAAGCCTCCATCGGGCGGATGCGGGTGATTGTTTGTGCCGGGGGCAGGGTGGCAAGCACCTCATCCACCGGGCGGTCAGAGACGATGAACTCGTCCACATCCATATGGATCAGCCAATCCACATCATCCGCCCGGTTATAGGCGCGGGTCGCGTTCTGGCTTTGACGGACTTGGTGCTTTTGCGGACGTTTGCCACAAAGCCTTTGCCAATAGGCCTCATCGCAGGTGGTGACACGGATTTTCGGATGGGCCTTCAGGCTTTCGAAAGCCTCTGGGTTCTCGGCATCGAGGTATAGGTAGAGGCGGTGCGCGCCCGCCTCCAGATGGTAGGCGGCAAAGCGTCGTATCTCCTCTGCGGGGGCCAGGATCGTGGCCACCAGCCCCCATTTCGTCGTCGTCGTCATCGCGTCTCCCCAGTTGGGGTTAGAATGCCATGATCGGCCCCGAAATCAAGGTTTTCTGCCCCCCGGGGGCGGGCCGTTTTACACCATCATTTCCTTGGTCGCGGTCAGCTTCACATCCGGGTAATCGCGCTCGACGCGGTCGATGTCCCATTGCAGGCGGGTCAGGTAAACGATGTCGCCATCATGGTCATGCGCGATGTGCTGTTTGTTACTATCGATAAACTTATCAACGGCTTGCTTCGTGCCGTTCACCCAGCGGGCCGAGGTGAACTGAGACGGCTCAAACCGGACCGGCAGGCCATATTCCAACTCGATCCGGCTGGCGAGCACTTCGAATTGCAACTGGCCGACAACGCCCACGACAAACCCCGAACCGATCGAGGGTTTGAACACTTTTGCGGCACCTTCTTCGGCGAATTGCATCAGCGCTTTTTCAAGGTGTTTCGCCTTCAGCGGATCGCCCGCGCGCACGGATTGCAGCAATTCGGGCGCGAAGGAGGGGATGCCGCTCACGCGGAGCGCTTCGCCTTGGGTCAGCGTGTCACCGATGCGCAGCTGCCCGTGGTTGGGGATGCCGATGATGTCACCGGCCCAAGCCTCCTCGGCCAACTCGCGGTCGGAGGCGAGGAACATGACCGGGTTGGACACCGTCATCGGCTTTTTCGTGCGCACATGGGTCATTTTCATGCCGCGCTCGAAATGCCCTGAGGCGAGGCGGACAAAGGCCACACGGTCGCGGTGCTTGGGGTCCATATTGGCCTGCACCTTAAAGACAAAGCCCGCGACTTTTTTCTCTTCGGGCAGGATCTGGCGTGGGGTGGCGGCTTGGATTTGCGGCTCTGGCCCGTATTTGGCGATGCCTTCCATCAATTCACGCACCCCGAAGGAGTTGATGGCCGAGCCGAACCAGATCGGGGTTAACGTGCCTTCGTGCATCGCCTTGAGGTCCAGCGGTGGCAGCAATTCGCGCGCCATCTCCAGATCCTCGCGCAGTTTCTCCAGCAGCGCGGCGGGAACGTGTTCGGCGAGCTTTGGGTCGTCCAGCCCTTCGATCTTGATGCTGTCGGCGACGCGGTTCCGGTCGGCGCGGTCCATCAGTTCCAGCCGATCGCGCAGCATGTCATAGCAGCCCACGAAATCGCGGCCCACGCCGATGGGCCAGCTTGCGGGCGTTACGTCAATGGCGAGGTTCTCCTGAATCTCGTCAATGATTTCAAAGGTATCGCGGCTTTCCCGGTCCATCTTGTTACAGAAGGTGAGGATCGGCAGGTCGCGCATCCGGCAGACCTCGAAAAGCTTTTGCGTCTGGCTTTCCACGCCTTTCGCGCCGTCGATCACCATCACGGCGGCGTCCACTGCCGTCAACGTGCGGTAGGTGTCTTCGGAAAAGTCCGAGTGGCCGGGCGTGTCGACGAGGTTGAACCGGTAGTTGGTGTCACCGCTATGGAAGTCAAAGGACATGGCCGAGGCCGAGACGGAAATGCCCCGGTCCTTTTCCATCGCCATGAAGTCCGAGCGCGTGCGCCGCGCCTCGCCCTTGGCGCGCACTTGGCCGGCCATCTGAATGGCCCCGCCGAACAGCAGGAACTTTTCAGTCAGCGTGGTTTTGCCCGCGTCAGGGTGGCTGATGATCGCAAAGGTGCGACGGCGCGCGATCTCGGGCGGCAGGGCGGGGCGGTTTTGCGGCGTGTCCAACATCCGACCCATATAGGCCGCGCCGCGACCGGGCGCAATCTGGCCATTGCTGCGAATCGCTGGGTGGCGTAGGGTGAGAACATAAGGGGTACATGGAGGGGATGCGATGGAACTGAAAGAGATTGCCCGCGAATTGGTCGCGGGCTGCCGTGCGGGGAATGCTGCGGTGCGTGCGAACCTTGATCGGCTCTATGCCGACGATGCCGTCTCGGTCGAGGCCGCTGATATGGGCGGGCAGGGGCGAGAGACCCATGGGGTCAAGGCCATCCACGGCAAGCACGACTGGTGGGAAAACGCGATGGAGGAACATAGCACCGAGGTGATCGGCCCGTTCTACTTTGGCGACAGCCAGTTCAGCGCGATGTTCAAGGTCGATGCCACCGACAAGCAAAGCGGTGAGCGGTTCCAGATGGAAGAGATCGGCGTTTACCACGTCAAAGACGGCAAGATCGTCCGGGAGGAGTTCCACTACGCCGTCGAGGCACCTTAACGGGTTGAGGCTTTGCGCAGCAGCGCCGCCGCGTCGGGGCGGTCAAGCAGTGCCTCTGCCAGATCGAGCCCGGCATGGGGCAGATCGGAATGGCCGGGGATCACCTCGCCCAAGGCTTCGGCCATCTCTGGCGGCAGGACCGAGCGGGTGCGGCTGTCGACCAACATGGATTCGGCGGCGATGCCTTCGGCATAGATGATCTGATGCCCGTCAAAGAGCAGTTGGAAGTAGTCGACGAATCCACCGTCCTTCACCGTCACGCTATCGCCGTTGACCAGATGCCGCGCCTTGACCAGCAATTCGGACCGACCCGCGCCCATCTCATCGCTGCGTTGATAGATGAACAGCCGGTGATCGGGGCTGACGATCAGGTCGTGTTCGTTGTTGAGCGTGCCTGCGCGGATGCGGATCGGGGCAAATTCGCCCACCGCGCGCAGGGTGCTTTGCCCGATCCAGCGCAGGGTTTGCACGCCATCATCGCGGGTCAGGATACGGTCCCCCACGCGCAGGTCTTCGATAGGCCGCAATTCACCCGTGCTGAGCGAGATATGGGTGCCGCGCGTGAAAGAGACGCAGGCGAGCTGACCGAATTTTTGCCGCGCGGTCTGGGTGTCGATGCCCACGATCCGGTAGCCCGTCTGCGGTGTCAGCGGGCCAAACGGCAAAAGGTAAACCTCTGCCGCGTGACCGTGTTGATCGACCTCCACCAGCAGCAGCGCCTCTTGGGTCTGCCCGTCGGGCGACATCAGCGTCAGCAGGCTGTCGAGATGCAGATCGCCCCCGGGGCGGCCCACGCCGGTATCCTCAGTAAGGCGGAATTGATCGCCGGGCAGGGTTAGCAGAGACAGGCGCTGCGGCTCTGCCGCGCGGTCCAACTCATAGACATCATCGAGGACCAATTCGGCGGCAAAGGATAGCGCATCGCCCATATTGGCCCCATCGCTCGCGCGGAATTGCCCGCCGCGGTAGACGGCGAGGTTCTGTGCGGGGGCGGTGCGGCTGGGGGACATGACGGGCCTTTGGTTCTGGGGCTTTCGCCAGTGAGATAGGCTAGAATTGTGGCCCGGATGGGTCAAGGCTCGGGTGATTTGCTGGCATTGGCGGCGCGGCGTGGTAGGCATATGCAAATGCATAGGAGGAATCAGAATGGATTTGGGAATCAAAGGGAAGAAGGCGCTGGTCTGTGCCTCGTCCAAGGGGCTTGGCCTTGGCTGCGCCGAGGCGCTGGCGGCGGCAGGGGTGAACCTTGTGATGAACGCCCGCGGCGCAGAGGCGCTTGAGGCCTCGGCGGAGCGCATCCGTCAGGAACACGGCGTCGAGGTCACCACCGTCGCGGCGGATGTGGCCACGGAAGAGGGGCAGGCGCTGGTCATCAAGGCGGCAGAGGGCTGTGACATTCTGGTCAACAACGCGGGCGGCCCCCCTCCCGGCATGTGGCAGGATTGGGACCGCGAGGATTTCATCAAGGCGCTCGACGCCAATATGCTGGCCCCCATCGCGCTGATCAAAGCGCTGGTGCCCGCCATGATGGAGCGCGGCTGGGGCCGGGTCGTGAACATCACCAGCCAGTCGGTGCGCGCGCCGATCCCGGTTTTGGGGCTGAGCAACTCCGCCCGCACCGGGCTTACCGGCTATGTCGCGGGCACCTCGCGGCAGGTGGCGGGCAAGGGGGTTACGATCAACAACCTTCTGCCGGGCATCCATGCGACCGACCGGGCGGATTCGCTCGACGCCAATGTGGTCAAGCAAAAGGGCATCACGCTGGACGAGGCCCGCGCCGAGCGGCAGGCGGGCATCCCTGCAGGGCGCTATGGCACCCGTGAGGAGTTCGGCGCGACCTGTGCCTTCCTTTGTTCGCAGCACGCGGGCTTCATCGTGGGGCAGAACCTGCTGCTGGATGGCGGCGGCACCAATCTGACCATGTAAACCCTCCATGGCCGGGGCGCGCGTCCCGGCCATACAGCGTCGCGGTGGATCACATTCCTGACAGCAGCGGTTTCAGTGCTGGCTCGGATTGCAGGCGGCGGCTAACCCTTGTGGATCAGCTTCTCGCAAAAGGTCCACCGCCCATGCAAACCACTGTTCTTGTCCTTCTTTTCGCAGCCGTGATCCTTGCCAGCCTCTTGGTGGCACCGCGCCGCGCGACGGTCGAAGGCTTCTTTGGCGGAGCCAATGCGGCAGGCCGCGCGCCGGGGCTTTGGGTGCTGGTGCTGAGCCAAGTCACCACATGGATTTTCGCCCGCAGCCTGATGAACGCGGCGATCTTGGGTTATTTTTACGGCATCGCGGGCACACTGGCCTATGCGGCCTATTACGGGTCTTTCCTGACGGGCGGTTTCATCGTCGGCCATCTGCGGCGCGGCGGCGCGCGGTCGGTGCAGGACTGGCTGGCGGGGCATTTCGGGAGCGCGGGCACGGCGGCCTATAACCTCGTGATCGGGCTACGGCTGCTCTCCGAGGTTTTTGCCAATCTCTTGGTCGTCGCGCTGATTTTCGAGGCCGTCTGGCCCGGGTCGGGCACGCTTGCTGTGCTGATCGTCGCCGCCCTTGGCTTTGGCTATTCGGCGTGGGGCGGGCTTTCCGCCGCGCTGCGCACGGATGTGGTGCAGATGCTGGTCTTTCTCGTCGTCTTCGGCCTTGCGCTCGGCGCGCTGCTGCTCAGCCCGGGGTTCGAGCTTGGCGCGGTGCTGAGCGCGCCAGGAGCCTCTGGCTCCTACAACGGCTGGGTGCTCTTGGTCGTGGCGCTGTTGCAGGTCTTTTCCTACCCGGCGCATGACCCGGTGATGATGGACCGCGGCTTTCTCGCGGATGAGGCGACGACGCGGGCGTCTTTCCTCCATGCCTTCTGGATTTCGACCCTTTGCATCATCGGCTTTGGCTTTTTCGGCATCCAAGCCAGCCTGACCGGCGCGGCCTATGAGGGGGAGCTTATCGGCACATGGGGGCAAATGTTCCCGGGCTGGATTTTCGTGGCGCTGATGCTGTCGCTGCTGGTCTCGGCGCTGTCGACGCTCGACTCGGCGCTCGCCTCCGCCGCGCGGCTGATGGTTGAGGAATGGCGCATCGCGCCGCGCAGCCTGAGAGGCGGGCGGCTGGTGATGGCGGGGTTCATGGCGCTTGGTGCGCTGCTGACGCTTTGGGGCAACGCCACGCTCTTTGATGCCGTGGCGGTGAGCGGCACCGCGTCGATGTTCCTCACCCCCGTGCTGCTGGTGGGGCTGGTGGCGGGGCGCGCGATCCCGGTCTGGAGCTACCTTGCCGCCTTTGCCGCCGCGATGCTGGGGGCTGCGGCCTATTTCGCGCGGGGCTGGGGATGGGTCGCGGCACTTCTGCCCGAGGGGCATAAATACGAGCAATTGCTGGTGATCTGCATCATCGTGCTGCTGGCCGGGTTTGCAGCGGTGCTTGCGGGGGCGCGGCGGGGCTGATAGCTGGGTTTCCGAGCGATTTGATCGGATACCGCAGCCTCCATGAGTGACCCCACCCCCCGTCTGGAAATCCGCAACCTGCGCCGCGCCTATGGCGGGCGGCAGGTGGTCGATGACGTATCTTTGCAGATCTTGCCGGGGCAGGTGACCTGCCTGCTTGGCCCCTCGGGCTGCGGCAAATCCACCACGTTGCGCATGATCGCGGGCGTTGAGATGCAGGACAGCGGCACGATCCATGTCGATGGCAAACTGATCTGCGACACCATGTTCCGCGTCCCGCCCGAGCGGCGCGAGATCGGCCTGATGTTCCAAGACTTCGCCCTGTTCCCGCATCTGAGCGTTGCCGACAACGTGGGCTTTGGCCTCAAGAAAGGCACGCGTGAGGAGAAACGCGCGCGGATCGAAGAACTGCTCGAACGGGTGGACCTGCTGCGCTATATCGACGGCTATCCGCACCAGCTTTCGGGCGGGGAGCAGCAGCGCGTGGCGCTGGCCCGCGCGCTGGCCCCGCAGCCGCGTATCATGCTGATGGATGAGCCGTTTTCCGGCCTCGACAACCGCCTGCGCGATGGCATCCGCGACGAGACGCTGAGCATCCTCAAGGAAGAGGACACCGCCGTTTTGCTGGTCACCCATGAGCCGGACGAGGCGATGCGCATGGCCGATGAGATCGCCCTGATGCGCGACGGCAAGATCGTGCAGCAAGGCGCGCCCTACAACGTCTATACGCGGCCCGTGGACCGTGCCTCCGTCGCCTTTTTCAGCGATGCCAATGTGCTTGAGGCCACGGTGACCGGGGCGCTGGCTGATACAGTCTTCGGCCAATTTCTCGCCCCCGGTGTGGCCGATGGCACGCCGGTGAATATAGTCTTTCGCCCGCAACACCTGCGCATCGACTTTGACCGGGCGGGCAAAGGGCCGCGCCCCACGGCGACTGATGGCACACCGGCCCGCGCCGTGGTGGAACGCGCGCGCTTTATGGGGAACGAAAGCCTTGTTGAATTTGTGTTGGAGGAGGACGGATCGCGGCTCAAGGCCACGGTGCCCAATGTCTTTTTGCCGCAACCCGGCGCCGTCATGTGGCTGACCGTGCGCCGCGACCGCTGCTTTGTCTTTCCGGTGACCTCATGAAACCACTGTTAGTAGAATTCGGCATGGGTTCGTCCCTGCGCCGCGCCGATTACACGCAGGCCGCGAAACGTGCGGTGCAGGATGCGCTGTGGCACAATTCGATCAATCTGGCCGAGCTTTTCGGTTTCGATAAATCGGCCATGCGCATCACCCTCGACGTGGGCGTGCAGCGCCCCGATCTGGTCGATGCCGAAGCGCTGCGCGCGGTCTTTCCCTATGGCGAGGTGACGGTGAAGCTGCATCACGGCGGCCTCGACGTGCCGCGCCCCGAAGGGGAAGGGAACCCAACGGTCATGGCCAATGTGGCGCTTTCCGTCGGCTTCGAGATGGAGCGTGCCGATGGCTGAGGAGCGGATCATCATCGAAATGGGCATGGGCAACGATCTGCATGGGATGGACTATACCAAAGCCGCCGCCCGCGCGATCGAGGATGCCTTGCGCCATTCCTCCCTGCCGCTGTTCGGCGCGCTAGAGGTGACGCCGGATCAGATGCGCGTGCAGGTCACCGTGGCGGTGCAGGAGCCTGAGAAGGTGGATGTCGACGCGCTGGTGGCCAAACTGCCGCGCGGTCGCGCCGAGGTGCACGCGGTAAAGGGCGGGCTGAACGTGAAAACGGGACAGGATACCATCGTGATCGCGCAGGCCAGTGTCGAGGCGTTTTTGCCCCCGCAAACTGGCTGGCAATTGAAGGGCTGAGGCGGGGCGGCCCTGATCTGGGGTTAGGGGCGATGATCCGCGAGCGTTCTGCCCGGCTCGTCCACGAACAACTCCGGTAGGGGTTCGGCGCTGCCGATCTGATCAAGCGGCAGGGTCACGAAATCCGCCACCCCCTCGCTCCAGGCCGTCAGCAGCCAGAACCGGCCCCAATTTCGCACCTCAAGCGGGCGCACCACCTGCGGCGCTTCGCCGATCACCGCAATCCGCAGCTTTTGACGGGCCTGCACCGCCGCGCGCAGCACCGGCAGATGGGTGAAAACCCGCGTGGCTTTGCCCTGCGACCTCAGCGCCTGCGCCCATGCGGCACCCTCGGCAATGGTCTCGGTCGGCAGCACCGCGTCGAACTTGGCAGCCAATGCCTCTGCCGCGGCTTGCAGGGCGGGGTCGCCCACCTCTGCTGCCACGGCAAGGCCGAGGTTCAGCGCCTCCAACTCCGCCGCCGTCAGGGTCAGCGGGGGCAGGGTGATCGCAGGGATGATCCGATAGCCTTCGCCCCGCGTCCCAGCGATGGACAGGCCCGCCGCGCTGAGCTTGCCCATATCGCGGTAGATCGTGCGGGGGGAGACGCTGAACTGCCGGGCCAGATCCTCGGCCCGGTGCAGCCGCCCATCCCGCAGCCTGTCGATCAGCCGGACAAGCCGGTCTTCGGTTTTCGCTGATACCATGATGCCTCCTGACGCTCCTGACAAAAACATGTCACAACGGGAATTGCACGCGCGAAAATCGGCAGTCCTTCGCCCGCAGCACCGCCCATCCGCCGCATTGCCCCTTCATGGTCCCGGCGCCGCCCGCTATCACGGTGCAGACCGGCGCGACCAGACCGCGCCAAACCTGATGGGAGAACAGACATGTTGAACAATATCGGACTGCCGGGCCTGCTGCTGATCGCGGTTGTCGTGCTGGTGCTTTTTGGCCGGGGTAAGATTTCCTCGCTCATGGGCGAAGTCGGCAAGGGCATCACCAGCTTCAAAAAGGGCATCAGCGAAGGCGAAGAAGAGAACAAGCGCGACGAGATCAAGCATGTCGAAGACGTGCACCATGCTGACCTGCCGGAACATGCCGATCAGGGCACCCATCCCAAGACCGACCTGAAGGCCGACAAGGACCGGGTGTAACCCGATGTTCGATCTGGGTTGGACGGAACTTTTAGTCATCGGCGTGGTGGCCCTGATCGTGGTCGGCCCCAAGGACTTGCCCGTGCTGTTTCGGCGCGTCGGGCAATTCGTGGGCAAGGCCAAAGGCATGGCGCGTGAATTCAGCCAAGCGATGAACGATGCCGCCGATGAAAGCGGCATGCGCGAGATGTCATCGTCGCTGAACAAATCGCTCAAAACGGCCAGCAACCCGCTGGGCAGCGCCATGGATGAGGTCAAGGACGCGACCCGGTCACTGACCAATTTCGACCCTGATAGCGAGACTGGCAAACTGGCGGCGCAAAAGGCCGAGGATGTGAAGAAGATCCAAGCCAGCACCGCGCGGGCCGCCGCCGAACGCAAGCAACGCGAAGCGGCGGAAGCCATGGCCGAGGCCGAAGCGGCAGAGGCGAAGCTTTCGGACGCCGCCCCGGCTAAGGAAGCCCCGGCGCGGCCTGTGATCGAAAAAGACGCGGGCCCGGCCCAAGTGGCATCGGACGATGCCGCCGCCAAGACCTCAACGGCACCCAAAGCTGCCGCCAAGAAAGAGTGAGTTGAATGAGCGCCACCGACGATTATGACGAGATCGACGACAGTTCCGCCCCGCTGATCGAGCATCTGGCCGAGCTGCGCACGCGGCTGATCCATTCGGTCATCGCCTTCATCATCGGCATGGTGATCTGCTTCACGGTGTGGAACCCGATTTTCAACTTCCTCACCGAACCGCTCTGCTCGGCCATGGCGGAGCGAGGGCAGGAGGATTGCGGGCTGATCCTGATCAAGCTGCAGGAAGGTTTCTTCGTCGCGATCTCGATCTCGCTTCTGGGCGGGCTGGTGCTGGGCTTTCCCTTCATCAGCTACCAGCTTTGGCGCTTCGTCGCCCCGGGGCTCTACAAGAACGAGAAGGGGGCTTTCCTGCCCTTCCTGATCTCTTCGCCGGTGATGTTCTTCCTTGGCGCGGCTTTCGCCTTTTACGTCGTCACGCCGCTGGCCTTCGACTTTTTCCTTGGCTTCCAACAGGCGGGCACGCTGGTCGGTGGGCCGGATGGTGAGAACGGCATTGCGGCCATCGCCTTCCAAGGCTCGGCGCAGGAGTATCTCTCGCTCACGATCAAGTTCATCGTGGCTTTCGGCCTGTGTTTCCAGTTGCCGGTTCTGCTGACGCTGATGGGCAAGGCCGGGCTGGTCAGTTCCGAAGGTCTGGCCAATGTGCGCAAATATGCGGTGGTGGCGATCCTCGTGCTGGCCGCGCTGGTCACCCCGCCGGATGTGATTACGCAGGTGATCCTTTTCGTGGTGGTTTATGGCCTTTACGAAATCTCGATCTTCCTCGTGCGCCGGGTCGAGACAAAGCGCAACGAAAAGCTGCGCGAAGAGGGCTACTTTGACGACGAAGACGAGGAAGACCTGCTGTGATCAATGATCCGATGGACCGTATCGCGGCGGCGCTGGAGCGTATGTCTCCCGCGCCGCTCGCCGCGCCGGACTTCGATGCGGCCACTGCCTTCGTCTGGCACACCGACCCCGACCGTCTGATGCCCGTGCCGCAGGTCGCGCGGATCGACCTGCCGCTTCTGGTGGGGGTGGATCGGGCGCGGGATACGCTCTTGGCCAATACCCGTCAATTCGCGGCGGGGCTGCCTGCGAACAACGCGCTGCTCTGGGGAGCGCGGGGCATGGGGAAATCCAGCCTTGTCAAAGCGATACACGCTGATGTTCAAGCATCACATGAAGCATTGCGCATCGTTGAACTGCAGCGCGAAGACCTGCCTTCGGTCGGGCGGCTTCTGACCCTGCTCCGCGGGGCCTCGCAGCGGTTTATCCTGTTTTGCGACGACCTTAGCTTTGGCCATGACGACGCGCATTACAAATCGCTGAAGGCCGTGTTGGATGGGGGCATCGAAGGGCGGCCCGAGAATGTCGTACTCTATGCCACATCGAACCGCCGCCACCTGATGCCGCGCGACATAATCGAGAACGAGCGCGGCAGCGCGATCAATCCTTCCGAGGCGGTCGAGGAAAAGGTCTCTCTCTCTGACCGGTTCGGGCTCTGGCTGGGGTTCCACCCCTGCGATCAGGACCAATATCTGGCGATGATCCGCGGCTATTGCGATGCCTTCGGCGTGGAGATCGACGACGACACATTGCGCGCCGAGGCTGTCGAATGGCAGGCCACACGCGGCGCCCGCTCGGGCCGGGTGGCCTGGCAGTATTTCGTGGATTTGGCGGGCCGAAAAGGCGTTCCCGTTTCGGGCGGCTGAGCGCCGGACGGTATTGGCGAAAGGGGCCGCATATTCTGCGGGCCCTTTGTCGTTTGGTTACTGAATGTAGGGCGTCGGATCGACGCTCTCAAAGCCTTTGCGCACCTCGAAATGCACATGCGATTCCGATCCGCCGCGCAGTTTGGCAA
Source organism: Sulfitobacter sp. 1A12056 (assembly GCF_043558125.1). Taxonomy (NCBI): domain Bacteria; kingdom Pseudomonadati; phylum Pseudomonadota; class Alphaproteobacteria; order Rhodobacterales; family Roseobacteraceae; genus Sulfitobacter; species Sulfitobacter sp. 1A12056. The sequence goes on along the minus strand of NZ_JBIFFY010000006.1, from coordinate 25,222 downwards.
TCTGCTGGCCACGGCTGACGCTATCGCCCTTAGCCACATTCACGCCATCGACATTCGCATAGACCGTGAGCAGGTTATTGGCATGGCGCACCACGACGATCGGGATGCCCTCCGCACTTTTGGTGATCGCGGCGACGGTGCCCGCCTCGGCGGCTTTCACCGGCCCGCCGGGGCTGCCCTTGATGTTGATCCCCTCGTTCTTGCCCTTGGAATAGGCGCGGATGATGGAGCCTTGGACCGGCGGGGTCATCTTGGTCGCCTTTGCCGGGGCGGTGGGCTTGCCCACATCGGCCACAGGCTCTTTCGGTTCGACCTTGGGCGGCAGGGGCTGTGCGGTCTCATCCTGCGGCAGCGGTTTGGCGGCAGAGGGCGGCGTCGGCGTGGGGGTGCCTGCGCCGGGCGCGCTGGTGACCGGCTGCACGGGGCGCGAGGCGGCGGCGCTCGACGCGGTGTTGGTCGCCTGACGCGGGGGCGCCTGTTTCTCGACCGGGATCAGCAGGAATTGGCCCTCGCGGATCGCGAAATCGGGGCCGAGGCCGTTCCACTCGGCCAGTGCCTTGACCGGCACGTTGTAAAGACGCGCCACGGTATAGGCGGTCTCGCCACGCTCGACCCGGTGGCGCACAGGCTCTTTCGCCTGCGGTGCTGCGGGCTGCGGCGCAGGCGTGCTGGTGGTGCCTGCAGGGGGCAGGCTTTGGGTCTGCACGCTGGGGGTCGCCGGGGCGCGGTCGATGGCGCTGCCGGCAAGGGTGGTAATGTCCACGGCGCCATTGGTGCCCGGCGCGGGCTCAGACACGCGGCGGGGCAGGGCGATGATCTCACCCTGGCGGAGCGGGACGCCCTGATCAATCCCGTTGTAGCGGGCCAATTCGCCGCTGTCGGCGCCCACACGCGCGGCCACGTCTTTCAGCGTATCGCCCCGGCGGGCGACGACGACTTGGTAATTGGGATAAGAGATCACGCCCCGGGCGTCGGGCTTGGGCCGGTCTGCCAAAGGCCCGCGCGCGGCTTCGGCGGTGGAGAACCCATCGCCAAAGGTGCTGCGCATGTCGTAATCCAAGGGCTGATTTTCGCAACCTGCCAGCAGTATCGCACTGGTCCCGGCCATTAGGGTCAGCCGCATGGGGCGGCGCAAGCGTGTTTGGCGCATCTGCAAGTCCTCATCTTCGCCCCCAGACGGTATGGGGCGTTGTCCGTGTCTCTGTAACCTATTAGCCGTCCTTGCCCAAGCCTTCCAGCAGGGGGACAAAGCGCACGGCACGCAATTCGTCGTATTCCAGCCCATCAGCGGTCTTTCGCACGCGGATGAGGTGTTGGACCGTGTCGGATTGGCCGACGGGCAGTACCATGATGCCGCCTTCCTTCAACTGCGCCAGCAGGGGGCCGGGCGGGTCTTCGGCGGCGGCGGTCACGATGATCCGGTCAAAGGGGGCCTGTTCGGCAAGGCCAAAGCTGCCATCGGCGGTGATCGCGGTGATATTGGTCAGATCCATCGCCTCGAACACACCGCGCGCCTCTTGGACCAGACGGCGGTGCCGGTCGATGGTATAGACCCGCCGGGCGAGCTTGCTGAGGATCGCCGCCTGATAGCCCGAGCCGGTCCCGATTTCGAGCACCTTATCGCGCGACGAGACCTGCAAGGCTTGGCTCATGAGCCCCACGACAGAGGGTTGGCTGATGGTCTGGCCGCAGGCGATGGGCAGGGGCATATCCTCATAGGCGCGGCTGGCAAAGAGGCCGCGAATGAAGGGGCCACGGTCGATCGCTTCCATCGCTGTCAGCACGCGCGCATCAGTCACGCCTTTGGAGCGCAGCGCGTAGAGGAACTGCATCTTGCGTTCCGCTTCAGAGATGGGTGGCTCATTCATCCGTTGATGCCCGCCAGCGTTTCGAGGGCCGCGTGATCCGTCAGGTCGCAGCGCATCGGGGTGACCGAGACATAGCCGTCAAGGTTGACGCAGGCATCGCTGCCCGGTGCCGTTTGCACGCGTTGATCGCCGCCCTTGATCCACAAAAAGCGGCGGCCTGAGGGCGACAGATGTGCTTCGGTCGAAAACCCGGTGCCGGGGCGGCGGCCCTGAGGGGCCAGCCGGATGCCACGCACATCAGCGCCCGCTACGGGCGGGAAGTTCACGTTGTAGAAAAGCCCGTAAGCCGCGTCTTCCTTGGGGCTGTGATCCAAAATGCGACGGCAGGTCTCGACGCCGTGCTGGGCAGCGGCCTCAAAAGGATCCGCCAGATCGCGGTTAGCGGGGCCGTAGTATTGCGACAGGGCGATGGCGGGCAAACCCTGCAACGCCGCCTCGATCGCGCCGCCAAGCGTGCCGGAATAGAGCGCGTTTTCAGCCGCGTTATTGCCCCGGTTCACGCCGGAGAGCACCAGATCGGGGGGGGCGGCGGTCATCGTGTCGTGGATCGCGGCAAGGACGCAATCGGCGGGGGAGCCTTCGGTGGCGAAGACGCGTTCGTCCAATTGCGTGATCATCATCGGCTTGGTGTAGCTGATGCAATGGCCCACACCGGATTGCTCGAACGCCGGTGCCACGGTCCAGACCTCGCCCGCAGGCCCGGCCAGTTCCTCGGCGATGGCGCGCAGCACGGCCAGACCGGGCGCGTTGATGCCGTCATCGTTTGTAATCAAAATACGCATGAATGGCCCCTTTTTGCCTTGGTAGGCGAGGGGCGGACCGGCGGCAAGCGCAGCGCGCCGGTGCCGCGCGGTTCAGGAGGCGGAGTTTTCCGACAGTTGCGCCAATACCGCAGCGGCCTGCGTGGCGGTGTCGCTCAGCGCCGCGCGGTCTTCACCGGGGAAGAAGCGGGCGCGGGTGGCGGTGGGCATCGGCTCGGGCGTGAGGATATGGACACGGGGGCCGATCTGCGCGGTCTCGACCTGCCAAGAGGTCGCCAGCGCGATCTGCGCAGCCTTGGTGGCCCCGTAGCTGCCGAAGAATTTCGTGCCCGCACGCGGATCGTCAAAGAAGACCGCCGTGCCATCCGCTCCCAAAAGCGGCGAGACAAAGGTGATCAGCCGCGCGGTGGCGGTGACGTTTCCGGCGATGGATTTCTCGATATCCTTGGCGTCGATGTGATCGGTGGGCGTCAGCGGGGAGGCATGGACGGCGCAGTGCAGCCAAAGGTCAAGCCCGCCCCAGCGGTCATGGATGCCCCGGCACAGCACGGCCATGGCATCGGCGTTGGTGATGTCCATCGGCGCCAAAGTAGCGCTGCCGCCCTTGGCTTGGATACGGTCGTCCAACTCTTCGAGCGCGCCGGTCGTGCGACCGACCGCGATGATGTGATGGGTGGGGGCCAAGGCTTCTGCCAATGCGGCCCCAAGGCCGCGCGATGCGCCGGTGATCAATGCTGTCTTGCTCATGCGCGGGATGTGCACTGCCCCGCGCGGCAGGTCAAGAGGCGCGCGCCGCGCCTCCCTCAAGGTTTCAGCCCTGCGGCAGGCGCAGCACCTGATTGCCGCGGCGGCTGGACAGCACCAACGTCCCTTGCCCGATGGCGGAGACGATGCCGCCTGCGACCTGATCGCCCACTTCGACGCGCGAGATTTTACCGCCACCTTCGCGGATCAGCGCGCCGGGCGTGCTGTCGCTGCCGAAGATGCCGATCAGCGCCGTGCTGGACAGGTCGGCTTTTTGAGTTGCCAGATCGGAGACTTTCTTTGGGGTCGGGGTCCCATTGCTCGCCATTGATATGCCTTTCGCCTGTGGTTGCGTTTCGCGCGGCAGTCCCCCGCGCTCGCAAGGCGTCAGCTAAGCCCTGCCGCAGTGCAGCGGAAGGGGGCGTTTTCGGGATGCGCAGGGTTCTGCCAAAGCGTCGGCAAAGCTGCGCCGACACCTTGGTTGTAACGCTGCGACCTTTCGTAAGGCTTAATTCGGCTCAGCCGACGAAAGCCTTTTCGACGACGAAATGCTGGGGGTCGGAATTGGCACCCTCGGTGAGGCCAAAGCCTTCGAGAATCTCCATAATATCCTTGTTGAAGCCAAGGCTGCCGCAGACCATGGCGCGGTCATGGGCGGCATTGATTTGGGGCACGCCCAAATCTTTGAACACCGTGCCATCCTGCAAAAGGTTGGTGATGCGGCCCATCTTGGGGCTCTCTTCGCGGGTGGTGGTCGGGTAATAGCGAATCTTGGCAAGGTTTTCCGGGCCGATGAGTTCCTGCATCAGCTCGTCGGCCCTCAGCCCTTCGATCAACTGCCGGCCATACTCAAGCTCTGCAACGTCGCGGCAGGTGTGGGTGACGATGACCTCGTCGAATTTCTCATAGGTCTCAGGCTCGCGCAGCAGGCTTGCGAAGGGGGCAAAGCCGGTGCCGGTGGCGAACATCCACAGCCGGTCGCCGGGCAGCAGCGCGTCATGGACCAGCGTGCCCACGGGTTTGGGCCGCAGAATGATCTGATCGCCGGGCTGGATGTGTTGCAGCTTGGAGGTCAGCGGGCCGTCTTGCACCTTGATCGAGTAGAACTCCAACTCATCGTCCCACGCGGGCGAGGCGATGGAATAGGCGCGCAGTAGTGGTTTTTGCTTGCCGGTTTCGGGATGCGGGTCGCCCATCAGGCCGATCATCACGAACTCACCCGAGCGAAAGCGCAGGGAAGCGGGCCGGGTTACCCGGAACGAGAAAAGCTGATCGGTCCAGTGGGTGACCGAGGTCACGGTCTGGGCATCGGGCAATGTCGGGACGGGCTTGGCGGCGGTTTGGTTCACTGTGCTCTGCTCGGTCATCATGGTTTCCGCAAATCGGGTTGCGGCCTCTACTTATGGCAAGGAAGGGGGGAGGGCAATGAAGCGGCCTATTTGGCCGCGGTCGCCGGTCCGGATGCGGCACCGCGCAGGCGAGACTGATAGTCATGGGCCTGCCAATCGGCGCGGGCGCGCCATTGGTCTTCAGGCTGGCGGGCGGCCAGATCCTCGTCGATCTCGACCTCATCGAACCCGGCGCGGCGCGCCATGGCGTATTGGTCGGCCAGCACATGCCCGCGGGCGCGTAGGCGGCCCGTGTAGCCGCGCAGGCGCAGAACGCGGGCGATGGTAAAGCCGCGCCCATCCGCGAAAGAGGGGAAATCGACGCGGATCATCTCAAGCGCCGGGGTCAGGGTGAGGGCATGGGCATCGGCGTCAGAGGCCAGATCGACGGCGCGGCAATCGTTCGCGGCGCCATCCTCGCTATAGCCTTGGGTCCAGTCGTCGGTGGTGAAGCCTGTGTCGGTGACGAGTACGCTCATGATTTGTCTCCTGTTCGGACCACTTTGCCGTTCACAAAGTGGATGCCGCATTCTTCTTTGTTCTGATCGCGCCAGCGCCCGGCGCGCGGGTCTTCGCCCGGGGCCACGGGCGAGGTGCAGGGCGCGCAGCCGATCGATGGGTAGCCCTTGGCCACCAGCGGATGCCGGGGCAGGCGGTTTTCGGTGATGTAATCGCTCACGTCGGACGTGGCCCAATAGGCCAGCGGGTTCACCTTGATGCGCGGTGCGGCACCGTCTTCGGGGATCTCGGTCTCAAAAAACTCCAAGGCCGCGCGGCTGCCCGATTGAAAACGTTTACGTCCGGTGATCCAGCCGTCATAGCCCGCAAGTGCGCTCTGGAGAGGCCGGGTCTTGCGCAGGGCGCAGCAGGCATCGGTGTCATACTGATGCAGCGTGCCATCGGGATCCTGTGCTGCGATTTCTGCGCTGCGCAGGGTGGTGACATTGCGCAGACCGAGGCGCTCGCTCAGTTCCTGTTGGTAGACGAGCGTTTCGGCAAAGAGCATCTCGGTATCGATGAAGAGCACCGGGATGTCCCGCGAGACCATGGAGGCGAGGTGCAACAGCGCCACCGATTCCGCGCCAAAGCTGGAGACGAGGGTGAGGTTCTCGATCTCCGCATCGGCGCGGCGGATCACATCCGTCGCCCCGTGGTGGCGCAACTCGGCGTTGAGCCGTGCCACCTTTTCCTCGACCGCGCGTAGCCCCTCGGGGGGCGGCGCAGCGGTATTTGAGAAAGGATGAAGTTCAGGGGTGTCAAGCGGCATTGGCCCGGTCCTTATTGGCCGTCTCGGGGTAGAGCACCGCTTTGAAAGGCGCGAGGCCGAGGCGGCGGTAGGCTTGCAAGAAGGTCTCGGCGGGATCGTTGCGCAGGTCGAGGTAGCCCAGCACAAGGCGTTCGATGGCCGGGATGATCTCCTCGGCCGAGAAGCCGGGGCCGGTGCGGGTGCCGAGGCTCGCGTCCTCTGTGCCGTCGCCGCCGAGCGTGATCTGGTAGTTCTCTACGCCCGCGCGGTCGAGGCCGAGGATGCCGATGTGGCCCACGTGGTGGTGGCCGCAGGCGTTGATGCAGCCGGAGATTTTGATCTTGAGCGGGCCCACGTCATGTTCGAGCTTCAGCTCGTCGAAACGGGTGGCGATTTCCTGCGCGATGGGGATGGAACGCGCGGTGGCCAGCGCGCAGTAATCCATGCCGGGGCAGGCGATGATGTCCGAGATCAAGCCGATGTTGGCGGTGGCGAGTTTTGCCTCTTTCAGCGCGGCGTGCAGTTCGGGCAGGTCGCTGCGGTGCACATGGGGCAGGATCACGTTCTGCTCATGGCTGATGCGCAGCTCGTCATGGCCGAAGCGGCGGGCGAGGTCGGCCATCACGCGCATCTGGTCTGCCGTCGCGTCGCCCGGCGTGGCGCCATGGGCCTTGAGGCTGATCGAGACGATGGCATAGCCCGGCACGCGGTGCGCGGCGAGGTTGGTATCGGCCCAGGCGCGGAAGGCCGGATCGTTGGTATAGGCGGTCTCAAAGGCCCCGAGGGAGGCTGTTTTGAACGCGGGTGCTGCGAAATCGGCTTCGATACGCGACAGCATTTGCTGGTCGACGCCGGTGAACTGGTCGCGGATCAGCGCATATTGCGCGTCGACCCGGGCGCGGATGTCTTCGATGCCGTTCTCGTGGACGGTGATCTTGATGCGCGCCTTGTACTTGTTGTCGCGGCGGCCCAGCACGTTGTAGACGCTGACGATGGCTTCGAGCGTGGGCAGCAGATCGTCGGCGCTGACAAATTCATAGAGCACCTTGCCGATCATCGGGGTGCGGCCAAGACCGCCGCCGACGATGACTTCGAAACCCTGTTCGCCGTCATGCTCGACAATGCGCAGGCCGATGTCATGGGCCTTGATCACCGCACGGTCGGCGGCGGCGCCGGTGACGGCGACCTTGAACTTGCGCGGCAGGAACTGGAATTCCGGGTGGTCGGTGGACCACTGGCGGATCAACTCGGCCACGGGGCGGGGATCGGCGACCTCATCGGCGGCGGCGCCGGCGAAATGGTCCGCCGTCACGTTGCGGATCGTGTTGCCGGAGGTCTGGATCGCATGCAGTTTCACCTCGGCCAGCGCGTCGAGCATATCGGGCACATCGCGCAATTCGGGCCAGTTGTACTGGATGTTCTGACGGGTGGTGAAGTGGCCGTAGCCCTTGTCCCATTTCTCGGCGATATAGGCGAGTTGGTCCATCTGGGCGCTGTTGAGCGTGCCATAGGGGATTGCCACGCGCAGCATATAGGCGTGCAGTTGCAGGTAGAGGCCGTTCATCAGGCGCAGAGGTTTGAACTCATCCTCGGTGAGCGAGCCGTCGATGCGGCGCTCGACTTGGGCGCGGAACTGGGCGTTGCGCTCGGCGAGGAATTTGTCGTCGAAGTCGGTGTAGCTGTACATCAGACGGTCTCCTGTTTGCCGTGGGCGTAGTTCGAGGGGCCGGTGGCGCGGAACTCTTCGCGGAAATGGGTGGGGCGGGGGCCGCCTGCTTCGGGGGCCACATCCGCGAGGTAGACGCCGACGACCAAATCCTGCTGGCTTAGTGCGTCGATCAGGCGCAGGTCGGCGTCGGCCTCATCGGTGAGGACTTCGGCTTCACTCAGTTTGCGGGTCCAGCCGGTGGCGGTTTGATAGACGACATCGCCTTCGAGCAGCGCATTGGCGGTGATGACCTTGGGGGTGAAGGGTTTGGGCATGTCAGGCCAGCTCCTCTAGCGGGGTTTCGGTGGCAACTTGGACGGCGGCGCGCGGGGCGAGGCCGTAGAAGGTGAGCGCGGGGCCGGTCATTTCGGCATCGGCGAGATCGCGCGGCAGATCGTTCAGCGTGGTCGACAGCACCCGCTGATCGGCGCGCGAGGCGTTTTCGATCACGGTGACGGGTGTTGCGCGGTCGGCGCCGTGCATCAGCAGGCGGCCTTGGACAAAACGGGCGGATTTCTTGCCCATATAGATAGCGGCGACTTCATTCGGGCGCGCGAGGGCAGCCCAGTCGTGATCGGCGAAACCTTTCATGTCATGCCCGGTGAGGAACCGGACCGAGGCATTGCGCCCCCGTTTGGTCAAGCTCTGCCCGATGCCCGCCACGGCGGCGGAGGCGGCGGTGATGCCGGGCACGATGTGCCAGCCGATACCATGGGCGTCGACTGCGTCGATCTCTTCGTCCAGACGACCGAAGACTGTGGCATCGCCGGATTTCAGCCGCACGACCTGCGCACCGCTCTGGGCATGTTCGACCAGCAGGGCATTGATATGCTCTTGGGCAGTGGAGGGGCCGAAACCCTCTTTGCCGACGTCGATCATCAGCGCCTCGCGGCGGGCAAGTTCGAGGATCTCGGGGCTGATCAGCCGGTCGTAGATGACCACATCGGCCTCATCCAGCGCGCGGCGGGCCTTGAGCGTCAGCAGTTCCGGGTCGCCCGGGCCACCGCCAACAAAGGCCACATGGCCTGCGCGGGCTTTGCGGGTGAGGTGGGTGTGCAGCAGGGTTTTCAGCGCCGGGCGCACGGTATCCTCGCCCTCAGCCATGGCGCGGGGGCCGGTGGCGAAATAATACTCCCGCCAGAAATCACGGCGCGCGCGGCCCATGGGCAGGGCATCGGCCAGCTTGCGAAAGCCTTTGCCGATGCGCGCCAGCGGGCCGAGGGTGACGGGCAGACGCTCTTCCAAATCGGCCTTGATGGCGCGGGCCAGCACCGGGGCGGCACCTTCGGTGCCGATGGCCACGGTCACCGGGTCGCGGTCGACGATGGCGGGGGTGATGAATTCGCTGTCATGCAGGTTGTCGACGATATTGACCAGCACGCCCGCCGCATGGGCCAGCGCGGCGTTTTCAGCATCCAGCGCGTCATCTTCATCCGCCGCGTAGAACAGCCGCGCGCCGGGCAGATCGGCGGCAGTAAGGGCGCGGCGGTGCAGGGTGAGCTTGCCCGCCCCCTGCCACTCGACAATCTCTGCCGCCGGGTCGGGGGCGAAGACATGCAGCGCCGCCTTGGTTTTCATCAGCAGGCGCAACTTGGCCAGAGCGGCTTCGCCGCCGCCGGAGAGGAGGATCTTTTGCCCGCGGGTGGCGAGGAAGATGGGAAAGTGATCCATGATGCGCCCTGTATTCTGTTTGACGTGACCTCTTATATAGGAAATATTCCCGATAATTGGCTATATGCTGGCGCAGATAAGAACATGCGTTCGCTTTGGCCGCAGGTTGAGTGTGAACGTCCTGCCGGGACGAGAGAGAAGAGAATGACTGTCCGAATTGATGAGACCGACCGGAAGATTTTGGCGCAGCTGCAACGGGATGCGAGCCAATCGCTGGACGATATTGCCCGTGAAGTGGGGTCTTCGAAAACGCCGGTGTGGAATCGGATACGCAAGCTGCGCGAAGCCGGGGTCATCGGCCAACAGACCGTGGTGCTGGATTCCGAAGCGCTTGGGTTCGAGGCCTGTTTCTTTGTCCTGATCCGCACGTCAGAGCATGAGGCGGCTTGGCAGGCAGCGTTTTTGCAGGCGTTGAAAGACCGGCCCGAGGTGCAGGAGGCGCACCGTCTGGCGGGGGATATCGACTATATCCTAAAGGTGCGGGTCAAGAACGCGCGGGCTTATGATGTCTTTTATCAGGCGCTGATTTCAGAGGTGAAGGTGCATAACGTCACGGCGCTTTTGTCGATGGAAGAGATCAAATCGACGACGATGCTGCCGTTGTAGCAAGGTGGTGCGGCGGAGGGCTCCGCCGCCTCGCATTGTGTTAAGACTGGGCGAGGGCCGTCACGATGGGCGCGAAATCCTCGGCCTTGAGGCTGGCCCCGCCGACCAGTGCGCCATCGACGTTTTCGACCGCGAAGATTTCGACCGCATTGGCAGCCTTTACCGAACCGCCGTAGAGCAGGGGGAGCGCATTGCCGATCTCCGCGCCGAAACGGTCGATCAGGCGGGTGCGGATGAAGTCATGCACCTCTTTGATCTGCGCAATGCTAGGGACCTTGCCGGTGCCGATGGCCCAAATCGGCTCATAAGCGATGACGGTGTTCCCGGCCTCCACGGTATCCGGGAGGGAGCCGTCGAGCTGCGCGCCGATAATGTCGAGCGTTTGGCCCGCGTCCCGTTCGGCTTCGCTTTCGCCGATGCAGATGATGGCGGTGAGACCGGCACCCCATGCGGCCCGTGCCTTGGCTTGTACATCGGCGTCAGTCTCGCGGTGGGCATCGCGGCGCTCGGAATGGCCGAGGATCACATGGCTGGCCCCGCTGTCGGCAACCATCGCGGCAGAGATATCGCCCGTGTAGGCGCCCGCTTCTTCGGCATGGCAATCCTGTGCGCCGATCTGGATCGGGCTGCCATGGGTGGCGTCGGTGGCGCGAAAGAGGAGGGTGCTGGGCGGGCAGATCACGACCTGCGGCGGGTTTTCGGGCAGGCCGGTGGCAAGGCTGTGAAGCTCTGTCAACGCGGCGGCGGTGCCGTTCATTTTCCAGTTGCCGGCGGCGATTTTGGGGCGCATCGGTTCCGTCCTGATCTGTTACTGTTGCCAGATCAGTTCGCAGGCCCGCAGCCTTTCGTCAAGGCCGGGGCCGATCGGCGCGCTTACTTCGCGCCGAGGCTTTCGTCGAATTTAATCGATTCGCCGCAGCCGCAGGCTTCGGTCACATTGGGATTGCGGAATTTGAAACCGGACTCGAGCAGCGTCGTTTCATAGTCGATCTCGGTGCCGAAAAGGAACATCTGCGCCATGGGGGCGATCATCACCCGCGCGCCGTCCTGCTCGACCACCTCATCGTTGGGGTCGGTCGCTTCGACGTATTCCATGGTATATTCCATGCCCGCACAGCCGCCTTTCTTGACGCCGATGCGCAGCCCTGCGTGGCCCGCCGATTGCATCAACTTCGCAATCTGGCCAGCGGCTTTGGGGGTCATGGTAACGGCTTGCTTGCCGGGAATGCCAAACATCACAAATCTCCTATGCCGCCAAGATAGGGGTGCGGCGCGGCGATCTCAAGCCGTCAGAAGGAATTCATTGCCGCCTTGGTGGCAAAGGCCGCGATGAGCGCCCAGCCGAATGAGGCTAGCGTGCCGATAATCACGTATTCGCTTATCTTCTGGTTCTTTTTCACGGTGTCAAAGCGCAGAATCGACTTTGCCGCGATGAGAAAACCGATGCCCGCAGGCTCGCCGATCATGACCATTAGAAAGATCAACGCGCGTTCCAGCAGGCCGATCATCCGGCCCGCATTCTCCAACCCATCCGGTTGGGCCTGCGCCTTGTGCGGCAGCATCAAACCACCCACGGCGGGACCGCCTGCGAGCGTCGCGGTGATCAGCCCCGCGATAAACAGGGCGGGCGGGATGAGCATGCTGCTGTGGTCGGCCCAGATGCCGCGGGCAAAGGCGTCGGGGGCATAGTGGACAAGGGCTACGATGGTGATGAGATGGGCGAGTTGATCGGTAAGGTAGGACCAAAGCCGGTCGCGCTGGTGCGCCGGCACGGCGTAGGTCTTGAGCGCATCAATTGCGGTATGGGCAAGCGCGAGGAGGGCGGCGGGGATCAAATTGCCGCCGAGGGCCAATGCGGTCAGGGCAAAGACGATAGCGCCGTGGAGCAGTAGCACTTGCGGCTTGCGCTTGGCGGCGACCATCGCATTGGTTTGAAAAACGAAATCGGCCAGCAAGTGAGCGATCAGGCAGGCGAGAGCGGTGGCGATGGCCTGTTCGGTCATAGAAATTCCGGTAGTTGGTGATGGCGTCCATTTGAAAAGCCATGGCGAGCCGGGACAAGTGTTTTCTTATGGTGTTTAACAGTCTAATTTGGCTGTAATTCGGTAAAACAGGCTTAAAGGGCTGTTTTGGGCGCCTCGAGTACCTCGCAGACCTCCCGCAACTCATCTATCCCCGCCGCCTCCACATGGCCCTGCACACTTTGCTGTGTCAGATCAAACTGCCGCGCAAGCTCTGCTTGGACGGGCGGGTCGGGGGCCAGCATGTAGTAGGCGACCTCGGCTTGGCGCTTGGTCCAGCCGCCCGCGATCCGGTCGGCGAGCGGTAGGGCCGTGCGCAGGGCGAGGGGGGCGTCGGGTGCATGCATGCGGCGCGCGCGGGGCATGTTGTCGAGCGCGTGGCCGGAGCTGACCAAGGCCGCTCCGTCCGCGCGGGATAGGTCGTTACCTGCGAAATGCGCGGGGCCGATACCGATGCCAAAGCGGGTGTCGGCGGTCTTGCCGCAGCGGCGCACGGTGGCGCGTAGGACGAGGGCTGCGCGGAAGGTGAAAGTGGGCGCCACGGCCATCTGCCAGCCATCTCCGCGAAAACGGGTCATCCGGGCGGGCTGGCCTTGCCAAGCAGTCAGCGCCTCGGCGGCATCATCAAGGCGCGCGAAAATGGCATCCAACTCCGCCCGGCTCATCGCAGAGGATTTCACGATATCGCCGGTAAAAATTGCCCAAGTTTCCATGGCTTGCCCCTTGTTTCCCGCAATGTCGCAGGAAGGTGAAATCCATGCAAGCCCGGCCACGGAAAAGGGCCGCCCGAAAGGGGGTGGCCCTGATGGCGTTCTAACGGCTAGGACCGATCAGAGGCCCATGCAGTTCGCATAATAGGTCACGGTCGCGGGCCAGTCAGAGAAGACACCGGCCACGCCCACGTCTTTGGCCAGCACATCCAGCGCCACCAGATAGTCGCTGTCGTCTTTCACGATGTCATTGACCGACTGGAAGTACCAACCGCCACCCGAGGCGAGCGGGCCGGAACGCTCCAGCGTCCATGCGATCAGGATCAGCCCTGCTTCTTTCGCGGCCATGGCGTATTCGGATGCGGCAATGGCGCCGTCCTTATTGGTCAGCATCATGTTGAGCGAGGGGGCGAGGTAGTTCACGCCCTTGGCTTTCAGATCAGCGAAATCTTCGGCCCAAGTCTCGGGGTTTTGCTCATCGAAACCATCGGACCATTGCACCAGATAGACGGCCTGTTTGCCGAATTCCGGTGTGTTCTCAATCCAGTAAAGCACGTCTTCGAGGTTGAAGGACTGCGGCCAAACGTCGGAGGCGGGGATGCCTGCGGCGACATATTCATCCACCAGCTTCTGCGCGTAGTCTTCCTGAGAGAAACCCTCATGCGGCATCTCGACGGAGGGGGATTTCAGCTCTGGCGTGAACTTGGCGCCCAGAGATTTGAACAGTTCGATCGATTCCGCATGGGTCATCAGATCGGCCTTGTCGCTGTAAAGCTCGGTGCGCCAATTCGCGACGCCGCCCTGATAGTCTTCGGCGGTGGTGGCGGTCTTGTCGGCGCTGTCCATCTTGGGCGTCAGGGTGCGGAATTCGGCCAAGGTGATGTCGGAGGTGCGGCATTCGGCGCTGGCGGGCGTGTCACCCGACGCGGCAGTGAAGCCGGTGGTGCATTTCTCGGCCAGATCGGAGACGAGGATGTTCGTCGTGGTGTGCAGGTCGTTCTGGGCGTGGCGGCAGACCAGTTCATGATCGGCGGTAAAGGTCACGTCGCATTCCAGAATGCCCGCGCCCATACGCGCGGCGGCGACGTTGGATTGCACAGTATGCTCAGGAAACATCAGCGGCGCGCCACGGTGGCCGATGGAGAAATCGGTTTTGGTGGCGTCTTGCCCCATGCAGGAGGCCAGCTTGTCCTTCAATGCGCCCTCGGGCAGCTTGTCCACCAGATAGGCCGGGCGGGGGCCGTATTCCACCGGTGTCGCGGCGGCGTGGGTCTCGGCCAGTGCCATGCCGGGCGCGAGGGCCAGAGCGGCGAGAGAAACAAGTGTTCGCATAATGTTATCCGTTCGTGAATGAAGTTCTGGGGCTTCTATGGGTGCCCGATGTAACGGTTTCACGACCGGATCATGTCAGTCAAATGAACAATCCGCGGTGAACCCGCTCGGCGGGAAGCGGCCAAAAGAAAACGCCGCCGATGAGTTACATCGACGGCGTCTTTTGTTCGCGCTGCGAAACTGTCGGTTACATGAAGCCCAGTTCGAGACGGGCTTCGTCAGACATCATATCCATGCCCCAAGGCGGCTCCCAAACCAGTGCCACATTGACCTGCTTGACCCCGGCGATCGGCTCAACCGCATCGGCAACCCAGCCGGGCATCTCACCGGCCACGGGGCAGCCGGGCGCGGTCAACGACATCTTGATGTCGACTTCATTCTCGTCGTTGATGTCGATGGTGTAGATCAGCCCCAGTTCATAGATATTCACCGGGATCTCAGGGTCATAGACCGTGCGACAAGCCTCAACGACCTGCTCGTAAAGCGGGTGGTCGGTGGAAGAGGGCGCAATCAGCGGTGTCCCTTCGAGTGGTTGGGTCTGTTCGGTCATCTCTTGCCTCGCATCATTCTCGACTTTTTATATAGGGATCGCGGGCAGAGGCGTAAAGTGGCCCCGCACCGTGAGGGGCCGCTGCCGCCCGCGTTATCCCCCTTTGCGGCGCCGCGCGGGCTGTGGCTTCACACGGGCTTCGATCTCGTCATAGACCTTGCCGACGATGTCTTTCTTGGTGGCATTCTCGATCCCCTCGAAACCGGGGGAGGAGTTGACCTCAAGCACCTTTGGCCCGCTTTCCGACCGCAGCAGATCGACCCCGGCGATGCCAAGGCCAAAGGCCCGGGCGGCGCGCACGGCGGTATCGCGTTCCTCTTTCGAGATGCGCACGACCTTGGCCGAGCCGCCCCGGTGCAGGTTTGAGCGGAAGTCCCCCTCGGCGCCCGTGCGTTTCATAGAGGCCACGACCTTGCCCGCCACCACGAGACAGCGGATGTCTTCACCGGCGGCTTCCTTGACGAAATCCTGCACGAGGAAGTTGGCGCGCAGGCCACGGAAGGCGTCGATCACACTCTCGGCGGCCTTCTTGGTTTCTGCCAGCACGACGCCCTTGCCTTGGGTCGACTCCAGCAGCTTCACGATCAGCGGCGCGGTGCCCACCAATGCCATCAGGTTGGAGGTGTCTTTCGGCGATGCGGCAAAGGCCGTGGTCGGCATGCCAATGCGCTTGGCGGCCAAGACCTGATGCGCATGCAGCTTGTCGCGGCTCGCGGTGATCCCGGCCGAGCCGTTGACGCAATAGGTGCCGATCGTTTCGAACTGGCGGATCACGGCGGTGCCATAGGGGGTGATCGACGCGCCGATGCGCGGGATCACCGCGTCGTAGCGCGGCAGGCGCTTGCCGTCGTAATGCACCTCGGGGGCCAGTTGGTTGATCGCCATATAGCAGCGCGTGGTGTCGATCACCTCAACCACATGGCCGCGCGCTTCGCCCACCTCGACCAGCCGGCGGGTGGAATAGTTGTCTTCCCGGCTTAGCACGGCAATGCGCAGGGCGCGCTGCGGCGCTTTGTGGCGTAGGCTGGCGGTGTGGTAAACGTCGTAATTCAGGTCAGGTTGCAGCCGTCGTTCGGTGGCCGAGATGTTGATATGTTCGGTCAGCGCCTGACGGCCCAGCAGCATGCGGCTGGTCATGGTGCCCCGGTTGGTCAGGGTCACGTCGATGGGCCAGCTTTGGCCGCCGACCTCAAGCGTGGTGGCGATGACGAAACGTTGCTCGGATTCGCCGTTGGAAGAGGTCACCTCGCGCCGGTCAATGATCGGGGCGGAACAGGTGATCGAGATATCCTCGCGCCCGGAAATGGGATGCACGTTGAACCGCACCTTGGGCTTGGAGGCGGGGCCGAAAACTTCGATGTCATGGGCATGCAGCGCCGAGGTGCGCGCGCCGGTGTCGACTTTTGCTTTGATCGCGGGCAGGCCAAGATCGGGCAGGGCAACCCATTCTTCCCAACCGAATGTGAGTTTTTCCATTGCCTGCTCCTTAGGTCATTGGTCTGCCTGCCTAACCTGCGGCAGGGGCTGCATCAAGCGGCGCGATGTCAGGGGGTGCCCATATCCGCGGGGGCGGGGGGCAACATGCGGACGTCGTCTTCTTTCTCCATCCGCGCGGCGGCGGCAAGAAGTTCCTCGCGCACGCGGCATTCGATATCCCAAAAGGTGGCGGCATTGTCGGTGGGCAACTCGAAGCGCACCTTGATGCCAAAGGCATCTTGGTCGAGCACATGCACCTTGGCCTTGTCCATCGGTTTGACATCATCGGGGTCTTCGCGGGCCAAGAGGTCAAAGAACACGCGGCGCAGGGCTGCCACATCGGCGTTTTGCGACAGGGTCAGAATGATGGGGCGCACCATGGCGTGATCCTCGATCGACCAGTTTTCAAAGGCGTCGGAGACGAAATAGCTGACCGGCACGATCAGCCGGGTGCCGTTCCAGTTGAGCAGTTGCACGTAAGTAAAGTGAATTTGCTCAACGGTGCAGAAATGCCCTTCGAAGATCAGCTGATCCCCGATCCGTGCAGAGCGGTTCAGCGCAATCTGGATAGAGGCGAGGATATTGCCCAGAACCTCACGCGCGGCGAAACCCAAGACGATGGTCACCGCACCGGCAGAGGCCAGCAGCGACAGGCCAAGGGTGTTGTCCGCATTGCTGGAGACGAGGATCACCCCCGAGGCGACCAGCACGGCGATCACAATCACCCCTTTACGCGCCGCCGCGATTGTCGTGGCGATGGAGCGCATATGGGCGTTCATCGGATCGGCAAGCTCATAGGCGTTGTTGGGGCTGATCCGGTCAAAGATCTCGTCAAAGGTAAAGACAATGGCGAGGGCGGCGGCGGTAACATAGGCGATCAGCAAAATCGGGCTCAGCACCGCGTCGATAAAGCCCGAGACGACCAAGACCCGACTGGTGGCCGTGCCGATGATCGCGGCGCAAAGCACGATGGCGGCGGGCCAGCGGAAGGAGCGGAGCACAAAGCGCATCCAGCGGCGTTTGGCGGCCTGCCCAAGGCGGCGCATGATGCTGAAGGCGAACCAACCGGCTGTGAGTGCGACCGCCATGAGAAGGGGCAGGAACAGCACTTCCCAGAGGTACATGCCCCAAAAGGCGCGGATGCGCAGCCAGTCGGGCAGCATCGTCTCAAGGTCCGTGGGGCCATACTGCGCGTGGAGATGCGGAATGTTGTCGATGCTTTGGCGCGAGAAGACCCAGACAGGCTCAGCATCCTCACCGGGTTTGATCCGGTTGAGCCGCAGTGGCACGTCATGGCCGCCCAGTTCCAGACGGTCGATCAAGAGCGAACGGCGCACGCGCCCGGTGTCATTGTCCTCGGCCGAGCCTGAGAGCCAGCCGTCGGGCCGGTCCGCCAGCCTGCGCCATGGCACGACGACCTTGCGCTCCATCAGGACGGAAAGTTGAAAAGCGCGCTCGGCCCCAATAACCGCCTGATCCCCTTGCGGCAGGTCCGACAGGTCAAGGATATGGGCCGCGTCCGAATAGTGCCCATTGTCGGTGAGGTAGATGAAGCTTTCTAACGCGGCCATCGGTGTGCCGCGGTCCAGCGTCTCAGGCGGTGGCGGCAGGCCGGGGTTCAGCTCGGTTGTTTGGAACCATTTCTCCTGCGCCTGCCCGGTGGCGGCCCCCGTCAGCAGCGCAATCGCCAGCACGAAGGCCCCCAGAAAACGAGGAAACACAGTCGCGAAAGCGCGTGGGAGTAAGGCAAGCCGCTGCATGGATAGCGCAATGTAGCGGGGGTTCGGGCAATTCAAGGCTACGCGGCGCTTTGAAACGCTATTTGCGGGCGTTCGGGCTGCGTTGAGGTTGCGCGTAGCGAGCCGCGCATAGTTGGATTGCTGGCTTCAAAGCGTGCGCAGGAATGCGTTGGGGGTGATCAAGCGGCGGCGATCCAGCCCGGCCAAGCACCAAGCCCGTTATCCTTTGAACGATACCATTCTCGTGCAATCTCGGCTATTTCAGCTTTATTGCATGTTTCCCGCCACTGGTTTATCGCGCCAGTCGCAGGCAGAGAGGGCATCGTATGACCAGCACCGGATTCACCAAACACGCGCAGGACGGCAAGGCACGCAGCGGCGTGATCCAAACCCCGCGCGGCGAGATCCGCACGCCTGCCTTCATGCCGGTGGGCACAGCAGCGACGGTTAAGGCGATGATGCCCGAGAGCGTGGCCTCCACCGGCGCGGACATTCTGCTGGGCAATACCTACCACCTGATGCTGCGCCCTACGGCAGAGCGTGTGGCCGCCTTGGGCGGGCTGCATAAGTTCATGAATTGGGACAAGCCGATCCTGACCGACAGTGGCGGTTTTCAGGTGATGAGCCTTGCCGGCCTGCGCAAGCTGACCGAACGCGGCGTGACTTTCAAAAGCCACATCGACGGCTCCAAACATGAGATCACGCCGGAGCGCTCGATGGAGATTCAGGAGCTTCTGGGTTCCGACATTGTCATGTGTTTCGATGAATGCCCGGCGCTGCCCGCCGACCGGGACCGCATCGCCGAAAGCATGCGTCTGTCGATGCGCTGGGCCAAGCGCAGCCGAGAGGCCTTTGGCGACCGCCCCGGTCACATGTTGTTCGGCATCCAGCAAGGCGGGTTGGAAGAAGACTTCCGCCAAGAAAGCGCCGAGGCGCTGCGCGAGATCGGCTTTGACGGCTATGCCGTCGGTGGCCTGGCCGTGGGGGAGGGGCAGCAGGCGATGTTCTCTACCTTGGATTTCTCGACCGACATGCTGCCCGAGGACAAGCCGCGCTACCTGATGGGCGTGGGCAAGCCCGACGATATCGTCGGTGCCGTGGCGCGCGGCATCGACATGATGGACTGTGTGCTGCCCTCACGCTCTGGCCGTACGGGGCAGGTCTTTACCCGGATGGGCGTGCTCAACATCAAGAACGCGCGGCATCAGGATGATCCGCGCCCGCTGGATGAGAATTGCAGCTGCCCGGCCTGCCGCAACTATTCGCGCGCCTATCTGCATCACGTCTTCCGCAGCCAAGAGATCATCTCGTCCATGCTGCTGACATGGCACAACCTGCAATACTACCAAGACATCATGGCCGGCATGCGCGCAGCCACCGCGGCGGGGCGGTTCACCCAGTGGCAGGCCGATTTCCACGCAGGCCGCGAACAGGGCGACATCGACCCGCTCTGAGGGGCGGGCGCTTCGGCCTCACGGGAATTTGTGCGGATGATCCTTGCTGCAAGGTGGCGGGGTCTTAGGTGCCTTGCACATTCTATTGCAAGGAAAGGCCCGAATATGACCGAGAAGCTTTTTACCCCTTTCACCGCCGGTGAGATCGCGGCCGAGAACCGTTTGGTGATGGCCCCCCTGACGCGCAACCGCGCGGATAATGAGACCGGCGAAGTCTCGGACATGCATGTCGATTATTATCGCCAGCGGGCCGGTGCGGGCATCATCATCACCGAAGCCACCCAGATCAGCCCCGAGGGCAAGGGCTATTTCCAGACCCCCGGCATTCATAGCGAGGGCCAGGTCGCCGCGTGGCGCAAGGTGACCGACGCGGTCCATGCCGAAGGTGGGCGGATCGTCATCCAGCTTTGGCATGTGGGCCGGATCAGCCACACCTCCCTACAACCCAACGGCGGCAAGCCTGTCGCGCCTTCTGCTATCGGCGCTGGCGTGAAAACCTTCACCGCCAACGGGTTCGAGGATACCTCCGAGCCACGCGCGCTTGAATTGGATGAGATGCCGCGTCTGGTCGCCGACTATGCCCATGCCGCCGAGATGGCCAAGAAAGCAGGCTTCGACGGGGTCGAGGTTCACGGGGCCAATGGCTATCTGCTGGACCAATTCCTCAAAACCGGCAGCAACAAACGCGAGGACGCCTATGGCGGCAGCGTGGAAAACCGCGCGCGGCTGCTGTTCGAGGTGCTGGATGCGGTGACGGAAGTCTGGGGCGGCGAACGTGTGGGGC
Organism: Sulfitobacter sp. 1A12056; assembly: GCF_043558125.1. NCBI lineage: Bacteria > Pseudomonadati > Pseudomonadota > Alphaproteobacteria > Rhodobacterales > Roseobacteraceae > Sulfitobacter > Sulfitobacter sp. 1A12056. The sequence continues at coordinate 5,164 of NZ_JBIFFY010000006.1, read as the reverse complement.
TGCGCCTCTCGCCCTTTTCGCCCGCCAACGGGATCGAAGACGCCAATCCGCAAGAGACCTTTGAGTATGTCGTGAAGGGGCTGAACCGGTACAACCTGTCCTATCTGCACCTTGTCGAAGGGGCGACAGGCGGTTCGCGCGAGTTGGATGAAGGCGAAAGCATCGCCGCGCTGCGGGCGCTCTTTGACGGGCCTTACATGGCCAACAACGGCTATGACCGCGAGATGGCGATCAAGGCCGTGGCCGAGGATAAGGCCGATCTGATTGCCGTGGGCCGCCCCTTCATCGCGAACCCCGATCTGCCGCGCCGCTGGCAGATGAACGGGCCGCTGAACGAGGGCGATACCGATACCTACTACGGCGGTGGGCGTGAAGGCTTTACCGATTATCCGACGCTGGAACAGGCCGAAGCCTGACCGAACAGGGGCGCCCGCGCGGCGCCCCTTTCTTACGACGCGTGCAATTGGGGCGAATTCACCCCATCGCGCGCTTGCCTCCACCCCGCCGAAGCGCGATGATGGCGGCCGAATAGCCCGCAAGGGATTGAAACAGGCGGATGGGATGCACACATGTCCTGTCCAGAAGAGGGGATGTCAGAGGCCGCCTATGACAGGGGCCCGGATGTCTTGCTAAGATAAGGAATTGAGCATGTTAGAGCCACTGAACGCATCCTACCCGGTGCTTCCGCTGCGCGACATCGTCGTGTTTCCCCACATGATCGTGCCGCTTTTCGTTGGCCGCGAGAAATCCGTCCGTGCCCTTGAAGAGGTGATGGCGGACGATAAACAAATCCTGCTGTCGAGCCAGATCGACCCAGCCGAGGATGATCCCGACACATCCGGCATCTACAAGGCCGGTGTGCTGGCCAATGTGCTGCAACTGCTGAAACTGCCCGATGGCACCGTGAAAGTGCTGGTCGAAGGCCAAGCGCGGGTGCGCATCACCGAATACCTTGAGAACGACAATTTCTTCGAAGCCCGCGCCGAGTATCTGACCGAGATGCCGGGTGACGCGGCCACCACGGAGGCGCTCTTGCGCACCGTGGCTGATGAGTTCGAGCGCTACGCCAAGGTCAAGAAGAACGTTCCCGAAGAAGCGCTTGCCGCCGTTGGCGAAAGCGCCGAGCCTGCGCGTCTGGCCGATCTCGTGGCCGGTCACCTCGGCATCGAGGTCGAGCAGAAGCAGGACTTGCTGGAGACGCTGAGCATCTCCGAGCGGCTTGAGAAGGTTTACGGCCTGATGCAGGGCGAAATGTCGGTGCTGCAGGTCGAGAAGAAGATCAAGACCCGCGTGAAGTCGCAGATGGAGCGGACACAGCGCGAGTACTATCTGAATGAACAGATGAAGGCGATCCAGCAGGAGCTGGGTGACGGCGAGGACGGCAAGAACGAAGTCGCCGAGCTTGAAGCCAAGATCGCCGAGACCAAGCTGAGCAAGGAAGCCCGCGAAAAGGCCGAGGCCGAGCTGAAGAAGCTCAAGAACATGTCGCCAATGTCGGCCGAAGCCACCGTGGTGCGTAACTACCTCGACTGGATGCTGTCGATCCCGTGGGGCGTGAAGTCCCGCGTGAAGAAAGACTTGGGCCGCGCGCAAAAAGTGCTGGATGACGATCACTATGGCCTTGAGAAGGTCAAGGAGCGCATTGTCGAGTATCTGGCCGTGCAGCAGCGCTCGACCAAGATGAAAGGCCCGATCATGTGCCTCGTCGGCCCTCCGGGCGTCGGCAAGACCTCCCTTGGCAAATCGGTCGCCAAGGCCACGGGGCGCGAGTTCATCCGCATCTCGCTCGGCGGCGTGCGCGACGAATCCGAGATCCGCGGCCACCGCCGGACCTACATCGGCTCCATGCCCGGCAAGATCATTCAGGCGCTGAAGAAGGCCAAGACCACGAACCCGCTCATCCTGCTCGACGAAATCGACAAGATGGGTCAGGACTTCCGTGGCGATCCGGCCTCGGCCATGCTCGAAGTGCTCGACCCGGAGCAGAACGGCACCTTCGTGGACCACTATCTCGAAGTGGAATACGACCTGTCGAACGTGATGTTCCTGACCACCTCGAACAGCTACAACATGCCCGGCCCGCTGCTCGACCGGATGGAGATCATTCCGCTCTCGGGCTACACCGAGGACGAGAAGCGCGAGATCGCCAAGCAGCATCTGGTGGCCAAGCAGATCAAGAACCACGGCCTGAAGGAGAAGGAATTCAAAATCGAGGATTCTGCTCTGACCGGCATGATCCGCTACTACACCCGTGAGGCCGGCGTGCGGAACCTTGAGCGCGAGATTGCCAAGGTGGCGCGCAAGTCGCTGACCAAGATCGTCAAGAAAGAGGCCGAGAGCGTCACCGTCACCGGCGACAACCTGGAAGACTTCCTTGGCGTGCGCAAGCACCGCTTTGGTCTGGCCGAGGAGAAGGACCAGATCGGTGTTGTGACCGGGCTGGCCTATACCTCCGTTGGGGGCGAGCTTCTGTCGATCGAAGCGCTGCGCCTGCCGGGTAAGGGTCGGATGAAGACCACCGGTAAGCTGGGCGACGTGATGAAGGAAAGCATCGACGCGGCAAGCTCTTACGTCCGGTCGATCTCGCCGCAGATCGGGGTCAAACCGCCGAAGTTCGACACGCTGGACATCCACGTCCACGTGCCCGATGGCGCCACGCCCAAGGATGGTCCCTCGGCCGGTCTGGCGATGGTCACCTCGATCGTCTCGGTGCTAACGCAGATCCCGGTGCGGCGCGACATCGCCATGACCGGCGAGGTCAGCTTGCGCGGCAACGCGATGCCGATCGGCGGATTGAAGGAGAAACTTCTCGCGGCCCTGCGCGGCGGCATCACCACGGTGCTGATCCCCAAGGAGAACGAGAAAGACCTGCCGGACATCCCCGACAACGTCAAAGAGGGGCTGACCATCATCCCGGTGGGCCATGTTTCGGAAGTTCTGGAGCATGCGCTGGTGAGCAAGCCAAAAGCGATCGATTGGGACGAAGCCGCCCAAGAGGCAGCCGAGGCCGCCGCGATGAAGGCCCGTGCCGCAGGCGTGGACGCCACGACCACGCATTAAGGCGAACGGCCTGTCAGAATGTCATCAACGCGCGCCTTTCGGGGCGCGCGTTTTTCGTATCCACCGTGGGGCAGGGCCCGCCGCATCTCGCGACAGTTTTTGCGCCAAACCCTCTTGCAAGACGCGCCGCAATTGGCTACTTCGCCCCGCAAGGGTGATTAGCTCAGTGGTAGAGCGCTTCGTTCACATCGAAGATGTCAGGAGTTCAAATCTCTTATCACCCACCATTTTCCCCCTAGTTCGCGTTAAATGAGTTGGCTGCCTCGAGCCTGCGCCCATGTCCCATGGCTTGCCTTCTCTGCGTCGGAGTGATCCTTATCCCCATCGGCCCATACCACGGGCACCACGGGCGGAGAGAGCATGTCGGCACATCCTAAAATCTGGTTCCTGCGCCACGGGCAGACCGAGTGGAATCGCGCGTTTCGTCTGCAAGGACATCTCGATTCACCGCTGACCGATCAGGGCATCGCTGAAGCCGAGCGACAAGCGCAGATCATGCCAGCGATCCTTGCGCAAAAGCCGGATATCCTCGTCTCTCCGCTTGGCCGCGCGCAGCAGACGGCGCGGATTGCGTTGAATGGGGCCGCTTTCCAAACGGATGCCCGGCTGAAAGAAATCCATGCAGGCGATTGGCAGGGGGCAACCCGGGATGGGATATTCGCCGCGCACCCCAACCTCGCTGCCCGCGCCCCGGCCCCGTTGGAGATCTACGCCGCCGCGCCGGGCGGGGAGGGGCTGGCGGCCTTTCGTGGGCGGATACGGGCGGTGCTCGACAGTTTGACCGCGCCGACGGTGCTGGTCGCCCACGGGCTCTGGGGGCAGGTGCTTCGCGCAGAGGTATGCGGCGTCGATGCGGCAGAGGCCGGTCGGCTCAGCAACCGGCAGGGCTGCGTCTATCTGTTGGAGAACAGGACCGAGCGCATCTTGGAAGCTCCCGCATGAGCCGTTACACGACGCTCTATATCCTGCGCCATGGGGAGACGGAGTGGAACCTCGCCAATCGGCTCCAAGGGCATTTCGATTCCCCGCTGACCGAGCGGGGGCGCGAACAGGCCGCGGCGCAGAATGCTATTCTGAAACGCTGCAATCTAGCGGGGTTCTCGGCGCTCAGCAGCCCGCAGGGGCGGGCGGTGGTCACAGCCGAAATCGCGCTGGCAGGGACGGGGCTAAAGGCTGCGCCTGATCCTCGTTTGGGGGAGATCGGCATCGGCGCTTGGGCCGGAATGCCGCGCGAGACGTTGCTGCGCCAAACCCCCGCCGCGCGTGATTCCTACGATCTTTATGAACACGCCCCCGAGGGGGAGGGATTCGCGGCGCTGCATAAGCGCTGCCAGCGCTTTCTGGACAGCCTGACCGGCCCCCATGTGCTGATCACCCACGGCATCACATCGCGCATGTTGCGTCTTATTTTACTGGGCCGCACGCCTGCCGCGCTGCGGGAGATGCAAGGCGGGCAGGGGGTGGTTTTCCGTCTTGAGAACGGTCAGCAAGAAAGGCTGACATTATAGGCTTGAAGCCCGCCCCCACCTTGGGCTATCAGGTCCAAGTCGGGTCGTTAGCTCAGTTGGTAGAGCGCTTCGTTTACACCGAAGATGTCGGGAGTTCGAGCCTCTCACGACCCACCATCCCTCCAACCTATTTATTTGGATCAACCGGCTGCCCCAGTGGTGAGCCCGACCGACGCCCGCCCGCTGCGCGGTCAGTCTGGGTCGGGAGTTCGAGCCTCTCACGACGCAGCATTTCCCTCTCGTTCAGCGATTGATGTTGGGCCATCAGCTCAATGCCTCCGCGGCATAGCAGTATTCCAAGCCATAGCCTTCGTCAGCCCCGACCATCGGGGCGGCCAAGCAAAAGCGGCCCGATCCCTCCGCGAAAATCACCCGATTTTCGGCCTCAAACCCAGCCCATCAAACGCCCCAAAAACAACTTACGAAAATTTCACATTTTCGCGCAAACCGCGCTTGACGGCGGAGCGCCCTCACCATAGAACACCCAAACGCTCCGGGGCGACCTGGAGAGTGCAGCGGGCGGTTGTAGCTCAGTTGGTTAGAGTACCGGCCTGTCACGCCGGGGGTCGCGGGTTCGAGCCCCGTCAACCGCGCCA
>NZ_JBIFFY010000019.1:0-2059 GCF_043558125.1 Sulfitobacter sp. 1A12056 | reverse complement strand
ATTCCGGGTTAGGTTTGCGGCATTCACGCAAATGCCGGGGTTCTATGTCTACGACCAGTTCTACACCTATGCCTAAGAGTCTGTTTCAAAACTAACTGCACCTTCTCAATCCCTTGCGAGATGCCGTGTGACGCGTCTGATGTGTGCGATGAGGATCCAAGCCTCTGCGCTTGCGATGGATTTTTCCCAATCTTTCGATAGGCGGCGACATCGGTTCAGCCAGGCGAAGGTGCGCTCGACGACCCACCGTCGCGGCAGCACTTCAAAGCCCTCCGCGGTGTCAGAGCGTTTGACGATCTGGACGGTCCATCGGCCGAGGGCCTTTAGCGCGTCCCGCAGTTTGGGCCCTGCATACCCGCCATCCGCAAATACATGTCGCAATGATGGATAGCGCGAGGCGACCGCTTTCAGCACATCGGGTGCGCCATCCCGATCCTGAATTCCGGCGCTGTGGACCACCAAGCCTATCAGCAATCCAACCGTGTCGGTTACGATGTGGCGCTTGCGGCCCTTGATCCGTTTGCCCGCATCATAGCCCCTAATACCACCGCTTTCAGTGGTTTTTACGCTCTGGCTATCTATGACCCCTGCCGTTGGCTGAGCTTTGCGGTTCTCGGCCAGTCGCGCAGCTTCGACCAGCTTCTGGTTTATCTCATCAAGCAAGCCGTCATCGCGCCACGCGTAGAAATAGCCCCGAACCGTTGAAACCGGCGGGAAGTCGTTGGGCAACATACGCCATTGGCATCCGGTCGTTGCAATGTAGAGGAGTGCGTCGACCACGTCGCGCAAACATGTCGTACGGGGCCGACCAGTTGTCTTCGGCGGCGACATCGAAGGCGCTATCAACGCCCATTCCGCGTCCCTCATATCGCTTGCGTATTTATCGCCTTTTCGGTCATGTTGACGGCGGGTGAGTTCAGTCCAAGCCATTGTGATCTCCATTCAGCTTCACAACCGAACAGAATCACAAACCACTGAACTCACTCAAATAGTTCTAAATCGGGCTCTAAGGCACGAGCCCAAGCCACGCGGCAAAATCGCGACCGCGTTTGAAGGTGGCCAGGTCAGGTGCAAACGTCTCGATCGCAAGAGCCGTGACAGGGCCTACGCCCGGCATGGTCTGTGCGCGGCGGACCGAGTCCGCTTTCTTAGCGGCACATCGCATCTTTGCGTCGAGCTCTGCAACACGTGCATTCAACCCCTCGATTTGCTCCAGATACATCCGAGCAAGTTCCCGCACTTCGGTCAGCAGAGTCGTGTCAGTATCTGCGATTGCGTTCGCGAGCGTCTTGAGATGGGCGGGCCCTCGGGCCGCGACTAGGCCGTGTTCTGCGAGATGGCCACGTAAAGCATTGATCATCTGGGTGCGCTGGCCAACGAACATCTGCCGCGTGCGAAACAGCATGGCGCGGGCCTGCTGATCTTCCGTCTTCACTGAGACAAAGCGCATGGTTGGACGCAATGCAGCCTCTACGATGGCCTCTGCATCGGCCACATCGTTCTTTTGACGTTTGACGAACGGCTTCACATAGATTGGCGGGATTAGGCGCACGTCGTGGCCCAACTTCTCAAATTCCCGACCCCAGCCATGCGCCGTTGCACAAGCCTCCATGGCGATCAGGCATTTAGGCTGCTGCGCCAAAAACGCGAGAAACTGACCTCGTGAAAGCTTCTTACGAAACGCGATCGAACCGTCTTGGTGTGAACCGTGCAGCTGGAAAACGCGCTTTGCCAGATCGACACCGATAATAGTAACTTCGGACATGGATGCTCCTTCCTTCTGTGATGGCTTCAACACTCATCATAGTGGCACATTGCGATGCCGTCGGGAGGGGGCATCCAAGCCATCAACAGAGCCCCTCTGGATGGAACCCCTGACAATGCAATACCACACCTCTGACAAATATGACTGCCACAGTGGATGGAAAGTCCGCCACCGGGACCATTTTCATCACAGGCCAGAACTAAGCCAGATCGTCTAATATAGCGCAGGTTGCATCAAACACCGGCCGTGTCTGGTGCGGCCCGTGATTTAAGCTAACACTCATCGAAGACCTGA
>NZ_JBIFFY010000005.1:0-229624 GCF_043558125.1 Sulfitobacter sp. 1A12056 | reverse complement strand
TCTTCATCGGAATCTCCTCGTTCATCCTGCCGAGAAAATTCTACTTCCGCATCCCCTTAACATCGGGGGGGATTACCCCCCTAACGAGATGCGCACCGCCAGGCCGCATACCTTTAACTATACAGATCCACGTTGTGTGAACTGCAGTGCTTTCATGACCAGCGAAGAAAAATATATGATGGATATGCTATGTCATTTGCGCAAAAATGCCGGTGCGAAGGCCCATCTGAGCGCCATGCTTTTGTGTGAAGGCAATGATCCGACCGCGCTTCTTGCTGCCGGGAGCAATCTTGTGGCCGTCATAAATGAACACTGTCTAGCGGACGTGCTTAAAGCCCAGCTACATTAACCCGAAATCAACCGGTTCATTGACAAAAACGGCGGTCCCAAGGGCATACTGACCATATTCCGACCTTGCGTTCGCAAAGGCGATCCCTTGAGCAACGGTCGAAACCGATAAGTGCGAACGTTGCGATAGAAGCGCCAGCATCGCGTGGACGAAGTCCGTGGGCGCAATTGACTTGTCTAAGTTGCACAGAAAGTACTGACACAACCCGTGGTCTGTCGGAAACTGAATGACCCGTCGTTTTACAATCTGCACGGTTCTTTTTGGGGTCCACTGCCGCCGTCGGCGACAGTGAACCTGATCATTTAAAAAGTTTTTGAAAGCGACACTTTGAACGTGCGACCCGGCGCCTTCCGGCTGGGCGACGACAGATGCCCAACGTAGTCTTCGTCAAGAACATTCTCTATTCCGAACCGGGCTTCGGTGCCAGCCAGCCAACCCTGCGCTTGGGGTTTCCATGTGGCGCGCAGGTTGTGGACCGTGCTGTCGGATAGGCTGCTGCCCGTCGAGTCGCGTCGATCCGAGCTATGAACAATTTCCCAACTCACATCGACGAAGTCGTTCAATTTCTTGCCCAGGGTCAATTGGGCCCGGTTCGCCGGTGAGTTGCGCCATGTGTTCGAGGTGCCATCCGGGTTATATTCGGTGCCCTCTCCCAGATGACCCGCAAAATCCAGATAGAACCCGTTATTCATACCATAGGAGGCTTCCACCTCGAAGCCGCGCGATTTGACGTGATCTAGGTCAGTTGAGGTCGAACCGGCCACAGTATAGCTGGTGATGTCCGACAGTTCCGTATGGTAAAAGTTGCCTCGAATAGTAAAGCTGTCGCCTCCGTCAAAGATGCCATTGCCAGTAAATTCTGCGCCCAGCTCGACGGTATGCGACTTCTCGGACATGCCGATGCGACGCTGTGCCGTTGCGCTGGTGCCAAGATCGTCAATGATCGGCAGGCCTTCGGTATAGGCCGCGCTGCCGAAGACCGACAGGCCGTTGGCAAAGTCATATGCCAACGCCAAGCCCCCCATTACGGCGGCTTTGTCATAGCTGTTGGGCGCAGGTGATAGATTGACCGCACTGTCGATTTTCGAATGCTCGTAACGCAGCGCCGGAGTGACGGTAAATTGGCCCATGGTCATTTCATCCACGACAAAAAGCGCGACCCGATCATTGGTTCCACCGGGGGCGCCGGCGCCACTGTTATCCGCCCGAACGCGCCTTTGTGCTTCGACCCCGGCAAGCATGTCGTGCGACACCGACCCGGTATTGAACAGGGCTCGGTTTGTCACGGTTAGCTTGGTCGTTTCATAGCGCTGATCGGCGTTCACGGTTCCTACAAGGAAGGGAAAGCTTGGCGTTCCTTCAAGCGGTGATGAGCCGGGAATGTAGTCATATTCGATCTTCTGGTCCGCATGGGACAGGTTGGCGCGCAGATCAATCAGGTCGGACGCCGGGTCAAAGCGGTATTCGATTACTGTCTGCTCGGTCTCTGTCAGCCGGTCTACGTTGCCGAACATGCCGCCAGTCGTGTCGAACTGATCATAGGGTACATCTTTGTCATCTGCGACAGTGCTGGAATGGCTGAAAGTGACCGATTGATCGTCATTCTCGCCGAATGTGAACTTACCCTTGGCCAGATAGGAGGGGGTGCGGAATGCGCTATTGCCAATGGTACTCCCGTCACCGGCGGTCAGATCATTTTGATCGCGCAGAGAGTAGTTAAGCAGAAATTCTGCCCCTTCAGCAGGCATCCATGCGAGGTTTGTGGAGGTGACCCAGCTGTCCCCGTTGGTCCCGAACTCGAAAGTTTGGGAGCCGCCGAAGCCGGGCATGCCGCCCAGAAAATCGCTGGCGTCCTTGGTTTCCAGCTTCACGACCCCGCCAATGATACCAGACCCGTAGGCGAAACTGCCGATCGTGCCGCGCAGAACCTCGACCTCGCGATAGAGAAAGGGGTCGGTGAACAATTGTGTGCCAATCCGGTAGAGCTCTTCCGAACCGACCGAGGCGCCGTCAATCTGCACGGCAATCTTCTGATCGGTTCCGTAGGTCGTATTTGCGCCGAAACCGCGAATGTTGATCCCCGACCCTTGTGGCGTCGTACCGTTAACGAGCGTGACGCTCGGTACTGAATCGATGAGTTGGGCCACCGTACTGGCTTGCCGGTCTTTGATCTCCTCTTCCCCCACTACCGTACGTGACAAGGCGGTTCCAAAAGTGAGGTCCCGCTTACCCGGCGTTAAAACCAGCGTGCCGAGGAAGCCGGGATCGGAGTCTTGCGCTGCCAATGGAGCGGCAAGAGATAAGCAGACAAGCGCAGTTGTTCCGCGCAGAAGTGTTCTTGGCATTTGTGCCATCCTTTAACGGTGTCAGACCACGGCTGGCAAAGGCTGGCGGGGCGTATGTTGGGGAATTTTTGCCGCGATGTATCGCGGCGCCTTGCTCAATTAATATTAACCGACTAAATTAGTCAAGATTAATGATCTTGCTACGCACCGTATCCTTCCGGACGCAGCCAACCCATCACTTGAGAGCATCCGAGGATACTAATGACCCATCAAGACGCGATTAGTCCGGCCAGGATTCGACGTTTCCAGTCTGACAACCCAAAGCTGCGCGCCCGCGACGCGGCAGAGGCTCTGGGAATTCCAGAAGCGCGCCTCGTGGCCGCCGCCGCGGGGCAGGGCGCTACGCGCATTGCGGCACATCCCGATCGCCTAATTCCCGCCGCGGAAAAACTAGGTGAGGTTATGGCATTGACCCGGGTGGCGGCCTGCGTCCACGAAAAGATCGGGGAGTACGGCGACTATCACCCCGGTGCTCATGCCGCGATGACGCTGACCGAAAATATTGATCTGCGCATCTTCCCCTCTCATTGGTGTCATGCCTTCGCCGTCGAGATCGAGACCGACGAGGGGCCGCGCCGGTCCTTCCAAATCTTTGACGCAGCGGGCGACGCGGTTCACAAGATCCATCTGCGTCCGGGCTCGCGGCACTGTGCCTGGGCCGAACTGGTCGCCGAACTGGCCTTGGAGGATCAATCGGCCCGTCAGCATTTGCTGCCCCGCGCACCCGTGGAGGGGCCGAAATCACGGCCCGACAAGCGTGACGTTCTCTGCGCGGAATGGGCCAAGCTGACGGATACCCACCAGTTTCTGACCCTGTGTTCGAAGCTCAAAATGAACCGGCTTGGCGCCTATCGGATCGCCGGTGCGCCTTGGGTGCGTCGCTTGGACCCGAAGGCCGCTGACACGATGTTGAGGGCCGTGCGCGAGGCGGGTATCGAGGTAATGATCTTTGTCGGCAACCGCGGCTGCATCCAGATTCACACAGGGCCGATTCACGAATTGCGCCCCATGGGGCCTTGGCAGAACGTGATGGACCCGGGTTTCAACCTGCACCTCAGGCTCGACAAGGTCGCCGAGGTCTGGGCCGTCGAAAAGCCGACGCGGCGCGGGGCTGCGATTTCGGTCGAGGCTTTCGACGCCGAGGGCGGGATCATCTTTCAGGTCTTCGGGGTCGGCAAGGAGGGACGCGACTCGCGCCCTGTTTGGGCTAACATCGTTTCCGGTTTGCCGTCCTGCGCGGAGGTGCCCGCATGATCCGTCGTATATTCAAGGGGGCAGGCGGGTTGGTTGCCATCGGTGCCGCTGCCTTTGCGCTTTCCGCCAGCGCAGAGCAAAATGCGGCTTCAGGAAACGTCGATGCCGACGTGCTGTCGATCGGTGGCTCAGTGACTGAGATCGTCGTTGCACTCGGAGAGCAGCACCGGTTGAAGGCACGCGACACGACCTCTACCTATCCGCCCGCAGTTGCCCAATTGCCGGACGTAGGCTACATGCGCGCGTTGTCGCCCGAAGGCGTCCTCTCGGTCGATCCGGCGCTGATCCTATCGGAAGAGGGCGCTGGCCCGCCCGAGGCGCTTGACGTGATCCGCGCCGCCGATGTCGCCTTCGTCGAGGTGCCAGATGCGCTGAGCCCCGATGGGATTCTGCAAAAAATCGAGGTGATCGGCGCAGCGCTTGATGTGCCGGACAAGGCGGCCAGACTTTCGGCCGAGGTCAGCGCCGCGCTATCAACCGCGATGGCCGATGCCGCGCGCCCGGAGGGCGAAAAGAAGCGCGTCCTTTTCGTACTGTCGACGCAGGGGGGCCGGATCAACGCTTCTGGCACCGGCACGGCCGCCGATGCACTCATCCGGATGGCTGGTGGGGTGAACGCGATAGGTGATTTCGAGGGCTACAAACAGGTTTCCGACGAGGCGGTGGGACAGGCTGCGCCCGATGTAATTCTGATGATGGACGGCGGCGGCGACCATGGCGTGGCAGATGATGAGTTGTTCAACATGCCCGCAATCCGGATAACCCCGGCGGCACAAAGCCGGTCGGTCGTGCGGATGAACGGCTTGCTTATGCTGGGGTTCGGTCCGCGTACAGCCGAGGCTGTCAACAGCTTGAACGCAGCGCTGTACGGCGGCGGGAACTGAAGCCGTGGTATCGACATCGGAAACCTTTACTGTTCCGGCAGACCGGCTGCACCGCGCCCGCAAACTGCAACTCGCGCTCGTGCTGGCTCTCGCGTTGGTTAGCGTTCTAAGTCTTCAGGTGGGGCCAACCGACGTCAGCCTTACGGCCGTGCTGGGCCATCTCGTCCGTAACGAGGGGCTCTCGCAGTTGGAGGCGGTGGTTCTGTTCGACATCCGCCTTCCGCGCTTGGCGATGGGGCTTATGGTCGGGGCTGCGTTGGCAGTCTCGGGAGCGGCGATGCAGGGGCTGTTCCGCAATCCGCTGGCCGATCCGGGGATCGTCGGCGTAGGCGCCGGCGCCGGGCTGGGCGCGATCCTTGCGATCGTTCTTGGCGCGTTGCTGCCGGGCTGGGTCATTGACCAGACCGGCAACCAGCTTGTGCCTTTCGCCGCCTTTCTGGGCGGTTGGGGCTCAACGCTGCTGCTGTACCGGGTGGCAACGCAGCATGGTCAAACTTCGGTGGCGACCATGCTCTTGGCAGGCATCGCCCTTGGCGCGCTGGCCGGTGCATTGTCGGGTATTCTTGTCTACATGGCAGATGACCAGCAATTGCGCGACCTGTCCTTCTGGGGATTGGGCTCGCTTGCCGGGGCCAGCTGGGCCAAGGTGCTCCCTGCTGGGCCACTCATCTTGCTGTCACTCGGTGCGGCGCTGACGTTGGGGCGGGGTCTCAACGGCTTGGCATTAGGAGAGGCAACGGCGGCCCACATCGGCATTGATGTGCAGCGGTTGAAATCAATCGCAATTCTGGCCGTCGCTGGTGCCACCGGCGCGGCGGTGGCTGTCTCAGGGGGGATTGGCTTTATCGGCATTGTGGTGCCGCATCTGCTGCGTCTGGCCTCGGGGCCCGATCACCGAACCTTGCTGGTCAACGCGGCGCTCTTGGGGGCAATCCTGCTCATCTGTGCCGATGTCATCGCCCGGGTGGTTATCGCGCCAGCCGAATTGCCTATTGGCATCGTGACCGCGGTGCTGGGGGCGCCTGCTTTTCTGTGGATACTGCTGAAGCGACGGGGGTTGGTAACGCAATGAGCCTGATTGCCGAAAACATAGAGGTCTCCTACGGTTCGCGGATTGCCCTGCGAGGTGTAAGTCTCGACGCACAGCCCGGAGAGATCACCGCGATCGTGGGCCCAAACGGTTCGGGCAAGTCCACCCTGCTAGGCGCGATCACGTCCACACTGCCCTATTCGGGCAACGTGCGCCTGAACGGACGCGATATTGCCACGCTGAAACCATGGGAACTGGCCGCGCAACGCGCTGTCCTACCACAAGCCTCAACGTTGGCCTTTACCTTCACCGTGCTCGAAGTCGTTCGGCTGGGGCTGCAATCGGGGATCGCAGGCGCGCGCGATGACGTTCCGATGCGTGCCTTGGCGCGCGTGGGTCTGTCGCATTACGCAGACCGCAGTTTTCATGAACTGTCTGGCGGTGAAGCGCAGCGGGTCATGCTGGCGCGGGTTCTTGCGCAGGTTTGGCTACCCGTTGCCGAAGGGCAGCCACGTTGGCTCCTGCTGGATGAGCCGGTGTCGAGCCTCGACATCGCGCATCAATTGCAGGTGATGGAAATTGCCCAAGATTTCGCACGCGCCGGGGGCGGCGTGATCGCTGTCATGCACGATCTGAACCTCACTGCGCTTTTTGCCGATCAGGTGGTGATGCTGTCGAACGGTTCTCGCCTCGCCTGCGGCGCACCGGGCGCGGTTCTCACGGATCAGACCCTGTCAGCCGCCTACGGGTGCAGCCTGAGAGTCTCCACCCCACCGGCAACCGGCTTACCCTATATTTTGCCCCACGCGGCATCGGCTTGAAAGGCCCCCTTATGCGACTAGTCGTTCTGCTTTTTGCTCTCGTTTTGCCAAGCATGTCCCGTGCCACGCCCGATATCGTGATATTGGGGGAGGTTCACGACAATGCGCAGGCTCATTTAGGGCAGGCTGAGGCACTCAGAGACTTGCGACCGAGCGCCGTGGTCTTCGAGATGTTGACCGAAGCCCAGGCCGCCCGCGCTGACGCTGACCGCAGCCAGATTTCCAGTGCCTGGGAGGAAAGTGGCTGGCGCGACTTTCCAATCTATGCGCCGATTTTCGAGGCGCTCGGCAAGGCGCGTATCATCGGTGCCGCAGTGCCCCGCGCGACGTTGCGCGCGGTTTATACCAACGGCGCAGAGGCGCATTTCGGCCCAGAGGCGACCCGATATGGTCTGCACGAGGCGTTGCCTGAGCCGGAAAAGAAGCACCGCATGAAGCTGCAGTTTGAAGCGCATTGCGAGGCCATGCCGTTCGAGATGATGGAGGGTATGGTCACAGCGCAGCGCTTTCGCGATGCGGCTTTCGCGCGCGCGGCGCTTTCCGCGCTCGAAACCTACGGCCCTCCCGTTGCCGTGATCGCAGGCAACGGCCACGCTCGTATCGATTGGGGCGTTCCTGCAATGATCGCGCGAGCCGCGCCCGGGGTCACGACCCATGCTATCGGTTTCGTTGAGGGTGATACCGACGTTCCTTTCGACGAGATCCGTATCGTTCCGACCGTAGATCGCGACGATCCCTGTCAGTCACTTAGAACTGAATAAGGAGTCCCATTTGTATTTAGCTATGAACCGTTTCACTGTGCTTTTGAAGAATGCCGCCGAATTCGAGGACCTTTGGCTTTCCCGTGAGAGCAATCTGCAAGAAATAGACGGTTTCCTGTCGTTCCACATGCTAAAGGGACCTGAGGTTGACGACTCTATTCTATACGCCTCACATACCATGTGGGAAGGTTTGGAGCATTTTCGGGCATGGACCACCAGCGCGCAATTCCGGAACGCGCACGCCCGCGCCGGGCAGGGGCCCAAGCTGTTTGAAGGTCCACCCCAGTTTGAGGGTTTTACCGCGCTTCAAAAGATCGAAGCGTTGCAACCGCTGTAATGCTGACAGGTTGCAACAATGGTGCAGAACTCGGCTGGATGAATTGGCGTGTCTATTTAGTCACCAGCAGAATTCTTGAGGGTTAAGGGTAAGGCGATAGGTATTTTTGCAGCACGTATGGGGCTGGCGGGGCATTACTGGCTGATTTGGGGATAATGTCGCATTGCCGCAAGGCAGCTTCGAGCCCGAAGCGGACCCATACCAACGGGTCAGAGCCGGGTACGCCGCGGTTTTCGCATAGCGATAAATATCATCGCGACAGCTGAAATGCCCGCCCCGACAAGAAATGGTGTTGCCGATCCCGTGCTGTGCCAGAGCCACCCGGCAAGCGTATTCCCCAGAAGCACGACCAGGCCGGTCACAAGATTGAACGTTCCAAATGCGCTGCCCTTCAGTTGGTCCGGCGTCGCGGCAGCGATTATGGCGCCCAGCAATCCTTGCGAGAACCCCATGTGCAGACCCCAGAAGACGGTGCCGAGAACATAGACCCAGGGGGTCATGGCAAGAGCAAGCGTCAGATGCGCCGCGACCAGGAATCCAAGGCTCCAGATCAGCAGACCCGAAGTCCCCAGCCTGTCCGAGAGCCTGCCGACTGGAAATGCCGTCAGGCTGTAGGCCGCATGCATGACAACGAGGGACAGTGGAACCCAGGCCGGCAAGAAACCGGCCTCGAGGGCCTTCAGCAGCACGAAAGCCTCGCTGAACCGCGCCAGCATGATCACAGAGGCCAGTCCGATTGCACCCCAGACTGCACGATTGAGCCGGAGGCATCGGCAATCCGGAAGTCACCGCGCTTCATTGGATGGGTTTGTGCTGGCTCCTTCACAAGGAAGACCAGCACAATCATGCAGAGCGCCGCGGGGAGAACGGCAATCCAGAAAACTGACTGAATGTCGCCTGCGAATGCGATCATGCCCGCGACCGCGACGAGCGACCCCAGGAAGCCGCCGAGGGCATCGAGCGACTTCCGCAACCCGAAGCTCGCGCCGCGGATCTCCGGCGGGCTGGCGGCGGCAACTAATGCGTCGCGCGGCGTGCCCCGAATGCCCTTGCCGACCCGATCCATGGCCTTCGCCAGAACGATCTGGTCCAGGCTCATCGCCCAGGGAAAGATCAGGCGGGACAGCGCTCCAGTCCATAGCCCAGAACCGCCAACGGCTTCGCACGTCTGCTGACATCGGCCAGCACGCCGGAGAGGAACTTGGACAGTGTGGCGACCGCCACAGACAAGCCCTCTATGAAGCCGATCGCCAGAGCCGACGCGCCCAGACCACCGGCAAGATAGAGCGGGAGCAGCGCATTGATCATCTCCGAGGAGACGTCCATCAGCAGGCTCACGAAACCCAGCATCCAGACAGTGACGGGCACAGGTAGGCGTTTCGGGACAGCGTTGTTCCGTTCGGACGCAGAGAAAGTCATGGTAGCTCCAGGAAAGGTGCATGTCCTCAAAGCACGCGCGCGCCTAACAAATCAATGGCAGCTTCGTCCCTCTCAGCGGACCTTGCTGCACCACGCAGCGAAGGGCGAAAAAATTCGCATAGCTTGCCTCCGCAAAATGAAAGCCGCCGAGATAGATTCTACGCTACTATCAATAGTGTTAAACTCTCACTGCTGAAACTGTGGATCGCTAGTTCATCGGATCGAAAACCGCTTTTACGTTTAACGATTTTACGATAAACTTCTAAAATTAAGTGAAATGCGGCTTTATGACATCGCTGGGAACCGGCTCTACCTCAGCATTTTAGTGAACGTTTGTTCAATCAAGTTAAGAAAGGGTGGCAGTCAAGGCCGATAAGTTGGAGGCTCGATTTGCTAAAATATCTTTCTGCCATTGCTTTTTTCATATTGTCCGGGGCACTGGTTGTTGTCGTATCGAGCTCGATATCGCCTAGAGTGCCGGAAACCTTTCAATGGGTTCGGATGCTGTTCACCTTCGGATTGTTTGGGTTGATTGGTTTTGTCTCGGCTAGAATAATAAGGGGAAACTAAGGTTTTCCATCTCGTATGCTCAGTTCCAGCGAGCTTCAGTTTCCTTTTGGTTAACAGGCTCAGCTCTCGCCGGTAAGTCCGCATTGCAGTCATCAGCTCCGTCAAAATGCTGCGCTTCAATGCCAATGTCCGCTTCGGAGAACGCCGCAACGCCGCGCTTGGTCATACGGTCAACGGCCGGTTTGACGGTCAGCCTCAGCTTATACGGGGCCTCCATTCAGGAACGATATGATTGCGTCAGAAACATCCTTGTGGATCGCCCGGCGTGCGTCCAAAGAACCACCACAGATCGATGCATCACCTTCTTCCTCCATCAGGATCTTCGGTCCGGCGACCGTGCAAGCGGCGAAGCCATCGAATGCCGACGCTTGGGGCATGACAAGGGACGGAGCCGGCTGACCATCAGCCAATGTGCGCGCGAGCTCGCCAAGGGAAATCGATAGCGCCCGAACATCCGCCGGCGTTGAGCCCAAGTCTTCCGAGTATTCCGGGTTTATCGCTATGACCGAAGTCACACGGGGGTCCCGCGCCATCCCGGCAAGGCCGTCCGGATTGGTGGCCGACATGTCGACACCTTGGGCAGCAAACCACCCGCAATCCGGTCCGGGCTGCTCTCTTTCCGGCGCGCAAGAGTGAAGGTAGCCGGTGACATCCAGCTCCGCTCCGCCGACGGACAGGGCAGCGGTCGCGCCAAGTGCAAATCCTGCGACTGACACCGTGGTTTCATCAATTCGCGGCCCCCAGGTTGAATCGGCCAGCACCAAGTCAATCGCGCGGCTGATATTCTGTGGTCTTTGCCAGATTTCGTTCACAGCAGCTTCGGCGTTGTCCGGGCGCTGCGCATTGACTTCGGCCACAACAAAGCCTGCCCGTGCAATGGAGGAACTGAGCCAAGCACCCGAGTCGGTCGCGGACCGCAGGCCGCCATGTGATAGGATGACCAGCGGAAGCGAGCTTTGCGTGAACTCCGCATTTGGCGCTGCTGCAACCCCTTCGAAAACAGGATTTCCGCCGACAGTGCCTGATGATTTTTCCTCAGACGGATACCAGATCGACACGGACAGAGGGAGCCCGTTTTCGGATGTGTCCCGGAGATGGGCCAGCCCCGGAACGGTTTGAGCAAGAGAAGGCCCTGCGGCCAGGATCAGAGCCAACGACAGACTAAATTTCATTCCGGAACTCCCCGTGCGGGCCAAAAGACTATGCTACTTTATCATGGGCCTACTGAAAAAGGGCAATGACCGCTCTGGGCGGGGAGCTGACCTTTAGGTGCCCGATCTTTCTGCCAAATGCCACCGATGTCCGGTTTGGCGAGGCTGCGTCGCAACGCGGCCTGTCGGACGAATGACGGCATAGGGCCGGAAGCGTCGGTCTTCGTCGCGCCCGACGACCATGATAATTAACTGATGGCATCGCTAATCACCTATGGCTTCAGCGCTGAGCAAGGCGGTTGTAGATGCGGAAAGTTTTAGTGGCAAAAAATGACCCGCCGTGGTGGCAGGCCAGCTGGCGCCAACGATTTCCGACATCAACTAAATCAGTGCTTTAGGTATAGGTCGGTGGCAGATCGCGCCTGGCCGTTTCGGAAGCGCTCGGTTTTATAAACTGTCGAAAAATGAGTTTGCGGAATGCCGATCCCAAAGGGTCGGCATTTTGCGTTGTAATTCAGGGGGCTGAACGCACAGCCTGCCATCCGTTCCGAATTTCACGGGCAGCACATCGTCGTCTTTCGGCGCCAGAGGACCGCGGTTTCAATCGCCGTGGCCCCTTCCTGCAAACGCCAAACAACGCTAAAAGCTGAGGGGGTGATCCCAGATGGATTTCAGCCACAACACCACTTGACCGTCGCGGACCTTGGCCCGGAGCGCAAAGGCAAGTTGAAAATTCCGTTGATGTCGCCGCCTGCAAAGCCCTAAACCGCTGCCCCTTCAATCCCGCGCCTTCTCCAGCGACGCAACCAACTCACGGAACTTCTGCCGCTGCTCCTCACGGTCGCCGGAGAGGATCGCCTCTTCCATACAGTGGTTGGCGTGATCTTCGATCACCAAGCGCTCCACGGCGCGCAGGGCCGAGCGGACGGCGGCGGTTTGCACCAGTACGTCGACGCAATAGCGCCCCTCGTCGACCATCCGCGTGACGCCGCGCAATTGCCCTTCCAGCCGCGCCAGCCGCTCGAGGATCGCTGCCTTGTTCTGCTTCCACGTCTGATGCCTCCACCCATCGGAACTAAGACGACCGTCGCCGGTTCACATTCCACATGGGGGTATCTGGGGCCGCCTCACTCGCATTCTGCCGGCGCGTTCCAAAAGCCCCCATTGGCTCTGGCGATCATAGCCTCCCCGGCCCTTGATTGCCACGGAGCCAAACCGCTTCGCGCATAGAGTTGATAAAGGAGACACCCATGTCCTATTGGCGTTTCGCCGCAATGATCGCGACCTCCACCATCGTGATGTTTGGCCTGATGTACCTCAACACCTACGCGTTCGAACATGTCTTCTTCAGTGAAACGCGGACCTATATGGCGCTGTTGATGGGGGCCGTGATGGCGGTCATCATGCTTAGTTTCATGTTGTCGATGTATTCGAGCAAAGCCATCAACATCGCCATCTATATCGGCTCCATCGTGGTCTTCGCGCTCACCCTATGGCTGGTCCGCAGCCAAGTTACCGTCGGCGATACCAGCTATATGCGCGCTATGATTCCGCACCATTCGATCGCAATCATGACCTCTGAGCGGGCTGAGCTTTCCGACCCACGCGTGCGCAAACTGGCCGATGACATCATTGCGGCACAGCGCAAGGAAATCGCCGAGATGCGCAGTCTGATCGCCGATATCGAAGAGAAAGGCGATGCGGTCGACCCCGAGCTTGGCAAAGCAGAAGGTGCGGCGGAGGTCGGCACGGTGGAAGAGGCTCTGTTATCGGCGGACGTGGCCGCGGTCGACCCGGCGGCGTTGACCGCAGAGGATGTAGACAGCTTGCTGGGGGCTGAGGCCGCCTGTCAGTTCAGCCGCACCAACGAAGGCGATCCGAGCCTCGTGATGGCGGGCACCACCGGGGGCATTAAATTGTCGGGCACCTTGATTGAAATGCAATCCAATGAGAGCATTGACCAAGCCGCCCTTGCCGATGGTGCGGGCTTCACCACCGATGGCGTCGACGTGACCGTTTCCCCCCTCGCCGGGGCGGAATGGACCGATACGGACGGCGACCTGAGCCGCTCGGAAGCCGAGTTAAAATTTCACCTCGACCGGGGACTGACCGTTGGCTACCGCGGATTCTTGGACTGCAAGAGCGAGATGTAACGGGTCGGAAGGGGCAGGTCGGATGGGTGCCCTCCCTTCGGCCACGACTTGCGCAATCTCGCTCCCTCCCAATAGGGTGAGCCCAAACGCGGAGTGCCCAGAGTGACAGCCAGCCTCATAATCGGGATCATCGGCTTCCTGCTGCTGTCACTTTCGCAGCGCGGGGCCGCTTCTGGCGCAGGGTCAAACTTGCGGCTTTGCGCCGCTCTTTGCTGGTTGCCGTTGTGTTTCGGGCCCTTCGTGGCAATTTCGCATATCGTTTTCGAGGCTACGCCGGAATGGCTCTATTGGGTCGGATGGCTGGTGATCGCGCTTCTTGGCGTATCGGTCTGGCGGGCGTCCTCGGGCGCGGTGGAAAGCGCAGGACTACTGACGCGGGTTTCTCTTGCTCTCGGCCTATGCCGTCGCCCCGCAGCCAGGTAATTGGCGGGTCGGGGGAATGATCGCAATTCTGACCGCTGCGGTGCTTTTGTTTTTGGCGAGCGTCTGACCTTGTACCTCGCCTGCGAACTTGGAAAAGACCTTGCACACGGGCAAAGTATGTTAACCTTGCGCTATTGGAACCGGTGGGACGCCGCGAGTGGACGATATCGCCGAGGTGCTGAAAATCGGCCAGCAGGGGGATGACCATCTGCTGGGCAACCGGGGCGACGATCAGCTTTCCGGCAGGGAGGGGCAAGACCAGCTAAACGGCGGCATCGGGCATGACACGGTCGTCGGCGGGGCGGGGTCAGACACCGTCACGGGATGGACCGGCGATGACGTTTTCGGCTTTTCCGAGGGCGAAGTGGCCACGGGCGATATCATCACCGACTTCGCCCCCGGCGTCGACGTGATCCAGCTCTCACTGTCTGGCATCAGGGGGCTCGATGATCTTGAAATCACGGCGCGAGAGGGCGGTGTTGCGGTCGGCCTCGGCGCGCATGGGGTGATCTTTCTGCAAGGCGACCTGACGGAAAGCGCGGTGGCTCAGAATCGGAACTTCGTATTCTAACCGGCCACGCGCAGCCCGCTATCAATAGGTCGCGGGCGGATCGCTGGCGGGGAAGGATTCGTCGACCGCCTCATCCACGATATTCCATTTGCGGGGTGGGTCGATCATCTCGCGCGGGCCCGCGACGCGGACGTGGTCTCGCGCGTGGTCATATGCCACCGCCCTTTGGGCGCGGGACTGGCGGTTCATCAGATAGGCGAGGCTCGCGGCACCGGCGCCGAAGATCAGCAATGCGCTCATTCGCATGGGGTATACTCCTTCTCAAGGTTACCTGAAAAACCATGGGGCTGATGCTTGGTTCCTTGGCCCGCCTTTGATTGGCGGGGGCTTGCCACCGCTGGAAGGGGCGACGCGGAAAGGCGACCGGCCCCTGAGCGCAACACCCGTGATGCGCGAAATTTCTCTCATCCCGCTGCCGCGCTGAAACCAGACCGGCAAAGCGATCATTGCCCCTTTGTAACCCTAGTTTTTTGAACGCCCCGCCCGCGTGGGGCCACAACAGATAGGAATGCACCATGACAGATCAGAATTTTGATGCCCTCGACAGC
This sequence comes from Sulfitobacter sp. 1A12056, assembly GCF_043558125.1. NCBI lineage: Bacteria > Pseudomonadati > Pseudomonadota > Alphaproteobacteria > Rhodobacterales > Roseobacteraceae > Sulfitobacter > Sulfitobacter sp. 1A12056. The sequence goes on along the minus strand of NZ_JBIFFY010000005.1, from coordinate 215,008 downwards.
CCGCAGAGCCAGCCCGGGCGGGAGCATAAGATGGACCCCGCGCCCGATTATACCCCGCGCTACCCCGGTTCCGACCGGCTCAAGGATAAGGTGGCGCTGATCACCGGGGGCGACAGCGGGATCGGCCGCGCCACGGCGCTGCTCTATGCGCGTGAGGGGGCGGATGTCGCCATCGTCTACCGCAACGAAAGCCGCGACGCGGAAGAGACCAAGCGTTTGGTCGAGGCCGAGGGCCGTCGGGCGCTGTTGCTGGAGGGCGATGTCGGTGAGAAAGCCTTTTGCAAAGATGCCGTAAGCCGCACGATGGAGAGCTTTGGCAAGATTGACATTCTCGTCAATGATGCGGGCGAACAGCACGCGCAGGAAAGCCTCGAAGACATTGAAGAAGCGCAGATCGAACGCACGTTCCGCACCAATATCATCGGCATGATCCTGATGACGCAGGCAACGCTGCCGCATCTGAAAAAGGGCGCGCGGATCATCTGTGTCACCTCGATCACCGCCTATAAGGGTCAGGACCTACTGCTTGACTATGCGTCGACTAAAGGGGCGATCCTGTCCTTCCTGCGGGCCATGGCGAGCAAGCTGGCGCCCAAGGGTATTTTGGTCAACGGCGTGGCCCCGGGGCCGATCTGGACGCCGCTGATCCCGGCCTCCTTCCCGGCGGATAAGGTCGAGGAATTCGGCGAAAACACCCCCCTTGGCCGCCCCGGTCAGCCGAATGAGGTGGCCCCGTCGCTGCTGTTCCTCGCCTGCGAGGATTCGTCTTATATGAGCGGGCAGGTGTTGCACCCGAACGGCGGCACGTTGGTCGGCGGATAAGCCAGATGAATGTTGCCCCGCGTGCGATGGCGCGGGGCAAAGTCGATGCGGGGGCGTGGCTGTAGGTCAGTTTTAAATTGGACGCGATGCGCCCCCGGTCACCCCACCGGACGCCGCCGGGCGCCGGACCGCAGCGGCAGAGTGCCGTCATCCGCCCCTTCAATCGTGACCGACTCCGCAATCTCGGTCCGTGGCATGATCGAGATGTCGTGAATGCGCCAATGCAGGTCGAGCAGTTCGGCCTCCGCCGCCTCGACCCTCTCGGGCGTGCCGCCGTTTTCATGCGCTACGACATAGATCGTGCCGGTCAGAAAGCGCCCTTCTTCGCGCAGGCGCAGGCGGCTTTCGCGGACCCATGGCAGCGCGTTGAAAGTATTCTGCACCTCTTCGATCAGCGGGTCGAACTCTTTATCCTCTATCGTGCGCGGCATCTCATCGCTGAGGTCCCGGATCGCCGCGCCGGTGTGTTTGAAACCGTCGTGCAGCACGTCCAAGGCGATCACGATGGCCGCGACCGCATCGGCCCACCACCAGCCCATCCCGATCCCAAGGATGCCCACGATCCCGGCAAGCCCTGTCATCCAATCCGCCTTGTTCATCATGGCATCGGCATAGAGCGTTTTGTCATGGAGGATCTTGGCGGGCTTCATTTTCAAGTGGCCGAAAATGACCGGCATCACGACGCTATAGGCCAGCGCCGCGATCATCACCCAGCCGAACCAAATGGTGGTGCCGAAAAGCTCGACACTGCCGATGGTGGGGTGCTCCTGCTTGAACAGTGCGATGGAAGAGTCGACGATAAGAAAAATTCCGACCCCGCCGAGCGACACGGCGCTGATCAGATAAGCGATTGATGTGACGCGGATATAGCCCAGTGGGAAACGGCGGTTGGGCTTCCATCCTTCGATCCACGAGCCAACCAGAAAGGCAATGGGCGGCACGAAGCTGAGCAGGTCTTCGATCCAAGCGGTTTTCATCGCTTGGCTGCTGCCCACTGCAAAATAGATCGCTGCCACGATCGACCCCAAGACCGCGATCCAAATGACCTCAAGCCAACGCGCGCGGTGCAGCGCCTTTTTCTGCGCTTCGGGCATGGCGCGGATGGAGCGGGTCATGGGGCGGATGCGCGCAAACGCGCCCCGATGGTTCCGGCCTCATCTCGAAGAAAGCCTTCGATCTCCATCAGCCAAGCGTTCTCGCCCTGCTGCACGGCAACGACATGCTGCGCCCGCTGTAGCGTGGTTTCGGTGGCGGTAAGGTCTTTCTCATCAAGTTGCCAATGGGGGACGGCGGCGAGGTTGAGACCTTCCGCCCATTGATCCACCGGAATGCCGCCTTCCTTTTCAACCAGCGCGGCAAGGGGCAGGTGGGGCGGTACGAAAACGCGTTGGCCTTCGATGTCATGGGGCAGGGCGTCTGGCCCCCGGCTGCCGATGACGAAGGACTCCTCGAAATAGGCGTAACTCGGCGCGGCACCTTTTACCGGGGTCACGTCCTTGCGGGTGAAACCCCCGATGGCAAGGTCGATGTCGCCCTTTTCCAACCCCTCCAACGCTGCGAAGGCGCCGAGGTGCTTCCACTCGATGGCCACCCCCAAGGCTTCGGCAAAGGCGCGGGTCAGATCGGCTTCGACCCCCTGTGGCGGCTGGCCGTCTGCCAGCACGACCCATGGTGGGTTTTCCGATACCGCAACGGCCATTTTCTGGTCTGAGAGAACGGTTTTGAGGGTGTCTTCCACATCCCGAGGGAACCGCAGGTCGTCGCAAGCGGCGAGCAGGCTTAGGGCAGCGAGGGGGATCAAAACTTTCAAAACAATTGAATTGTCCACGCCTTTGGCACCATGCGGCGTAGTTTCGCGGGGCGTCATTACATTATTCCTTTGGGCCGGATCGCAGGGGATCAACGGGCGGTTTCCCGAAAAGTTCCTGTTAGGGGCAGCGCGACCGCTGCACACGATGGGTTGATTTCCGCCGGAGCCGCGCTTTGGAGCCACTTCTTCGGAACACCTGCCGCGATCCTCGCGTTCCAGTTGAAACACTCGGTCTGCCATACTTAGCAACAGGAGGTTTCTTGATGACATCTTATCCTTACGATCAGCGCAGCGCCGCCGAAGGCGCGCGGGACGCGCTGACAGAGCGGCAAAGCTCGCTGTTCTGGGGGCTCGGCGTCGGCGCGCTTGCTGGGGCCTCTGCCTATGCGCTCTACGCCGCGCGGCGGGATCGTGACGGGCTGAGCCATCGGCCAGCAGATTCCGCGCCCGGACGCAGCGCAAAACAGGCGCGTTTCGGCGATTATGCCGTCGTCGGACGCACGGTGACGATCGATCGCCCGCGTGACGAACTCTACCGCCACTGGCGCGACTTCACAAAGCTCTCAGAGTTCATGGAGAACGTGAAGGCGGTCGAGCCGATCGACGCCGCGAAGGGTCAGTTCCGTTGGATGATCGCAGGCCCGGCGGGGACAGACCTGCGGGTCGAGACCGAGGTGGTCAGTGACAAACCGGGAAAAGAGATCGCGTGGCGCGCCCTCGACGGTTCGCAGATCGATACCGAGGGCAAAGTCTCGTTCCGCGACGCGCCGGGCGACCGGGGCACCGAGGTGGAGGCGATCATCGCCTATAACCCGCCCGCCGGGGAGTTGGGGCGCTGGATCGCCAAGCTGTTTCAGACCGAACCCGCGCTTCAGGGGCGGCGGGATTTGAAGCGGTTCAAAATGCTGATGGAGACCGGCGAGATCGCCACCTCCGCCAATCGCAAATCGGACAAGTGAGGAGAGAGACATGCGCGCATTGACATGGCAAGGCAAGCACGACGTGCGGGTCGATACGGTCCCGGACCCGGAAATCGTCAACCCCCGCGACGCCATTATCGAGGTCACCTCGACCGCGATCTGTGGCTCTGACCTGCACCTTTATGATGGCGTGATCCCCGGCGTCATGGCGGGCGATATTCTGGGCCATGAGTTCATGGGCCGGGTGGTCGAGACCGGACCCAAGAGCACCCTCAAGAAAGACCAGCGGGTGGTGGTGCCTTTCACCATTTCCTGTGGCTCCTGCTTTCACTGCAAAAAGACCCAGTATTCGGCCTGCGACAACTCCAACCCGGCGGACAAACAGGATTTGACCGAAAAGCAATTCGGCCACGCGGTCGGCGGGTTGTTTGGCTATTCTCATCTGACCGGCGGCTATCCCGGCGGACAGGCAGAATATGTGCGGGTGCCCTTCTCTGACGTGGGCCCGATAGTCATTCCCGAAGGGTTCGACGATGACGATGTGCTATTCCTGTCGGATATTCTCCCGACCGGCTGGATGGCCGCCGAAAACGCCGACATCGAAGAGGGCGACACCGTCGCCGTTTGGGGCTGCGGCCCGGTGGGGCTTTTCGCCGTGCAAAGCGCGCTCAAGATGGGTGCCGCACAGGTCATCGCGATCGACCACTACCCGAACCGGCTGAACCTCGCGCGGCAGATGGGGGCCAAGGTCATCGACTACACCCAGACCCATGTGCTGGAGGCGCTGATGGAGATGTCGGGCGGTCACGGCCCCGATGCGGTGATTGATGCGGTCGGCATGGAAAGCCACGGTTTCGCGCCCGATACGATGATGGACAACGTCAAACAGGTGGTCGGCGTCGGTGCTGACGGAGGCCATGTGCTGCGTGAAGCGATCATGGCTTGCCGCAAGGGCGGTCGCGTCTCGGTCCCCGGTGTCTATGGCGGCTTCCTCGACAAGTTCCCCTTGGGCGCGATGATGGAGAAAGGTCTGCAAATCCGCACCGGCCAGACCCATGTGCAGCGCTACACCAAGGAGCTGTTGCACCGCATCGCCGAGGGCGAGATCGACACCCGCTTTATGATCAGCCACCGCCTGCCGCTGGAGCAGGCCGCCAAGGGCTATCACAACTTCCGCTTCGATCAGAACGACTGGACCAAAGTGGTCCTCAAACCCGGCATGCAGGCCGCTGCATAGCAAAAAAGGAGAGTGACATGCCGAACGAGCCAGATCACGCCAAAGAGAAACGCCCGCCCCATCGTGAGCGCCACAATGCGCAGGACGACCACGAGGGCGCGGCGCACCGCCCCGAGGAGTTCGACCCAAAGAACCCGCAAAAGGTGGTGAAGCAAGAGAAGTGAACGGCAAAGCAGCGCGAGAAAATCGCGCTGCTTTTATCGCCCGGGCATTTTCCGGGCGCCATCTCACGCACGCAGAAGGGGCAGATTAGACCCCGCGAATATTAACCGATTTCATAGAAAGGCAGAAAAGGATGCCACAGTTTCACAAAACCCTATCGCTCATATGCCTTCTGGGCCCCGCTGGGGCCTTGGCGCAAACGGTGGATCAGACATCCACCACAGCCCCGGAGATGGAGCGGAACACCTCCGCCTCGGATTGGAGCCTAGAGGTGGGCGTCACGCCGAAATTCTTTTACCGTCTCAACGATGGCCCCGGTGCCGCCGAAAGCGCGGAGATCGAGGCTTTTGCGGAGGTCGCCTATGGCCCGGCCTATTTCCACGCCCTCGTTCTATCGCTGGACGACCCAAGGGATGACGCGCAATTCGAACTGACGCTGGGCCACCGTGGCGATCTCACGGAGAAACTGGCCTATGACGCCTATTACACCCGCTTTCTGCGCGATGAGACGGGCGATGTGCGCGGCGAGTTGCATGGCAAATTCGACTATAGCGTGAGCGAAGAGTGGCGAGCCACCGTCGATCTGGGGGGCGAGCCGGAGCGGGGCGATTGGGTCTATAAGCTCGAAGGCGGCTATACGTTCAACGACCGCGTTGATGCCTATGCCTTTGTCGAGCGGGACGATATTCTGGATTATACGGGCTATGAGGTCGGGGTGAACTACGATCTCGACGAGGGCAACGCGCCGCTCGATGCGTCATTGCTCAGCTATGTGAACCACACCGAGGGCGGCGACACAGTCTTCGCGGTTCAGATCACGCTGTCGCGTTTTCTACTGGGCGATTGATGCGGGGGGAAACAGCTATGGCAACTGAAAAGAATTTGGTTCTGCTCGGCGGGGCGCATGTGCATCTGTCCGACCATCTGGCGCATATCGCACAGCGCGGCTGGCGCGTCTCTCAGGTTTTCGACCGGGATGAGGCGCGCCAAGTGGCGCTTTGTAGCCAGCTCAAGGCCAGCCGGGTCGCGCTGACTGACCTTGCCCGATTGGATGTGCGCGGCGCGATTGTGTGCAGCGAAACGGTGTTTCATGAGGAGGAAATCACCGCCGCCCTGAACGCCGGTCTGCCGGTTTTTGTCGAAAAGCCGATGGCGGGCAGCGCCGAAGCGGCGCGCCGCTGCGCTGACTTGGCCTGCGAAAAGGGCTTGGTCTTGGCGACGGGGTATTTCCTACGCAGATCCGCGGCGCTTAACCACCTGCACGAGAGTATCGCGCGGGGCGCATTGGGCCAGGTGCTAGAGGCCCGCGGACGCTTTTCCCATGACGGCGGCTATGCCGATTGGCTCGACCTCGATTGCTGGATGACCGACCCGGCGCGTGCCTGCTATGGCGGGTTCGTGGATGAGGCGGTGCATGTCATCGACCTTTTTCAATGGCTTGTCGGCCCCATCGTCTCGGGCCATGCGGTCACCGGCAACGCGCTTGGCTGGCCGGTGGATGACCACGGCGCGGCCCTGATCGAATTCGCGGCCCCGCCCGGCACCGGCGTGGTTGAGGCAGGCTGGACGGATAGCGAAATGCGCCTTGAGTTGGACATCGTGGGCGAGGCCGGTTGGGCGCGTCTGCGGGCGGGTGTGCTGGACCTCGGCCTCAGAGGGCAGCAGAAACCGGTCGAAAGCATAGAGCTTCCCCCACTTGATGCAGGCGAGGGGGTAGAGCCGTTTTTGGACACTTTGGAAGGCAAGGATGCGACCGGCCTTGTGCCGCCGCAGGACGCCGCGCAGGTCAATGTCTTGCTCGATGCAATGAAACTCAATCGCGGCGGATCGTGATTTTTCCGACCTTCTTGGAACAATGACCTACGGCAGGCGTTCTTTCGTTAATTGGTCAAAAAATTTACCTGAAATAGGAGCGGTCTTTATGTCCCACCCCTCCAACGTCCGGCCCCCATCACGGCGCGATCTTTTGAAAATGATCGGTCTGGCCGCTGGTTCCTCCACTATGCTGCACGCCATGTCCTCCCTCGGGCATGCCCGGCAAAGCCCTTACAAAGGCCCCATCGAACTTTCCGGCGCGCCTCAGGGGCGCAAGGTTGTTGTGCTGGGGGCGGGTCTTGCGGGCATGTGCGCCGCGCTGGAGCTGCGCAACGCGGGCTACGAAGTCAGCATCCTAGAGTATCAAAAGCGCGCCGGGGGCCGCTGTTGGACCCTCAAAGGCGGCGATGAATTCGAAGAATTGGGCGGCTATAAGCAAAAGGTCGAATTCTCCAAAGGGCAATATATCAACATCGGCCCTTGGCGCATTCCGCATCACCATCTGGCGCTCTTAGACTATTGTCACCGGTTGAACGTGCCGCTTGAAGTATTCGTTCAGGAAAACCAAAACGCCTATCTCCATTCGCAAACGGCATTCGACGGCAAACCAATTCGCTATGGCCATGCTTGGGCGGATTACGTGGGCCAGATCACGGAATTGCTGGCCAAATCGGTCGATAAAGGGCGGCTTGATAGCGCGCTGACCAAAGAGGACACTGAGATCCTTTTGGAATCCCTGAAATCCTTTGGCATCCTCAACAATGATTACAGCTATGAGGCCAGTCTCGATACCGCTGAATACCGCGGCTATCCCGAGAATGGCGCGCCGGGCGGGGGGCTTTACAACGCCGCGCCCGAACCTTCTGAGCCGATTGCCTTGGAGGACCTGCTGAAATCCCGCTTTTGGGAAAAGATGCGCAACCACACGACCTACCGCCACCATGCGCCGATGTTCCAGCCCGTGGGCGGCATGGAGGAGATCGCCCATGCCTTTGCCCGGGAGGTGGAGGATACGATCACCTATAACGCCAAGGTTGACCGGATCCGGCAGACCGAAAGCGGGGTCGAGGTCGAGTATTCCGGCGCCGATGGCGAAGGCAGCGGCGGGGTTGAAACGGCGGATTACTGTATCTGCACCATCCCCTTTACCGTGCTCAGCCAGCTTGATGTCGATGTCTCTGCCGACATGCGCCGCGTCATGCGGGCGCTGCATTACCATGAGGCGGTGAAAGCCGGGCTTGAGATGAAACGCCGCTTTTGGGAACGGGATGAGCAGATTTACGGCGGCATCACCCTAACCGACCTGCCCATTGCCGAGATCAGCTATCCCTCGGCTGAGATGCATTCCGATGGTCCGGGCGTGCTACTGGGCTGCTATGCCTATGGGCCACATGCCTATGCCTTCAATTCGATGTCGCCCGAAGAGCGGCTTGAAACCGTGCTGGAGCAGGGCGCGCGGATCCACCCGCAGTACCGGGATGAATTCAGCAGCGGTGTGGTGCTGAGCTGGCACCGGGTGCCGTGGATGCTGGGCTGTTATTCCGATTGGGATGACCGGGGTCGCGATTATGAGATCGCCGCGACCATGGACAACCGTTTCGTCTGCGCGGGGGAGCATATCAGCTATCTGCCGGGCTGGCAGGAAGGCTCTCTGCTCTCCGCTCTGGATGCGGTGCGACAGGTCCATGACCGCGCGGTGAAGGAGGGTTGAACCATGCGTTATCTCATCTTTCCCTTGCTCATGACGCTCGCCACGCCGGGCCTTGCGCAGGAGGACAATTCTCAGGTCGATGTCGGCCGGCGTGATCTGGGCTCCACCACCGAGAAATTCACCGATAGCGAGGGGGCCGATCTTTACCGCCGCGCCTGTTCGGGCTGTCACGGGCCAGAGGGCGAGGGGGCATATGGGGCCGGGAAATACCCCGCTTTGGCCGCCAACCCGCGGCTGGGGCACAAGCGCTATCCGGTCAACCTGATCCTTGAAGGCAATGGCGCCATGCCGGCCTTTGCCGATTGGCTGGACGATGAACAGGTCGCCGCCGTCGTGTCCTACATCCAAACCAACTTGGGCAATGACTACGAAGGCGATGTCACCGCCGAAGACGTCAAGCGTATGCGGGCCGAGTTCGCCGATCTGGAGGAGGGGTAGACCATGCGACTTTCAATTCTTGTTCCCTTTGCCACCTTCATCGCCTGTGCCGCTGCGGCGCAGTCTCCGCCACCGCTCTTTGACGACGCCGATGATGGCGGCGTGGAACGTGCCCCGGATACCGCTTTGGGCCGCACCGTCGCCTCGGGTGGCGCGCAGCAGGGCGGTGTCGGCATGAAATGCATGGCCTGCCACGGTCTGGATGACGCAGGCGCAGGCTTGGGCGAGATGCCCGGTCTGGCCGGGTTGCCCGCCGATTATATCGAAGCGCAGCTTCAGGCTTTCATGGCGGGTGAACGGTTTTCGCCGATCATGGTGCCCATCGCCACCCAGTTGACCGAAGAAGAGCGTTTGGCCGTGGCGGATTACTACGCCTCCGTCGCGCCGAAACTGTCCAAGTTCGATCACGGTGCCCCGACCGATGTGGTGCAACAGGGCGGCGCGCTTGCGGCCTCTGGCAGTGACAGCGTGCCAGCCTGCAACCAATGCCACGGTGGCAGCGACACAAGCGGCGCGGCGATTCCGCGTTTGGCAGGGCAATCGGCGCAGTATATCGCCGATCAACTGGTGGCTTGGCAGAACGGCGACCGGGCGAATGGGCCGCTTAACGTCATGGAAGACATCGCCAAATCGCTTAGCGATGAGGAAATCCGCGCGGTTGCCCTATACTACCAGCAGACGCCGCCTGATGCGGAATAAAGCTACACCACCACGGATACAGATGGCCCCAAGCTGATGGCAATTCGCCCGGCCTCTTTCTTCCGGTCGGGATCCTCGACCGTGATGACCGTCGCGCGGCCGCGTGTAATTGCGCTGACCCTCGGCAAACACGCGCCGATCTTTGGCGCGTTGTGCCTGCCACCCGGCGCTTGGGCATTGGCCGAGGGGGATTTGCTGCTGGCGCTGGTCCTGCTCGCGCCTGTTGTCCTCTCGGGCGTGGTGCATGTCGCGGTGCGGTCGCGCCCGCTGCCCGATGATCTGCGCGGGATGGAAGCGATGATGACCGTGGCTTTGGTCTTTCTCATCGCCGCGCTGTTGACCACACCCGCTTTCGTCACCCTTGGCATGCCCCCCATAGATGCGTTTTTCGAGGCGGTGAGCGGCATCACCACCACCGGCCTTACGGTCGCGCAGGAGGCGGAAAGCTGGCCTTTCGCGGGCCATGTCTTGCGCGGCTGGATGCAGTGGTGCGGCGGCTTGGTGATCGCCACGGCGGTGCTGGCCCTGCTGCTACCGCGGGGGCGCCCGGCGCGGCGTTTGGGGCGGGTCGATATCCAACAGGGGGATCGCATTTCCTCGACCCGAGAGCAGGCGCGGCAGCTTCTGACCGTCTATAGCGCGCTGACCTTGGTCATGGTGCTGCTGACCATGCTGGTGATCCCCGATTGGCGTGAGGCATTGGTGCTGACCCTCGCCGCGATTTCGACCGCAGGGTTTTCCCCCCGGGCCGACAGTCTGGCCAGCTATTCGCCGCTCGGGCAGGGCATGGTTATCTTGTCCTGCGTGTTGGGCGCGATATCGCTGCTGGTCTTTGTCTTTGTCGGCCAGGGGCGGCACCGTGAGGCTTGGAAGCTCGGCTCGGTCCAGCGGGTGCTGGTGGCGATTGCACTGGCCTTGGTCATTTACCTTGCTGCGGTGCTGACCACCTCCCAAGATCGCGAACTTACGCTCTACGCCCATGCGCTGAACCTGATCTCGGGGCTAACGACGGCGGGGTTTTCCACGGGGCCGGTCTATGATGCCGGTCCCGCGTTGCTGATCCTGTTGCTGGCGATGCTTTGGGGCGGAGATGCCGGATCGACGGCGGGGGGGCTTAAGCTCAGCCGTCTGCATGTCTGTATCGGCGCAGTGGTCCATGCGGTGCAGCATGTGCGGCTCACTGAACATGCCATCGCCCCCCTGCGCCACAGTGGCCGGCCCGTCTCGACCGAAGCGGTTGTGTCGCTTTTGGCGCTGGTGCTCATCTATTTCAGCTTTGCGGGGCTCTTGTGGTTTCACTTCGTGGCCCATGGCTACCCCCCGTTGCCCGCTTTGTTCGACACGATTTCAGCGCTTTCGACCGTGGGCCTCTCGACCGGGGCGGTGGGGGCGGACATGCCCGGCGATCTGAAACTTTCGGTCGCCTTCGCCATGTGGCTGGGCCGGTTGGAATTCATCGCGGTGCTGGCGCTTTTGCTGCCACGCAGTTGGACCCGCCCAAGTTAGGAGATTACCCATGCGTATCGTCATCATCGGCGCGTCGAGCTTTGGCCTCGCCATCGCGGAGGAGTTGATCGAAACCGACCGCGAGGTCGTGTTGATCGACAAGTCGCGTGAGTTGTTAGAACAAGCGGCAGAGCGGATCGACTGCGGCATGATAGAGGGTGACGGCAGCAACCCAGACGTGCTGCGGGAAGCCTTTCGCGACGAAGACGATGTGTGCATCGCCGTGACCAACGCCTCCGAGATCAACATTCTGGCGGCGCTCATTGGCCGCTCTATCGGCTATGGCCGGGTGATCCCGCAGATCACCTCGAATGCGCTGCTGCGGGTCTGTTGCGAATTGGGTTTGGACGATGTGATCAACCCCCATGCCAAGGTCGCCGAAGACATCGTGGATATGCTGACCGGCGATGACGAGGCAATGAAAGAGCCGCTGCTACAGGATGATCTGCTGCTGACCCGCGTCACCGTGCCCGAGCGTTTGGCCGGGGAGCGGTTGGACCTGCCGGGGCAAGGCCGCCTTGTCGCGCTGATCCGTGACGGGGAAGAGCAGTTGCCGGGGCGGGATGTGACCCTGCAAGAGGGCGACGTTTTGATCGTGGTGCTGCCGCGCGACAGGCAGGAAGACCTGACCAAAGCCTTCGCGGCAGGTTGAGCCGCTCAGCCCGCGCTTTGGGCCAGCGTATCTTGCCGCAGAAGTTGCCGCACCTGAAGCGCCACCAGCACCATGAACAGGCCGCCACCTGCGACCCACATGAGCGCGCCCGCGAGTTGCTGGTCAGCCAAGGCGGAAAGCCCATAGGGCAGGGCGGTCAGCTCGTGCCAGCCATGCCACACCGTGGGGGCGAGGGTGAGGGTCACCGCGAAGGCGGTCAACTGTGCCGCGGTAAAGACCGCAGGCACCGCCGCCTGCGCCCCGGCCCCGCGGAACCCCATGAAGAGCGCAATCGCGCAGCCTGTCAGCGACAGATGCATCGCCCAATAGACAAGGTCAGACTGCAAGGTCGCCGCATAGGGCGTCGGGCTGTGCCACCCCCAAAACAGCAGGGCGAAGACCAAGGCGAGGGGCCAGAGCGGCAGCCGTACCTTCGGCAGCGCCGCCGCGATCATCGGTGCGGCAATCAGCGTGAGCAGAATATGCTGTCCCACCCGGGCCGAGAACAGCGCCATCGAGGCCGCGCAGAGCGGGGAGATGAACAAGAACGCCACCAGCGCCGCACCGCTCAGCGCTTGGCCCCGCCGCTCGGCCCGCGTCCAGAGCAGGGCCGCGAAAGCCAGCAGCCCGACCAGCAGAAAGGGGTCGAGGGTCCAACGGGTCAAAAGCTCTCCGGGGAGGGGCGGTGTGCCGCAGAATGGGGTATAGGCGTCCTGTTGCATGAGGGGTCTCCTCTTTCTCTATCCGTGGCAGCCGGGCAGGATCAGCACCGGGGTTAGATTGGCCAGCGTGGCGATGAGCGAGATCAGCCCGGTCCACCATCCCGCGCGCAGAAGGGCGGTCTCATCCCGGTTCAGGTCCGACCGCCGACCGCTATGTGCGCCCCGCCACATCCAAAAGATTTGCACCATTGCCATGGCAAGCGTCAGCACGACGGCGATCATCAGCAGGTGGTCCTGCCCCAGCAGTGCGCGCGGCGCGCAGGCGGCTGAGATCAGCGCGTAGATCAGCGTGAAATGCAGCGCCCAGAGCAGGGCTGGTTTGGCGATGCCTTCGGTCAGACCTCTCATATTGTGCCTCCTGCCAGCAGATAGGCCGCCGCCGTGACCCCGCCCATGATGGCCACCACCTTGGCGAATGTGGCGATGAGCAGGTTGGGCAGCATTTGCCCCGGCTGAACCGCGCCCACGGCTTTGCGCAGCGCATTGATGAGCGACCAGTAGAGCACCACGGCAAGGTATCCCGCTACGAAGGCGAAGAGCGCCCAGCCCACGGCGGCATAGGCCGACCCATAGGGATCGACCTCTTGGATCGACAGGAACAACAGCGCGCCCAAGGCGATGGCCCCCACGGCCAGTCCCAGATCGACGGCGATGACCAATTTGACCTTGGCCCCATAGGCCGCCCGGCGGCTGGCCCAGCTGAACAGCAGCAGGCCCAAAGCGGCGAGGGCTGCCAGACCCGCCATGAGCGGATCAGCGGCGGGTGTCGTCTCGGCCCAATGGGGCTGGGTGTTCCACAGGTAAAGCCCGGCAAAGAGCAGTGAGGCAAAGAGCGCGGCGGAGATTAGCATCGTGCCCACCACCGCCAAATGCAGGTGACTGCGCGGGTCGACGATATTGACCGGCAGGCGCAGTTTGCCCAAGCCGCTGTCGCGCAGCACGCCGCTGTCCGACGGCTCCCAAATCCACGCGGTGATCCCCGCCAGCGCGATGGCGAAACCGACCGCCACCAGCCAATAGGCCGAAGCCAGCGTCGCGCCAAAGCCAAGCGCCAGACCGAAGGCCGTGATCAGCGGCACCCATGTCGGATGGGGCAGGCGCACGATCTGCATCGGCGCGCCGGTCACGGGGTCATTGCCCATAGTCTCGCGCCGGTGGTCGGTGGTGGGGCGCAGCGCGCCTTCGACCTTATGCGCCGGGCGGTCCAGCAACTCGGGCTGGTCCCAGAGCGGCTCACGCGAGCGGACGGTGGGAATGGCGTGGAAGTTGAACCCCGGCGGGATTGGCGGAGAGAGCCATTCGAGCGTGCCCGCGCCCCAAGGATTGCGCCGCGCCCGCAGCCCGTGACGCTGGTGCCAAAAGAAGTCGAAGACAAAGAGCACCACGCCCGCGGCCAGAATGTAGGAGCCGATCGACGACAGCATGTTGAGCCGGTCCCAGCCCAGCCCCTCGGGGTAGCTGGCGATCCGACGCGGCATGCCGCGCATGCCCGTGAGATGCATCATGAAGAAGGTTACGTTGAACCCGATGAACATCAGCCAAAAGACCCAGCGGCCCAGCGTGTCCGACATCATCCGCCCGGTGAAATGCGGCATCCAGTAGTAGAGCGCGCCGAACATCGGGAAGACGAAGCCGCCGATCAGCACATAGTGCAGATGCGCCACCACGAAGTAGCTGTCATGGGCCTGAAGGTTGAAGGGTACCGCGGCCACCATCACGCCGGTGAGGCCCCCCAGCACGAAGATGAACAGGAACCCGAGGATGAAGAGCATTGGCACCTCCATCCGCGGCTTTCCCTGTGCCAGCGTGGCGAGGAAGCAGAAAATCTGTACCCCCGTCGGGATCGCCACCATCGTAGAGGCGGCGGAGAACAGCGTCAGCGACATCACCGGCAGGCCCGTGGCGAACATATGGTGCGCCCAGAGGCCGAAGCTGAGAAAACCCATCGTCACCACCGCCGCCACGGCAAACCCGTAGCCGAAGAGCGGCTTGCCCACGAAAGTCGGTAGCATCGTCGCCACCATGCCCGCGGCGGGCAGGAAGATGATGTAGACCTCCGGGTGGCCGAAGAGCCAGAACAGGTGCTGCCAGAGCAGCGGGTCGCCGCCAAGCGCGATGTCGAAGAAGGGCAGACCCAAAAGGCGCTCGGCCTCCAGAAGGATCGAGCCGATGATCAGCGGCGGAAAGCCCACGGCGATCATGAAGGCGGTGATCAGCAGATACCACATCAGGATCGGCATCTTGGTCAGGCTCATCCCCGGCGCGCGGGTGCAGAGGATCGCGGCGATGATCTCCACCGCCGCGGTCACGCTGGCGATCTCGGCGAAAGTGATGCCGATGAGCCAGAAATCCGCCGAGAGGTCCTGCGTATAGGCGCTGGTCGAGAGCGGCACATACATGAACCAGCCCCCCGCGGGCGCGGCGTCGAAGACGAAGGACGACAGCACGATGATGCCGCCGAAGAGGTAGCAGTAATAGCCAAAGGCCCCGAGCCGCGGAAACACAAGGTCGCGCGCGCCAACCATGAGCGGGATGAGATGCACCGCGAACCCCTCGAGCATGGGGATCGCGAAGAGGAACATCATGATCGTGCCATGCATCGTGAAGACCTGATTGTAGGTCTCGGAATCGAGGAAGGTATTGTCCGGCACGATAAGCTGGGTGCGCACCAGAAGGGCGAGGAAACCAGCGATCAGAAAAAAGACGAAGCCAGTGACGAGGAAACGCTTGCCCACAACCCGGTGGCTGACCGAGGACAGATAGCGGATGCCCGGCGGGGCGTCCCAGATCCGCTCGAACCCCTTGTCCGGCGCGCCCTTGGCACTGCCGGAATAGGTCTGATCCTCGGGCAGATCCACGACATATGCTTTACGGTCCGTCATTTAAGGCTCGCCAGATAGGCCGAGAGCGCGCGCAGGTCGGGCCCCGGCAGATGATTGTAAGAAGGCATCTTGGCCCCCGGTTTCATCGCGGTCGGATCCGCGATCCAACCCGCGAGCGTGCCTTGGTTCATGCGGTACATCCCCGCCCCAAGACTGCCGCGCGCGCCCACGCGGGTCAGGTCGGGCCCAAGCGTTCCGGTCTCAGCCACGCCGCGGATGGTATGGCAGGCGGGGCATCCCGCCTCGACAAAGACATCGCGCCCGCGGGTCAACTCCGCGGTGGCCGCGTCTCGCGCCTCGCCACTGCTGCGCTGCATCCAAGCGTCGAAGTCTTCGGGCTCCATCACGACGACCTCAAAGGCCATCTTGGGGTGCGACAACCCGCAGAACTCAGCACATTGCCCGCGAAAACGCCCCGTTTCGGTCGCCATGACCGGCAGGCTGTTCACCCGGCCCGGGATCATGTCCATCTTGCCGGTAAGCTTGGGCACCCAGAAGGAATGGATCACGTCGCTCGATTTCAGCCGAAAGGTTACCGGGCGGCCTTTGGGGATGATGATCTCATTGGCGCCGCGCATGGCCCAGCCTTCGGGGTCATAGACCACGTCCCACCAGAACTGTTTGCCGGTCACTTCGATGACCAGCGCCTCGGGGTCTTCCAAGGTGATGCGTTGCAGGATGACGGTGGAAAAGCCCATCAGGATCAGAACCGAGACGAGCGGCAGGGCAATGCCCCCCGCCCAGATCCACCATTTGCGCGGCGCGAGCTTACCGGCGAGGACGCCCCAGACGAAGAGCAGCAGCAGCACGAAGACCACGCCGAAAGCGACCGTCATGCCGATGGTCAGCCCGTTGATCGCCGTGGCGCCAACCCCTTCAGGCGCCAGGGCGGATTGCACGCCGTATTCGCCAAGCGTGGACTGTGCGGTCTCGCTCATTCGCGCACCTCCGATCCCAAAAGATAGGCAGCGATGTCGCGCGCTTCGTCACGTTTCAGGCCAAGGTTCGGCATGGCGGTCTCAGGGCTATGGGCGGGCGGGTTCATCAACCAACGGGTCAGATCGCCGGGGCGGTTCGGCAAGACGCCCGCCACATAGGATTGTCGGGCGAAATCATGCAGATCAGGGCCAACGGTACCTTGGGCATCGCGCAGCCCCGGCACACGGTGGCAAGCGCCGCAGCCATGAAGCCGGATCAGGGCAACCCCGCGCTGCGGGTCGGCATCCAGAAACCGGCGCGAGGCGGCTTCGTAATCCGGGGTCTTTTCCACCAGACCTTGGCGTATGTTGATCCGGGCCCAGTCCGAAACCTGCCGAGAGGCCTCTCGCATCGGATCGGCCACTGCGGCGGCAAGGCTGCTTTGCGGCGGCAGTGCGGACCAGACCATCGCGAGGGTGGTCAGCAACAGAACCGATATGACGGTGAAGACGCGCATGCCTCAGCTCACTGCGTCGGCGCCGTGGAAGGCTCCAACAGCGGTGACGTCTCGGGCGGCAGCGGCTGCGTCGGGCGGACACGGTTGTAATAGGCGCTGACGGCGTCGATGTCTTTCTGGGTCATCTTCTTGGCGATGGCGGACATGACGTTGTCCACATCGTTGTCGCGCTTGCCCTCTTTCCACATCTGCAATTGATGCGCCATGTAGCTGGCATATTGCCCGGCAAGGTAGGGCACCGAGGGCGGGTTGCCGAGGCCGCTTGGCCCGTGACAATTCACACAAGCGGGCACGCCGCGCTCAGCCGAGCCGACCGCGCCAAGCTGGCCGCCCCATTGCAATGTCATGCCGTCCACATCGCCCAAGGGCCGGGTGTAAGGAGCCGAGATCGTGGCGTAGTAGGCCGCGACTGCCTCCATCTCTTCTTCGGTCAGCTTCTTGGCGATGCCCGACATGACGCGGTTCTGCCGGTCGCCCGAGGCATAGTCCTTGAGCTG
The DNA here is from genome assembly GCF_043558125.1 of Sulfitobacter sp. 1A12056. Taxonomy (NCBI): domain Bacteria; kingdom Pseudomonadati; phylum Pseudomonadota; class Alphaproteobacteria; order Rhodobacterales; family Roseobacteraceae; genus Sulfitobacter; species Sulfitobacter sp. 1A12056. The sequence continues at coordinate 197,700 of NZ_JBIFFY010000005.1, read as the reverse complement.
TTTGTAAGTGTACCACCCAGCCTGACCGGCCAGCCGTGGAAAGGCGCCCGAGCCGTCGCCTGCGCCATCGCCGCCGTGGCAGGTGATGCAGGCCATGCCGCTGTCGCCCGCCTCGGATCCGCCCATGGCGACCAGCCGCCCCAGCTCCAGCACATCGTCGTCGACCTCGGTGTTCACCGTCGCATTGAAGCGCAGAACGTCGTCTTGCAAACGTTGCTCCATCGCCGAAATGCCGGGGGCGGCCTCGTAATTCTGGGCGCGGATGAAACCGGCGGAAATGCCGAGAACGGCGATCGCGCTACAGGTCGTCAGAACGGTACGGAATGTCATGGGGCGGTCCTTTTCGATCTGTCTTAGGCATCCATCAAGGGGCCGGGGTTCGGCAGGTAGTCGCGTTTCATGTGTTCGAGTGTCCAATAGGCGAGGCCCATCAGCGGCCCTGTGGGGTTGTAGCCAAGGTTCTGCGGAAACAGGCAGGCGCCGAAGACGAAGACGTTGTGATGGTCCCACATCTGGCCATAGCGGTTGACCACGCTGGTCTCGGGGTCGGTGCCGATCACCGCGCCGCCGACGTTATGGGTGGTCTGATAGGGGACAATGTCATAGTGGCTGTCGATCGCCGCGTTGTTGCTGCCGCTGACGGAAGTCACATTGTCCATCTCGCGGGCGACCTCCATCGCGCGTTGCATCACATAGTCTGACATCTTGCGGTCATTCTCGGGGAAATCGAAGGTCATGCGCAGCAGCGGGCGGCCGTAGGCATCGGTCCATGTCGGATCGAGGTCGAGGTAATTCTCGGGCGTCGACACCGAGGAGCCATGCACCACCAAATCAGCGTGATGATTGTAGTTCTCGCGCACCGCGCGTTTCCACTCCGCACCCCATTTCGGCGTGCCCTCGGGCACCGGCTGATAGCCGATGGGGCGGCCGTGGTATTGCTTGCAGGCGATATAGCCGCCGCCGACGAAGCCCAGATCGCTATGGTCGAAATTGTCGCCGTTGTAATCGTCGATCACCACGCCGAGCGCGCCCGCGCCCATATAGGGGTCGGTTTTCACGCTGTCGTCGAAGAAGGCATCGACCCCGGCCACGGTTTGATAGCTGTAGTTGCGCCCAACGACGCCGGTGCGGGTTTCGGGGTCATAGGGTTTGCCAAGGCCGGAGACGAGCATCAGATGCACGTTCCACAGCGCATAGGCGTTCATGCAGATCGTATCGGCGGGCTGGAAAACCTCTTCGCCGTTCTCATCGAGGTAGATCGCGCCGGTCGCTGTCTTGCCGTCTTCGCTCTTCTCGATGCGCAACACCTGTGCGTTCAGGCGGATCTCGAAATTCTCGTGGTCCTTGATCCGGTCATAGACGCAGATGATCGGGTCGGCCTTGGCATAGTAGCCGCAGCCGAAACGCTCGCAAAAGCCGCAATAGGTGCAAGGGTGCAACTGCGCGCCATAGGGGTTCACATAGGCTTTGGTCACATTGGCCGAGGGCATGGGGAAGGGGTTCAACCCCATCCGCTCGGCGGCTTCGCCAAAGAGCGTGTTGGAGATCGGCTGGCGCATTGGCGGGTTGGGGTAATCCGCGCTGCGCGGCCCCTCAAAAACGTTCCCCCCGGCAAGCGCCTCGCCGTTTAGATTGCCAGCCTGCCCGGCGGCTCCGCAAATCCGTTCGAAGAAGTCGAGATGGGGTTCAAGCTCGTCATAGGTGACGCCCCAATCCTGAATGCTAAGCTCGGGGCCGATGAAATCCTTGCCGTAGCGGTCCTCGTAGTGGCTGCGCATTTCAAGGTCAGAGGGCAGGGGCCGCCACAGCTGGCCGTTCCAATGAATGCCCGCGCCGCCAAGCCCCGATCCGGGCAGGAAGGACCCCAGCCGCCGCATTGGCAGCGCCTGTTGGTCACGATTATTGCGAAAGGTCAGCGTCTCTTTCTTGACGTCGACCATATGTTCGTAGCGGTGGGCGTATTTGAGTTCGTCATGTTCCTCGGGCGCGCCGAAAGATGTGGCGGTATGGCGTTGTTTGCCGCGTTCCAGCACGACGCAGCGCTGCCCGGCATGGGCCAATTCGTAGGCGGCAGTCAGACCGGTCCAGCCGCCGCCAATGATCAAGACATCGGTTTTGGGAAGCGTTCTGGGTGCCATCAGTCAGACCCTCCGCCAATCGCGCGGGGCGGGTAGGGGGAGCCGCCACGATCATGGGCAATGCCGCGCGGCGGCGGCGTGACCGAGCGTTCGTGGGCGTCGACCCGCTCGGTGTAATAGGCATGAGCGCCCGGAAACCCGACCATGCGCCAGCCGGCGTAATCATGATTGCCCAGATAGATCGGATCGGCGAAATAGCCTTGTCGCGTCAGCTTCCACAGTTCCGCAATCAGCGTGCCGATAAAGTCATCCCGCTTCGATAGCTCTTCGACATGATCGGCGCGGGCTGCGGCGTCCATCGTGGCGAAGTCACCCAGCTGGCGCGCCTGTTCTATCCCCTGACGGAGGAGTTGTGCCGGTGTGAATTCAAGCTGATAGCCCTGCTCGGCCACGGCGCCCTCAGGGAAAGGCGGCTCAAGATAAAGACCTTTGCCCGCGCCATAAGCGGTGGCCATCTGGAAATCGATAAAGTCGACGACGCCCGCTTGCGAGGCTGAGGGGAACTCATCCTGCGGGATGAACACGTCGACCACGGCAGCCATCCACTGTGCTTCGTCATTCTTAAAAAACGCCCAAGGCCGGTCATCGCGGGCGGCAAAGGCGTGTTGCACCGGTAATCCGACAGTCGCGGCACCTGTACCAAGTGCGATTTGGGCTAAAATAGCTCGCCGTGAAAAGAGCTTTGCCATAAATTGCGGCTCCGCTTGAAATTTTGGTCTGCATCACATCAACGGTAAACTTCCCGTGGGGTTCCGGAACTTTGTGAACTTTTTCACTAATTGGCGCGAACGGATCGCCCCCTCGCGCGTTGACCGGGCATGTTTGCAAGCCTTTCCACCCCGATCCTCTTCGCTCTTGGCGGTCTCGCCGGGCTTGTCATTCTCGTGACCGGCTACCGTATGACGGGGCTCAGCGACCAGATCGCGGACCGGACCGGCTGGGGGGAGGCGCTGGTTGGCGCGGCCCTGCTCGGCGCGGCCACTTCCATGTCTGGCACCGTCGTCTCACTGACCTCAGCGCTGGACGGGCGGGCATCTTTGGCCTTTTCGAACGGCATCGGGGGCATCGCGGCGCAGACGGCCTTTCTGGCCTTGGCGGACATGATCTATCGGCGGGCCAACCTCGAACATGCGGCGGCTGATCTGGCCAATGTCTTTCAGGCGGGGCTGCTGCTGCTTCTGCTGACGGTGCCGCTGATGGCCTTCACCGCGCCAGAGGTGGCGTTCTGGGGCATCCATCCCGCCAGTGTCGCGCTGTTCGCGCTCTACGCCTATGGCATGCGCGCCACCGCCCGGCTGCGGGAAGAGCCGATGTGGCACCCAGTGTCCACCTCGGACACCCGCGCGGATGAGCCTGAGGACGATGAAGAGGCCGAGAAACCCGTGGGCGCATTGGTCGTGCCCTTTCTGATCTTGCTGGTGCTCATGGGTCTTTCCGGCTTCGCCGTGGCGCGGATCGCGGCGGAAATCTCGGACCGGTTTGACCTGTCGGATACCGTGGTGGGGGCCACGATGACGGCGGTGCTTACGTCTCTGCCTGAGCTTGTCACCACCTTGGTCGCGGTGCGGCGCGGGGCGCTGCAATTGGCCGTGGGCGGGATCATCGGCGGCAATACGTTCGACACGCTGTTCCTCACCCTGTCGGACATCGGCTATCGCGACGGATCGCTCTATCACGCGATCACTGCGGATGACCTGTTTTGGCTCACCGTGGCGATGATGATGACGGCGGTTCTGATCCTTGGCCTGATCTTCCGGCAGCGCAAAGGGATTGGTTGGGAGAGTATCGGCCTTCTGGTGATCTACGCAGGCGCGCTTGCGGTGCAGGTTCTCTAAATTCACGTAACAAGGGAACTATCTCATCAAGATCCCGTTATCCCCATGATGCTACCGGCCTTGCCCGACCGAATTTTCAGCAGGAGATAATCATGAGAAACGCGCCGCTTCTAGCAATTACGCTGATTGGCAGCCTTGCCGCCACGGCACTGCGATCCGAGACTGAGACACCGCAATTCATTCCCCAAGACACGATGATCGCCTTGTCGAGCCTGAATGGCCACAAGCTGTTCTTGCCCGCAAAGGATGAGCCGCTGGCCGAGATCGACCTCGAAGAATTGAAAGAGCCATTGGAAGGCTGGACCATGGCCGGGCAGGTGTCCGAAGTCGTCATCAGCCGCGATGGGACACTACGCGGCATCATCGTCGATGCAGGCGGGTTTCTCGGCAAGGGGGCCACGCGGGTGCTGTCCCTTGATGATCTGCGTTTCCTGCCGGATGCGGATGAAGAGAACGAGTTCTTCCTGCTCTATACCGGGCAGAAAGAAGACCTGAAATCCGCCCCGGAATACAACGAAGACGACGTGCGCCTGCGCGCCGCCGATATGCGCGAGGGCGGCGAAAAGATCGAGATCGTTAAATTGAGCGATCTGGATTCCGAAGAATTCCTCGGGCTCGCGGCCTTTGGCCAGAACGACAATTGGATTGGTGAGATTTCGCAGGTCACCTTTAGCGAAGATGGCCAGATCAAAATGGTGATCCTCGACATCGGCGGCTTCCTCGGATTGGGCGAAACGCAGGTCGCCGTGCCGCTGGATATGATCGAGTTGCGCCGTTTGGGCGGGGACGATCTGCGGGCCTATGTCTCGGCGACCGAGAAGGAATTGCAGGAAATGGAACCTTGGGAAGAGGACAACTGAGCCAGAGGCCGCGCGGGCCAACCTCGGAATTGAGCGCAAAGAATATTTTAGGAGAGCAAGATGGAGAGCGCGAAATTTGATCTACACCTGATCGACTATGCGATTGTGGTGGCCTATTTTATCGGTGTCGTTGCCCATGGTATTTACGTTTCGCGCAAACAATCAGGCGGGTCTGAGGATTACTTCCTCGCCGGTCGGTCGCTGCCTTGGTATCTGATTGGTTTCTCGCTTTTCGCCTCCAACATGTCCGGCTCCAGTTTTGTGGGGCTGATGGGCGGGGCCTATGCGAATGGCGTCGTCATTTTCAACTATGAATGGACCGCCGCGCTGGTCTTGATCCTATTCGCGATCTTCATTCTGCCGTCCTACCTGCGGGCGAAAATCTCGACCGTGCCGGGATTTCTGGAAGAGCGCTATGACGTCCGTTCGCGCCGGGCGTTTTCGCTTTTCACCATCCTCGCCATCATGTTCATCGATACGGCGGGCGCCCTCTATGCGGGTGGGTTGGTGATCTCGAATGTCACCGGCTACCTCAACCTTTGGGCCGCCGTCGCCGTGCTGGCTTTGGTCGCGGGCATCTACACCATTCTGGGCGGTCTTTCGGCGGTTGTCGTGACCGATACGGTGCAGGCGATCTTGCTGATCATCGGGGCCGCCGCCCTGTTCTGGATCGGCCTTGATGAGATCGGCGGCTGGGAGGAGCTGTTTACCGGCACGCCCGAGGATATGACCCATATGATCTTGCCCGCGGACGATGATTTCTTGCCGTGGACGGGGCTTTTGGGCGTTATCTTGCTCGGCTTTTACTATTGGACGATCAACCAGTTCGTCGTGCAGCGGACGCTGGGCGCGAAGGACCTGAAAGAAGGGCAGATCGGGGCGATCTTCGCCGGTTTCCTGAAACTGCCGAACATCTTTTTGATGGTGCTGCCGGGGGTGATCGCGCTCAAGCTCTACCCCGATCTTGAAACGCCTGACCTTGCTTTCCCCACGCTGGCGTTTGAGCTGATGCCGATTGGCGTGCGCGGCCTGATTATGGCGGCACTGATCGCGGCGATCATGTCTTCGCTCGACTCTGCCTTGAACTCTGCTTCGACCTTGGTGGTAAAGGACTTTGCCGAGCCGATGTTCAACGTGAGCGAAGAGCGTCAGGTCTGGATGGGCAAACTGGTCACCGCGGGTGTCATGGTCTTCGGCGCGATCTATGCCCCGATGATTGCCGGGTTTGAAAGCCTGTTCAGCTATTTCCAATCCTCGCTGTCCTATATCGTGCCGACCATCGTGGTGGTCTATATCCTCGGCCTGATGTTCAAACGGTTGAACGGCAACGGCGCGTTTTGGACGATCATGTTTGGCCTCATCATCGGCATTCCGCTTTTCGTGTTGAAAGAGGTGACGAATTACTGGGCCTATATGGGGCTGCCGGAAATCCACTATACGGTGATGTCCTCGATCATGATGACCATCGGGATCATCCTGCATTTCGGTATTTCCTACGCCACCTCGCCGAAGGAAAAAGAGAATATCGAAGACCTTGTCTGGCAGGGGGAAGAAGCCAAGGAGATCTTTACTCAATGGGAGAAACCGCTGTGGCAGGATCGCACCCTCTGGGCCGGGCTGCTTGTCGTGGCCACGCTGGCGATGGTGGTTTGGTGGGCCTAAGCGATGGAGACGCTGGACCGCATAGCGACGGGTATTTCAACGCAGCTTGAGGCCGCGCCCGATTTCGTCAGCCCCCTTCTTGCCGTGCTTCTGGCCTGTGCGGCGGGGCTGGCGGTGCATTGGATCGGATACCGTATCCTCGACCGCGTAATCTCGGAAAAGAACATCACCGGGCGGTCCTTGCTGCGCCGGGCGCGCAGGCCGCTGCGCCTTGCCGCCGTGGTCGCAGCACTCGCTTGGGTTCTGCCCAATGTGCGGCTTTACGGCTGGCAGGACGGGGCGGCGCATCTGTTTCTGGTATTGCTGATCATCCTCGTCGGCTGGACGCTGATCCTTCTGACCAATCATTTCGCGGAACGCGCCGTGCGGCGGCATCGGTTGGATGTCGAAGACAATCTTTCGGCCCGCAAGTTCGTGACCCAAGCGCGCGTGCTGCGCCGGGCCGTGACCATCATCTTGGGGATTTTCACCGCCGCTGGGGTGCTGTTGACCTTTGAAAGCGTGCAGAAATACGGGGCGGGTCTGTTCGCCTCGGCCGGGGCGGCGGGTCTGGTCGTCGGGTTGGCGGCGCGCCCCGTACTGACCAACCTTATCGCGGGGCTACAGATCGCAATCACCCAGCCGATCAGGCTTGAAGATGTGGTGATCGTCGAAGACGAATGGGGCTGGGTGGAAGAGATCTTCGCGACCTATGTCGTCGTGCGTCTGTGGGATTGGCGGCGCATGGTGGTGCCGCTGTCCTATTTTATCGAAAAGCCCTTTCAGAATTGGACCCGTGAAAGCGCGTCGATCATCGGCACGGTGTTTTGGTATCTCGATTACACGGTGCCGATTGGCCAAATGCGCGCGAAGCTTGAGGAACTGGCCAAAGCCTCCCCCCTATGGGACGGGCAGGTGGTCAACCTGCAGGTTTCCGAGACCGAGAAAGACAGTATCGCCGTGCGTGGCCTTGTTAGCGCCCGGACTTCACCACAGGCATGGGATCTGCGCTGTGAAATCCGCGAGAAGATGATCGATTGGCTGCAAAAAGAGCATCCTCAAGCCCTGCCGCGTCTGCGCGGGAATATGGAGATCCGCAGCCGTGATGAGCCGGACATGTCATCGAAAGGCGAGGCCCCGGTGATGCCCTAGAGGGGTCGCAGGGCCGACCAAGGAAACGAACAATAAAGGAAAAAATACGTGGAAAATCTCGCACGGCGTCTTGGTCTGAAAACGGACCCGGTCATCTTTTTCATTTCAGCCGGGCTCGCCGCGCTTTTCGTTCTACTCTTGATCGCGGTGCCCGAACCCATCGGAGACATCTTTGCCGTGGGTCGGGCATGGGTCGTGACCAATCTTGGCTGGTTCTTCATTCTTGGCGTGAATGTCTGGCTGGGTTTTCTGATTTGGGCCGCCGCTTCGCGCCACGGCCATATTCGATTGGGGCCGAAAGGGTCTGAGCCGGAGTATTCGAACCTATCGTGGTTCACCATGCTTTTCGCCGGGGGCATTGGCACCGTGCTCATGTTCTGGGGCGTGGCCGAACCGATCAGCCATTTCCAGAAACCGCCCCTGCCGGGGGTAGAGCCCTATTCGGAACAGGCGGCGAAAGATGCGATTTCAATCGCGATCTATCACCTTGGGCTGCACACTTGGGCGATTTTCACGCTGCCCGGTCTGGCCTTCGCCTATTTCATCAACCGCTATGATCTGCCGGTGCGCGTCAGCTCGGTTTTTTATCCCCTGCTGCGTGAGGGTATTCACGGGCCGGTGGGCAAAGCCATTGATATCGTGGCCATCTTGGGCACGATCTTCGGCGTGGCGGTGTCTCTCGGTCTCGGCTCTTCGCAGATCGCGGCGGGGCTGTCCGAGCTTTTTGGCTGGGATGCTTCGACCTTTCTGAAGATCATGATCCTCGCCGTGCTGACCATGGTCGCTGTCGGCTCAATCGTGGCGGGGCTCGACAGCGGGGTGAAGCTTTTGTCGAATATCAACATCGGCATGGCGGTTCTGCTGATGATCTTCGTGCTGGTGACCGGATCGACCCTGTTTCTCTTGCGTGGCATTGTCGAAACTGCGGGCCTTTACCTGCAAAACCTACCACGGCTGGCTTTTTGGAACGATATGCTGGCCAATCGAAACCCGTCGAACGGGGATTGGGGCTGGCAAGGGGATTGGACGGTCTTTTACTGGGCTTGGACCGTCACTTGGTCGCCCTTCATCGGGCTGTTCGTGGCGCGGATTTCACGGGGCAGGACCATTCGGGAATTTGTCTTTGGTGTCCTGCTTGCGCCCACGGCCTTCACGCTGATCTGGTTCTCGATCTTCGGCTGGCAGGCCATCGGCTTTGACGGCATCGGCACGGCGGCGCGGGAAGCGATGGGCGATCAGGCGGGCGAGATCAGCCGGGCGGTGGCAGAGAGCATACCCCTCGCGCTTTTCGTCTTCCTTGAGCATTTCCCATTCACGCTCTTCGTCCAAGGCGTGGCGATCATCATCGTGGCGATCTTCTTTGCCACCTCGTCGGACTCCGCTTCACTGGTCGTCGATATGCTTTGCACCGGCCATGCCAAACCCGGCCCCGTGCGCCAGCGGGTCTTTTGGGGTCTTGCCGAAGGGCTGGTCGCGGCGATGCTGATCCTGCTGACCGGCGACACCGGGCTGACCGCCTTGCAGCAGGTGATCACCGTGGTGGGGCTGCCGATCTTTGTGCTGGTCTGCATGATGATACCGTCCTTGGTGCGTGGCTTTAAGCTTGAGGATATCGACAATGTTTCCGTGAACGGGCGGCCAAAGCTAAGGGATTTCTAAGGCGGCTTGTAGCCCCGACCGACCGCCGGTTTGCAGCGGTCGCAGGAGGGGGCGGCGGGGGAGGTCTTTCACCCGCCACCCCTTAACATCTTGATCTTCCCGTAAAACATCACTAGCCGTAACGTAACTTCGCGACAGGCGACCGGGGTATCTATACCCCGGCGTCGGAACCGGCTATGCCTATGGCCAAGATCGTTGCGGCGGGCGAAATGCCGCGACGGATCGCAGCGCAGAGGGGCGCGCGCCATCCTTTGGCCGCGTGTTTCGACAGCGCCTGCAGCTGGGCAGAGCGCCCATGCCAGTGCGAGGGCGGCGGCCAATGACGCGGCACCGCAGCAAGACGCCGAGCGCTTTGTCAGAGCGTTCGAGCAAGAAAACAAACAAAGGGGGATACAATGACCAATTTCACAAACCGTCAAAACGGCCCGAGCCGTCGCAGCTTTCTAGCCGGGACCGCCGCCGCCGTGGGGGCAGGGCTGATCCTGCCACGCGGAGCGCGGGCACAGGCGCAACCCAAGAAGGGCGGCACCCTGCGGGTGGGCTTTACCCAAGGCTCCACTTCCGACAGCCTTGATCCGGCGACCTTCAACAACGACTTCATGTTCGCCAGCGGCTACGCGGTCTTCAACACCCTGACCGAGATCGCCCCCGATGGCACCGCACAGCCCGACCTTGCGGAAAGCTTTGAAGCCAGCAGCGATGCCGCCACTTGGACCTTCCGCCTGCGCGACAACGCGCAATTCTCGGACGGCAAAACGGCGACAGCGAATGACGTGATCGCCTCGATCCGTCACCACATGGGGCCGGAGTCCAAATCCGGTATCAAACCGCTGCTTGAGCAGATCACCGACATCCGCGCCGATGGCGACAAGGTTGTGGTGTTTGAACTGGCCGCCGGGAACGCGGATTTCCCGTTCATCTTCAATGATTACCACCTCGGCATTCGTCAAGACACCGGCGATGGCACGATTGACCCCAACAGCCGCATCGGCACCGGCGGCTATGTGATCGATGTCTTTGAGCCGGGCGTGCGGGTCGAACTCTCGCGCCGCGATGACTACTGGAAAGAAGGCCGCGCGCATTTCGACAAGGTCGTGATCCTGAAAGTCGGCGATCCGGCGGCCCGGATGAACGCGCTGATGACCGGTGAGGTCGACCTGATCGACCGGCCCGACCTCAAAACCATCAACCTTCTGGGCCGCGCGCCCAATGTGAAGATCCACACCCAGGACGGCACGCTGCATTACATCATGCCGATGCAGACCAACACGGCGCCCTTCGATGATCTGAACGTGCGCATGGCGCTGAAATACGGCATCAACCGCGAAGACATGATCGAAAAGGTGCTGCGCGGCTATGGCACCGTGGGCAATGACCAACCAATCTCGCGCTCCATGCCCTATTACAACGACGATCTGGAACAGATCACCTATGATCCGGAGCGGGCGATGTACCATCTGAAACAGGCGGGGCTGGAAAGCCTCGACGTGACGCTCTCGACTTCGGATGCGGCGTTCAACGGGGCCGTGGATGCCTCCGTGCTCTTCGCCGAAAGCGCGCGGCCTGCGGGGCTGAACATCGACGTGAAGCGCGAGCCGGATGACGGCTATTGGTCGAACGTCTGGTTGCAAAAGCCCTTCTGCTGCTCCTATTGGGGTGGTCGCCCGACGCCTGACCTCATGTTCTCGACCGGCTATGCCGCCGATGCGGAGTGGAACGAGACCAAATGGGACAACGAGCGCTTCAATGAGCTGCTGTTGCAGGCCCGGCCCGAGCTGGACCAGACCCGCCGCGCCGAGATGTACGGCGAGATGCAGAAGATCGTGAAAGAGCAGGGCGGCGCGCTGATCCCGGCCTTTGGTCAATATGTCTCGGCCATGAGCGAGAGCGTTCAGATGCCCGAGGAAGTGTCCGAGATGTGGGATCTCGACAGCCAGCGCTTCATTGAACGCTGGTGGATGTCCTAAGCCACAGCTTCACGCGGGCGGCCCCCAAGGGCCGTCCGTTTCCCGCACCAATGGCCCGCCCCGGGCCGGAGAAAACCTTAAAATGTCCCGGCTTCAGAAGCTTGTTATCGGCCGAGTGTCCCTCGGCATTCTGACCCTCTTTGTCGTATCCGCCCTCATGTTCGTTGGCATCGAACTCTTGCCAGGTGATCTGGCGCAGCAGATCCTTGGCCAATCGGCGACTGAATCGACCCTCGCGGCCTTTCGCGCCGAGCTTGGCCTCGATCAGCCTGCGCATCTTCGGTATTTCGATTGGCTCGGCGGTGTGCTGCGCGGTGATTTCGGCACCTCTCTGGCCTCGGGGCGCGAGGTGTCTGAGCTGTTGGGCCCGCGGCTTGCCAATACCATGTTTCTGGCCGTCTATGCCGCCGTCATCGCCGCCCCGCTGGCGGTGATCCTTGGGCTTCTGGCGGCGCTGTGGCGCAACACGCTGTTTGACCGCGGCGTCAACCTGACCGCGCTTTCCGCCATCTCCATGCCCGAGTTTTTCGTGGGCTATGTCCTGATCCTGTTTTTGTCGATCAAAGCGGGCGTCTTCCCCACGCTGGCACGGATCGACAGCGCCACGGGGCTTTGGGACGCGCTCTATCGCAGCTTTCTGCCCGCGCTGACGCTTATTCTGGTGGTCGTGGCGCATATGATGCGGATGACGCGGGCGGCCATCATCAACGTGCTGGCCTCGCCCTATATTGAGATGGCCCGCCTCAAGGGCGTGCCGCGCTGGCGCACCATTCTGCAACACGCGCTGCCCAACGCGCTGGCGCCGATCGTCAATGTCGTGGCGCTGAACCTTGCCTATCTGGTGGTCGGCGTGGTGGTGGTTGAGGTCGTCTTTTCCTACCCCGGTCTTGGCCAGTTACTGGTCGATGCCGTCTCCAGCCGGGATTTCCCGGTGGTGCAGGCCGTGGGGCTGTTCTTTGCCGCTGTCTATATCACGCTGAACGTTCTGGCCGACATCATCTCGATCATGTCGAACCCGCGTCTGCGGCACGGGAGATAACGATGAAATCTTTGCTGAAATCCGCGCCTCCTTCGGCGATCTTTGGGATGGTGGTGCTGGTCCTCGTGGCCATCACCGGACTTTTCGCCCCGTGGATCGCGCCCTATGGCGAGACGGAGGTGGTGGGCGACGCCTATCTGCCGTGGAGTGGTGCGCATCCGCTTGGCACCGACAATCTTGGCCGCGATATGCTGTCACGCATGATCTTTGGCGCGCGCAATACGGTCGGGCTGGCGCTGCTGACCACGGCCATTTCCTTTTCGGTCGGGGCCACGTTGGGGATGCTGGCCGCGCTCAAAGGGGGTTGGCTGGATGAAGTCCTGTCGCGGCTCGTCGATGTGCTGATGGCCGTGCCGCCGCTGATCTTGGCGCTGATGCTTTTGGCCATTGTCGGCCCCTCGATCCCCAATATGGTCGGTGTTATCGCGGTGATCTATGTGGCCCCTGTCTACCGTCTGTCGCGCGCGGCGGCGATGAATGTTGTCGGTCTTGATTTCGTCGAGGCGGCCAAGCTGCGCGGAGAGCGCACGCCGTGGCTGCTGCGGCGCGAGATTCTGCCCAACATCTGGTCCACCCTGATCGCTGAATTCGGCGTGCGCTTTTGCTTTGTGTTTCTCTTTATCGCGGCGCTGTCCTTTCTTGGCATCGGGATTCAGCCGCCCACGGCGGATTGGGGATCGATGGTGAAAGAGAACGCCACCCTGATCAGCTTTGGCGATATCACGCCGCTGATCCCGGCGGCTGCCATCGCTTTGTTGACCGTTGCGATCAACCTGATCGTCGATTGGATGCTGCACCGCGCCAGCGGTCTGAAAAGTTAACCAAGCAGGGGCCAAGCATATGGGAAATCTTTTGAACATTCGCGGTCTCCGGCTTGAGGCAGGCAGCCGCGCGCGGCCCAATGTGATCATCAAGGGGCTCGATCTGGAGCTTGACCGGGGTGAGGTGTTGGGCCTTGTCGGCGAAAGCGGGGCGGGCAAAAGCTCCGCCGGCTTGGCGGCGATGGGCTATGTCCGCGACGGGGTGCGCTTTGCCGGGGGCAGCGTCGAATTCGACGGGACCGAGTTGATCGGCATGGGGCGCGGGCAATTGCGCCGGTTGCACGGCAAGCGCATCGCCTATGTCGCCCAGTCCGCGGCGGCAAGCTTTAACCCCGCCAAGACGCTGATCGACCAATATACCGAAGCGCCCCGTCTGCACGGTGTCGCGGGCCGCACGGCGGCAGAGCAGGACGCTGTCGCGCTCTACCGTCAGATGCAATTGCCCAACCCCGAAGAGATCGGCTTTCGCTACCCGCACCAAGTGTCGGGCGGCCAGTTGCAGCGGGCGATGACGGCGATGGCCATGGCCTGCCGCCCCGACCTGATCATCTTTGACGAGCCGACGACCGCCCTAGACGTCACCACCCAGATCGAAGTGCTGGGGGCGATCCGCGATATCGTCGAGCAATATGACACGGCGGCGATCTATATCACCCATGATCTGGCGGTGGTGAGCCAGATGGCCGACCGCATCTGCGTGATGAAGGATGGCGCGGCGGTGGAGACCGCGTCGACCAAGACCATGCTCGACGCCCCGCAAGAGGACTATACCCGCTCGCTCTGGGCCGTGCGGTCGTTTCGCCGCCCCTATGCAGAGGCGGGGGAGGCTCCGGCGCTGATCCGCTGCGAGGGGGTTTCGGCGGCCTATGGGCCGATGACGGTTCTGGATAATCTCAACTTCACCTTTCCGCGCGGCCAGACCACTGCGGTGGTGGGGGAAAGCGGGTCGGGTAAATCAACCCTCGCCCGGGTCATCGCGGGGCTGTTGCCCCCCGTCGCCGGGCAGTTTTTCTGGAACGACGCGCCGCTTGAGCCGCAACTGGCCAAACGCGGGGCCGAGACGCTGCGCAATATCCAGATGATTTATCAATCGGCGGACACCTCGCTGAACCCGCGCCACAGTATCCGCGAGATTTTGGCCCGACCGGTGCGCAAGTTCACGGGCCGCAGGGGGCAAGAGCTTCAGGCGCGGGTGGCGGAACTGATGGATCTGGTCGACCTCGACCGCGCTTTCCTTGACCGCAAACCCAGCGAACTCTCGGGCGGGCAGAAGCAACGCGTGGGCATCGCGCGGGCGCTGGCAGCCGAACCGGAGTTCATTATCTGTGACGAGGTTACCAGCGCGCTGGACCAATTGGTGGCCGAAGGGATCCTGCGGCTTTTGGTGCGGTTGCAGACCGAGCTGGACCTGACCTTCATGTTCATCACCCATGACTTGGCCACGGTTGAGGCGATTGCCCATAAGGTGATCGTTCTCAAGAATGGCCAGATCGTGGAGCAGGGCGGGCGTGACGAGATCTTCGGCGATCCAAAGCAGGCCTATACTAAGCGGCTGCTGACATCGGTGCCGCAGATGGACCCGGAATGGCTGACCAAGGCCCGCGCGCGGGAGCGGTCCCTGCGCGAGGCGCAGTAGGGCCGCAGGGTTAAACTCCCTCGGCCCGCGCAGCGGCGAAGGCGGCTTCTGTTGCGTGGAGGAACAGCGTGGCCTCGGCCTGCTGTAAGACAAGCGGCGGGCGGATTTTCAGCATATTGGCCCCCGGCCCGGTGGCGCTGATCAAGACGCCATTCTGACGCAGATGGTTGACCACGAATTTGGCGCAGGCGGCATCGGGGGCGTTGGTCTCGCGCGCGGTGACGCATTCGACCGCCAAAAACAGCCCCGCGCCGCGCACATGGCCGATCTCGGGGTAGCGGGTCGCGATGTCCTGCAAACCGCTCTTGAGGAAACCGCCGACGGCTGTGGCATTGTCCTGCAATCCCTCATCCGCGATCACGTCGAGAACCGCCATGCCTGCGGCGGCGGCCACGGGGTTGCCGCCAAAGGTGTTGAAATACCGCGCCTTTTCGCCAAATTCTTGCACCAGCTCTGGCTGCATCGCGGTGCCGGAAAGGGGGAAGCCATTGCCCATCGGCTTGCCCATCGTGACCATGTCAGGCACCAGACCGTGGCGCTGGAACCCCCAGAAGGCATCACCGGTGCGGGCAAAGCCGGGTTGCACTTCGTCGGCGATGAAAAGCCCCCCTTCGGCGCGGATCAGGTCGACCGCCGGTTGCAGGAACCCCGCCGGATCGGGATGCAGCCCGTCACTGGAAAAGATCGTATCGACGATGAAGGCCGCAGGCTCGATCCCATCGGCGCGCATCTCGGCAATCGCTTGGGCCAGATCGGCGGCGAGTTTGGCACCCTGTTGCGCCTCGGGGATGCGCAGCGTGTCGGGCGCGTCGATCAGCCGGATGCGCGGGCTGCGCGGGGTGAAGTCGCCCAGAGAGGGGGAGAGTTCGGCCACCGCTTCGGTCAACCCGTGATAGGCAAGGCGGGTGACGATGGCGCCCTCGCGCCGAGTATAGCTGCGGGCGATGCGCAGGGCGATGTCATTCGCCTCGGACCCGGTGCAGGTGAACATGACATGACCAAGCGCCTCGGGCATGGTGGCGAGCAGCCGTTCGGCGTAAATGACAACGTTTTCATGCAGATAGCGGGTGTGAGTGTTCAGCACGCCCAACTGCTGGGTGATCGCCTCGACCACGCGGGGGTGGCAATGGCCGACCGATGCGACGTTATTGTAAGCATCGAGATATCTGCGCCCGTCCTTATCATAAAGCCAGACACCCTCGCTGCGCGTGATATGCAGCGGCTGGTCGTAGAACAGCCGATAGGCGGGGCCGAGCGCCTTGGCGCGGCGGTCGATCAGGGGGCGGTCTGCGGGGCTGAGGGCCTCGGCTTGGGCGCTGTCATAGGCGTTAATCATGGTCATCGGTCACTCCGTTCCCGCAGCATGGTGCAGGGCTTTGATCGCGGCGGCGTCGCCCACTTGGTCGAGCGCGACCAGCCCGCGTTGCGATGCGGCGGCGTTGCGCAGGATATAGGGGGCATTCTCGGGATAGCGCCGCGCGCGGGAGGCGCCGATTGCCAAGGTGGTGGCATGGCGCAAGCGGATCAGACTGGGCAGAAGCGCGACCTCTTCGGCCTCCAGCGGCAGCCGTGCGGCGAAGCCCGCGACCATCTCGCAGATGGCGCCGAGCGGGTCTGTGCCTTGGCCGAGTTGATAGGAGCAGGCCACCGCCAAATCACAGGCCAGCGGCGTATGCACCATATCCCCGAAGTCGATCAGCCCGACGGGGTGCTGCGCCTGTAGCGCGTCGACCAGAATGTTATGGGGATTGAAGTCATTATGCACGATCTGCGCCCGCAGATGCGGCAGTTGCGGGGCGGTTTCCGCGTCAAACTGGTCAAGTCTATGCTGCAACTGCTGGCGTAGCGCGGCGTCCCGCACATCCGCCAGAAGGGGGCGCAGGTGGCTCGCTTGTTTGATGTCCCACTGCAAAAAATGCCCGCCCGCGGGGTGAAAGAAGCCGCGCAGCCCAAGGGTGACCCGCGCGTGAAAATCGCCCAAGGCGCGGTAGAGGCCCGGTTGCGGGGTCGCATTGCTGAGCACGGTGCCGCCGAGGAAGGATATCAGACGAACGACATGGGGCTGCCCATCGGCGGCGGTGGCGACCTCGGCAGCTTTGCCGTTCAGGCTGGCGCAGATGCGTTGCACGGGCAGTTCGGGATCGGCGGCAGCCAGATGCATCAGTGCCGCGGTCTGCATGTCGGTCACCGCACGGTCTTCGGCGGCGTTGGTGATCTTTAGCAGTGCCTTTTCGCCCGTGGTCAGGGTGATCAGGAAGTTCGCGTCTTTCTCAGCGGCAAGCGGTTCGATCTGACCGGAGATACCATAGCAGCGCAGCGCGACCTCTGCCGCGCGGGCCGCGTCAAAGGCAGGCGGGTCTTGCGCCAGCAGGTCGGTCTGGGCCCCGGCCTCTTCGACCAGCACGCCGCTGAGGAAGGGGGGCAGGCCGCCATGGGGCGTGATCCCGGCCTCGGTCATGGGGTGGTGCCTTCGGTCCCGCACCATTCGGCGATGAAGAGCGCCATGGCTTGGGTGATCTTCTTGACCGAACTGAGGCTGACGGATTCATTGATCCCGTGAATGTTGCGCGATTTCGGCCCGTAGCAGAGCGCGGGGATCTTGTTGTAAAGCGCATAGACCCGCGTATCGAGGTAGCCCGCCGTCATGAAGGATTGCAGCGGCGCGCCGATGGCCTCTTCATGGGCGCGTTCCAACACGGCTTCGGCCTCGCTGCCCGGCTCCAGCACATAGCCTTCGGCGTGGAAACCGTTGAAGACCACCTTGGGCGGGTTGTTCGACAGGAAGTTGTCGCTTTGGGCGAAGGCTTTGACCCGCTCGGTGATCTCGCGCGCGGCGTCCTCGGCGCTGCGGCCCGGATAGATGGAAACGCGGCAATCGATGTTGCACCATGACGGCACCGATGAGGCCCAATCGCCGCCTTCGATCTTGCCAATGTTGAGGTTGATCGGATGCGCTTCGTCTTCGAAATGCGGATGCTGGCCCTTCTCGGCGTTCCAATCCTCCTCCATCTCGCGCAGGGCGGTGATGACGCGGGTGGCGGCATCAATGGCATTGGCCCCTTCGCCCATTTCGCGCACATGGACCGGCACGCCGCGCAACTGCACCTGAAACCAGATGACGCCGGTGTTGGCGCGGACCAGCATTTCCTCTTCGGGTTCGGGGATGAAAACCGCATCGGCGGTGTAGCCTTGCAGGAAAGTCTGCAAAGCGCCGTTGCCGGTGGATTCCTCCTCGACCACGGATTGCACATAGACGGTCGCCGCCGGTTGCAGCCCGATGCGGCGCAGCGCGTCGAGCGCAAAGATATTTGCAGCCGCCCCCGCCTTCATATCGCCCGCACCCCGGCCATACATCCAATCGCCGTCGATCTTGGCCGAATAGGGCGGATCGTCCCACATGTCGTGCAAACCCTCGGGCACCACATCGAGATGCGATTGCAGGATCAGCGAGCGGCCCCGCTCATCGCGCGGGCGGTGGATGCCCACGACGATGGGCGCGTCGGAATGATCGTCCGAGTATTTTGATCCGCCGGGATGCGCCTCAATCGCGGCGCGGTCCATCTTGAAACGGTCCATCGCGTAGCCACGGCTTTGCAGGCTGCGAAACAGCAGGTCTTGGATCGCATGTTCATGGCCGCGCAGGGAGGGCAATTGCACGAGCTTTTGGGTAAAGCTCACCTGTTCGGCAAATCCGTCTTCGACAGCCTGAAGGATGCGAGACTTGAGGTCTGGATCAAGGGGCATGGCGTGTCCTTTCGGGGGGGGTTACAGCATCGCTTCGATGAGGAAGGGACCGGGCTCTTTCGCGGCCTCTTCGATGGTGCGCATCAACTCGGCAATGTCTTCGACCCGTTTGCCGGGCACGCCCATGCCCTTGGCCATGGCCACGAAATCCAATTGCGGGCGGTCGAGGTTCAGCATGCTCAGCGCGTCGGGGCCGGGTTGGGCGCCGACGTTGTGCAATTCGCCCTTGAGGATCTCATAGGACTGGTTGGCCAGAATGATGGTGGTGACGTTGGAATTCTCGCGCGCTTGGGTCCAGAGCGCCTGAATGGTGTACATGGCCGAGCCATCGGCTTGCAGCGTGATCACCGGGCGGTCGGGGCAGGCGATGGCGGCCCCGGCGGAGAGGGGGATGCCAATGCCGATCGACCCGCCGGTCAGCGCGAGCCAAGTGTTCGGCGCGGCACTTTCGCCCGCCGGGAAAGTCGCCCCGCCCGAAGAGACGGCCTCATCCACCACGATTGCGTCTTCGGGCAGCGCATTGGCCAAGGCTGCGCCGAGGTTTTGCAGGCTGATGCCTCCCGCCTGTGGTGCCGCGGGCCGTGCGTGGTCGCGCGGGGTGGCGGGTTTCGCACCGATGCGGTCCGCCAGGGCGGCCAATGCGGTGGCGCCATCCGCATCGACGGGGGCGAGCGTCACGTTATGGCAATCGACCGGCAACAGCAGGCTCGGCTTTTCGGGGTAGGCGAAAAAGGCGACCGGCGGCGGCGTTTCGATCAGGATGGCGCGGCGGTAAGGTGCAAGGCATTCGAGCGCCGCGTTGATCGGATAGGGGATTTTGTTGACGGCAAACCGCCCCTGTCCGCGCTCCAACCGGCGGTTCGAAGTTGGGGCGAGGATATCGGCCCCGGTCTTTTCCGCGATGCCGTGCAGCAAGGCCATCGCCTCTTGGTTTTCCAGCACACCGCTGCCGACCAGAAGCACGGTCTTCTCACCGCTTTCCAAGGCTTTGACCGCGGCATCAAGCGCGGCTTCGTCCAGCGGGGCAGGGGCCGCGGGGGCCACGACCTCGGCCATCTGGCCGCCCGCGTCCCAGCCGATGTCGGCGGGTGCGATCAGCGTGGCGACCTTGCCCGGCTTGCCCTGGGCGACCGCGAGGGCGGTCATCGCATCGGCGGCAAAGCTGCCCGCATCACGGCCCGAACGCACCCAATCGCTGAAGGGCGCGCAGGCGCCTTCGACATCCGCCGACAGAGGCGCGTCGTATTTCTGATGCCGCAGCGCGTGATCGCCCACGAGGTTGACCATCGGCACCCGCGCCTTGCGGGCGTTGTGCAGGTTGGCGGCGGCATTGGCGAAACCGGGCGCAAGGTGCAGCAGGGTCACCGCTGGTTTGCCCGCCATGCGCGCATAGCCATCGGCGGCGCCGGTCACCACCCCCTCGAACAGGCCCAGAACGCAGCGCATCAGTTTGGTGCGGTCCAGCGCGTCGACGAATTGCATCTCGGAGGTGCCGGGGTTGGCGAAACAGACCTCCACCCCGCCCGCATGCAGGCTGCGCACAACGCTTTCCGCGCCGTTCATTTCTTTGGGTGTCTTGCTCATGCTGTGGCCTCGCGGAATGTCGTGAGAAATGATTTTGCGTTATCGGCAAGGGAGGGGCCAAGGTAGCCGCCCTCTTGGATCAATGCGGTGGGAAGGTTCAGCGCCGCCAAGCGCTGCGCCATTTCGGCAAAGCCGTCGGGGTAGACCTTCACGGCAGCCAGCGGATCGTCGGCGGCCATGTCGAAGCCCAGCGAGACGACCAGCGCCTCGGCTCCAAATTCCCGGATCGCGGCGATACCTTTGTCGAGCAGGGCCAGCACCTCATCTTGGCTCGCGCCCTGCTCCAGCAGCAGGTTCAGCGATTTGCCCGCCCCGTCGCCTTCGCCCGTCTCATCCGCATGGCCGAGGTAGAAGGTGGGATATGTTGCCGGGTCAGGGTGCAGCGAGCAAAAGAAGATGTCGCCGCGTTCATAGAGGATGTCGAGCGAGCCGTTGCCGGTGTGCACGTCGATGTCGATCAGCGCGACCTTTTTGAAGGTCTGGGTCAGGTGCTCTGCCGCGATACAGGCGTTGTTGAAAAAGCAAAACCCGTTCGAGCAATCGCGCATCGCATGGTGGCCGGGCGGACGGCAGAGCGCATAGGCCGCGCGGGCACCTGCCGCGACTGTTTGGGCCGTCTCAATGGCGGTTTGGGCAGACCAATAGGCCGCGTCCCATGACCCTTCGGTCAGCGGGGTCGAGGTGTCGGTCATCCACCAGCCCAATTGCCCGTGAATGTCTTTGGGTTCTTTGCCGCGCCGCACGCCGGGGTGCATGGTGGGAATGGCCAGCGCATCCGGCCCCGCGCTTTCGACGAAACGGGCATGGGCATCGGGCAGGAAATCGACGTAATCGGGGTTGTGCACCGCCTTGATCGGCGCCAGGCCGTGGTCTTGGGGTTTGCTGATCTCGAACCCTTCGCCGATTAACATATCGCGTAGAATTTCAGCACGTTGTGGCTGTTCTTGATGCGGCATGGCCGCGCCACGCCGAAAGTAATGTGTCGGCGCATGGCCAAGCTGGCGTTCGTCGAAAAAGACTTTCATCACATTCCCTGTGGTCTGATGTCGTTCCGGCGGAGCATTGCAGTTTTAATTTGCAGGCTCAATAGAAATGATGCATCATGCATCAAAACTGGCGGCAAGTCGGCCAGTAAGGATGAGGGCGCGATGGCCGAGATCAATCAAGTTTCATTGGGCGATGCGATTTATGATCGGGTCTGTCAGGACTTGGTGGAAGGCAGGCTTCGCCCGAATGAAAAGGTCACCATTCGCGGCTTGGCAGAGCGGTTGGGTACCAGTTCGACCCCGGTGCGCGACGCGGTGCAGCGGCTCTTGCGGGATGAGGCTTTGGTCCAGCGCAGCGTGCGCGATGTGCGCGTGCCGGTGCTGACAGAGGCGCAGTATCTTGAAATTGCGAGCATCCGGCGCGAGCTGGAGGGCTTTGCCGCAGGTCGCGCCGCTGAGATGGTCGGCCCCAAGGAAATCCGCCGCTTGAAAAAGATCGTGGAGCGGAACGAGGCCGCAGCGGTGGCCGGGCGCTGGCCGCAGGCGGTGAAGTATAATCAAGAGTTCCATTTCGCGCTGGTCGAGGCGGCGGAGATGCCGATCCTGCTGGCCATCCTCAGCGGGCTATGGCTCCGCATGGGGCCGCTAATCGCCGGGTACTATGCGCAAGAGCAGATGGGGCTGGTTCGACATCATCAGGCAATTATTGCAGCCTGTGAGAATCGCGATCCCGCAGCCGCAGCTGCGGAAATGCGCGCAGACATCGATGACGCAAAGGAGGGGATCATAAGATACATCCAATCATTCACCACAGGTGAATGAGCCACCAAGACGCCGCCCATCTCGCGGCGACCACCCAAGCGACTGCAAAAAGCCGACGTCAGATCGGACGCTGCCCTTGGGCGAGTTTCAGCAAAACCAATGGGGATTTACATGCTAAAAACCACTAAATTAACCGCAGCCGTTCTGGCGCTGGCGATGGCCGGGCCTTTGGCCGCGCAGGATGGTGAGCCGAAGTCCGGCGGCACGCTTAACGTCGTGATCCAGCCCGAGCCGCCCAGCCTGATGATCGGCCTTGTGCAGAACGGCCCGACACAGATGGTCGGCGGCGATATATACGAAAGCCTGCTGCGCTATGATTTCGACCTCCAGCCCGAAGGGCAGTTGGCTGAATCATGGGAGATTTCCGAAGACGGCAAGACCTATACCTTTAAGCTGCGCGAGGGCGTGGTGTTCCATGACGGTGAGCCCTTCACCTCGGAGGATGTCGAATTCTCCATGGATAAGTTCCTGCGCGAGAGCCACTCGCGGATGCGCACCTATATGGAACATGTCGAGAGCATCGAGACGCCTGATGACCACACGGTGGTCTTCAACCTCAAACAGCCCTTCGGCCCCTTCATCGGTATTTTCGAGCCGGGCACCGCGCCGATGATCCCAAAGCACATCTATGAAGGCACGGATTTCGCCAATAACGAGGCGAACAATACGCCCATCGGCACCGGCCCCTTCAAGTTCGACAAATGGGAAAAAGGCAGCTTCATCCATCTGGTGAAGAACGAAGACTACTATATGGAGGGGAAACCCTACGTTGACGAAGTCTATTACCATGTGATCCCTGACGCGGCCTCCCGCGCGGTGGCCTATGAGACCGGCAAGGTCGACGTGCTGCCCGGCGGCTCGGTCGAGAATTTCGACGTGGCGCGCATTCAGGCGATGGAGAATACCTGCATCACCGACAAGGGCTGGGAATATTTCGGCCCGCTGTCTTGGATGTGGGTGAACAACGACAACAAGCCGCTCGACGATGTGAAGGTGCGCAAGGCGATTATGCATGGCGTCGACCGCCAGTTCGCCAAGGACGCGCTGTGGAACGGTCTGGGCAAGGTTTCGACCGGGCCGCTGTCGTCCTCCACGCGTTTCTATGACGGCGATACGCCGGATATCTCCTATGATCCGGAAAAGGCCAAAGCCCTGCTGGAAGAGAGCAGCTATGACGGCGAGACCATCCGCATTCTGGGCCTGCCTTACGGTGAGACTTGGCAGCGCTGGGCCGAGGCGGTCAAACAGAACCTGAGCGAGATCGGCATGAAGTCCGAGATCGTGCCCTCGGATGTGGCGGGCTGGAACCAGAAGGTTGCCGACCGCGACTTCGACCTCGCCTTTACCTACCTCTACCAATACGGCGATCCCGCGCTTGGCGTTTCGCGGACCTATATGGGCGACAATGCCGCCCCCGGTTCGCCTTGGAACAATGTAGCGAACTATCAAAACCCTGAGACGGACAAGCTCTTTGCCGAAGCGGCCCTGATGGCCAGCCCGGAAGAGCGCAAGGCCGCCTATAAGGAGATCCAAGACGCGATCGTCGAGGATGTGCCGAACATCTGGCTCTTGGAACTGGGCTTCCCCACCATCTACCGCTGCGACGTGAAGAACCCGGTCAACACCGCCTTTGGCGTGAACGACGGTTTCCGCGACGTGTGGCTTGATAAGTAACAAGAGCGACAACGCTCAAGGTCCGAGCCGCCGCGGCGGCTCGGGCATCTATCAGAACAACACGGGGCGGATAGCGTGATACGTTTCATATTGGGCAGGTTGGTCAAGGCAGTGTTTATCCTGCTGGCGATCCTTGTCTTCAATTTCCTGCTGATCCATGCGGCACCGGGTGACCCTGCGGCGGTCATGGCGGGCGAAGCCGGGGCGGCGGACGAGAAATTTCTTGCAGACCTGCGGGCGCGTTTTGGCTTGGACCAGCCGCTTTACATGCAGTTGTGGATTTACATCAAAGGCGCGGTGCAGCTCGACCTTGGCTATTCCTTCCGCCAGCAGATGCCGGTGGCCGAGATGATCGGCGACCGCCTGCCGGCGACGCTCTTGCTGACCGGGGTGGCCTTTGTGCTGTCGTTGGTGCTGGGCGTGACCGCCGGCGTCGCAGCCTCTGCCCGGCAGGGGCGGTGGGGTGACACGATCATCTCGACCTTCGCGTTGCTGTTCTATGCAACCCCGCTCTTTTGGGTGGCGCTGATGGCGACGCTGGTGTTCTCGGTCTGGCTCGAATGGCTGCCGGGTTTTGGCTATTCCACCATCGGCGCGGGCTATACCGGCCTCGCTCATGTGTTGGATGTGGCGAAACATCTGATCTTGCCCGCGTCGACGCTGGGGCTGTTCTTCACGGCGATCTACATGCGCATGACGCGGGCCTCGATGCTCGAAGTCTCGCGGCTGGATTTCGTGAAAACCGCGCGCGCCAAGGGGCTGAACCGCGGCGTAATCCAGCGGCGGCACATCCTGCGCAACGCGCTCTTGCCGGTGATCACGCTGGCCGGGCTTCAGGCCGGGCAAATCTTTGGCGGGGCTATCCTGACCGAGACCGTCTTTGCATGGCCCGGCATCGGGCGGCTGATGTTCGAGGCGATCAACCAGCGGGATTACAACGTGATCCTCGGGGTCTTCTACATCTCGGCGGCCATGGTGCTGCTGTTCAACCTGATCACGGATGTCATCTATGTCATTGTTGATCCGCGGATAAGGCTGACGACATGATGAGTTTTTGGAAACGTTTCAGCTATAACCGTGGCGCGGTGATCGGCTTGGTTATCCTGACCTTCGTCATAGCCGCCGCCATCCTTGCGCCCATCCTCTTTCCGCAGAGCCCGTGGAAAATGGTGCAACGCCCCTTCCTACCGCCTTTCACCCAAGACGGGCTGCTTCTGGGCACCGATGCGCTTGGCCGTGATGTCATGGCGGGGCTTGCCCATGGCGCTTATGTGAGCCTGCTGGTCGGGCTGGTCTCGACCATTGTGGCGCTGGCCATCGGCGTGCCGGTGGGGGCCGCGGCGGGGTATTTCGCAGGCCGGATCGACGACGCGCTCATGCGCTTTACCGAGTTCTTTCAGACCATCCCGAGCTTTGCGCTCGCCATCGTGCTCTTGGCGATCTTCCAGCCCAGCCTGACCTTTGTGATCATCGCGATTTCCATCGTGTCATGGCCCCCGGTCGCGCGTCTGGTGCGGGGCGAGGTGCTGTCGCTCAGAACCCGTGAGTTCGTTGAGGCGGCGAGCCTGTCGGGCCTCGGCAATCTTCAGATCATCACCCGCCACATCCTGCCCAACGCACTGCCGCCAATCATCGTGCTGGCCTCGCTCATGGTGGCGCAGGCGATCCTGCTGGAAAGCTCGCTGTCCTTTCTGGGGCTGGGCGATCCGAACATCATGTCCTGGGGCTATATGATCGGGGCCGCGCGCACCGTGATCCGCACCGCTTGGTGGCTGTCCTTCCTGCCGGGCATGGCGATCCTGCTGACCGTG
Organism: Sulfitobacter sp. 1A12056; assembly: GCF_043558125.1. Taxonomy (NCBI): domain Bacteria; kingdom Pseudomonadati; phylum Pseudomonadota; class Alphaproteobacteria; order Rhodobacterales; family Roseobacteraceae; genus Sulfitobacter; species Sulfitobacter sp. 1A12056. Next base: position 172,331 of record NZ_JBIFFY010000005.1, on the reverse strand, counting down.
CTGGCGTTGAACCTGATCGGCGAAGGTCTGAACGACGCGCTGAACCCGCGATTGACGAGGAAATCCGAATGACCCTGCTTAGCATCCGTGACCTGTCTATCGCTCTGCCCATGGGGGCGGATCGGCTCTATGCCGCGAAGGACATCAACTTTGACCTCGCCCCGGGGGAGATCCTCTGCATTGTGGGCGAAAGCGGGTCGGGCAAATCCATGTCGGCCAATGCGGTGATGGGGCTTTTGCCGCAGGGGGTTCTGCCCGACAAGGGCAGCATCACCTTTGACGGGCAATCGATCCTTGGGCTGTCTGAGAAAGAGATGTTGAAACTGCGCGGCAGCCGCATTTCGATGATCTTTCAGGAACCTCTGAGCGCGCTGAACCCGCTGATGCGGATCGGTGCGCAAATCGCCGAGGTGTTCGAGGCCCATGGCGCGCTCACAGGGGCCGAACGCCGCGCGCGGGCGCTCAAGCTGCTGGAGGAGGTCGGCATTCCCGACCCCGAAGCGGCGATCCGGGCCTATCCCTTCCAGCTTTCGGGCGGGCAGCGGCAGCGGGTGATGATCGCGATGGCCTTGGCGTTGGAGCCTGACATCCTGATCGCGGATGAGCCGACCACCGCGCTTGATGTGACCACGCAGGCGCAGATCCTCAAGCTGATCGAAGACCTGCGGCGCAAGCGTGGCATGGCGGTGATCTTCATCACCCATGACTTTGGCGTGGTGGCCGATATCGCCGACCGGGTGATCGTCATGAAAAAAGGGGAGATCGTCGAGGCTGGCCCGGTCCAAGAGGTGCTGCTGAAGCCCCAACACCCCTATACCCGCGACCTCATCGACGCGATCCCCCGGCTGACCAAGACCGAAGCCGCGGCAGAAGTCGAACGCAGCCCACTTTTGAAAGTCGAGGGTCTGCAAAAGACCTTCTCCACCGGCTCTGGTACGCTTTTTGGTAAGCGTCGGGTGGTGAAGGCCGTGCAGGACGTGAGTTTTGAGCTTTTTGCAGGCGAAACCATCGGCATCGTGGGGGAGTCCGGTTCGGGCAAATCCACCGTCGGGCGCTCTCTGGTGCGGCTGCTTGACCCTGACGGGGGGCGCGTGTTGATGGACGGTGTCGACATCGCCGAGATGTCGGGGCCAGAACTGCGGGCGCAGCGGCGCAAGTTGCAGATGATCTTTCAAGACCCGTTCTCGTCACTCAACCCCCGCGCGCGAGTGTCGCGCATCCTTACCGAAGGGCTGGTTGCCTATGGCACCCCGGATAAGGAGGCCAAGGCCAAGGCGCGCGAGTTGCTGGAACTGGTCGGGCTGGACGACAGCGCGATGAAACGTTTCCCGCATGAGTTCTCGGGCGGGCAACGGCAGCGGATCGGCATCGCCCGCGCATTGGCGCTGGACCCGTCGATCATCATCGCGGATGAGGCCGTCTCGGCCCTCGACGTCTCCATTCAGGCGCAGGTGCTCGACTTGCTGGCCGAGTTGAAAACCCGGCTCCATCTGTCGATGCTTTTCATCACCCACGACCTGCGCGTCGCGGCGCGGATCTGCGATCGGATCATCGTGATGCAAAAGGGCCAGATCGTTGAGGCGGGGCCGGTCAGCAAAGTGCTGCACGACCCCGATACCGCCTATACGCGCAGCCTGCTCGACGCTATTCCGGGGCAGGACTATGAACGCGCGCTGGCGGCGGCCGATTAGGGCGCTACCTCAGCCGCTGCGCCCAAGATGGATCAGACGATGAAACCTGTGGATCACGACCAAAAGACGCTGCTGCTGACCGGTGCCAGCCGGGGCATCGGCCATGCCACGGCCAAGGCTTTCGCCGACAAGGGTTGGCGGGTGATCGGCTGTTCGCGGCAGGCGTTTTCACCCGAATGCCCTTGGCCGGGCGGGGCGCAGGACCATGTGCAGGTCGATCTCAGCGATCCGAACCAGACGATCGAGGCGGTCGCGCAGGTCAAAAGGCTTTTGGGCGGTAACCCTTTGCATGCTCTGGTCAACAACGCGGGCGTCTCACCCAAGGGCGAGGATGGCGCGCGGCTCAGCACGCTCGACACCGATCTGCGGACATGGGGCGAGGTGTTTCATGTGAATTTCTTCGCCTCCGTGGTGCTGGCGCGCGGGCTTCAGGATGAGCTTTCTGCCGGGCGTGGGTCGGTGGTGAATGTCACCTCCATCGCCGGGTCGCGGGTGCATCCCTTTGCCGGGGCGGCCTATGCCACCTCCAAAGCGGCGCTGGCGGCGCTGACACGCGAGATGGCCCATGATTTCGGCCCCCTTGGCGTGCGGGTCAACGCAATCGCCCCGGGCGAGGTTGAGACGGCGATCCTCAGCGAGGGCACCGACAAGATCGTACGCGACATCCCCATGCGCCGCCTCGGCCAGCCTGATGAGGTCGCGCGGGCGATCTATTTCCTGTGCAGCGCGGAAAGCTCCTATGTCTCGGGGACCGAGATCGAGGTGAACGGCGGGCAGCACGTCTGACCGCGCGGCGCGCGACCATTCTGACAATCGCGTGATCAGCGCAGTCTTGCGCTGTCATCCCCGGCCATTAGACCTATGTACAGCCGCTCAATCAGGGCAGCTATACGCGCGCTCCCCTCAGGCAAAGCATACCCCAAGGGACACCACTTCATGATAAAATTCGAATTGAACGGGCGGTCGATTTCTATCGATGCTGACCCGGACATGCCCCTACTGTGGGCAATCCGTGATGAGATCGGCCTCACCGGCACCAAATTCGGCTGCGGCATCGGCGCGTGCGGCGCTTGCACCGTGCATATCGACGGCACCGCGACACGGTCCTGCATCACCTATCTGGGCGACGTCGAGGGGCTGTCGGTCACCACGATTGAAGGGCTGGACGAAGAGGGCAAGCACCCGGTTCAAGAAGCATGGCGCAACCTGCGCGTGCCGCAATGCGGTTATTGCCAGTCGGGCCAAATCATGCAGGCGGCGTCTTTGTTGCAAGGCACGCCCAACCCCAGCGACGAAGACATCGACGCGGTGATGACCGGCAACCTTTGCCGTTGCATGACCTATCCCCGTATCCGCCAAGCCGTGCGCGACGCCGCCACCGCAATGGGAGGCTCCGACAATGGCTAATCTGATGTCCCGCCTGAAAGGCTCCGACGCGCAACCGCAGATGACCCGCCGCGGGTTTCTGGTGTCGATGACCGCCGCGGGCGTTGCCTTTGGCTTCCCGCAAGCGTCGAATGCCGCGATGAACCCTGCCGTGCCCGATGGCACGCCGATCGCGCCCAATGGCCAGCCCTTTGAGCCGTCGATGTGGTACTGGATCGACGCCGAAGGTCAGGTCAACGTCAACATCATCCGCGCCGAGATGGGCCAGCACGTCGGCACCGCCATCGCCCGCATTTTGGCTGATGAGTTGGAGGTCGCGTGGGAAAATGTGCACATCACCCATGTCGACACGGCTGAGAAATGGGGCCTGATGGTCACCGGCGGCAGCTGGTCGATCTGGCAAAGCTGGCCGGTCTACCGTCAGGCGGGTGCCGCCGGGCGCACCGCCCTGATCGAAGCGGCGGCGGCCAAATGGGGCGTCGATCCCGCCGGTCTGACCGCGCGCGACGGGGCCGTGAGCGATGGCACGCAGAGCATCAGCTATGGCGATCTGGTGGCCGAAGGCCTTGACCGCAGCTTTACCGAAGACGAATTGGCGGCCCTGCCGCTGAAACCCCATGCCGATCTGCGGCTTGTGGGGGAGGACGTGCATCCGCTTGATCTGGATACGAAAACCACGGGGCAGGCGATCTATGGTCTGGATGCCAAGGTCGACGGCATGGTCTACGGCGTGCCGATGCTGCCGCCGACGCGCTATGGCTCCAAGGTGAATTCTGTCGATGACAGCGCCGCGAAAGAGGTCAAAGGCTACCTTGAGACCGTGGTGCTGGATGATCCCTCGGGCACCGTGCCGGGCTGGGTCGTGGTGCTGGGCAAGACGCTCCATGCCGCACGGATGGCCACCTATGAGATCAGCGTCGATTGGACGGCGGGCGAAACGGCGGATGTCTCAGAAGACGATATCTACGCCCGCTCTCGCGCGTTGATCGACAGCGATGCCGGGTCGATCCTGCATACCGAGCAGCCCGAGACTCGCGCCGCTTTCGATGCCGCCGCCGAGACGCTGGAGGCCGAATACACCACGCAATCCGTGCTGCACTTCCAGATGGAGCCGGTCAACGCGACCGTCTTCCAAAACGCCGATGGCGTTTGGGAGACCCATGCAGGCAACCAGTGGCAATCGCTGATTTTGCCGACACTAGCGGCCGCGCTGGAGGTGCCCGCCGACAAGATCGTGATGCGCAGCTATATGCTGGGCGGTGGCTTTGGCCGTCGTCTGAACGGCGATTACATCGTGCCCGCCGCGCTGGCCTCCAAGGCCGTGGGCAAGCCGGTGAAACTGGTCTTCTCCCGCGAGGAAGACGCCCAGTTTGACAGCATCCGCTCGCCTTCGGTGCAAAAGCTGCGCATGGCTTTCGATGAGGGCAAGGCCATCACCGGGATGGAGCATCACGCCGCCGCCGGTTGGCCGACGCAGGTGATGGCACCGGGTTTCATGCCCAAAGGTGTCAACGAAGAGCCTTACGATCCCTTCGCCATCGACGGTGCGGATCACTGGTACAGCGTCGGCGCGCACCGTGTGCGGGCGATCTCGAACGATCTGGCAAACGCGACCTTCCGCCCCGGTTGGTTGCGCTCGGTCGGGCCGGGCTGGACCAACTTTGCTGTCGAAAGCTTCATGGACGAGGCAGCGCATAAGATCGGTGCCGACCCGTTGCAGTTCCGTTTGGACCACCTGAAGGCCGAAGGCATCAACGCAGGTTCCGCCCCCAATGCGGTGGGCGGGGCGTCGCGGCAAGCGGCTGTTTTGCAGCGGGTGGCCGAGATGTCAGGCTATGGCCAGACGGAGTTGCCCGAGGGCACGGCAATCGGGATCGCCACCACCTTTGGCCAATCGCGCACCATGCCGACTTGGACCGCCGCCGCCGTCAAACTGGCGGTGGATGCCGAAACCGGTGACGTCGCGGTCGAGAAGATGTGGCTGGCCTTTGATTGCGGCACCGTGGTCGATCCCGACGGCGCGCGCGCGCAATGCGAGGGCGCGGCGCTTTGGGGTCTGTCCATGGCTCTGCATGAGGGCACGCGGATCGAAGACGGCAATGTCATCGACCTGAACCTTGGGTCTTACACGCCGCTGCGGATGGTCGATGTGCCTCAGATCGAGGTCGCTTTCGTCGAGAGCACGGAAGTGCCCGTGGGTCTCGGAGAGCCGGGCACCACGGTCATCGCCCCGGCGATTGCCAATGCGATCTTCAACGCCACCGGGGCGCGGGTGCGTCATCTGCCAATCACCGGCGATGCGATTCTTGCGGCGCTGGATAGCTGATAGGAGAAGGCGGGCGCGGCATGTCGCGCCCGCCTTCCATTTGGTCTGAGGGCGCCGGCTGGTGAGGTGGGCTGCGCATTCGCCGGGCAGCGCGGCGGTTGCCTAAATTCAACGGCTCAAATTTTGGGCATTCACGCTTAAAAACTTAGAAAATCGCCCATTGCGCCATAATTCTGACAGGTTTCGAACAATAATCTAAACGAGCTATCTGGGCTCCTTTACGGGCGGGTACGAAGGACGATCTGTGGCACCTACCGAGACATATGAACAACGCGTCGCCGCGACGCGAAAGCGTTTCATCGAAGGCATGCCAGAGCGGTTGCAGGCCGTCTCTGACGCGCTCCGGGAGACGGACGGGGCTGACCCGCGCGAGACCAAGGCGCGCAAGGTCCACCGCATGCTGCACGATCTGGCTGGCAATGCCGCGATGTTGGAATATGCTGAGATTGAAGACTGCCTGCGCAAAGGGCTGCGCGTTGCCGAAGATGCCGATGAATCCTCTTCGCCGTTGTCGACTGACGATATTCGTATAATTAAGATGGCTCTGTCTGATGCCCGCAGCGTCGCTGAAAAAATTTAAGAAAGCCTCTCCATGAAGTATCCCGCAATCGGTTTGTTGGCGGCTCTGCTGCCGTTTCAAGTTCACGGCCAAACAACCACGGGTGAGGGCGCGGTGAGCGTCCCTGCTGAGCAGGTTCAGGAGGGGCTGATCGCGCGGACCTTCGATCTGGCGGAGCTTGGCTTTCAAAACGGTCTGTCCTTCCGGCAGCTTTCGGGCAATGCGACGATCTATATCCCGCTGCCCAACCCGGATGCGCTGAGTTCGGGCAGTTTGCAGCTTGAGCTTGAACATGCCTCCACCACCGAGGTGGACCGCTATTTGCAAGTCTCGGTCGCGGGCCGTCCGGTGACCTCGCAGGCGTTGCCCGATGGGGCAGGGCGGCTGAGCGTTCCGGTCCCGCTTAGCCCCGAGGACGTGTCGGGCGGGTTTATCGCCGTGGGCCTGTCCTATTCCGGGGCTTTCAGCGATCGGGTCTGCGTGGACGAACGCGCTTCGGGCGATTTTCTTGAGATCACGGCGTCCTCTTCCGTGACCTTGCAATTGGACCCGTCTGAGATCGACACATCGGCGGCATTCGCCGGGCTGCGCCCTGCGGATACGCGTCTGGCCATCGGGGGCAACGACTCCCTCGCCGCCTTGGCCGCTGCGACCCGCGCCGCTGCGCTGTTCGACGCCGAAGCCGGGCGGCTGACCTTTGGCGGCGACGGGGCCAGCACATCCGGCGCATGGTCCGAGGGGGTCATCCAACTGGACGTATCCACCTCCGGCGTGGCGAGCGAAATGACCGTGGACAATCAAGCGGGCCTGCCCGTCTTGAACCTGCGCGGCAGCGATCCGCAGGTGGGGCTGTGGCAACTGGTCTCGGAATGGTCGCCCCTGTCGAACCAAGGCGCGACCGTGGTCGATGTGGCCGGGGGACCGGCCCGCTTTGACGACCGTTTGCCGCTGTCGGCGCTGGAGGGCGACCTCACCCCGCGTCCCGTGGTTTCGACCGAAGACTTCTTTGTGCCGTTCCAATCCTCCGACCTTCCGGCGGGCAAGGGCGTGTCTGGCGTGAACCTGCATGTCGCCGCAGCGCTTGACCCCGAAGGGCGGGGGGCGACGGCTTCGGTCTTTCTGAATGACACGCTGTTGGGCAACCGCCCCCTTGGCAGCGGCAAGCCCGAGCAGCTGACCTTTTCGGTTCCGAACGGCCTGCTGGGCCGGGATAACCTGCTGCGCGTGTCGATCCAGCGCCAGCCCTCGGGCGGCGAATGTCGTTTCAAACCGCAGGGCTATCCGGCGCAAATCCTGCCCGGCAGCGCCCTGCTGCTTTCGGATTCCACAGCGCAGGATCGGGACTTCTTTACCCTGAGACAAGAATTCGCCGATGGCGTTCAAGTCGTGCTCGACCCCGCGCTTTCGCTTGATTTCGCGCAGACCCTGCCGTGGCTGGCAGGTGTCGCGGGCAGTGTGATCCCGGACCGCGCCCCTATTCTGCCGCGCGCCTCTGTCGAGGCGCTTGAGGGGGATGAGCCTTTCTTTGTGATCTCTGACCAGAACCCCGGCGATGCAGAGCCGCTGATCACCTTCAATCAGGGCCGGATCGAGGTGCGCGACCGTCAAGACAACCTGATCTATTCGGGCGAAGACCTGTCGCGGCTTGGCGTTGTGCAGATCGTCACCCGGGGCGACACCCGTGGCCTGTGGCTGCGTCCGGGCAATGGCCCTGCACCAGAGCTGACGCCCGAACGCCCCATGATGTTGGACCGCGGCGATCTGGCGCTGATCGGGCAGGAGGGGGTGATCCTTGCCACCGCCACCGACCGCAGCCCGCTCGTTGATGTCGTCTACCCCGACCGCACCAGCCTTGCACAGATGTTGGCCAAGTACCGACCCTGGATCGTGGGGGCCATCTGGGTGCTGGTGACGCTGCTTGTGCTGATCGTGTTCCAGCGCGTCTACCGCGCCCGTCGCGGCAAAGACGAGACGTAAGCCACCGTGCCGTTGGATGCCGAAAGCGAAGCCATTGGTTCGCTGCTGCTTGACCGTGGCGCGCTGACGGCGGAACAGCTCGACGCGGCAGAGGAGCTGGCCGAGGAGTGGAATGTCTCTCTGGTCAAGGTTCTTCTGTCGCGGCGCTGGCTGACCACGCAGACCCTCTACCGCGAGATCGCCTTTTACCACGGGCTCGCGCTGGTCGATCTGATCGAGGACCGCGCCGATGACGATCTGATCCGCCAGTATGATCCGGTGGTGATGAACCAATTCATGACGGTGCCGATTGCCCGGGCAGAGGATGGCACGCTGACGGTGGCCACCTCGCGCCCCGGCCCGCGCACGCTGCTGCATATCCGCGAGGTTTACGGCTCTGGCGTGACCATCGTCGTGGCCTCGCATTTCGATGTGTCATGGCAGTTGCAGCGCGCCTTCCGCGAGAAACATTCGCATGAGGCTGTCTTTGCGCTGGCCGAGCTTGACCCCGACATGTCGGCGCAGAACGTCGTGACCCCGCCACAGATCTTGGTGATTTACCTCATGATCTCGGCGCTTCTGCTGGGGCTGGCCTTTGCCCCCGTGGTCACGCTGATCGTGCTGAACGTCCTGCTGACGGTGTTCTACACCGGCAACTTCCTGTTCAAAGCGCTGCTGGTCTGGCTCGGCGGTGCTGCACAAGAGACTTCATCGCGGGCCATCGCGGCCGAGGCATCGCTGCTGCGCGACGAAGACCTGCCGATCTATACCGTGCTGGTGCCGATGTTCCGCGAGCCCGAGGTGCTGCCGATCCTTGCCCAAGCGCTGCGCAACCTCGACTATCCGTTGGCCAAGCTCGACATCAAGATCGTGCTGGAAGAGGGCGACCACGAGACCATCGACGCGGCGCGCAAGCTCGACCTTGAAGGCGTGTTCGAGATCATCCGCGTCCCGGCCTCCCACCCGCAGACCAAACCCAAGGCCTGCAACTTTGCGCTGCGCTATGCGCAGGGTGATTTCCTCGTGATCTTCGACGCCGAGGATAAGCCCGAACCGGATCAGTTGAAAAAGGTCATCGCTGCCTTCAACCAATCCGCGCCCAATACCGCCTGCATCCAATGCCGTTTGAACTATTACAACGCGCGGGAGAACTGGCTGACGCGGATGTTCACGCTGGACTATTCGCTGTGGTTCGACCTGATGCTGCCGGGGTTGGAGCGTTTGGGCGTGCCGATCCCGCTGGGCGGCACCTCGAACCACTTCCGCATGGACGTGCTGCGCGAGTTGAACGCGTGGGATCCCTTCAACGTGACCGAGGACGCCGATCTGGGCATTCGTCTGACGCAGAAGGGCTACCGCGTGGGCGTCATCGATTCCACGACCTTTGAAGAGGCCAATGTCTCGATCCCGAACTGGGTGCGCCAGCGCTCGCGCTGGATCAAGGGCTATATGCAGACCTTCCTCGTCCACAGCCGCAGACCCATTCACCTGTGGCAATCGGTCGGGGCGGCGGGCGTCTTTGGCTTTGTCTTCTTCATCGGGGGCACGGTGCTCTCGGGCCTGTTGAACCCGGTCTTCTGGTCGATCTTTGCCATCTGGCTGATCTTCGGGACCGAGGTGATCACCCCCTATTTCCCGCTGCCGGTGCTCTATCTGTCGTTGGTGAACCTCTTGGCGGGCAATGGCTTGCTGATCTATCTCACGATGGTGGCACCCTTCCGGCGCAGGTGGACCGATCTGGCCCCTTGGGGGATCACCGTGGTAGGCTATTGGGTGCTGATGACCGTGGCCTCTTACAAGGCGCTGTCGCAGTTGATCTTTAACCCGTTCTATTGGGAAAAGACCCAGCACGGCCTGTCCAAACACACCGCCAATGAGGTGGCCGAAGCCAGTGCCGAAGCGACGGAGGCCGCGCAATGATCCGCGCCGCCTCATGGTCTTTCGGCTTTGTCGCGCTGGCGCTGCTGCTTTTGCTCACCCTCGGCTGGACTGAGGCGCATGGCTTCCTGTCGATGGACGTGACCGACCTCTGGGCCAAATCAATCGTACAGATCGAGGGGCCGGCGCAGTTCAAGGCAAGCGATGCTTTCTACCCGCCCGTGCCCTATGCGCTGTCGCTTTTGGGGCAGGCGGTCTTGCCCGATACGCAGGTGCCGGTGCCCTTCGTGCTTTCCGCGCTGGTGGGGGCGGGGCTGCTGGTCCTGTGGTTTCTCAACCTGCGCGACACGGGCGGGTTTTCGGGCGTGACCTCGGCGCTGGTGGTGTTGTTTTTGGCGCTGAACCCCTTTTTCCTGCGCGCCTTGGCCGATGGGCCTGAGACGATGTTTTGCATCTTGGGCACATGGCTCTTCGCGCGCGGGATCGTCAATCTGCGGCTGACGGGCAATGCGCCGGATATGATGAAAGTGGCCGTCGGGCTTTTGGTGGTGGCCCTGTCTGACAGCTATGGCCTTATGCTTTGTCTGGGCGCGATGCCCTTTATGATCGTCGCGGCACGGCCCAGCATGATCGCGGTGTCGTCGACGGGCTATCTGGTGGCAATGTTCTATCCCGTGGCTGCCGCCGTGGGGGCGCTGATGTTCGTCAGCATGATCTTCGACAGCCGCCTGATCCCGCTTTTGTCGGAAAGTGCCACGCCGCTGACCTTGGGGGAGCATCTGGTCATTCTGGCCGGGCTGGGCCCGGCGGCCCTTATCGCGATCCTGCGCAATATCATGGTCCCGCGTCTGTTCATGCCGCTCTTGGCAGCGGTCGGGGCGGTGCTGGGCGGCTATACGCTTAACGTCTTTTTCCATGTCGAAGGCGACCCGGCCATGGCGCTGGCGCCCATGCTGGGGGTCTTGGTCGCCGCGATCCGCTTTTGGCCGAACCTGTCCTTGCGTGAGCCGATTGCCATCGCGCTGTTGGCGCTGTCGCTGCTGACCTCGGCGGTTGTGATGCGCCATGTCGCCCATGACGAAACCCGCGCTTGGACCAACGCGATGCTCGGCGCGGAAAACGCAGCGTCCCGCCCCGCGCGAGAGGTCGTTTCATTCTTGCGCGACAAGTCTGATATTATGGTAGATGTTGAGAGAAACCCCGAGATCGTCGTCGGTCTGGGGAATATCGACCGGCTGGTGATCGCCGGAGAGCCTGCCTACGACTGGGCGCTTGAGGGGGGCGTGCCGCGCACAAGGTACATCGTGGTCCCGCAACAGGCGGAAGGGCAGGCCACAGCAGACAGAATTCTGCGCAGGTTCCCGCAGCTGAAGCAATCGCAGATGCCGGGGTATGAGGAGGTTTTTCAAAACAGCCGATGGCGTGTTTTTGAAAGAGTTAACGAGTGGAATTAAAATCATGAGCCCACGAATTATCGCAGTCGACGACTCGGATATCGCGCAGGATTTCATCAGCGCGACGCTTTCTGAGCTTGGCTTTGACGATGTCGTCAGTTTCATCGATCCGCGCAGTGCACTCGACGCGATCGAAAGCGATGAGGCCACGGCGGACCTGATCCTGATGGACATAATGATGCCCGATATCGATGGTATCGAGCTTTGCGCCCGTATCCGTGCCTTGGACAGATGGAGCGATGTGCCGATCATTATGCTGACCAGCCGAACAGATATGGGGTCTCTCTCCGAAGCCTTCATGGCGGGGGCCAACGACTATGTCACAAAACCCTTCAACCGGATTGAGCTTCAGGCCCGTATGCGCAGTTGCCTGCGGCTGAAATCCGAGTTGGACCGCCGCCGTTCGGGCGAAAACCGCAGCGCGCGCCGCCGTGCCGCGCCGAGCGTGTCAGAGGCCACGGTGCCCAGCCTTTTGGGCAGTAAATCCGGGTTTCAGGGGCATCTCATGTCGCTGTCGCCCGCGATGCAAAAAGACCTTGGCCTGATCGTCTTCCGCATCGATGGCGACCGTGACCAATCCGATGCGGCGCGCGCGCAGCGGCAAGAGCTTCAGCGCCGCGTGGCCGGGCTTTTCGGCAAGGTCGAAATCCCCGCGCAAGACGGGTTCGCCCATTGGGAGGATGATCTTTTCGTCTATGGCGCGCTCCACGCGGATCGCGCCCAGCTTGAAGCGCGGGCGCATCAGTTTATCTCAGCCGTGGCTGAGGCCTCGGCCACCGTGAAAGAAGGCTGGACCTCGCGGCCCTTGAGCGTCAGCGCTTGTGTCGTGCCGCCCTCGGATGCGGCTGTCGCCACCTCGCTTGCACGGGGCATTCAAGGCGTCGAAAGTGCTGGAATAACAAGCGCGCCGGGCAGCATCTGCCTTGCCGCCAATGACATAGGACACCAAGCCGAGAATGGTCAGCACTGAGCCCACTAATAAAGCTGATGCGGAACCGTCTTCGCGCGCGCAGACCCTGTTCTGGGCGCTGATTTCGGCTGCCGTTCTGATCTATTTCGTGGGGCTCGCGGTCCTGACCTGGTCGGACTACAAACGCGCCACGACCCGGGCAGAGGTGGAGCTTGAGCATTTCGCGGAGCTTTACGAGCAGGCGGTCGATGCCTCACTCTCGGTTGCGAATGTGCGGATGTGGGGGCTGATCGATGAGCTGTCGACCGCGCGTCTGAGCAACCCCGCGCAGTTCGAGGCGCAATACGGTGATCTGATGAATGCCGCCGTGCAGGAGACCGAGCAGGTCGATGCGCTTGTGCTGATCGGCGCCGATGGGGTTGTGCTTTGGGCCACGGTGAAGCCGCTTATGGGCCAGTACCTTGGGGACCGGGCCTATTTTCAGGCGGCGATTGGCCTTGATGTGGATGAATATACGGTCGGGGTGCCCATCGTGTCGCGGGCAACAGGGCGGCGGCTGACCCCGATTGCATGGCCCTTGATCGGCATGGATGGCCGGTCGCGCGGGGTCTTGGCGTCTTCGCTGGGCGAGGATTACTACTCGCAATTGCTGGCAATAGATGGGTTGCAACAGGACATGTATGTCGAGGTGGTAACCTCCAACGGAGAGCGGGCCTTTGTTTCGGGGCGGCCTCCACGCGACCCCGATACGCCCGTGTTTCGCGCCCGCAAAGAAATCCCGGCGCTGGACCTCTATATCGACGTGACGCGCAGCAAGCCGGCGGTGCTGCAAAATTACTGGCAGCGCACCTTGGTTTTCGTGGGGCTTGCCACGATCCTGTTCCTGACGGTGATCAACGCGGCGATCCGCGCACGGCGGCAGTCGACCCAATTGGCGCAGGCCCTGCGCACTTCCGAACGGCACCGCGAACGGATCCGCGTGGCGCAGAGCGAATTTGACGCGATCTTTGAGAATGTCGGCGACGGGCTGATCGTCTATAACGACAATAACAAGCTGCACCGCTCCAACCGCAAGGCGCGTGAGTTGATGGGCGTGTCCTCAGATATCGAAGCCGTGCAAAAGCTGCGCGGCATGGTCCCGCCCTTTTCGCAGATGGACGAAGACGTTGCCGTTCACCGCATTCAGATCACCACCGCCGAGAACGAGAGCGTTGCGGTGCAATGCCGGGTGATGAAGCTGCATCTGCATGGGGATTACATCTCCTATAACGTGCTTCAGGACATCTCTGCCGAAGAACGTCTCGTGGCAGCGCGCACGGCCTTTGTCACCTCGGTCAATCATGAACTGCGCACGCCGCTCACGTCCCTCGCCGGGTCGCTCGAAATCCTGCATGACCGCTTTGGCGACAGCATGCCAAAGAATGCGGGCAAGCTGTTGTCGATGGCCACCCGCAATGCCGACCGGCTGTTGGTACTGGTCAACGATATCTTGACCCTTCAGGCGATCGACCAGCGCCAACTCAGCATCCAGACTGAGCGGGTCGCGGTGTCGGAAGTGCTGTCGGAAGCCATCGCGGCCAACACCGGCTATGGGGTGAACCGCGACGTGCAACTTGACATTCACACAGGCCCCGACGCGGCGCAGGAAGCCTATGTGCGGGTCGATACCGTGCGCATGCAGCAAATCTTCTCCAACCTCATTTCCAACGCGGTGAAATATACCCCGCGCGGCGGCACGGTAAAAATCGGTGCCGAGGTGGACGACCAATGGGTCACGTTCTATGTCTGCGATGCGGGGCCGGGCATCCCAAGAGCCGCCCATGATCGTATGTTCAAAAGGTTCGCTGACCCTGTGCACTCTCGCGAAAACCAAGCGAATGGGACGGGGCTGGGGCTGGCCATCACGCGGGAGTTGGTGTTGCGACAAGATGGCGATGTGAGCTTTGAGACACGCTCGGAAGAAGACGGTGATGAGAACCCCGGCACCACGTTCTATGTGCGTTTCGCCCGGGATACAGGCGCCGCGCCCAAGCAGGGGGCATCGGCATGAGAGTGTTGTTCGTCGATGACGAGGATGACATCCGCGAGTTGATCGAGTTTGCGATCATGACCGAAGATGACATCGAACCGACCTTCGCGGCGACCGGGCTCGACGCGATTGCCACGATGGAGACGCAGTCTTTTGACGTGATCATGCTGGATGTGATGATGCCGCCCCCCGATGGTATGGAGGTGCTGCGCTGTGCGCGGGCCAATGCGGATTTGGACGACACGAAGATCGTCATGTGCACCGCCAAAACCTCGCCCGAGTCGGAGAAGAAGTTTCGCGACCTCGGGGCAGATCACATTCTGCACAAACCGTTCAAACCGCTGAAGCTCGCGGATTTCATTCGGTCGATCGTATAATACCTCATCGCTCAGCCTCTCGCGGCTCTGAACACGCGGAACTTACCATGCGCAAAACAGCGAAAATGCCTTCTGACCTCGCGCGGCGATTCTTGCCCCGCCTTGTTGTCCTCTCGGCCATCGGTACCATCGCCCTCCCGGCAAGTGAGGTGGCATCGGCGGCGTGGCCGCGGGGCGAAGACAAAAGCTTTGTCACCCTGTCCTATGAGACCACCGCAGATGGCCCCGACTTTGGCGATTTCGGTGCGTTTTACTACGAATACGGGGTGACCGAGAAACTGACCTTCGGCCTCGACATCGGCAAGAGCCAGAGGGGGGGGCAGGTCAGCGCCATCGCCTTTCTGCGCTATCCGCTTGAGCTCTCGGGCGGGGACAATGTTTTCGCCGCCGAAGTCGGTCTTGGCTGGGCCGAACGGGATGGCAGCGCGGTGGCGGCCCTGCGGCCTGGCCTGTCTTGGGGGCGTCCGGTATCGGGGGCTTGGGGCAGCGGCTGGCTGGGGGTGGAAAGCACCTTTGCCATTTACGAGGACGGCGAAACACTGGGCAAGATCGACAGCACCTTCGGCATCAACCACGAGAGTGGCAACCTGTCGATTTTCAAGCTGGAGTTCGCGGCCCCGTCAGACGGGGATGAGACATTGGCCTTTGCGCCGTCGCATGTGATCAAGGTCTCGGAAAACAGCTTTCTGGAACTGGGTCTGTCGCATGAATTCACCGACGCTGTGACCAAGGTCAAAGTCGGGGTCTGGCACAGCTTCTGACGCGCTTCGGGTCTGCTCAATCCCGCCAATCGGGGCGGTTGCCGAGGTGGGCAATCAGAAAGTCGATGAAATATCGCGTCTTGGGTGTCAGCACGTTTGAGCGCGGATAGACCAGCCAAAGCACCGACCGGTCGTTCATCCGCCAGCCCGGCAACAGCCGCAGCAATCGGCCCGAGGCAAGCTCGTCCGACACGCTCCAAAGCGAGTTGATCGAGATGCCAGCCCCCGCGAGGGTCGCTTCGCGCTGCGCATCGCCATCGTCCATGATCACGCGGCAGGTCATCTCATGCGGGTTGAGCGTGGCGGCTTCGCCCTCCGGCCCGATCAGCGCGCGGGGCTCAAGATCACCCCAAGCGATCAGGTGATGATCCCGCAGCGCGGCGGGGGTCTGGGGCAAACCGTGGGCCGCCACATAAGACGGCGCGGCGCAAAGAACGCGGGTGTCATCGGCCAGTTTGCGCCCCCGCAGGCTGCTGTCGGTCAAGGGTGCGCTGCGCAGGGCGAGGTCGAAACTGCCTTCGATCGCGTCGAACCGGGTATCGGAGAGGCGCAGATCGAGGGTCAGTTCCGGGCAGGTCTCGTGGAATTCCGGCAGCAGCGGCATGATGTGACGCTGCGCAAAGCTGCTGGGGGCGGCGAA
Source organism: Sulfitobacter sp. 1A12056 (assembly GCF_043558125.1). Classification (NCBI taxonomy): domain Bacteria; kingdom Pseudomonadati; phylum Pseudomonadota; class Alphaproteobacteria; order Rhodobacterales; family Roseobacteraceae; genus Sulfitobacter; species Sulfitobacter sp. 1A12056. The sequence continues at coordinate 156,364 of NZ_JBIFFY010000005.1, read as the reverse complement.
GCGCAGGATGCCCTTGGGCCCCGCCTTGGTCCCGCCCAGAATGGCCCGCGCGGCATCGGCTTGGGCCAATATCTCGCGCGCATAGGGCAGAAAGTCCGACCCATCGAGCGATAGCGAGACCTTCCGCGTCGTGCGCCGCAAAAGCTCAACCCCGAGTTCTTGTTCCAGCTTGGCCAAACGCGCGCTGGCGACGGCCGGGGCCATCCCCAAAGCGCGCCCGGCGGCTGAGATGTTCAGCCGTTCGGCAGCCATGACGAAAAGGCGAAGGTTGTCGATATCCATGGGCCGCGGTCCTTGCTGCGGATCATCCGCCGGGTCAGCATATAGTGCTTGGTATTATATTCAATAACAAGAAACTGAACTCAAGTTTCATCCGATTATCTGGCGCGCCATGTTGGCCTATCTCTGTCTCAACGCAATGTAACGGGAGATAGACCGATGAAATCCATGACCCTCACCAGCTATGGCGCAGAGGCGCCTTTTGTCGAAGCCGATTTGCCACGCCCCTTGGCCACCCCCGGCCATGTGGTGCTGCGCGTCAAGGCGACCAGCGTGAACACCATCGACACGATGATCAAGAACGCGGGCAAGGACCTGCCTCTGTCGCCTGACCTGCCTGCCGTTCTGGGCATGGATTTCGCCGGGGTGATCGAAGAGATTGGCGAAGGTGTCACCGGTTTCGCCGTGGGTGACGAGGTCTATGGCTGCGCCGGTGGCTTGGCCGATCTGCAAGGGACGCTGGCCGAATTCATGCGCGCCGACACGCGGCTCATCGCCCATAAACCCAAATCCCTATCGATGCGCGAGGCCGCGGCCCTTCCGTTGGTCGGCATCACCGCTTGGGAAGGGTTGCACCGCGCAGGCGTCGCAGCCGGGCAGAAGGTGCTGGTCCAAGGCGGCGCGGGCGGGGTCGGCCATCTCGCGGTGCAACTGGCAAAGCACATGGGGGCCGAGGTCTCCTCGACCGGCACCGGGGATGACCAGATGGCGGTGATCGAGGGCTATGGCGCGCGGGCCATCGACTTCAAAGCCGAGAAAATCGAAAACTATGTCGCCGCCCATACCGCAGGCCGCGGTTTCGATGCTGTTTTCGACACCGTGGGCGGGGACAATCTGCCGAACTCTTTCGCCGCCGCTGCGCTGAACGGCCATGTGGTCACGACCGTGGCCCTGTCGGCGATCGACCTGACCCCGGCGCATTTCAGCGGGCTGTCCTTGCATGTGGTCTTCATGCTTTTGCCGATGCTGCATGACGTGAACCGCGCGGTGCATGGGGAAATCCTTAGCAATCTCGCCACGCTGGTCGACGAGGGGGCGGTGAAGCCGCTGCTCGACGAAAAGACCTTTGATCTGAGCGCGGTTGGCGATGCCTATGCGCGGCTGCAAAGCGGACAGGCGATCGGCAAGGTTGTGGTCGACGTCTAAGTCAGGCCGAACACTGATTGATATCACGCTCCGCTGCGCCTCCCGCGCGGCGGGGCTTTTAGCGGCCTGCCCCTTCCCTCGATCACTGCCGCTGGCGCGCAACTGCCAAAGAATGCGCCATTGACCCAACGGTAGGCTGCCTCTTTCTCTCTCATCCCTGGTTTCACGGCAAATTCGGACTTGCCTCTGCCTGTCAGTGTACAGTTAATTGGCCGGACAAGCTGAATACAGCGGCGGCGCGCGGCACCCTGTGCCGACGCCCGTTAAGAGCAACCAAGGGAGAGAGACATGAAATTCACCGCAATCCTCGCCGCAAGCACCATTCTGGCAGGCGCTGCCGTCGCTCAGGACACGGATAAATCCGACTGGCCGAGCAGCTTCACCGTGGGCACGGCCAGCCAAGGCGGCACCTACTTCGCCTATGGCTCGGGCTGGGCAAACCTTGTGGCCAAAGAACTGGGCCTGACCGGCGGTGGCGAAGTCACCGGCGGCCCGATGCAGAACATGGCGCTGGTCCACACCGGCGAGGCGGCCTTCGGCATGACCACAATGGGCCCGGCGGCGGAATCGCTGGCTGGCACCAACCCCATCGCCCCCGGTTTGGAAATGACCCAAGCCTGCGCGATGTTCCCGATGTATCAGACACCCTTCTCCGTGACCGCGCTGTCGTCCTCGGGCATCTCCTCGGTCGCTGATATTCCGGCGGGTGCCAAGATCGGCTTTGGCCCGGCGGGTTCCACCTCAGACACCTATTTCCCGCGCATGATGGACACGCTCGGCGTCGAGTATGAGCGCCGCAACGGCGGTTGGACCGATCTGGGCGGCCAGTTGCAGGACGGTCTGCTGGACGTGATCGCCTTTGCTGCCGGTGTGCCGGTGCCTGCGGTCAGCCAGCTTGAGGTGCAGACGGATGTGAACATCATCGAGTTCACCGAGGAAGAGCAGGCCAAACTGCTCGAAGAGTTCCCGGTGTCCGAGTTCACCATCGACGCCAGCACCTACACCACGCTGGAAGAGGGCGCGCGCTCGGTCTCCATGTGGAACTTCGCGATTGCCAACTGCGATCTGCCGGAATCCTTCGTCAAAGCGGCTGTGGATGTCGTCATGTCCGACAATGAGCGGATGAAAGGCATTCACAAGGCGGCGGCTTCGACCCTGCCTGAGAACTGGGAGAAGAACACCGTTCTGAAATGGCATCCCGGTGCGGCAGCTTGGTTCAAAGAGAACGCGGATGCCGATATTTCCGACGATATGATCTACGGCAACTAAGCGAACGCCTAGACAAACTTGCATGCCGTCCCTAATCGGGGCGGCATCTTGCCATCATCCCGCCTGATTGTCGGGACAGATCCCGCGCAGATATCGGGAAAGGAAGCCTCCATGACAGACCAGCATAGCGCCGCCGACCCGCAGGGCCCGATTGTCGCCGAAGGGGTCGATGACGAACCGGTAGAAAGCAATCGCCGCATATTCACCGGGCGCACCTATCTGGTCGTTGCGGCCATGTCGGCGATCTATGCCTTCTTTCACATGGCGGCACTCAACGGCATGTCGATCGGAGAGCTGACCGGCATCCGCATCCCGCTTTTGCCGACCTTCCCGATGGAGACGTGGAATTTCCGCATCGTGCACATCGCGGGTGCGCTGATCCTTGGCTTTACCCTCTATTCCGCCCGCGCCTTTGTGGATGAGGGCAAGGGGCAGGGCCGTCATCCGCTGGATTTCGTGGCATGGGCTGCGATGATCCCGGCGCTTTATTCGATTTGGACCGCGTGGAGCATCGCCAGCCAGATCGCTGGCGGCACCCAGTGGAACGGCATGAGCCCCGAGTTCAAGACCCTCGAAATCTATCATTATGGCCTGCCGCTGGTGGCGGCGACGGCCATCGGCATCGTCGTGGGGTGGCTGCGCGGACGCGAGCGGGGGCAGGTTTCGCCTGCGGACCTGTTGCTGTCCATCTGCGGTGTGGCCGTGGCGATTTACCTGATCACCATGTACGGCACCTTGATGCGCAACTCGACGGGCACGCCCTTTGCGCCCATCGGCATCTCCATCGCCGCAGTTGCAGGCACCGCGCTGATCATGGAGCTGACGCGCCGCGTGGCGGGGCTTGCGCTCATCGTGATCTCGGGTGTCTTTCTGGTCTATGTCTTCGTCGGGGACATGCTGCCGGGCTTCCTGAACGCGCCCAACATCCAGTGGACCCGCTTCTTTAGCCAAGTCTACACCGATGCGGGTATTCTGGGGCCGACCACGGCGGTGTCGTCGACCTATATCATCCTCTTCATCATCTTCGCAGCCTTCCTTCAGGCATCGAAGGTGGGGGACTATTTCGTCAATTTCGCCTTTGCCGCCGCGGGCCGCTCCCGCGGGGGCCCGGCCAAGGTCGCGATCTTTGCCTCGGGTCTTATGGGGATGATCAACGGCACCTCGGCGGGCAATGTGGTGGCGACAGGCTCGCTGACCATTCCGCTGATGAAAAAGGTGGGCTACCCGGCCCGGACCGCAGGCGCGGTCGAAGCCGCCGCCTCGACCGGGGGGCAAATCATGCCGCCGATCATGGGGGCGGGCGCCTTCATCATGGCCGAGATCACGGGCATCCCCTACACCGATATTGCCGTGGCGGCGATCATCCCGGCGGTGCTCTATTTCGTGTCGATCTACTTCATGGTGGATTTCGAAGCAGCCAAGCTGGGCATGCGCGGGATGCGTTCCGAGGAACTGCCCAAGCTCAAGGACATGCTGCGCCGGGTGTTTCTGTTCATTCCGATCATCATCCTGATCTATGCGCTGTTCATGGGCTATTCGATCATCCGCGCGGGCACGCTGGCGACGGCGGCGGCGGCAGTGGTGTCGTGGTTCACGCCCTTCCGCATGGGGCCGCGCAGCATTGTCAAAGCCTTTGACCTGGCCGGGATCATGTCGATCCAGATCATTGCGGTCTGCGCCTGTGCGGGCATCATCGTGGGTGTCATCAGCCTGACCGGTGTCGGCGCGCGTTTCTCTTCCGTGCTGTTGGGGCTGGCGGAGGCGAGCCAATTCCTCGCCCTGTTCTTTGCCATGTGTATCGCCATTCTGCTCGGCATGGGCATGCCCACCACGGCGGCCTATGCGGTGGCGGCTTCGGTCGTGGCGCCCGGTCTGGTGCAACTGGGCATTCCGCTGCTGACGGCGCATTTCTTTGTCTTCTACTTCGCCGTCGTCTCGGCCATCACGCCCCCCGTGGCGCTGGCGAGCTATGCCGCGGCGGGGATTTCGGGCGCCAACCCGATGGAGACTTCGGTGGCCTCCTTCAAGATCGGCATCTCGGCCTTCATCGTGCCCTTCATGTTCTTCTACAACGGCGCGATCCTAATGGACGGCACGTGGTTCGAGGTGATCCGCGCGGGCGTCACGGCGATCTTCGGGGTCTATCTGCTGTCTTCGGGTATGCAGGGCTGGTTCGCGGGCAGCGGTGCGGCTTGGTTCATCCGGCTGGGCCTGATCCTCGCGGCGCTTTGCATGATCGCGGGTGGTCTGATGACCGACCTCATCGGCATCGCAGTGGCGGCGGTGATCTTTGCCGTACAGTGGAAGTTCCGCCCCGCACCCGACGCCCAAATCGCGGTACACGGCAGCGATTGATCCGTGATTGATCCATGTCCCGGCCCTTTGGGGCCGGGGCCGCCCGTTTGAGGCATCGCTCCCTGTTGCATCTGGGCCAAGCCGCGCCTAGGGTCCGCGCGATCCTTCCGGGCGGTTAATATGTTCACTATCTTTCTGGCCATCGCGCCGGTCTTCGCGCTGATCCTCATGGGCTATGGCCTGCGCCGGGGCGGCATCCCTTCGACCAAGTTCTGGAACCTGAATGACCGGCTGGTCTATTGGGTGCTGATGCCTGCGCTGTTCTTTGCCAAGATCTCGGCAGCGGACCTCAGCGGTGGCTTGGGCGACTATGCCCTGCTGCTCTACGCTGGGTTCTTTGCAGCGATCTTTTGTGGCTGGCTGTTCGGTCGGGCCTATGCCGCGCCGCAGGGCAGTTCGCTGATGCAGGGCAGTGCGCGGTTCAACACATTCATCGGCCTCGCGATTGCCGAAGCCGTTTTTGGCACGGCGGGGCTACAGATCGCCGTTCTCGGTTCGGCCCTGCTGGTGCCGGTGGTGAATGTGACTGTGGTGACGCTGATGACCCGGCAATTGGGCGGGGGCGGGAAATCCATCCTCAAAGGCTTGGTGAAGAACCCACTGATCCTCGGCATTCTTGCAGGCGTGCTGTTCAACTTCGCGGGGCTGCACGAAGTGCCGGTCTTGCACGAAAGCGCGCGCATCTTGGGGGATGCGGCGCTGCCGATCATGCTGCTTTGCGTCGGCGCCAACCTGCGGCTGCGCGGGCTGTCCGGCTCCGTCTCGGTCATCGGGCTGTCGATCATCGGCAAACATCTGGTGAACCCGCTGGCGGTTCTGCTGGCTGCGCTGATGCTGAACCCCGCGCCGCTGACGCTGCAAATCGCGCTGATCTTTGCAGCTCTGCCGACCGGCGTGGCCAGCTATACACTGGCGCGTGAGATGCGCGGCGATGCGCCTTTGATGGCGGCGATCATCACCACGCAGACGCTGCTCAGCTTTTTCACCCTGCCGCTTACGCTGTACCTCGGCAGCCTGATTTCCGCGCCCTAAACCCCGTTCCATGTGCAAAACGCGATTGTGATCTGCGCAGGCCGCATGGCGGCTGATTTACAGGTTGACATATTTGGTTCGAATGTCCAATTGCGCCTTGACCAATGTCAAGGAGCCTGCATGACCGAACTCGAAAAGACCGTGCTTGACGCTGCGCTGCATGTCTTTTCCCGCTATGGGGTCAAGCGCACCAGCATGGGTGATCTGTGCGAAGAGGCGGGTGTCTCGCGCCAGACCCTCTACAATCGGTTTCGCAACAAGGACGACATTCTGCGCGGGCTGATCGGGCGCTACACCGAATTGGCGCTGGAAGAGATTGCCGAAGAGATGCCCAATGCGCCCGATCTGGCGGCGCAGCTTGATCTGATCTTTGATCGGATGGTGGTGCGCGGCTATGACACGATGCAGGCGATGCCCAATGCGCAGGATTTCATCGCCGGGGCCAATGCCGTCAGCCAAGAGGCGCTGCAATGTTCCGCCGGGCGCTTTCGCGACGTGATCGCTAAGGTGCTGATGCCCTATGAGGCGTCGATCACCCGCAATGGCCTGAGTGTCGAGGCGCTGGCCGATTTCATCCAACGTTCCGCCAAGGCCGCTGGCATGCATGCGCTGGACCGTGACCATTTTCTCGCGCAGCTGCGCACCCTCAAACAACTTAGTCTGACCGCCGCCCTTGGGCCCGTGCCGGATGCTATTCATAAGGAAGACTGACTATGGCCAAGTGGCTTGTTGAGACGACGCGCGGGACCGGCGCGGGGCGGGTGTTGGGATTTGCGCTGGCCTTGGCCGCCGGTGTCGCCGCGCCAATGGTGGCTGCCGCCGAAATGCCGGTGGTAAAGCTGCAAACGGTTAAGGTCAGCGACGCCGAGGTTGAGCGCGTGTTCTTTGGCAAGGTGGTTGCACGTGAAACCGTGGACCTTGCCTTTCAAGTCGGCGGTCAGATCGAGGAATTCCCCGTCGAAGAGGGGGCCACGGTCAGTGAAGACACGGTCGTCGCTCGGATGGATCTGGAGCCATTTCAACTGGCGCTAGAGCAGGCGCAGGCCAATGACGCGCAGGCGCGCCGGACGATGGAGCGTTATCAAAAGCTCGCCGGGTCTTCGGTGGCCGAGGTCAATCTGCAAGACGCGGAAACCGCCGTGACGGTCAACGATATCGCGGTGCGCAATGCCGAACGTGATCTTGAGAACGCGACCCTCCATGCGCCCTTCGATGCGATTGTCGCCTCGCGGCTGGTGCCCAATTACTCGACCGTCAGCGCGGGCACCCCGGTGGTGCGTCTGCATGACATGTCCGAGTTGCGGGTCGAGATCGACGTGCCCGAAACCCTGTTCCTGCGCGCAGGCCGCGACCCCAGCGTGCGCTTCATGGCCAAGTTTCCGGCCAACGCCAATACCTACCCGATGCAAATACGCGAATACAACGCCGAGACGGCGGATGTCGGCCAGACCTATAGCATCACCCTTGGGGCGGAATTGCCCGAAGATTTCGTGCCGCTGCCCGGCGCCTCGGTCGAGGTGCGCGCCACGCTGAACATCGGCGGTTCGAGCATCATCGTGCCCGACACCGCCATCGTGGTCGGCAATGACCGCGGCACCTATGTCATGGTCTTTGACCCCACCGGCGCACGCGAAGGCACGGTGACCCGCACCGCGGTCGAGATCACCCCAACCGCGCGCGGCGATGTCAAAGTCGAAGCGGGGCTGTCGGATGGTCAAGAGATCGTCGTGAGCGGCGCAAACCAGCTTGAAGACGGTGCCGTCGTGCGCCGCTTCGTCGGTTTCGGAGACTGAGCACATGGATATCGCACGTCTGTCGATCAACCGCCCGATCTATACTTGGATCATCATGCTAACCTGTCTTTTGGGCGGCATCTGGGGGTTTGCCACCCTTGGCCGTCTGGAAGACCCGGCCTTTACCATCAAAACGGCGGTGGTGGTGACCCAATACCCCGGTGCCTCTGCCGAAGAGGTCGCGCTTGAGGTCACCGAACCGCTTGAATCGCAAATCCAGAAGATGTCCGAGATCAAGGACATCGAATCCATGAACCAGCCCGGTCTGTCGTGGATCACGGTCAATATGCAGGACACCTTCGATGGGTCGGAACTGCCGGAAATTTGGACCAAACTGCGCAACCGCGTGAATGAGGCAGCATTGCCGAGCGGGGCGACACAGCCCTATGTGAACGACGGTTTCGGCGATGTTTACGGGCTTTACTACGCCGTCACCGCAGATGGCTATTCCGATGCCGAGGTCAATGAACTCTCCAGCTATCTGCGGCGGGAATTGCTGCTGGTGGATGGCGTGTCGGATGTGGCGCTCTCGGGCTTGCCCAACGAGGTCATCTATGTCGAACCGCAGCTTGCGCTGAGCACCACGCTCGGCATTCCGCCCTCGGCCATTGTCGGCGCGGTATCGAGCGCGAATGAAATTGTTGACGGCGGCGCCATTCAAGACGCGGACGGGCGCACCCTGATCCAGCGGCCCGAAGGCTCTGACAGCGTGTCCGAGATCGCCGCCTTGTCGGTGGGGGTTGGCGGTCAGGTGATCAACCTTGCCGATGTGACCAACATCTACCGCACCCGCGAGGCCAACCCCGATCTGGTGATCCGTCACAACGGGCAGGAGGCCTTTACCCTCGGGGTGGCCGGGATCGCGACCGAGAATATCGTCGATATCGGCAAGCGGGTGGACGACAAGCTTGCGCAGCTGCGCGAAACGCTGCCCTTGGGCATCTCGATCGAGTCCATCTACCGCCAGCACGCGGTGGTCGAAGAGGCGTCGAACGCCTTTTTGCTGAACCTCGCCATGTCCGTCGCCATCGTTGTGGCTGTGCTGGCCGTCTTCATGGGCTGGCGCGCGGCGGTGGTCGTGGGTTCCACCCTGTTGCTGACGGTGGTGGGCACGCTCTTTTTCATGGCGCTCGGCGCGATTGAGATGGAGCGTATCTCACTCGGGGCGTTGATCATCGCGATGGGGATGCTGGTCGATAACGCCATCGTTGTGGCCGAGGGGATGCAGATCTCCATGCAGCAGGGCAAGAGCTCGCGCGAAGCGGCGACCGAGGCGGCGAGCAAGACGCAGATCCCGCTTTTGGGGGCGACCGTTATCGGCATCATGGCTTTCGCCGGGATCGGGCTGAGCCCCGATGCCACGGGTGAATTCCTCTTCTCGCTCTTTGCCGTGATCGCGATTTCGCTGCTGCTCTCTTGGGTGCTGGCCATCACCGCCACGCCGCTTTTGGGGCACTACTTTTTCAAACGCGGCGTCGAAGGCGGGGCTGGCGGCTATGATGGGGCGATCTTCAAGGGCTATGCCGCCGTGCTGCGTGCCTCGCTCAAGCTCCGCTGGCTGGTGATCGTGGCGCTGATTGCCGGGACGGCGGTGTGCTATGCCCTCTTTGGTCAGATCAAGCAGCAGTTCTTCCCCGACAGCAACACGCCGCTTTACTTCGTGCATTACAAACTGCCGCAAGGGTCGTCGATCCATCAGACCTCCAACGATCTGGCCGTGCTCGAAGACTGGCTGGTGGCGCGGGACAATGTCGAAGACGTGACCTCCTACGCGGGGCAGGGGGCTGCGCGTTTCATGCTGACCTATCAGGCCGAAGACCCTAACCCCAGCTATGGGCATCTGATCGTCCGGGTGTCTTCGCTTGAGGTGATCCAAGACGAGATGAACGCGCTTGAGGCTTTCGCTGCCGATGCGGTGCCGCAAGGGGAGTTCCGGGCCAAGCGCTTGGCCTTTGGCCCCGGCGGCGGTGCCCCGATCGAGGTGCGCTTCTCGGGCCGCGATCCCAATGTGCTGCGCGATCTCGCGGATGAGGCGATGGACCGGATGCAGGCGGCGTCGGACAATATCATCACCCCGCGTCAGGACTGGCGCGAGCGTGAATTGGTGCTGCGTCCGATCTATGCCGAAGAACGCGCGCAGGACGCTGGCATCTCGCGGACCGAAATCACCGAGACCCTCAAATTCGCCACCGAAGGCACCAGCGGCGGCACCTTCCGCGAGCGGGATCGTCAGATCCCCATCGTGATCCGCGCCCCGCAGGATGCCGATCTGGCGCTGACGGATCATGTGATCTATGCCCAGAACACCAATGCGCTGGTCCCGATGGAGCAGGTGATCGACGGTTTCCGGTTCGAGCCGCAGGACACGCTGCTCTACCGTCGCGATCGGGCCGATGTGATCACCGTGGGTGCCGATATCCCGCGCGGCGTCACGGCGGCGCAGGTGCAGGCCGAGGTGCAGGAAACCATCGAGGCGATGGAAATCCCCGAAGGCTATGCCATGGAATGGGGGGGCGAGTTGGAAAGCGCGGGCGAGGCGCAGGCCGCCTTGGGCAAGCAATTGCCGCTCAGCCTCATCATCATGGTTCTGATCTCGGTCCTGCTGTTCAACGCGCTGAAACAGCCGATCATCATCTGGCTCTTGGTGCCGATGGCGGTGAACGGTGTCAGTCTGGCGCTTTTGGGGACGGGGCTGCCCTTCACCTTCACCGCGCTTCTGGGGCTCTTGTCGCTCTCGGGGATGTTGATCAAGAACGGCATCGTGCTGGTGGAAGAAATCGACCTCACCCGCGCCGCCGATCCGACGCTGGACCTGAAAGAGGCTATCGTCACCGCCTCGACCTCGCGTTTGCGCCCGGTCTTCCTTGCCGCCGCGACGACCATTCTGGGGATGTTGCCGCTGTTGTCGGATGCCTTCTTCCAGTCGATGGCGGCGACGATCATGGGCGGGCTGGCCTTTGCCTCGGTCCTGACGCTGATCGCGGCACCGGTGCTCTACTTCCTCTTCTTCAAGCGCAGCGCCGCGCGTGAGGCAGAGCCCGCCCGCGCCGCCTGATCGGTGTGTGCCGGCAAGGCAATGGGCGCGTCCGGTCACTCCGGGCGCGCCCTTTGTCGTATCCGGGCGGTAAAAATTTCGCGCCGCCCTGCAATCCCGCCTTGGTTTCGCGAAATTGCCAGCTACCTTACCGTTTTCAAACGGCATGTCGCCGTGTCAGGCCATTGTTTCAAGGAGTTCTCGCCCATGGGTCCCCGCATTCTTTCCACTGCCGCCGCCGCTGGCCTTGCCGCCACTCTGGCCTCTGCCGCCTCGGCAGAGATCACCGTTTCGTCGAAAATCGACACCGAAGGCGGCCTGTTGGGTAACGTCATCGCGCTGGCGCTCGAAGATGCGGGTCTGCCGGTTGAACGCCGTCTGCAACTGGGCGGTACGCAGGTTGTGCGCGAAGCGATCCTGTCGGACCAGATCGACATTTACCCCGAATACACCGGCAACGCGGCCTTCTTCTTTAACGAAGCGGAAAGCGATGTCTGGAAAGACGCGGCCAAGGCCCATGCCCGTGCCAAGGAATTGGACGGCGGTGAGAATAACGTCACATGGCTCGACTCCGCACCGGCCAACAACACTTGGGCCATCGCCGTGACCGGCCCGGTGGCCGAGGAAAATGACCTCACCACCATGTCAGATTTCGGCGCATGGGTGGCCGAGGGCGGTGAGGTGAAGCTCGCGGCCTCGACCGAATTCGTGTCCTCTCCGGCTGTCTTGCCCGCGATGCAAGAGACCTATGGCTTCGAGCTGAGCCAAGATCAGACCGTGATCCTGTCGGGCGGTGACACGGCGGCGACCATTCAGGCGGCGGCGCGTGGCACATCGGGCGTGAACGCGGCGATGGTTTACGGCACCGATGGCGGCGTGGGGGCCACGGGGCTGGTGGTGATGGAAGACGACAAGGGCGTGCAGCCGGTCTATGAACCCGCCCCCATCGTCCGCGCCGAAGTGTTGGAGGAATACCCCCAGATCGCCGAAGTGCTGAACCCGATCTTCTCCGGGCTCGACATGGCGACGCTGCAAAAGCTGAACGGTCGGATTCAAGTCGGCGGGGAGCCGGCGGAAGCCGTGGCACGCTCCTATCTGACCGAGACCGGGGTGCTGGACTGATCTCCGCCGCCCGCACAATAACTGGCCCCGGCGCAGGGATTTCTGCGCCGGGGCTTTTGTTCGCTGTGCTGGGCGCGGCAGCGCTTTGCGTGCCTTTCATGACCCTTGCCGCCAACCGGATCGTGGCGGGCGAAGGGGTGATGGCATGGGGCGTGGTCAGCCTGCCGGTGGTGCTGCCGGGGCTTGCGGCGATCGGGGCGGGGCTGCTGATGGGGCTGCCTGCGGGCCGTAATGGTCTGCGTATTGCCGGGGCGGCTTTGGGCTTGGGCGGGCTGTTGTGGCTGCTGACCCAAGGCGCCTCCGGCCTGCTGGCCGAAGCGGGTGATTATGCCCGTGTCTCGCCCTCAGTAGGCTTCTGGTGTCTGCTGGTTGTCTTCATGTTGCTCATGGCAGATGCGCTCGCCGCGATGGCACCGGGGCCGCTGATGCGCGGGGCCGTGCTGGCGGGCGTGCTTGCGGTGCTTGGCGCGATCCTGTGGTCGGGGGCGCTGTCGGAGCTTTCGGTGATGCAGGAATACGCCAGCCGGGTCGATGCCTTTGGCCGGGAGTTCCTGCGCCATCTCGGGCTGGCCTTCGGCTCTCTCGCCGCGGCGGCGGTGATTGGATTCCCGCTTGGCGTGCTCTGTCACCGTCTTGCCGGGCTGCGCGGGGCTACCTTGCCGGTGCTGAGCTTTTTGCAAACCATTCCCTCGCTGGCCATGTTCGGGCTGATGATCCCGATCCTCGGCTGGGTGGGGGCCAATCTGCCCGGCGCGCGGGCGCTTGGCATCGCGGGCATCGGCTTTGCGCCCGCCTTTCTGGCGCTGGTGCTCTATTCGCTGCTGCCCGTGGTCGGCAATACCGTGGCGGGGCTGGCCTCTGCCCCGCCGGCGGCGCTTGAGGCCGCGCGCGGCATGGGGATGACGCCGCTGCAACGGCTGCTGCGGGTGGAACTGCCGCTGGGCCTGCCGATCATCCTCACCGGGCTGCGCATCGTCTTGGTGCAGAACATCGGGCTGGCCGTCATCGCCGGGCTGATCGGCGGCGGCGGCTTCGGGACCTTCGTTTTTCAAGGGCTGAACCAAACCGCGACAGACCTGATCCTGCTGGGCGCGTTGCCGACCGTGGTGCTGGCGCTCACGGCCGCCATCGTGATGGACATATTGGTCGAACTGACCCGCAAGATCCCAAAGGACAGCGCATGATCGAGATCGACCGCATTACCAAGACCTATGGCGACATCCGCGCGGTGGATTCCGTGTCGATGACGGTTGAGACGGGCACGATCACGGTGATCGTCGGCACCTCCGGTTCAGGCAAAACCACGCTGTTGCGGATGATCAACCGGTTGGAGGAACCGACCTCGGGCGAGGTGCGGATCAACGGCGACTCCACCCTTTCGGTCAAGCCGCATATCCTGCGGCGGCGCATCGGCTATGCCATTCAGGGCCACGGGCTGTTCCCGCATCATAAGGTGGGGCGCAACATCGGCGCGGTGCCGCAATTGCTGGGCTGGCCGCGCGAGAAGATCGCGGCGCGGGTGGATGAGCTGCTCGCGCTTTTCTCGATGGATCCCGCGCAATTCCGCGACCGTTATCCGGCGGAGCTTTCGGGCGGGCAGCAGCAGCGGGTCGGCGTGGCGCGAGCCTTGGCCTCAAGGCCCGATCTGTTGCTGATGGACGAACCCTTTGGCGCGCTCGACCCAATCATTCGCACCCGCGCGCAGGAAGACCTGCGGCACATCCAGCAGCGGCTGGGGTCGACCATCATGCTGGTGACCCACGACATGGAAGAGGCGATCCGGCTGGGCGACCGGGTGGCGGTCATGGACGGGGGGCATCTGGTGCAGCACGGCACGCCGGCCGAGATCATCGCCGCACCCGCGACGGATTTCGTGGCAAATATGGTCGGCGATGTAGAGCGGCCCCTGCGGCTTCTTTCACTGATCCCCGTCGCGGAATTGGTGGAAGAGGGCTGCGCCGAAGGCGAAACGCTGCCCGCCAATGCCAGCCTGCGCGACGCGCTGTCGGCCTGCCTGTGGACGGGGCGCGCGGCGGTGCCGGTGGCGAAAGACGGGGTGCCGATGGGCCGGGTGACCCTTGATGCAATCCGCGCCCGGGCCGGGCAGCACGCATGAGGATCGGCTGGTTCCTGCGGCCGCTTATGGTGGCGGTGCTGCTGGCGTTGGTCCTGCGGCCTGAGTGGTTCACGCCGCTGCTGGCGCCCTTGGCTCCGGAGAATGGTCCGGTGATCTACACCCGCGCCTCGCTCTTGTCGCTGTCGCTGAGCCATCTGGCGCTGGTGGCCATGGCCTCGGCTGCAGCGACGGTGGTGGCGGTGACGCTGGCGGTCCTCGTGACCCGCCCGGCGGGCGGGGCCTTTCGCCCGCTGTCGCGCACTATTACCAATATGGGCCAAACCTTCCCGCCCGTGGCGGTGCTGGCGCTGGCCGTTCCGGCGTTGGGCTTTGGGGCCGGGCCGACGCTGGTGGCGCTGTTTCTCTATGGCCTACTGCCGATCTTCGAGAATGCGGTTACCGGCCTCACCAACCTGCCGCCCGCCACGATGGAGGCCGCCCGCGGCATCGGGCTGAGCCGTTGGCAAAGGCTCTGGCGGGTGGAACTGCCGCTGGCCCTGCCGGTGACGCTGACGGGCATTCGGCTGTCGGTGGTCATCGCGCTTGGCACGGCGACCATCGGCTCGACCGTAGCAGCACGGACCTTGGGGGAGGTGATTATCGCGGGGCTTTTGACCAATAACACCGCCTTTGTGGTGCAGGGCGGGCTGGCGGTCGGCCTGTTTGCGGTGCTGATCTATGACGCCATGGTGCAGCTTGAAACGCGGCTGGCACGGCGCATGGGCGGCTGAGGATCAGCGCCCGTTCGCGGCGATGATCTGCTCGGCCAAATCCTCCAGATTGTCCGAAAGGTAATGCGGCTGCGGCACCTCTTGCACCTCGATCAGGTTGTTGTTGGGCCGCGTGAGGAAAGCCCCCTGACAGCCCGCCGCCTGCGCGCCGATGGTGTCCCACAGATGGCAAGCCACCATGCAGAGATCATCGGTTTGCAGATCAAGCGCCTCGGCCACCATCTGATAGGTCGCGGGATGAGGTTTGAATTTTGCGACCGCGTCGATGCTAAAGCTCCGCTCGAAGAAATCGGCGATCCCGGCTTTCTCCAGCGGGGTCGGGGCCGGGGAAGGGGGCGAATTGGTCAGCGTGACCAGCCGAAACCCCGCCTTTTGCAGCCTGCGCAGGGCAGGGGCGACATCCGGGTGGGCGGGCATGGAGCCGATGAGGGATTTCAGCTCGGCCACATCATCATCCGTCACCGTCACGTCCTTATTCGCACCGACCATCCGCAAGACGCCACCCGCCAGTGCGCCAAAGGGCGCGTAGCGGCCCGAGAGGGTCATGGTCTGGGAATAGAGGATCAGCTCGGCAAACCATTCGCGCATCACCGAAGCGTCGCCGAAGAGGCGCGTGAAGAGCGGCTCCAACGTGGTAATGTCCAGCAGGGTCTCGTTGACGTCGAAGACGATCACGGAGGCGGGCTTTTGATCGGGCATGGGGGTCCTTCCACTCATGACGTGCGCCATGCCCGCCACTGTGAAGAAACCCCCAGCCCTGTCAAAAGGTTTCAGACACCCAAACGGTCGCGCAGCCCGTACCACCACGACCCCACGACCGAATAGGGCACGCGGAACATGCGCCCGCCGGGGAAGGGGAACCATGGCACATTGGCGAAGACGTCAAAGCGGGTGAGGTCGCCGTCGATCGCCTCGGACAGGATGCGCCCGAAGGTATGCGAACCGGTCACGCCGTGGCCGCTGTAGCCATGCGCGAAATAGGTGTTGTCACCGATCCGGCCCATCTGCGGCACGCGGCTGAAGGAAAGTGCGAAATTCCCGCTCCAGGCATAGTCGATCTTCACGTCTTTCAACTGGGGGAAGACCTTGTCCATATTGCGTATGAGCTTGGCCTTGATGTCGCGCGGGTCCGCGCCGCCATAGACGGTGCCGCCGCCAAAGAGCATCCGTTTGTCACCCGACAGGCGGTAGTAGTCGAGGATATAGCGAATGTCTTCGACGCAGGCATCGGTGGGTAGCAGCGTATGAGCCTGTGCCTCGCTCAGCGGTTCTGTCGCCATGACTTGGGTCGAAACTGGCATCACACGCGGCGCCAGCGTGGGCACCACATGGCCCAGATAGGCATTGCCGCAGAGAACCAGCGTCTTGCAGGTCATCGTTCCCTTGGCCGTTCGGACCACGGGGCGGGCCGCCTCGTGATCGACATCCGTGACGGGGGACATCTCATAGATAGTGCCGCCGTTCTTCTCAAAGGCCGCCGCTTCGCCGAGGGCGAGGTTTAACGGGTGCATATGGCCGCCCGAATGGTCGATCAGCCCGCCTTCGTAGAGGTCGGAATTGACGTGGGCGCGGAGCTGGTCCTTGTCCAGCATCTCTTGATTGTCGATGCCGTAGCTTTGCCAGAGCTTCTGCCGCTCCTCCAACTCGCGCATATGCGCCGTGGTGAGGCCGGTGAAGATGTTCTTGTCCTTGAGGTCGCATTGAATGTCATAGGTGCGGACCCGCTCGCGAATGATCTCGCCGCCCTCTTGCACCAGACCGGCGACGAAAGTGGCGGTGTCCTGACCGTAGCGGCGCTTGATGGTTTGCAGGCTCGCGTTCAGCCCGTTAACGATCTGCCCGCCGTTGCGCCCCGAGGCGCCCCAGCCCACGCGCGCGCCTTCGATGATGGCGACCTTATAGCCCTTTTCGGCCAGATGCAGACCGGTCGACAGCCCGCTGTAGCCCGCGCCGACAATGCAAACATCGATCTCGTGATCGCCCTGCAATTCGGGGCGCGCGGGGGCGGGGTTGGCCGAGGCGGCGTAGTAGCTTGACGTATGGCTGCCGTCTCCGGCGTAGGGATGGCGCGACATCAGACGATCTCCAGATAGGTGTCATATTCGAAATGGGTCACTTGCCGCGCGAATTTGCGCAACTCCTGCGTCTTGCATTCGACCATCATCGTCTGCAACCGGGCAGAGAACAGGCCGGGCACATCCGGCCCCTTGCGGAAGGCGTCGATGGCCGTGGCCCAGTCGAGCGGCAGGTTGTCGAGCTTCATTGTATAGGCGTCGCCGGTGATCGGGGCCACGGGCTGCATGTCCTGCTCGATCCCCAACAGCGCGCCGCCCAAGATGCTGGTCAGCACCAGATAGGGGTTGGCGTCGGCCCCGGCGACGCGATGCTCGATGCGGCGGGCCTTGGGGTCGCCGCCCGGGATGCGGATTGCGGCGGTGCGGTTCTCATAGCCCCAAGCGACATTGGTCGGCGCATGGGCGCCCGGCAGCAGGCGGCGGTAGGAGTTTTCATGCGGCGCGAAGGTCAGCGTATTTTGCTGCATCGTGGCCAGCAGTCCGGCGACGGCGTTGAGCATCAGAGCTGTGCCTTCCTCCCCGCCGTTGTCGAAGACATTGACGCCGTTTTCATCCACCAAGGAAAAGTGAACGTGAAAGCCGCTGCCCGCCAGATCGCCATAGGGTTTGGCCATGAAGGTGGCGGCGAAGCCGTGTTTGCGGGCGATGCCGCGGACCAAACGTTTGAACAGCACCGCGTCATCTGCGGCGCGCAGCGGATCGTCCACATGGCGCATGTTGATCTCGAACTGCCCCGCCCCGTTTTCCGAAATGGCGGCATCAGCCGGGATGCCCTGCAATTCGCAGGCGTCATAGACCTCGTTCAGGAACTCATCGAAATGCTGCAACTCGTCCAGCGACAGCGCACCGTCGGAATCCAGCCGTTTGCCCGTGACCGGAGAGCAGGGGGCCTGCGGGTGATCCTCGGTCGGGTCGAAGAGGTAGAACTCCAGTTCCGTGGCGACCACGGGGGTCAACCCGCGCGCCTTGAACCGCGCGGCCACCTCGGCCAGCGCGCGGCGCGGATCGCCGGGGAAGGGCTTGCCGTTTTCCTGACGCATCCAAAGCATGGCCAGCGCCGTGGGGCGCGTGGTCCATGTGATCGGCATCAGGGGCCGCCCGGTGAAATCGCAAAGCCCGTCGGAATCCCCGGTCTCGAACACCAGCTCGCTGTTTTCAACATCCTCGCCCCAGATATCCATGCCGACGATGGACAGCGGCAGGCGGAGCCCACCTTCGACGACTTTGGACACCTGATCGGCGGGCACCCGTTTGCCGCGCATGGTGCCGTTGAGGTCACAAACGCAGGCAAAGATCGATTCGATCTCGGGATGTTGCGCCAGCCACGCTTCGGCTTTGCTCTCGGACATGGGGTTCCTTTCGATATCGAACCTAAAAATGTGATACCATTTGTTGTAATGTCATATCACTATCCGCTTGTCTGTCAATTGCCCCCGCGCGTATGGTCAGCGGCGAAAGACCAAAGGCGGCCAAATGATCGACACCGATACCGATGCGCTCAACATTCCCGAGATCCCCGAAATTCCGGGCGGGACGACGCAAGAATATGTTTACGAGCGGCTGCGCAATGCGATCATGCTGGGCGCGATCACTCCGGGCACCTCGCTGACCATGCGCGGCATTGCGGAGCGGCTCGGCCTCAGCCCGACTCCGGTGCGCGAGGCGGTGCGGCGGCTGAGTTCGGAACATGCCATCCAGATCAAGGACAACCGCCGCTTGACCGTGCCGCTGATGACCCCCGAGCGGTTTGAGGAGCTGGTCGCCCTGCGCATCGCGGTTGAGACCCACGCCGCCCTGCGCGCCTTGCCCTATATCTCGGACATCGTGATCGACCGGCTGACCGAGATCGACGGCAGTATGGACCGTTTCGTGGCCGCGCGGAACGCGGATCAACTGACGCTGCTGAACCAAGCCTTCCACCGGATGCTTTACTCCGTGAACCCCGCGCAGGCGTCCCTGCCGATGATCGAAAGCATCTGGCTGCAACTCGGCCCTTTCCAGCGGCAGGTCATCACCGAGGTGGCGGAATACTATCAGATCGACCGCCACAAAGAGGTGCTGGCCGCCCTCACTGCCCGCGATGGCGCGGCGCTGAGCGCGGCGATTGCCAATGACATCGTCGACGGCGTGCTCGACACGGGCCGCAAGCTGTTGGCGGCAGAGGCGGGCAGAGAGAGGGGGCTGCCGTAAGTCTAAAGCGGGGCTGTTTCGTCGCAGTCGCAGGGGCCTTTCGTCTATGACTTTATGGGCCAATTGGGCTAGAACTGCGCCGAACGAAGGGCCGGGGGGGCGTTATGCAGGGACATGGGATTGGGGGCCGGGGGCTACAGACGCTCTGCGCGGTTGCGGTGGTCTTGCTGTCGGCCTGCGCACCGCGCCCGGGCGGGGAGACTTTGACGGTGGTGCCCGAGGCCGAAGCTGCGCAGAGTTTGGCGATCACCGTGGCCTCGACCCGCAGGCGCGATCCGCAGACCGGCACCTATACCGACGCCCGCGCGCGGGCGCTGAATTACGAGTGGTTCACCATCGCCATCCCGCCAGACCATGAGGCCAGCAAGATCGAATGGCCCAACGAGAAGCCAGACCCGAGCCGCAGCTTTGCGGTGACGGCGCGCGATCCGCTGCCGGGGCTCGATATCCACCGCTCTGGCCGGGGGCGGCAGGACGTGCTGGTCTTTGTCCATGGCTACAACCAGACCTTCCCGGAATCGCTCTTCCGGTTGGCGCAGGTGACGGCGGATGGGCATTTGCCCGAACAGCCGATCCTGTTTGCTTGGCCCTCTGCCGGGACGGTGGTGGGCTATGTCGCGGATAAGGACGCGGCGCTCTATTCGCGCGATGAACTGGCCGCCATGCTCGGCACCCTTGCCGCCGACCCCGACGTGGGCGAGATCACGCTTTTCGGCCACAGCATGGGCGGCTGGCTGGTGGTGGAGGCGCTGCGGCAGTTGCGCCTGTCGGGGCAGGATGAGGTGATCGCGCGGCTGAGCGATGTGGTCCTCGCGGCCCCCGACATCGACGTGGATGTCTTTCGCAAACAGGTCGAGGTGATCGGGCCGCTCGATCCGCCCATGGCCATCCTTGTGGCGCCGGACGACCGGGCGCTGCGCATTTCGGCGGGGCTTGCCGGGGCGCGGCCTCGGATCGGGCGCACAAGTGCCAGCTCCCCGGCGGTGCAGGCGCTGGCCAAACGCTATGGCGTCTTGCTGGTCGATATCTCGGCCATTGGCGCGGTAGACGGCACCCATCACAACCGCTTTGCCTCTCTCGTGCAGTTGATGCCCGAGCGGCGCGATGGGTTGGCGCAGGCCCGGGCGCAGGTGGGGGCCTTCATCCTCGACCCCGTCTCGGCCACGCTGGTCGCGCTGTCGCGCTAGGGCGGGCGGCTTGCACTTGGCCTGCGCCGCGCAGTATGGGGGCGCAAGCCACCATTGACCGATTTCCCCAGCCGCAGCGGAGCCACCCACATGACCATCACCCATCTCGTCACCCATTCGGGCGGCTTTCACGCGGATGAGCTTTTGTCCTCCGTCATCCTGACGCGGCTTTACCCGGAGGCGGTGCTGATGCGCAGCCGGGATGCCGCGTGGATCACCCCCGGCGCGGGGCGGATCATCTATGACGTGGGCCGCGACTATGACGCCGAAGCGCTGACCTTTGACCACCACCAGCGCCCGGGACCGCTGCGCGAGGATGGCCAGCCCTACAGCTCTTTCGGGCTGATCTGGCAGCACTATGGCCGAGACTATCTGCGCAGCTTCGACGTGCCCGAGGCGGATGTGGAGGATATCCACCACAGTTTCGATCAAGGCTTCGTGCTGCCGGTCGACCTGGTCGACAATGGCGCGCTTGAACCCTCGGTCGCGGGGCCGCTGGCGGGCATGACCCTGCCGGTGCTCTTGGAGACGCTGAAACCCGTTTTCGACGAACGGGGTGAGGATGCCGACGACCGGGCCTTCATGGCCGCCCTGCCTGTCGCGCGGGCCTTTGTGGAGGCCGCGATCAAGGGCAAGGCCGCCAAACGCCGGGCCGAGGCGATGGTGATGCAGGCGATTGAGGCGGCAGGCAGCGGGCGCGTCTTGGAACTGCCCACGGGCATGCCCTTCCGCTCGGCGGTGGAAAAGGCCGGGGCGGATCACCTGCTCTTCGTCGTGCATCCGCGCGGAGAGGATTGGGCCCTGACCACGATCCGCAAAAGCGGTGATAGTTTCGAGGCCCGCGCCGATCTGCCCGAGGCTTGGGCCGGGCTAACGGATGCCGAATTGGAGGCCGCAAGCGGCGTGCCGGGGGCGAAATTCTGTCACAACGCGCGGTTCATCGCCGTGGCGGCAAGCCGCGACGCGGCGCTGCGCATGGCCGAACTGGCGGTCGCGGAGGCGGGGTAAGGCCGAGGCCCGAAAGGGCCCCGGGCGCAGTCACATATAGGCGTCGGAGGTCAGGAAGAACATCGTTTCGCTGACCTGAACCTCATGGGCAAACGTCCATGTCGGCGCGTGGCGTTGGTAGCGGTCGGAGGCCATGAGCGCGCGAAAGGCGGCTTCGGTCCCCGGCCCCCATGCGCCGTCGATGGCCCCCTTGTAATAGCCCTCGTGTTTCAGGCTGTCCTGCACCATCCGGCGCGCGCCAAGGTCGCGGCTTTGGAACAGGGCGCGCACCTCGGCAAGGGTCACCTCCGCCGATTGCGCGCAGAGCGGGCTGACGCTCAAAGACGCGGCACCGATTGCGGCGGCGGTGAAAAATCCTCTTCGCTTCATCGTAAATCCTCTCAAACTATACCGAAGCCGGAATAAAAACGCGTTGGCCTCGGCGCCCCCCCTCCCCAGGGCGACATTTTCAATGGGGCATTGATGGAATCGAATTGCGGTTTTTTCTTGTCCGGTATTCCCTATTTAGGGGAATTTTCGTAAATAGTTCCCGTAAATGGATATGGCCGTGTAATTATCGTTGATCGTCCAGCCAGATCGACAGAAACCCTTCGGCTTGGGCGGCGGTCTCGGCTTCTTGCAGGGCTTGCCTGCGGGCCTCGGCGCGGCGGTTGCGGATCAGATCGATGCGCTTGGCCTCGGCGAAAAGCCCGTTCAGCCTGTCGTGGATGCCCGCGCTGTCGGCGCGCAGGCGCTCGGCCTCGGCCTCCTTGCGGTGGATGGTTTCCGAGACGTTGCGGATAAAGGCCGAGACCACCCGCGTCGATTCCACCGCATCGGGATCGCCCCGGTCGTTGAGCTGCTCCATCAGGCTGTGGCGTTCGTTCTCGATCTGGGTCAGCGCGCGGTTCACCTCGGCCATCTCCAGCGCGACATTCTCCATCTCAAAGCGTTTCAGCCGCGACAAAACAGCCAGCCCGTCGCCGCGCTTTGGCTTCACTGCTCTGCGCCCTGTGACAGAACGATGAGCCGCTCGCGCATCCGTTCCAGCACCTCGGCGTCGAGCAGCGGAAGCCCCTCCATCGGGGGGACATGGCCGATGACACCGTGACGGCGCATGGAATTGGGCAGCCGGGCCTCTGCTTTGGCGGTCTTGTCGACCTCTTCTGCATCCTTTTCCTTGGCCGGTCCCGCCGCCAGCCCCGGCCCGGCAAGGAGCGCGATCAGCGCGATCAGGGGCAGGGGGCGCATCATACCGCAGGCAGTTCGCGCTGCGAGGCCTCCACGGCGGAGAAGTTCGGCTGTTTCGTCGTGGGAATGTTGCCGCGGCCCAGTTCGATGCAGATGCTTGGCGGGTGGCCCGCCACGATGGCGACGATGACGTCACGGATCACGGTATAGATCGCTCCGTCTTCTTCCTCGATCTGCTCCAACCGGCCTGCGATGGGCTGCACCATGCAATAGGCAAGGAAAACCCCAAGGAAAGTGCCGACCAAGGCACCGCCGATCATCGCGCCAAGGATCTCTGGCGGCTTGTCGATCGACGACATGGTTTTGATCACCCCCAGAACCGCCGCGACGATGCCGATGGCGGGCAGGCCGTCAGCCATGCTCTGGATCGCGCGGGCCGAGACGAGCGCCTCGTGGTGGTGTTTTTTGATCTTGCGGTTCAACACGTCTTCCATCTGGAAGCGGTCGTCGAATTGCATCGACATCATGCGAAAGCTATCGGCGATGAGGTCGGTCAGGAAGTGGTCTTTCATCAGCTTGGGGTAGCGCTGAAAGATCGGGCTGGCCTCGGGGTTTTCGATATGTTCGTCCATCGCGACGATGCCCTTGGTCTTATAAAGACGCGCCAGTTCGAACATCAGCGCCAGCAGATCGTTGTAATCCGCCGCCTTCCAGCGCGGCCCCTTGATCACCCGCATCACCCCGGCCAGCGATGACTTCACCACCGAGAAGGAGTTGGCGATCACGAAGGCCCCCAGAGAGGCACCGCCGATCATCATGCCCTCGTAGGGGAGGGCGTGCAGGACGATGTCCATATTGCCCCCCGACAGCATGAAACCGCCAAAGACCAGACCGAAGACCATTACAAGACCAAGCAAGAGTGTCATTGCTGCACACGCCTCCAAAAAGAAACTATTCTTACTTTATCCTTGAGTGAATGGGTCTATACAAGTATTATCTAGGAAAGAACTTGGGTTTCAATGATGAATAGTGGTTTTTCGGTCAAAGAAGAGTTGAAGGGTGATGTCGACGCTCTGCAAGAGCCCGATGCCTTCGCCTATTTCGTCGATCCCTCCGAGCTTTCGGTGCTCGTGCCGGGCTGGCCCGAAGAGATGCGGCTGCTGCTGTGCATGGATGCCGCCGGTCTTTGCGAGTTCGTGGTCTTTCACAATGACGAAGAACATGCAGTTTTCGATCGGGTAGCGGATATCCTCGACCGTCCCGTGGGCAGCTTTGCCGTCAGCCCCGAGGTTGAGGGCCACCCCTGCCGTAGGCTGTTGTTTTCTGAGGAAAATGCGCTGTTGAAGGCCATTCAAGACAGCAAAACGCTTGAGGAAACGGCGGCGGATTATCTGATCAACTATAATTTCGCCCGCGAAGAGGGGCTGGATTTCGACGAGTTGATGCGCCAGCGGCCCGAATTGGACCAGTTCCAACGCGTCAGCACCAACAAGATCTTTCCCATCGGCAACCGCAAGCGCCGCAAGCTGCGCTCGGGTCCGCCCGAAGGCTATATGCCCTCTGCCGAGGTGCAGCCGGGGGAGTGTTTCTATGTCCGGCTTGAGATGTGGCTCGCCGGGGGGCGCATGCGAATCGCCTCCAACCCGGAGCAGCCGCTGCCCATGGTGCCGACCTTGGTGCGCGATATCGCGTTTCGGGATGATTTCGCATCGGTTTATATCCCCCGTGACACCCTCGCGGCGGAGTGGCGGCCCAAGGATGATATGGTGATCGACATCCCGGCTGAGCTCTTCCCCGCAGGCTTCAGCGACAGCTGCGCGCGCCGTGAAGTGAAGGTGGCCGTCATGCCGCGCGGCATCTTTGTCGAGTTCGGCGCGCCGATCGAGGTGCCCCCGGCGCCCGAGCCTGAGTTGCTCGACCCCGCCGCATTGGCACCGCAGCCGCCCGCGCCCCGCAAGAGCCTGTGGAAGTCCCTGCATGTGCCGCTGATCGCGGTGGCAGGGCTGGGGGTGACCGGTCTGTTCAGCACAATCATCGCCCAGACCACCGGAAATGACGTGGCCCCCGATCCGGCCCCGAAAAGCGCGATCTTCAAAACCGTCGCGCAGATGGAGCCGTGATGCATTCCGCACGATATGGCGAAAAAGTGCTTGCCAATACTTGCGCGGGTTCCAAATACAATTCGAATCGTGATAAGAATAAACGGCGAAGAATTATTTATCTTTGCTGCGTCCCTTGCGAAGCGCTCTTTGAATGCTTCGCGAACCTTGCAGAAGGCAAGATTAACTTAACAAGGAAGTTGCTTCATGCCTAATGTACCCCCCAAGCAGAATCTGAGCGATACCGCGATTGCGACCATCGTTTCGGGGTTCGCCAGCCGCAGCGACGTGACCATTGACGATATCCTGACCTTGGTCGAGCGTCTGCGCGCGACCCCCGCTGAGGCCCCCGCCACCCCATTGGCCAATATCCCAGCCGCCGCCGTGGCCCCCGTCGCGCCCAAGGCGCAGGGCATGACCGCCGCACCGGGCGAGCAGCCGATGACCGAAGACACGATCTTTTGCCTATGTTGCGGCAAGGGGTTCAAGATGCTGAAACGTCACCTCGGGGCCGAACATGGGCTGACCGAAGCGGAATACCGCGTGATGTTCAACCTGCCTGCCGACACGCCGCTGGTCGCGCCGAGCTATTCCAAGCGCAAGGCCGAATACGCCAAACGCGCAGGTCTGGGCAAATACAGCCGCGACAAATCGGACAACAACGCAGAGCTTTCCTGATCTGGCCCCCGTGCCCGGTCTTGCGTAATCGGGAGGCCGCGTGATGGCTGACAAGAAGAACGCGATGATCATCATCAAGCGCTACGACGCGGAGGGCGGCCACGCCCACCACGGCGGCGGTTGGAAGGTGGCCTATGCGGACTTCATGACCGCGATGATGGCGTTTTTCCTGCTGCTGTGGATCCTCGCCGCCTCGGATGAGGAAAAGCTGCGCGGGCTGGCAAATTACTTTACCCCCACGGTGTCGGACGGCGGATCCTCTTCGGATGCGGCGGCGGACCTGCGCCCGTTGATGGCCGCAGGGGTGATGACCGGCGCGGTCGACAACACCGGCAATGTGCAAAAGCCGACCTTTGGCCGTGACAATCCGATGATGGTCTTCGACAGCCGTCTGCGTGATAAACCCGCCGCCGTGGTCGTGGAATATGCCGAAGCGCCCGAAACCGCAGCGCCCGCCGATCCCGCCACTCTCGCCGCGATCGAGGAATCAGAGCGCCGCCAGTCCGAGATCGACCGCATGGCGGAGGACATCGCCGAGCGGATCACCTCTGACAGCACCCTGAATGATCTGGCGCGCAATGTCCGGCTGGAGAAATCGAACGGGGCGCTGACGGTTCAGGTGCTGGATCAGGATGAGCGGTCTCTCTTTGCGCGGGGCAGTGCCGAGGTGACCCCGAAGACCCGCGAGTTGCTGCTGGCCATCGGCGATGTGATTGCCGAACAGAACCAGCCGGTCGAGATTGTGGGCCATACCGATGCCGCCGCTTTTGGCGCGAACAATGGCTACACGAATTGGGAGCTTTCGGCAGACCGCGCCAATGCCACGCGCCGCACGCTGATGGCCGCGGGCATCGCAGGCGCGCGCTTTATGCGGGTGTCGGGTGTGGCCGACACGCAACCGATCAACACGGTCGATCCCCTGGCGCCGGAAAACCGGCGCATCTCGATTCGCTTGGTCTATCAAGCCAAGTAGACCTTGTTTTCAAGGCTCTATCGGCCCGGTTGTGCGAGATTTCCATCCTTGGCAAAAGTGCGACATCCCTGCCGCTGATTCCCAAAAAAATGGCACGGTCTTGTAAAATTGTTGACGGTCAAGGTCTTGCGATCTAGACCTTATGTAATAATCGAGCACCGGGCACCTAAAAAACTCTTAAAAATCGCCCGGATAAACCATGGACAGAACGTCCTGAACGAGGCGGAAATGCAGGTAAACTCACTTATAGGTGGCATCTGGAAGGGTGCCTGCCACATGGATTCATCGGCCGATGGCCGTCATTTCAACATGCTGATCCGGGCGCTGATTCCGGTTCAAGCTTTGGTCTTCGAGATGCAGGATTGGGCCGGTCACCCGGTGGCAATGCCAGATTGCATCGAACCGATCCCGGGCATTTGCCTTGGCGATATCCTTGCCGAAGAACTCGACGCCGATGTGCCTTATGGCTCGCTCGTCGTTATTCGCAAAAGCGACAATTTCACCAATATTTCCCAAGCCGCCGGTGCGCTGGTGGGCGAAGTGCTGATCGGGATCATCGGGCGCGGCCTGTTCCCGATGATGGACGAAGACAGCGTTCTGCACGCTTTGGGGCAGGCCTACCATCACGCCGCCGAGGCGGATGAGCTGCTCAAGCTGGGGCTTGAGCCTGCGGCCTTCCGCATGGGGCTCAGCGCGGTTCTGGGGCAGTACTGGGGCCGTCCGGTCGACAGTCATTCGGTCTTTGCAGCCCCCGCAGAGGGCGCGCAGATCTCGCTTCGTGCGCTGACCGGGACAGAGACGCCCGTGACCCTTAACCAGTGGACCCTGCGACTCAAAGCCCTCGTCGAGGCCCGCAGCGCACGCCGCGCCTTTGAAGATCAGCGCGGGAACGTGCGGATCTCCTGATCCTACAAGAGCCTTCGGAATCCCGCCGTGGATCCCAAGTTGGAGGACGTCAGATGATCGCTCAACTTCAGGCAGCAACTGCGGTGCCGAATGCCGCAGGTCTCGGGCAGCCCTCGGGGAAGGGGGCTGCCGAAGGCTTTGCCGCCTTGATGCAGGGGTTGGCCGGGCAGGGAGGCGCGTCGGAGGCGCAGGGCCAAGACCTGCAAGCCGCGCCAGAGGTGGAAGCCGCACCCGATACGCTGCCCGAGGACATCGACCTTGAGACGGCAGAGGGGCTGATGGCCCTGATGGATCACACCCTGGCGGGGTTGGAGGAGACCAGCCAGCAAATCACCCCGAAAGCCGCCCTCGTCGCATTTGCCGAAGCCTTGGGCGAAGCGCCGCCTGAAAACCTCGGCGCGCTGGAGGCGGTGGCGAATTTGGATGACCCCAGCCTTGAGGCCGCGTTGGAGGAGAGGATCGCCGGTGCCCTGCGCCTGCCCACCCCGGCGAGCCAATTGAGCATCGCCTCGGCCGCGCTGCCGGTTGTGGGACGTATGGCCATGGGGCAGGCCCAGCTGGGGGCGCGCGTGATTGCCTCCGAAGGGGCCGCGCCAGTGTTGCAGGCCGAAGGCCCTGCCGAACAGAGCGGGTTTAAAACGGTCTTGCCGAGTGAGGGACCGGCCCCGAGAGCCGCCACCGTGGGGGCGACAGAACCGCCCCTCGCCGCGAAGGCCGAGGGCAGCACGACCGCCCCCAAGGTGGACTTGAGCATTGAAGCCGCAGACCCGCGCCTCACAGCCGCCGCCGAGCGTTTCAGCGCCGCTGTCGATGCCGCCAAGGTAGCCCAGCCCGGCACAAATGCCCCGGCAGCAGAGGCCGTCCTGCGCGAGGTCGCCGCTTTGACCGCGCCGCAGGCACCGCAGAGTGAGGGGCTACGCCTCAGCCCGCCGCAGCCCACGCCGGCCCCCGCGCCGAACCCAGCCGCCGCGCCGGAAGAACAGCTTCGCCAACACGTCAGCCAACAGATCCGCAGCCTTGATACGGCGGACAACAAGCTGCGTTTCTCGCTCTCCCCCTACGGCATGGGCGAGATCGAGATTGAGGTTGTGCGCAGTGAGGCGGGGCGCATGCAGATCGCTATGACCACCGAAAGCGCCTCGGTCCTGAACATGCTGCGGCAAGACCGTGAGCAACTGCTGGACGCGCTGCAATCGCGCGGCATCAGCGCCGAGAATGCGGATCTCGATTTCCAGACTTTCGGCGACAGGGGCCGCAATGGCGGGCAGCAACAGGGCCCGGCGTTCACCCAGACCACAGCACAGGCCGATGATGCGCAGGGCGGTGACGCTGCGCCCTTGGCCCAGACCCCCAGCCCGCGCCTCGGCGCCGGGCAGCTAGATATCCTCACCTGAAAGGCGAGACCATGATCGACGCGACCACAGCAAGCACCCTGAGCACCGCCAACACCTCGGCGGCGGCGACCTCATCCGCTGAGCTTCAGGAAAGCTACAACAGCTTTCTCACCCTGCTGACGGCGCAGATTTCGAACCAAGACCCGCTGAACCCGGTGGATTCGACGCAGTTCGTCTCGCAATTGGCACAGTTGACCCAAGTCGAGCAAAGCATCGCGACCAACGCGAGCCTTGAGCGGATCAGCACGATGCTTTCCACCGTGGGCGCGATGTCGGACCTGCAATTGATCGGGCGGGACGTGCTGGTGCCCTCGACCCAAGTGCGCATGACCGAAGATGAATTCCCGCTGAGCTACCAGCTCAACGCCGGGGCGGAGGAGGTGACCGTTCGGATCTTCTCCGAAGACGGCACCCTGATCCGCGAGATGCCCGGCCTCTCCACCGCCGAAGGAGAGGTGATCGACGTGGAGTGGAACCGCCTCGATTCCGTGGGGCTGCCGGTGCCGCCCGATACCTTCCGGGTTGAGATCACGGCGACAGATGCCGAGGGCAACGATGTAGGCGTCACCCCGCTGACCCGGTCCGAGGTGACGCGGGTGAACTTCACCGCCTACGGGCCGGAGCTGGAACTGGATAACGGGGAATCCGTGCTGTCGAACGTGGTGCGTTCGGTTCTGTAAACCTGCGCTGTGGCGCGTGTCAGAGCCGCGCCACATCTTGTTTGTAGAGCGATACGAACATCACATCATCGACGCCCTTATGCTCTTTGCTGATCAGATCCCGCAGCAGCCGCGACAGGGCTTCGCTGTCGATCGCCACGCCGCGCAGCACGGCGCTTTCGGCGGCTAGGTTCATCGCCTGCAAGAGCGAATCGCGCATCCGCGTCGCGTCTTCGACCCGGCGGTAGCGTTCGGCCAATTCCAGTGACCCCATCTTGAGCGCGAAATCCGCGACCACATAAGAGACGCTGTTGGTCTTCTCCACCGGGATCGTCATCTGCCCAAGGCGCACCACCGTGCGGTCCTTGGCCAGTTCATAACTGTCCATCGGCGCGTGCTCATCGCCCTTGGCGGGTTTTTCGCCCTCGGCACCATGGGCGTCTTTCTCGGGCGTATGGGCGGCGTCCTTTACGGCCTCCTCCGCGCCATGTGGGGTCTTCTCATCACTCTTTGTCCCCGCCGCTTCGGCTGGGGCAGGGGCGAGGGCCAGACCGGCGCCATAGCCTGCACCCATGCAAAGCAAGGGGAGTGCTATAAATGCGATTGCTGCCTTTTTCATGTTCGACCTTTCCTGAGCTTTCGTCAGGTTTAACGGTCGATTGCGACGGCAATGGTCTCACTTTGTGACCAAGTCAGGAATTAATAGGGCAGGATCACATCCATCGCGTCTTCGCCGTAGCTGCGCTCTTGCGCGCGCGACAGCGTGCCTCTGCCGCCATAGGCGATGCGGGCCTCGGCGATCTTGTCGTAAGAAATGGTGTTGTCATCGCGGATGTCGGCAGGGCGCACGATCCCGGCCATGCGCAGCTCGCGCAGCTCTTGATTCACCATGATTTCTTGGCGTCCCGCGACGACGAGCGTGCCGTTTGGCAGTTTGTCGATCACCAAAGCGGCGACTTTCAGTTCGATCTGTTCGTTGCGGGAAATAGCGCCAGAGCCGCTCGCTTCGGAGGCTGAGCCGATCTCGACCACATCACCGCTCGGCAGGTCTGCCGCGCTGATTCCAGGCAGAATTGCGGCAATTTTCGCGCCATAGCCAAAGAATGTCGGGAAACCGATGGAGCTTGCACCCTCACGTTCCCGGTCGGTCGAGTTGCGCAGTTGCGCGCGGTCGTCGATGGAGATCACGACGGTGACGATATCACCAATATCATCGGCGCGCTGGTCGGCAAACAACGCTTCGCTGCGGGCAGAAAAGAGCGAGGCCTTGGCGCTGCCACGGCGCGGCGGCTCCATCGCGACGGCGGGCATCGGCACCTGTACGCGGGCGACCTCGGGGATGGTTTGGCCGTCCACCACGATCGGCGAGGGCTGCGGATCGCGGTCGAAGTGATCTGCGGTATCGCAGGCGGTCAGGGCAAGGGCCGCGCCGAGCATCAAGACAGAGGGGCGCGCGAAAGCGGTGGTCATCGAATGATCTCCACGGTCCCTTCGCCGGTGGCGATGCCGGTGACCGTTTTGTTGCTGACAAGGTTCACGATACGGATTTCCTGCCCCTCATGTGCGTCATCAAGCGCGCGCCCGGGTGAGGAGAGGGCCAGAAGCCCGTCGCTGAAATAGATCTCCACCCGCTCGCCCCGGTTGATGACCAGCGGCTGGATGATGGACTGCGTCTGAATGGGCCGCCCCGGCGTCAGCACGCGGCGCACCTGTTTGCCAACGACCTCTTCCATATCCGTCATCACATAGGCACCGATCCTGCCCACGGGCAGGCGCATCACGGTCAGGTCGTCTTCCATGATGATGTCATCGGGCAGCAGGCGGGTGATGGGCACAGGGACCGGCATGGTAACAAGGGCATAGCCCGCGATGCGCTGCACCTCGCCCGTCTCAAGCACCGCATTGGCCAGAAACTTGCCGCTGCGCGGGTCCATCCAGAACTCGGCCAGCGTCAGCACCTCTTCGGCGGGGGCGTCCTTGACCGTGATCTCGAAGGCACCCTCTTGCGGCAGGCTGTCGGCGTAGTCCAGCCGCGCGCGTTCCTCGACCAATACGCCGATGGGCGCCGAGAGGGCGGGGCCGGTCAGCGCCATCAGGCCAAGGAAGAGGGCGGCGAGCCGTCGCATTAGCGGATTTGGTTCGCAGCCGAGAGCATCTGGTCTGCGGTCTCGATTGATTTGGAGTTCATCTCATAGGCGCGCTGTGCCGAGATCAGATCGGTGATCTGCTGGATGACATTCACGTTGGACGCCTCAAGATAGCCCTGACGGATCATCCCCGCGCCCGGATCGCCGGGGTTCACCACCTGCGCTTCGCCCGAGGCTTCGGTCGCCAGTAGGAAGTTGTTGCCCACCGGGCGCATCCCCGGCTCGTTAACAAACGTGGTCAGGCTGAACTGCCCCAGTTCCACCGGGACGGGATCATTCTCAACATAGGCCATGACGACGCCCTGTTCGTTGATCTCGACCGCCGTGGTGTTCTCGGGCACGACCATGCCGGGCTCGACGCGGTAGCCCTGCATCGTCACGATCTCACCCTCGGGGGAGAGTTGGAACGATCCGTCGCGCGTATAGGCGGTGCCGCCATCGGGCAGCGTGACCGAGAAATAGCCCCGCCCGTCAATGGCGACGTTAAGCTGGTTTTCCGTGGCCACCATGCCGCCTTGGGTGTTCAGCCGCACGGTGCCGGCGGTCTGCACGCCCATGCCGATGTCGATGCCCACGGGGCGGGTCGATCCGGCATCAGAGGTGACGGCGCCTTCGCGCTGCATCGATTGGTAGATTAGATCTTGAAAGGCGGCGCGACTGGCCTTGAACCCGGTGGTATTCGCGTTGGCGATGTTGTTCGAGATCACATCGACATTGGTCTGCTGCGCCATCATGCCGGTCGCGGCGATGCTGAGTGCCTTCATTTTCTCGTTCCTTCCGTTTTACGGATGCCGGGTCAGACCGCCTGTCCGATCCGTTTAAGCGAGTCGCGGCGCAAGTCGTCCGCATTGCCCATCATGGTATTGGTGCGCTCATAGGCGCGCTGCACGTCGATCAGCCGCGTCATCTCGCGCACCGGGTTGACGTTGCTCAGCTCCAGCGTGCCTTGGCGCACCTGCACGGCTTCGGCCACGGCGGGATTGGCAGCGCCCTCGGGGGCGACCAACATGCCGCCGCCAAGTCGCTTGTAGCTTTGGATTTCGGGGATATTAAAAACGCCGATCCGGCCCAGCGGGCCGGTCTCACTGCCCGAAATGGTGCCGTCTTCGGATATGTTGATATCGCCCATGCCCGCAGGGGGCAGTTGGATCGGCGCACCGCCCGCGTCGAGCACTTTGGCCCCCGACAGGAGCGTCAGATTGCCCTCAGGGTCGATCGCAAAGCTGCCATCGCGGCCAAAGGCCTGCTGCCCGTCGACGGTTTGATAGCTGAACCACCCCTCACCATGCAGCGCCACGTCCAGCGGGTTGCCGGTCTGCGACAGCGCGCCGGGGCGGGTGTCGATGTAGGAGCCGGTATCGCTGACAAAAGCCGCCTGATCGTCGCCAAGCGCGGTGTTGTCCTGCAACAGCGCCTCGAACACCACATGTTCGCCCTTGTAGCCCGCGGTGCTGGCGTTGGCGATATTGTTGGCGGTGATGTCGAGCTGGCGCTGGAGGGAAGTCGCCAGCGACATGCTGATATGGCTGGTTTCCGTCATAACGGGCCTCAGTTTGGGCAAGGATGGCGTGACATTATGAAGATCAGTGTGAAATAAAGAATGGATCTTTACAAGAATAAAGTGCATCTATTCATATAATGAAGCATCTGCACAACATTGTTCTTGGCCTGTCTTTGCTCTTGGCCTCACCCGCGACGGCGGAGGAGGGTGCTGTCTTTGCGCCTCTATCCTTGGCCGAGCAGGGGGAGCAGGACTTTCTCGCCACGCGCGAAGCATTGATGACGCAGCTGGCAGAGGTCTCCGCGCCGGAGGATCCTGCGCGGGCCGAGGTGTTGCTGGGGCTGGCGGAATTGCACCTTGCTTGGATGATGCGCCCCGAGGCGGCGGGCTTTCTGGAAGCGCTCGACGCCGAAACCCTCTCCGGCCATGCCGCGCGGCGGCACCGGACCCTGAGCCTCGCGCTCGCCCTGCTCGATGGGGGCGCGGGAAGCGATCTGGGACAGGCGGTGTCATGGTCCGTCGGCTGGGGGCAGGGGCAAGCTCTGCGCGCGGCGGCCTTTGCCCGGCTTGGCGCGGTGGCTGAGGCGGCGCGCTTGATGCCGCGCACCTTGGAAAGCCTCGCCGACCTGTCACCCGCCATCCAAGCCGCCATTTTGCCCGATCTGCTTGAAGCGGCGCTGGAGGCCGAGAATTGGGACGTGGCGCAGGCTTTGGCCGCGCAATTCCCCGACCATGCCGAGCTGCGCGATGGCCCCGCCTATCGCTACCTTCTGGCCCGCGCCTCAGAGGTGTCGGGCGATCTTTTGATGGCTTTAGAAGGCTATGTCCAAGCCGCACAGGGCCGCGATGCCTATGCGCAACGGGCGCGGCTCGCGCTGGTCCGGATGGGGCGCGAGACCGAGACCCTGCCGGGGCAAGACGCGCTGTCTTTGCTGAAAACCGCGCGCTGGATGTGGAGCGGGGATGCCCTCGGGCGCGAAGGCGCGCAGCTTTTGGCGGAGGTCGCCGCAGAGCAGGGCGACACCGATACCGCCTTGTGGGCGCTGCATAACTTGCTGCGCACCGCCCCTGAAGAGGAGGCCGGGGCGCTACGCGCACAGGCGCGGGCGATCTACGGTGCCTTCTATGCCGCTGGGGCGGCGGGGGAGATCGACCTTGGGCCATTTCTTGAAGGGCACACCCGTATCAGCGCCCGCTGGCGTTTCGATCCGGGCTTTGTCGGCCATGCCATGGCCGCGCCGCAACGCCTGCTGGATACCGGGATGACCGCCCTTGCCGCGCGGGAGTATCGCGCGCTGCGCGAAATGGCCCAGACTTTGGAGCGGGGCGGGGCGACTGCCCCCGATGCCAGCCTTATGGCCCGCTTGCGGCGCGGCGAAGCGCGCGCGCTTTTGGCAGGTGGGCAGGCGGATGCGGCAGTGGACCTGCTCAGCGGCTATGCCGACGATCAGGGCGCCGAGGCCGAAGCGCTTTTGGTCGAGGCCTTGGCGCAGGCGGGCCGGTCGGATGAACTCGCCGCCCTGCGCCTGCGCGCCCAGGACATGGACCTGCGCCGCAGCCGCGCGGTGGCCCTCTACGAGACCGGCAAATGGGGCGCTGCGCGGCACGCCTATCTTGAGATGTGGGAGGCGCACCCCCAGCAGTTTGCCTTTGCCGATGCCACCCGCCTGACCCTCGCCGCCTATCAGGCGGGCGACAGTGCCACGGTCGCAAGAGCCGCCACGGCCTTTCCCGCGCTGGCCGACCTGCCCGGCTGGGCCGAGATCGCCACCGGGCTGGGCGCGCGCCCTGCCGAAGAGGGGCCGCTGGGGTCAGACGTGATGCGGCTGAGCATTGAGAGCGCGGACCGTATCCTAGATGCCGTGACCAAGGTCACGGACGTCAAGGAAAGTCAGTGACATAAATATCAAAAACAAATTTTATTCTTGCTTTAGTCATGAAGAATCGGCTTTCTCATGTATAAGTCAAGAATAACAAGAACGAGCAGGATCAAGTCATGAGCATTACAAGCGCCCTTCAAATCGGGGTCAGCGGGTTGCAGGCCAACTCCTCCCGCGTCCAGAATATCTCTAGCAATATCGCCAACGCCAATACCGTAGGCTACCGGCGGACCTTCTCGGAATTCGTGACACAGAACACCGGGTCGACGCAGGCGGGGGTGCTGACGGATGTGCGCGCCGATATCTCGGCCAATGGCAATATCATGGGCACGGGGCGCTCGACCGATCTTGCGGTGCAGGGTGACGGCTTCTTCGTTGTCTCGCGCAACCCCAACGATCCTGTCGAATCCAACTACTACCTGACCCGCGCCGGTTCCTTCACCCCGGATCAGGACGGCAACCTGCGCAACTCGGCGGGCTATTTCCTCTCGGGCTTTCCGACGGATGCCAGCGGCGCCACGGGCAGTGTCAGCAGCACCAGCTACAATGACCTCAGCACCGTCAATGTGGCGAGCTATCAGGTCCAAGGCACGCCTAGCACCCGCGTTGGCGTTTCGGGCAATGTCCCCGCGCAGGAGACCGGCGCTGGCACCACCGGCACGGCCTTTGAATCCACCCTGCGCTATGTGAACCAATTGGGCGGCAGCGATGCGCTGAACCTGTCTTGGACACCGGGGGCCACGGCCAACGAATGGACTGTCAGCATCAGCGATGAAGCGGGCAGCAGCTACGGCGAAGCGACGGTGAATTTCACCGACAGCGGCGTCAATGCAGGCAGCCCGGCGAGCTACACGCCCGGCACCCTGCCGATTGATCCCGCGACCGGCGTGGTGACCCTGCAAATCAACAACGGCGGCACCCCCCAACCGCTTGAGATCGACTTCGGCGCGCCCGGCACCTTTGAGGGGATGACCCAGTTCTCGGGCGACTACACGCCTCCGGCCTTTTCGGATGACGGCACTGAGACCGGCAGCCTTGAGCGGGCCGAGATGAGCGACAGCGGTATCCTCTACGGCGTCTTCGACAACGGCCAGCGCCGCGCGCTGTTCCAAGTGCCGCTTGCCAATGTCGCCAACCCCGACCAGATGCGCTCGGTCGACGGCAACGCCTATGTGGCGACCCGCGATTCCGGCGCGGTGAGCATCGGCAACCCGATGTTGAACGGTCTCGGCAGCATCAACAGCGGGGCGCTCGAAGGCTCCAATGTGGATATCGCGGAAGAGCTGACCGACCTGATCCAGACACAGCGGGCCTATTCCTCAAGCGCCAAGATCATCACCACCAGCGATGAGATGCTGAGTGAAACGCTAAGCATCAAACGCTAACCCGGTGCATGAATGAGCATCTCATCTGCCTTTAGCATTGCCCGCAGCGGGCTGAGCACGACAGAGGGTCGAGCCAACCTCGTTGCGGGCAATATCGCCAATGCGCAAACCGAAGGCTACGTCCGGCGCGAGGCCGCGCAGGTCACGACCAACGGTCAAAGTGGCACGGTAGAGTTGCGCATTGCGCGGCAGGTGGATGAACGCCTTGCAGGCATGTCGCGGAATGCTTCGGCTGAATTGGGCCGCGCTTCTGCCACCAGTGAGATACTCGGCAGCTATCTGATCACTCTGGGCGAGCCGGGCGATGAAGTCTCCCCCGCCGCTCGTCTAGCGGAGTTTCAGGCAGGGCTCGACCTTCTGGCCAACAACCCCTCCGACCCCGCCGCGCAGAACGACCTTTTGTCGCGCAGCGAGACCTTGGTGCACAGCATCAACGAGGCCGCCATCGGGCTTGAGGCCAGCCGCGCACAGGCCGGTGACAGTCTTGTGGCGAGCGTGGCCGAGGTGAACGCGGCGCTCTCGGATATCGCTGCGTTGAACGAACGTCTGGCCCTTGCCGGAACCGACCCCACCGGCACCAGCGGGCTGATGGATGAGATGAACCGTCGCCTTGATGCTTTGGGCAGTCAGATGGATTTCCAAAGCCGTTGGGAAGCGGATGGAACGCTGACACTGCACACCACGGGCGGCACGGAATTGGCCCATGGCGAAACCGCCGTGCGGCTGAACGCCAACCCCGAGACGGGGCGGCTGATGGCAGGGGACATCGACATCACGCCAAACAGCCCCACCGCGCGCGGGTCCGACAGTGGCCGCCTTGCGGGGCTGAGCGGGTTGATCGCCAATGACCTGCCGCAGATGAAGCTGCAATTGGATGAACTCGCCCGCGGGCTGGTGCAGAGTTTCGAGGCCGCAGATGCCTCCGTCGGGGCCGGGCAGCCGGGGCTTTTCACCGATGCGGGCGGCGCTTTCGATCCGGGGCAGTTGGATGGGCTGGCCGGGCGGCTTGCACTCAATGACAGCGTCCAGCCCGACAAGGGCGGCGCGCTTTGGCGGCTGCGCGACGGTGCCGGTGCCACATTCCCCGGCGAGCCGGGCGACACCACGCAGTTGAACGCCTTTGTCGACGTGCTTGAAACGGGCATGGCCTTTGACGCGGCCACGGGCCTCAGCACCAATGCGCGTCTGGGGGATTACGCCGCCGATCTGGTCAGCCAACAAAACGTGCTGCGGGTCGGGGCGGATGGGCAGGCCGAGACGGCGCGCGTGCGGCTCATCACCTTCGAGGACAACCGCAGCAGCATCGAGGGCGTGAACGTCGATACCGAATTGCAAAAGCTTCTGGAAATCGAACAGGCCTATGGCGCGAATTCGCAGGTGCTTACCAGCCTGAGCGATATGCTCGATACCCTTCTGGCCAGCGTGTGAGGATAGGATGACCGAGATTTCCCGCACCGTCTCCACCGCCTTGCAAAGCCTGCGCCAGCGCGAACAGACCAGCCGCCTCGCCGCCGAGATCTCGGACGTGTCGAAAGAGGTGACGACCGGGCTGAAGGCCAACCCCTATGACGATCTGGGCCACCGCTCTGCCGATGCTATTGCCATCAGGATGCAGATCACCCGCAACGATGGTTTCCTGACCTCCAATGCGCTTTTGGACCGCCGTTTTCTCGCTGTGGAAACATCGCTCGGGGCCATGCGCGACGTGGGGCAGGATGTGCTTGAGCAAGCCTTCACCACCGACAGCGCGGGCGGGCTTTCGACGACCTACCTGTCGCAGGCGGCACGCACGGCGCTTGACCGGGTGTTGGAGCGTGCGGCGGTCAGCGACAGTTCCGGTTTCCTGATGTCGGGCACCCGCAGCGACACCAACCCGCTGCAAGCTTGGGATGAGATCAACCCGCGCACCGGCGAATCCCCGGCCATCGCGGTGGATCACATGATCGGCGGCCCTCTGACCGATGTGGCGGATGTGCAGCGCGCCATCGATGACCTTAAGGCGGGCTTTGGCGACAGTTCGGTGTTCTTCAACCACAATTTCGAGAACACCTTTTACAACGGCGC
Organism: Sulfitobacter sp. 1A12056; assembly: GCF_043558125.1. Lineage (NCBI taxonomy): Bacteria > Pseudomonadati > Pseudomonadota > Alphaproteobacteria > Rhodobacterales > Roseobacteraceae > Sulfitobacter > Sulfitobacter sp. 1A12056. The sequence goes on along the minus strand of NZ_JBIFFY010000005.1, from coordinate 118,171 downwards.
GCCGTCGGGCAATCCGCCGCTGACCTCGCGTACGTCTGAGACGCAAACTCTCACCCAAACCGCCCAAGCCAATGACCCGGCAATCCGCGATCTGGTCCGAGGGCTGGCGATGCTGAGCGCGGTGAACCCCAGCGACATCCCCGACGAGACCGCCCGCGATGCTTGGCTGAGCGAGGCGCGCAGCGCCATCGGCGCGGGGCTCGAAGGGCTGACCGATCTGGAAACCCAGACCGGCCTGAAACGCGCACAACTTGCCGATACGATCGCGGCCCAAGAAAGCCGGGCGCTGTTTCTGGATGGGGAGGTGATGAACCTCGAAGGGGTCGACCAATATGACGCGGCCACCCGTCTGACCCAATTGCAGAACCAACTCGACTCCAGCTTTGCCATCACCGCGCGGCTCTCGCGCCTGTCCTTCCTGAACTACCTCTAACCGGAACCGCCCCATGAACGCCTTGTTTAAACTCTTGCTGATCGGCCTCACCTTCGCGCTCGCCGCGCCGGCGGCAGCACAGGTGCGGATCAAGGATATCGTCACCGTCGAAGGCGTGCGGTCGAACCAATTGGTCGGCTACGGGCTGGTCGTGGGGCTGAACGGCACGGGCGACAGCCTGCGCAACGCGCCTTTCACCGAACGCGCTATCGAAGGCATGCTAGAGCGGCTCGGCATCGGCAACCTGACCGAAGACCAGATGCGCACGGCCAATACCGCCGCAGTCATGGTCACCGCCTCCCTGCCGCCCTTCGCGCGGGCCGGTAGCACCATCGACGTGGTGGTCTCTTCGCTGGGTGATGCGTCATCGCTGCGCGGCGGCACGCTGATCGTCACCCCGCTGACCGCGGCCGATGGTGAGATCTACGCCGTGGCCCAAGGCCCGATTGCCGTCGCCGGTTTCGCCGCACAGGGGCTGAACGCCTCCATCGTCGAAGGGGTGCCGACAGGCGCGCGGATCGACAATGGCGCCATCGTCGAGCGTGAGGTCGATTTCGACTTTAGCGAGATGAACAGCATCAAACTGGCCCTGCGCAACGCCGATTTCGTCACCGCACAGCGGGTCGAGGCGGCGATCAACCAAGCCATGGGCCCGGTCGCCAAGGCCATCGATTCGCGCACCATCACCGTGTCGGCCTATGGCAAAGGATCGTTGATGGAGACGATGGCCCTGATCGAGCCGCTGCAAGTCCAACCCGATCAGGTCGCCAAAGTGGTGATCGACGCACGCTCCGGCACCATCGTCATCGGGGCCAATGTTCGCATCGACCGAGTCGCGGTCAGCCAAGGCGGGCTGACCGTCACCGTCCGCGATGATTTCAACGTGAGCCAGCCCGAATCGCTGTCGATTGGCGGGACGACCGTGGTGGTGCCGAATTCCTCGGTCGGCGTGGAAGAGAAAGACGCGAAATTCGCCGTCATTGATGGATCGGTCAGCCTGCAACGGCTCGTCGACGGGCTGAACGCCATCGGCGTCGGCGCGACCGAGACGATTTCAATCCTTCAAGCCATCAAGGCGGCGGGCGCTCTGCATGCCGACCTTGAGATCATCTAGGGGCAGGTCATGGAATTCGCATCTCTCCCAATCCCCGCGCCGACCCCGGCGGCCAAACCGGCAGCCCCGCAGGCCGATGCCGTCACCGCCGAAAAGGCGCAGGAGTTCGAGGCCATGTTCCTCGGCCAGATGGTCGATGAAATGCTCTCGACCGTGGACATCGGCAGCTTCGGCGGGGGGCATGCCGAAGAGACTTGGCGCAGCTTTCTGTCCAACGCGATTGGCGAAAGCATCGCCGAGCAGAACAGCACCGGAATCGCCCGTACAATTGAAACCGCCATGCAGCGCTATCAAACGGGGGCCGACCGATGAGTGATCCGCGCAAAGCACTCGCCGCCGTTGACGCATTGGGCAATCTGCTGCGCCGCGAAATCGCCGCGGTCGAGGGCGGGGCGTTCAACCAACTGGTCGAATTTGCCAGCGAAAAAGCCCGACTCACCGCCGTGCTGGAAGAGCAACTCAGCCAAGATCCCGAGGCGGTCAGCACAGATAAATTGCGCGATCTGAAAGATCTGATCGCGCGGGATCATCACCACCTGCAATTGGCCCGCCAAGCCACGTCAGAGATGATCTCACAGGTTTCCCAAATCCGGGAAAAGCACAGCATTGCAGGCATTTACGGCCGAAGCGGTGCGAAACGTGACAACCGCGCAACACTGATGACAACCGTGGACAAAAGTTTCTGAATTGCCTCAATGTTGCCAGTTTTTCGCGTAAAAACGTAATCAAGCGGGTTCGCCCCGCAGTTGTCAGAAAGACGACATAACGAACTAGAATAGTCTGGAATAAGAATATGTCTTCGATCAACACAAACACATCCGCAATGAACGCCCTGTCGACCCTGCGGAACGTCAACTCGAACCTGAACCAAACGCAGGACCGTATCTCGACCGGTTTGAAGGTTGGGTCGGCAAAGGATAATGCTGCATATTTCGCTATCTCCGAAACGATGAAGGGTGACAGCGGAATGACTAAGGCTGTGAACGAAAGCCTGACTCTGACTAAGAATTCGCTTGCCACGGCCCGAGTGGGCGCGGAAAGCGTAAAAGATTTGGCCAACCAATTCTCTGAACGTGTGGCATTCGCACAGAGTGGCGATGCTACAATTGACGATATTGCGACGGAGTTGGCAGAGATCGTTAAGCAAATGGGCACATCGATCAGTCAGTCGACCTTTAACGGGGATGACCTCGTGGCAGCTGGCGATACTGTCACCGACGCAGTCGTAGACGGTACGAGTGGTCTAATTACGACAAATGCTGCAACGAGCACTGGCGAGCGTACGTTGACTGTCGTGACCGGCATCAGTCGTCTGAACGACACTTTTGCCACTACGGATATGACCGTCAATGGCGTCGATCTGAAAGAGATCCACAACGAGTTTAAGATCATCTCAGATAACCTGACAACAAACTACAACGCTTTGACAACGGATACTGCGAAAGAGACCTACCTCAAGAATACCCTTACGACTGCTCAGGGTTTGTTGGAACGTTCTGTTTCGGCAGAAACCACACTGGGCGTTGCTGAAAAATCTATCGAGAACCAGCAGGAATTCCTGACCAAGCTCTCCGACAACCTCGACTCAGGCGTTGGCGCGATGGTTGACGCCAACATGGAAGAAGAAGCCGCCCGTCTTCAGGCGCTTCAGGTTCAGCAGCAGCTGGCATCGCAGTCCCTGTCGATCGCCAACCAGGCACCGCAGAACATCCTGAGCCTGTTCCGTTAAGGATTAGGGTTTTCGGGGCCGGGGCCTAGTGCTCTGGCCCCGATCCAACCGCCTCAGAATTTGCGGTTGGCAGGCAGCAAACGATAAAAACAAGGAAGAATTCCTATGGGGCTGGCAGCATACAAACGAACAATTCGCGAAAGCGAAACCCCGCGGCAGATCGAGCGCCGCATCCTGAGCCGCGTCACACATGACCTTGCCGAAAAGGGCCAAGGCTTCGATACGACAGACGACAAGAGCGAGCGGTTGAACATCCTCGCCTCCGGTCTGCGCGATGCGATCTACGAAAATCAACGGTTCTGGTCGGCCCTGCGCTTTGACCTGTCCGAGCCGGAAAACAAGATGCCCGACGGGTTGAAAGCCTCGCTCATTTCCATCGCGCTTTGGGTAGACCGTCACAGCACCGCGCTGATGGCTGGCGAAGGCCGCTTGGCGGGTCTCGTCGAGATCAACGGCAATATCGCCGCCGGTCTGGCCGGGCAGGCCGCGCCGCAGATGCAGGAGGTGTAAGATGCTGAAACTCACCCTCCGCCCCCGCGAACGCGTTGTTGTAAACGGCTGCGTCATCCGCAACGGCGACCGCCGCCAAGCGCTGACGGTCGAGAACCGCGCCGACATCGTGCGCGAGTCCGATCTGTTGAAGCCAGATGCGGAATCCACGCCCGTCTCCAAGGTCTACTTCTTGGTGCAGACTGCGCTGATCCGTCCCGATACACGCGATCAAATCCTGCCGATGATCCAGCAGGGCTTGGCCGATCTGGCCTGTTGCTTTGGCGCAGACATGCGCGCCCGGATCATGGAAGCGGCGAATTTCGTCTCCATGGCCGATTTCTACAAGGCGATGAGCGAGCTGCGCGCGGTGCTCAAATACGAGACCGAGCTCATGCAGCTTCGCCCGGTGCCGCCCGCCTCTAGCCATGAGGCCGCGCACGCATGATTTCGCTGGGCGGCATGGGCACGCAGGTGGCGGTCAAACTGTTTGACGCAACGCGCGACAAACAGCTCGACCTTGCCGCCAGCAACGCCCTGAACGCCCGGCAGATCGAAGCCTTTGAAGAGCGTATCGGCAGCATCTCTTCCCCGGAGGAACTGATTGCCGATACGGAAGTCTATACTTTCGTCATGCGGGCCTTCGACCTTGAAGATCAGATCTTTGGCAAGGCGATGATCCGCAAGACGTTGGAGAGCGATATCACCGACAGTTCCGCACTGGTGAACCGCCTCAGCGACCCCAAGATTCGCGAGATGTATCTGACTTTGGGCTTCACGCCCGGAGGGGGGAGCAGCGCGAACCTTGATAAGGTCGATTGGCAGGCCGAGATGATCGACCGTTTCAAGGAACGTTTCGTGCTGAACGAGGCCGGAGAGGACAACGAAGGCGCGCGCATCGCCTTGGAGTTCAAATCCAAAGCCGCTGAGATCGACTCTTGGCTCGACGTGCTGAAGGACGAAGACCTCGGCAAATTCATGCGCCGCGCGCTTGGTGTGCCGGATGAGGCGATCCAAGTCGATCTCGACCGTCAGATCGCACTTTTCGAGCAGAAGCTCGACATCGAAAAGCTGCAAGACCCGGCGGAGGTCGACAAGCTCGTCTCGCGGTTCTCGGCGATTTACGATGCGGTCGAAGGTGTCTCTTCGTCGTCGAGCACGGTGCTTTCGCTGATGCAGGGGGCCGTCTCGATCGGGCAGGGCGGCAGCTTTACGGCCGCGACCATCGACATCCCCACGATCACCGGCGGCTATAGCGCGTCAAGCGTCTACCGCTGATCCACCCTATTCGATGAATTCGTCGTCATCGGCGGCCGAGGGCAGTTCGATCACCCCTTGATCGGCAAGGCTCTTAGCATATTCCACCATGGCGGCCTGTGCCGCGCGCACGTCGCGGCCCCGGACCGGGCCGGTGGCGGCCATCTCGTCCATCAGCATCTGACGCGAGCGTTGCGGCAAGCATTCCATCAGGTGATCGCGCTGCTCTTTCTTGGCGCCGCGCATCGCCATCGGAAGGGTCGCCCCATCCAGTCCGCGCATGACCTGCGCCAAGTCCTGCATCGGCAGTTTGAACAGGTCATCAAAGACGAACATGCGCTGTTTGATGGCTTGGAAAGCGTCCGGAATACGCGCGTCCAGCGCGCCGGAAAGCTCCTCAAAGGCCTGCACATCCAACTGGTTGAACAGATCCGCCATGCGCTGATGGGTCTCGACCGAATTGGTGTGCATCGCATTCGACAGGATGTCTTGTTTCAATGTCTCTTCGATCTGCTGCATCATATGCAGCGGTACGGCCTCCATCGCGATCATGCGCTCGGCGATGTCCTGCATCCGCTCAGGGCCCAGCAGCGGCAGCACCTTGGCGGCCACGCCGGTGTCCACGTTGTTGAGGATCGCCGCGGCGGTCTGGTCATGCTCGCCCTTGAGGTAATTGGCGATCACCGTCTCATCCAGCGCCCCAAAGCCGCGCCACATGGCGCTTTCGCGCTCGCTGTTCTTGAGCCCCTCCATGATGTTGCTCACCTGCTCTTCGGGCATGAATTTGCGCAGCATGGATTCCGCCGTCGACAGCGACCCCACGACCGAACCGGTGCCGCTGACGACCTTTTGGGTGAACTCTTTGAGCACATGTTCCACCACCTCTGCCGGGATCGGGCCAAGGTGGCTCATGGCGCTGGTGATACGCTCGATCTCGGCAGTGCCGAGCTTTTGCATGAGTTCCGATCCAGTCTGCTCGCCAAGGCAGAGAAAGGTGATGGCGGCTTTGGTCGGACCGTTCAGATCCTCCACCGTGATGGGCTTTCTGCGGGATTTGGAAAGGGCATTGGTCGACATGGAGAGATCCTTTCAGTGCAGGTCAGCCACCGGCAAGCGGCACATAGCTTTCAATCAGCGATCCCGCCAGCATGTACCAACCGTCGATCAGCACAAAGAAGATCACCTTGAACGGCAAGGAGATGAGTACCGGGGGCAGCATCATCATCCCCGCGCTCATCAAAACCGAGGCGACGATAAGGTCGATGGCGACGAAGGGCAGGTAGATCAGAAAACCGATGGTAAAGGCGCGGCGCAGTTCCGAGATCATGAAGGCGGGCACCAGATGGCGGAAGGTGGCCTCTTCTGCCGAGGCGGGCAGGGGGCTTTCTTCGGCCTCTTCATCCGCGGGCGCGATGCGCAGGAACAGGGCGTAGTCTTCGGGCCGCGTGTTGACGTACATGAAGGTCTTAAAGGGCGCGGCGATCCGCTCCAGCGCCTGTTCCTCGGCGATGGCGTTTTCCAACAGCGGCTCGACTCCGGCCTCATAGGCGTCCTCGAACACCGGCTGCATGACGAAGAAGGTCATGAAGAGCGCCAGCGAGGTCAGCACGATATTGGGCGGGGTCTGGTTCAGGCCAAGGGCCGAGCGCAGCATCGACAGGACGATGACAAAGCGCGTGAAGCTGGTCATCACCACCAACAGCCCCGGCGCGATGCTGAGCACGGTGACCAGCGCGATGAACTGGACGATCCGCCCTGAAAGGTTGGCGTTCTCATCACTGCCCGGCGCGGTGTCGCCAATCACATCCGAAAGCGTGCTGAGAAATCCGCCATCTTGGGCCACGGCCATGCCGCCGCTGGCGAGAAGCACCAGCAGGGCAAGGCCCATGCGGCCTGACGCATATGCGCGCAGAGAGGGGAGGTCAGTCAGGGACATAGTCCTTGACGATCTGGGTCAGGGACACGCCCAGCCGGTCTTCGCCGACCTTTACGAGATCACCGCGCGCCACCAGACGGTCCGAGACCATAAGGTCCACCGGTGCACCGATCTTGCGGTTCAACTCCACGATAGAGCCGCGGGTGAGTTCCAGCAGGCGCGAGATCGGCATGCGGGCTTGGCCCAGCACGATCTGCACGTCGAGGCCGACGTTCAGCATCGCGTTGATGCCCGCGCCGCCCGCCTCGGGGCGGGGGGCCAGCGCGTTGCGCGAGTCTTCGGTGTCGAGCTGCGGGAAGACGCCCGCATCATCGCCGCCCGTGCTGGCGGCGTTGCCAAAGGCATCGGCGCGCGGCTGCTCTGGCGTGACGTCAGGCGCTTTGCCGTCTGTGGCCTTGTTGTCGTCTTGGGGGGATTGCAGGTCAGGCTTGTCCATTTCCGTCCTTCTCCTTTTGTGCTTTCAGCGCCCGCGCATGGGTGTCGCGCAATTCGGCAAGCAGGCGGTCGCAAATCTTTTTGAACCCGTAATCAAGGCTGCCGTGGTCCCATTCCATGCGCGCATCGCCATCGGGCAGTTCGGGATCGGCCCGCAGGTCCAGCATTCTGTCGCATTTGTAATAGACCGCCCGTTGCCGCAACTCGGGGCCGATCTGATCCAGCGTGGCGGGCGACAGGCGCACTTTGATATGGCTCGACCCGATGGCCATTTTCAGCGATTGGGTCACGGTCTTTTTCACCCGCGCGGTCGAGAGCCGTTCGATCACCTCGGGCAGGACGATCTCGCAGGTTTGTAGGGTAAAGCCCACGATCTGCGCCATCAGCGCTTCTTGATGGGCCTGCATCGCCTGTGCCAGCCGCCCCAGTTCCTGCGCCAGCTTCTCGGCCATGGCGGCATGTTCGGCCTGCATGGTCTGGTGCATCTCGGCCCGGCCAGCATCGGCCCCGGCCAGATAGCCTTCGATATGGCCCTGCTTATGGGCCTTCTTGATTTTCGCTTCGATCTCTTCGGGGGTGGGCAGCGCCGGGTCTTGCGGCTTGCTCTTGCCGTCTTCGTCGAAGTTCTGAAGCTTGAGGCTCGTGATCACAGATCATCCCCTTCCGACAGCCATTCGCCCAGAACGCGCAGGGCGTCATCGGTGTTGTCCTCGGCCAGTTCGGCCACGGCGCGCAATTGGCTGTGCTGAACCGCCCCCTCGACCGAGGCGAGATGCACCATGTCGCGGGGCATTTCATCCATTGGGCCAAGCACCGCACCGGTCTGCGCCCCCGCCGGGGTGGGCAGACGGTGTTGCGGCGTCTCTTTCTGGGTGCCGCCGGTCAGCGCCTTGGGCGCGTTGTCTTCCTCAGGGCCGTCCAGCAGCGCCGCATCGGCTCCGGCACCGGCCAGTGCGGGCTGGGGCAGGGTGGCGTCCAGCACCATGCGCAGGGGGCGCGCGCCCAGCACCATGATGATCGCCACCAGCGCCAAGGCAAAGAGCGAGCGCAGGATGGTCATGGCGTTGTCCGCGAGCACCGCGCCCAAGCCACGGCTGGCGGGGTTGCTGAACTCGGAATCGAAATCGAGGAATTGCAGACTGTCGACCTGCACTTGATCGCCCCGGGCCTGATCAAAGCCGATGGCCGTGCTGACCAGCTGCGTCAGACGCGCCATCTCCTCGGAGCTGCGCTCGATATAGCCTTCGGAGCCATCGGGCAGGGTGCCATAGCTGCCGTTGACCAGAACCGCGACCGAGATACGCTCGATATCGCCCGGCTCGCGCACCAATTCGCTCTGAACCGAGCCGATCTCGTAGTTGATGATCTCATCGTTTTCCGAGCGGGTGGACTGGCCTGCGGCCCCGCCCGCATCGTCGCGCAGCTCATCGGGGATGTTGTTGGCCACATCCACCGTGGCCGCCGCCGGGTCGGTCTCGTTCGAGTTGCGCACGCGGGTCTCAATCGACCGGGCGACCTGCTGGGCGGGGTCGAATGTGCGCGAAACACGCACTTCGCGCTCGGTCGTCAGATCGACGCTGACCCGCACGCGGGCATTGCCCGGCCCGACGCGGGCGTTGAGGATCGATTCAACCTTTTGCGCCAGTTGCTCTTCGATCATGCTGCGCTGCCCTTGCAGCGAGAAGTCGGAGCTGCCGCCCTCATCCTTGGCCAGGATCGTCTCGCCGGAGGCCGAGAGGACGGTCACGTTCTGCGCTTCCAAATCCGCCACGGCGGAGGCCACCAGCGCTTGGATCGCCTGCGCCTGACGGCGGGTCATGCTGGTATTGGCCTGCGACCGCACGATGACCGATCCGCTGGCCTCAGCCCGGCTGCGCGAAAAGGCGGCGCGTTCGGGCAGCACCAGATGCACCCGCGCGGCCTTGATGCCGCTGATCGTCTGGATCGACCGGGCCAACTCACCTTCCAGCGCGCGCAGCCGGTTCACCTTTTGCATGAAGGAGTTCATCCCCATGCCGGACATATTGTCGAAAATCTCCCACCCCGGCACGCCTTCGCCCGGCAGCCCTGCATCGGCCAACGCCATGCGGGCGCGGGCGATGTCGGTCTCGGCGACCGAGATGGTGTCGCCGTTGCGCGACAGATCGACCGTCAGCCCCGCCTGTTCCAGCGTCTGCATCATCTGCGAGGCGGTGCCGGGGCTCAACTGGCTGTAAACCGGGACATAGGTGGGGGCGAGGATGGTCCGCGCGCCGATGAAGATGGCCGCGGTGATCGCCAGACCGATGCCGCCGAGAAGAGCCAGCCGCTTTGGACCCAAATCCTTAAGGTTTTCAACGATCTGATTCACGGCCCCTCACTCGGTTGTATGGCCCGAGCATTCTCCACTCGGCCCTCACTATGCAAGCATATATCGATTTATACTTGGTCGATCCGAAAAATAAACAGGTTTCTGTTGCAATAAAGCTTGTTTGAAGATGTATTTGTTCTTGTATGTGGCGCTTCGCGCGGGATCCGATTAAGAGTGAAAGAATGAAAAAGCCTCTCGCTATCCTTGCTGTCGTCTTGCTCTGCCTTCTTGCGGGTCTGGGTGGGGTCACGCTGGCCATCGGGCCTTCGGGGTTGCTTGAAATGGCCGGGCTGGGGGGTGAGGAGACCGTTGAGACGGCTGAGAACGATCACGGCGAGAAGGGCGGCGAAGACGGCCACGGCGCAAAGCCCAAGACCGAAGTGAAAATGCCGGTCATGCCTTTTCCTGAGATCATCGTGAACGTCACCGACACCGGCCCGCAGGGCGGGCAGACCAGCCGCTTCCTCAAGCTCAACATGCTGATGGTCTATGATGAAACCGCCGAGGGCGCGGACCGTCTGGTCGCGCGTGAGATTTACCTGCGCGACAGCTTCCAAGATTTCCTGCGCCAGTTGCATGTCAGCGATCTGTCGGGCAGCTATGGGCTGGCGATGCTAAAGACCGAACTGCTGCGCCGGGCGCGGGCGGTGGGGCACACCGACGCGCCGCATGAAATCCTGATTGCCGATATGGTGGTGCAATGACGATAGCGGCCTCCCCCGATGCGCTGAGCCTCGAAGAGACGATGATCCGTCAGGCGCGGGAAAGCTTCCAGCGCCTGCCCACGCTTGAGATCATCATCGACCGTCTGCTGTTGGCGCTTGTGCCCGACCTCAAATCCTATTGCACCGTCGCCCCCGAGATCGAGCTGAGCTCGCTGGAATACATGCCCTATGAGGACGCGATGGAGAGCATCCAGTCGCCCTCGCTCATCGCCATTGCCAATGCGGAAAGCTGGGGCAGCCAGATCGCCTGCGTGGTCGAGCCTGACCTGCTGTTTTCGGTGCTTGAGATCATGCTGGGTGGCCGTCGCGCCACCAGTCAGCAGTGGAAACCCCGCGGCTTGACCGCGATTGAGCAGAAACTGGGCCGCAGGCTGGCGGAATTGTCGCTCAAAGGTTTGGCGCATTGCCTGCAGGATGTCAGCCCGGTGCAATTCGACATTCAATCGCTCGAATCCAACCCCCGCTCGGTCATGCTGGCCGCGCCGCGCACCGCGACGGTGCTGGTCCGCTTGCATATGCAATTCGAAGACCGCAGCGGCCATATGGCGCTGGTCTTGCCCTATGGCACGCTGGATGAGGTCAGCGCCCAGCTTGCGCAGCCCTTCCTTGGCGGACGCTCGCCCACCGACAGCAACGCGCGCAAGGATATGAACAGTCAGATCTCCAGCACCACGGTCACCATCACCGGCGTGCTGCAGCAGGTGACGATCCCGCTGCATGAGGTGCTGGAATGGAAGCCCGGTCAGGTGATTGATCTGGGCATGACCGTCGATACCCCCGTGGTCGGCATGGTGAACGCCCAGCCGATGTTCCAAGCGGCCTTTGGCCAGCGCAGCAATGGCGCCTTAGCGCTGCGGGTGATCCAATCCTTGCTCCCTAAGGAAAATCAGGAGGACAGCGACGATGATGCCGGCCTTGATTGATATCCTCATCATCGTGCTGCTGGTCGGCACGCTGGTCTATGCCTTTATCCTTGACCGCCGCGTTCGCGCCCTGATGGCAACGCTGAAAGAGATGGAGCCGATGGTCGGGGCCTTTTCCAATGCGGTCGATCAATCGGCCAAATCGGTCGAAGACCTGCGCGACCTCAGCACCAAGGTACAGCGCCCCGAGCCGCCGGTGCAGCGCGAGGCCACGCCGCCCCGTCAAGCTGCGCCCGAGCCTGCCCCGGCAGGCCAGAACCCGGCCCAGATGCGCGCCGCGCGGCTCAAGGGCCGTGCGCAGGTCCGGGGCCAAGCGGCGGTGCAGGGCAAATCCGAACTGGTCCGCACCTTTTTCGACATCACCAAGGAGCGTAAGGAATGAGCCGTATTTCCCTGCCCAAGATCGCGCTTTTTGGCCTTGGCGTGGCTGGCGTGCTCAAACTCACGGTTGAGTTCATGCCGATGATGGCCATCGCCGAAACCCCCGATGACACGCCCCCGGTCCCTGTTGAGCTTGCCGCCGCCCCCGCGCCGCCCAGCTATGATGCCAGCGCCCCGGGTGAGAGCGGCATGTGCGAGCCGAGCCATCTTATTGCCGAAGCCATCGCCGAAGAGCGGGCCCTGCTGAAAGAGCAACGCGACACGATTGCCGACCGCGAAGCTAAGCTTGCGCTAGCCGAACAGAGCCTCAAGGCCGAACAGACCCGCCTCGCCAGTCTGCGCGACGAGATCGGCGCGCAGCTCAAGGTGATCGAAGAGGCGAACAATCAGGACATGACCAAACTGGTCGAACTTTACCGCAACATGAAGCCGCAGGTGGCGGCGGGCATCATGGATGAGATCGACGTGGAGACCGCCGTGCAGGTCATCGGTGCCATGCCCGAACGGGACGCCGCGCAGATCATGGGCTCGTTCAGCCTTGTCCGGGCGCGGTTGATCACGAAAATCCTGCTGGAACGCTCCAAACTCCCCGCCGACCGCAACCTCGAAGGGCTGCGCCTGCGCTAAGCGCGCGTCATTCTTCGCGGATTGACGACCCGGCAGGGGGCTTGCGGCGCACGTTGCGGCGCAGGTCCATGACAAAGCCGATGATCTCGGCCACGGCCTGCCAATGCTCCATCGGGATGCGGTCGTCGACCTCCACCGCCGCGTGCAGCGCGCGGGCCAGCGGGCGGTTCTCGATCATCGGAATGTCGTGTTCCTTGGCCAACTCGCGGATGCGGTGGGCCATGACATCGGCCCCTTTGGCCACGCAGACCGGCACGTCATCGACGCCCTGTTCATATTTCAGCGCCACGGCGTAATGGGTCGGGTTGGTCAGGATCACGCTGGCATTGGGGATGGCCTGCGCGATGCGCTGACGGGCGCGGGCGCGGCGCAACTCAGCGCGGCGGCCCTTGATCTGCGGATCACCCTCACTGTCTTTATGCTCGTCGCGGATTTCCTTGAGGCTCATCATCTGTTTCTTTTTCCACTGCGCCCGCTTCCAGATGATGTCGGCGATGGCGATGGGCACCAGAAGCACGGTGGTGACCAGAAAAATCCAGCGCACCTTTTGCAGGGTCGCTTGCAGTAGCGTCTCGGGGATGAAAGCCTGCGTCTGGCCCAGCGACTGCGCGATGTCGTGCACGGCCCAGACGGTAATGAAACCGATCACCAGCACCTTGGCCGTATTCTTGGCAAACTCCACGAAAGCCTCGGCCGAGAACAGCCGTTTGAACCCTGACAGCGGGTTCAGCTTGGAAAACTTCGGCTTGATCCGCTCGGCCGAGACGACGGTCTCGCCTTGGATTAACACGCCGAAGAGGGCTGCCAGCACCATGATCCCCACCACCGGCATCATCGCCAGCCCCAGCGTAAAGCCGAGCGATTTCAACACCTGGCCTGCTTCTGCAACACCAGTGCCGCCGGTGCCGATGGCGGTGACGCCGGCCCCCAAAAGGGGGCTTTGCAGCGCCGCCACGATCCCGTCGATCGAGGCGGGCAGCACGAAGACCAGGATCATCAGCAGGGCAAAGACCAGCATCGCGGTGCCGGTCTCACGCGATTGCGGCACGTCGCCTTTCTTGCGCGCGTCACGGAGCTTTTTCTCCGTCGGCTCTTCGGTCTTACTGCTCTTGTCCTCTTCCGACATGGGCTAGAATCCGTAGGTGGTGAGCCAATTCGCGAAAGGCTCAAGAAACCCGCGCATCATGGTCGGAACGGCCAGCACCATCAAGGCCAGTCCGGCGGCGATCAGCAAGGGCTGGGCGATAAAGAAGACCTGAAGGCTCGCCATCATGCGGTTGGCCAGACCCATCCCGACGTTCAGCACCAGACCCGCGACATAGAAGGGTGCTGCGATCGACAGGCCAAGGTAGAGGCTCACCTGCGTCGCCCGCGCGAATTGGTCGGTCAGATCGGCCAGCATGAAGGTGCCGGGCACGAAGACCTGATAGGACATCAGCAGCGATTCAATGATGAGGTGGTGCAGGTCGGTGATGAAGATCAGCGCCGTGGCCCCGATCAACAGCATCGCCGCCATAGAGGTCGCCCCCTCGAAGGCGCCGATGTTCGGGGCCAAAGCATTGGCCAGCCCCGACATTAGTGCCATCTGATAGCCCGCGAATTGCAGCGCTGAAAGCAGCGTGCGCGCCACCAGTCCAATCCAAAGCCCCACGGTGATCTCAGAGCCAAAGATCAACAGCAGCGCGGCGGGGCGATCCTCGGCCACCGGGCCGAGGCCGGTCACGGGATAGAGCGCGGCGCTCAGGATCAGGCCAAAGAACAACCGATGCCGCATCGGCACCGAGGTCTCCCCGAACCCCGGCATGAAGACAAGCGCGCTGCCAATGCGGGCGAAAACGACGAAATACCCCATTAGAGCATCGGTCAGAAGGGCGGAAAGGTCCATCCCTAGCCCCCGATGGTGGCGACGGTCCGCAGGGACACCTTGCGATGGATCTCGGCATTGGAGATCACCGGCGTCATCGGGCTGACCCGCTCCAGCATGGAGCGCACATAGGACCGCGCCTCGGGGTTGACCATCAGCGCGGGCCAACTGTCTTCCGAGGCGAAACGCTGGATTTGTTGGCGGGCTTGCAGCACGAATTCCTGCACCCGTTTGGGCGACATAACAAAGGTGCGGTCCTCGCCCACGATCTTGACCGCCTCGATAAACTCCGCCTCCCATGAGGGCGATAGGGTGATGACCGGCACGAAGCCCTGCCCATCGGCCAGCCCTTGGCAGATTTGACTCGACAGGCGGCGGCGCACGTTCTCCAGCACCAGCGCGGGCTTGGAAGTCTGGCGCGTCGCCTCGGCCATCGCCTCGACGATCAGCGGCAGATTGCGGATCGAGACGCGTTCAAGCAGCAGTTCCTGCAAGACCTGCTGCACCAGAATGGCGGGGGAGGGGACAGGCAGATCGTTGACCAGCTTTTGATAGTTCCGGTCCAGCCCTTCGATCGCCTCTTTTGCCGCGCCATAGGTCAGCAGTTCCGACATGTTCTCTTTGACGACTTCGGTCAAATGGGTGGTGATCACGCTTTCCGGGTCCACCACCGTATAGCCCTGCGCCTCGGCCTGATCGGCGACCTTGCTGTCGACCCAAAGCGCATCGAGCCCGAACGTCGGCTCGCGCGTGGCCTCACCCGGCAGTTGCAGCGGCGCGCCTTCGGGGTTGATCACCATCATTTGATTGGCGCGGATGTCACCCTTGGCTGCGTCGACGCCGTGGATTTGGAAGGCGTAGCTGTTGATCGGCAGGCTCACGTCATCCTTGATCCGCACCGAGGGCATGGGAAAGCCGAATTCCTCGGCAAAATGCTTGCGCAGGGATTTGATCTTGCTCGGCAGTACCGCGTCGGGGCGGTTGGCCAGCGCCACCAGCCCTTCACCCAGCACCAGCCGCAGCTCATCCAGATGCATCGGATTGTTGTCGACCTCTGGCATCTCCTGCTTTTTCTGCGCCTCGGCATCGGCCTTCGCCTTGGCCTCTGCCGCCTCGGCCGCGCCGCGCTGGATGACCACGCCCAAGCCCACCATGGCCGCGGCCAGAAGGGTAAAGACCAGCAGCGGAAAGCCGGGCAAAAGACCGATGCCAAAGAGCAGCAGAGCGGCCATGTAAAGCGCCTTGGGGAAGTTCGAAAGCTGATCGAACACCGCCTCATTGGCGGCCCCCCGCGTGCCGCCCTTGGTTACGATCAGACCGGCGGCGAGCGAGACGACAAGCGCCGGAATTTGGCTCACCAGCCCGTCGCCGATGGTCAGCGAGGTAAAGACGTTGAAGGCATCGCCCACGCCCATGCCGCGCTGCACAACGCCGATGAGGATGCCGCCGATCACATTGATCAGCGTGATGATCAGCCCCGCCACCGCATCGCCGCGCACGAATTTCGAGGCACCGTCCATCGCCCCGAAGAAAGCGCTTTCGTCCTCAAGCTCCTTGCGGCGGCGGCGGGCCTCATCCTCGTCAATCAGCCCCGCGCCCATATCGGCGTCGATCGCCATCTGCTTGCCCGGCATCGCATCCAGCGAGAACCGCGCGGCGACCTCGGCGATCCGGGTCGACCCCTTTGTAATCACGACGAAATTGATGATCACGAGGATGGCAAAGATCACCACACCGATGACAAAATTACCCGCCACGATGAATTTGGAGAACCCTTGAATCACATCCCCCGCCGCATGCATCCCCGCATGGCCTTCGCTGAGGATCAGCCGGGTCGAGGCCACGTTGAGCGACAGCCGCAGCATGGTGGTGACGAGCAGCAGCGTCGGGAAAGAGTTGAACTGCAAGGGTGACGGAATCCAAAGCGCCACCATGAAGATCAGCACCGAAAGCGAGAGCGACAGCGCCAGCCCGAAATCCAACAGGATCGGCGGCAGCGGCAGGAAGAGCACCGCCAGCACCAGCGCCATGCCGACGGCAAAGCTCACGTCCTTATTGGCGCCAAACATGCTCAATTGCGGCAGAAGGGTATTGGGTTTCGTGCTCATCCCGCATCCTCCGCAGGGACGGTGGTGAACTGCGGCAGGACCGGCTGCATCTCATGCGCCGAGTAAAGCGAGCGCCGCGCGTTCGCCGCCCCGCCGATCTGCGCGCCCCATGTGGCCTTGGCCGCCAGCCTGTCATAGCGGCCCGCCTCACGCTGCGCCGTTTTGCGCGAACGGGCAGGGGCCGTCGCCGGGCTGGCACTGGCCAGCGCCTGAAACTCCGGCAGCCGCGCATTGGCGGCAGAGATGTTCTTTTGCAGCCGGTCAAGGTAGGTGTCGCGGTATTCCGGCTCAAAAGAATGATACGACCCCGCCGCCTGTAGCCAACTGCCCGTGCGCCGATGCAAGCGCTTGAGAAAGCGCGCTGCGTAGTCGACATTCACCCGCGGATCGAACCCTTGGGCGGGGCTGTCAAAAGCATTCGGGTGCCAGCGCATGTTGATCTGCATACAGCCCACGTCAATGGAGCGGATGCCGCTTGCCTGACGCTCTGCAATCCAGTCCAGCGCGGCATTGCGGCTGTCAAACAGCCGTCCTTCGCCCGCGGCGTTGACCGCATAGGGCCAGACCGTGAAATGCCCGTTGCGGCGGGTGCCCGCCTCTTGCAGGCCGATGGCCAGCAGCAGATTGTCGGGGATGCCATGCCGGGTTTGGGCGGCAAGGATTTCGCGGATGCAGACGCCTTCGGGCCCGCCCTCGGCGGCCAGCGTCCGGGCAGTCTTGGTCACCGCATTTTTCTGCGACGGCTCATAGAAAGACCCCCAGCCCTGCGCGAGGGCGGGGGAGGCGAGCGCGGCTGCCAAAAGCGCCGCCGCGATATGCCGCCAGCCCCTCACAGCCCACCGTTCTGCACGAGGTCAAAGACTGTATCCGACAGGTTCTTCAGCGTGGCATACATAAACGGCGTGGCCGCCAGCAGGGTGACAAAGATCATCACGATCTTGGGCACGAAGGTCAGCGTCATTTCCTGAATCTGCGTGAGCGCTTGAAAGAACGCGATCACCAGACCGATTGCCAACGCCACCCCCAACACCGGACCCGAGGCCAGAAGCACGGCCCAGACGGTAGCAGAGATGATGTCATAGGTCTGGGTTTCGGTCATGGCCTAGATCGGCATCCGCAGAATTTCCTGATAGGCTTCGACAAAGCGGTCGCGCACAGACACGGCCACTTTGACGGTGGATTCCATCGCCAGCATGGCTTCGACCACCTGCTGGGTATCCGCCTCACCGCGCAGCCCGGCTTGGGCTACGGCTTCGCCCTCGCGCACCGTTTCCAGCGCGCTTTCCGAGGCTTGCTGCACCATATTGGTGAAACTATTGGCGCTGGCGCCTGCCTCTTCGGCGATGGCTTCGCCCTTTTGCGCCGTCAGCGATTGCGAGGTGCGATAGGCACCGCGAACCGCGGCGGTCGAGATCAGGGAGGCGGGATCGCTCATCTCAGGTCAGCCTCACTTCAGCAGGTCGAGCATCTGGCCGCGCATCCGGCGGCCCGACTCGAACATGTTCATATTGGCCTCGTAGTTGCGCGAGGCTTCGCGCATGTTGGCCATCTCGATGATCGGATCGACATTGGGGCGTTTGACATAGCCCGTTTCATCCGCTGCCGGATGCGCCGGGTCATAGTCGCGGCGAAAGGGGGATTGGTCGCGCCCGATGCGGTCGACCTCGACCAAGGAGCCGCCGCCATTGCGGTCGATCAGTTCCGAGAAGCTGATGGTCTTGCGGCGAAACGGATCGGCGCCGGGCGTGGTGCCCGTTGAATCGGCATTGGCCACGTTTTCCGAGATCACCCGCAAACGCGCGGTCTGCGCGGTCATCCCGCTGGCGGCGATTTTGGCGATGGACTGAAGCGGATCCATGGGCTTTCCTTACCTGTTTCCGGTGACGGCCATGGTCAGCATGTCATAGCTTTTGCGGTAAAGCTGTGCGGCCAACCTGTAGTGATCGCCGATCTCGGCGGCCTTCACGGCCTGTTCTTCAAGGTTCACGGTATTGCCATCCAAAGTGGTGCCCTTGGCGTGGCCATCCGTCACTTCGCGCACGCCGGGCGTGCCATGGGCGACGCCGGTGAAGTGTTTGTCATGGGTGGTCACCAGCCCGGTATCGCGCGACAACTCGCCACTGAGCATCGATTCAAAGGACGATACATCGCGCGCCTTGTAGTTCGGGGTCGAGGCATTGGCGACGTTTTCAGACACGACCTTCTGCCGGGCCGAGAGCCACTGCATCCGGTCCGAAGCGAGTCCAAGAATAGAAAGATTAGACAAGTTCATTTTTTTGCCTATAGCCTGTTTAATCCTTGTATAGTAAATATTGCCCCGCGCTCCTAGAGGAAATTTATCCATGCAGACACTCTTTTCCGAGCTGACGAGTTTCGCCCGCGAGGCAGGCGAGGCCGAGATCACCGGCGAAGTGCGCGCGATCACCGGCATCACGCTGACCGCCGTGGGGCTTGAACGGGTGCTTGGGATCGGCGAACGCTGCATCGTGCATGGCTCTGACGGCCCGGTCCATGCCGAGGTTGTGGGGCTGGGCAGTCACGGCACCGAATTGCTCCCCTTCGGCTCATGGCGCGGGGTGGCGGCGGGCGACCGGGTCGAGGTCGCGATTGGCCGCGATGTGATCCGCCCCGATGAAAGCTGGAAGGGCCGGGTGATCAGCGCCTCGGCCACACCGCTCGACGGGAAAGGGCATCTGCCCGAGGGCAACAACCCCCGCCCGCTGCGCGCCGCCCCGCCGGGCGCTTTCGACCGCAAGCGCATCGGGCCGAAACTCGCGACCCATGTCCGCGCGCTGGATGTTTTTACGCCGCTTTGTCAGGGCCAGCGCCTGGGCATTTTCGCAGGCTCCGGCGTCGGGAAGTCGACGCTTATGGCCATGCTGGCACGCTATACGGAGTGCGATGTGGTAGTCATGGCACTGGTCGGCGAACGCGGGCGCGAGGTACAGGATTTCATCGCCTCCGACCTCGGCCCCGAGGGGATGGAAAAGGCGGTTCTTGTTGTCGCCACGGGCGATGAGCCGCCGCTGACCCGCCGCCAAGCCGCTTGGACCGCCATGGCCGTGGCCGAACATTTCCGCGATCAGGGCCAACATGTGCTCCTCTTGATGGACAGCGTCACCCGCTTCGCCATGGCGCAGCGCGAAATCGGCCTCGCCTCGCGCGAACCGCCCACCGCCAAAGGCTATCCGCCGACGGTTTTCTCGGAGCTTCCGCAGATGCTGGAACGTGCCGGGCCGGGGCCAGTGGGCAATGGCGACATCACCGCGATTTTCACCGTTTTGGTGGATGGCGATGACATGAACGACCCCATCGCCGATGCCGTGCGCGGGATCACCGATGGGCATATCGTGCTCGACCGCAAGATCGCCGAAAAGGGGCGCTACCCGGCGATTGACCTGCTGGCGAGCGTCTCTCGAACGTTGCCGGATTGCCACAGTGATGTGGAATATACGCTGCTCACCGCCGCCCATAAGGCGCTGGCGGCCCATGCGGATATGGAGGAATTGATCCGCATCGGGGCCTACCGCGCGGGCAGCAACCCCGAGCTTGACCGCGCCATCGCCTTTGCCGGGCCGTGTGAGGCTTTCCTGAGCCAGCGCAAGGCCGAGCATACCCCGCCGCAATCCTCTTTTGCCGAGGTGGCAGGGATGCTCGACCGTGCCGGGATCAGCCCGGGCTGAGCCTTACCGCAGATTGACCTTCTAGGGTCGCCCGGCCGCAGGCCGGGCAGCGCCGACCCGCCCCCCTGGGGCGGCGCAGACCTCCGTGGTATAAAAACCTCGCCCCGATTGCCTCGCCACCCCCCCAGCGTGGAGAGTGGGAAAGGCCGACCTACGTCGCCTACTGCAACCGGCGCAGCAACTCGACCGAAGGCTCACCCGTCGCGGGCAGGCCGACGCTGGCCTGATAGGCGCTGATCGCCTTGCGGCTGTTCGGCCCGATCACCCCATCCGCGCCATCGGTATCGAACCCCCGCGCGGTCAGTCGTTGCTGCAACGCGATCCGATCGTCCTTGGTCAGCCCATTGGCATCGGGCGGGAAGCTGCCGCGCAGCGGCCCGCCGCCCGCGATCCGATCCGCCAGATGGCCCACGCCAATCGCATAGCTGTCGGAGTTGTTGTAGCGTTTCAACGCGCGGAAGTTGCTGGTCACCACGAACTGCGGCCCGCCCGCCTGCGGCTGGATCACCGACCCCGCGCTGGCGGGGAGGCTGCCTAACTCACCGCCCCATTTCAGCCCCCGCGTCCAGCCGTTGCGCGACAGATATGCGGCGGTCGAGGCCAGCGCGTCGCTGGGGTCTTCCGACCAAATGTCGCGCCGCCCGTCGCCGGTGAAATCCACCGCGAAGGCTTGATAGGATGTGGGAATGAACTGCGTATGCCCCATGGCCCCGGCCCAAGACCCGGTCAGCCGGTCGGCAGTGATGTCACCATTTTGCAGGATCTTCAGCGCCGCGATCAACTGCTTTTCAAAGAACGCCCCGCGCCGCCCATCATAGGCCAATGTCGAGGTGGCCGATACCACCGGCACATTGCCACGCCGTTCGCCAAAGAAGCTCTCCAGCCCCCAGACCGCCGCGACGATCTCTGCCGCCACGCCGTAGCGGCTCTCAATCGCGTTCAATGTGCTGCGGTGGCGGGCAAAGGCTGCGCGCCCCTTCGACACCCGCTCGTCCGAGGCGGCGATCGACAGGTAATCTTCCAAGCTGCGGCTGAATTCCGTCTGATTGCGGTCGCGTTTGACCACGCCGGGCAGATAGCCTGCGCCGCGAAACCCTTGGGCCAAGGTGCTGGCCGAAATCCCCTGTGCCGAGGCGCGGCTTTTGAACGCCGCGACCCATGCGTCATAGCCCGCGTTGGGCACAGGGCGCAGATCGTCCGGCACCCCCGCCGCCGCCGCGGGGCCAAGCGTGCCGCCCCCGGTCGAACAGGCCGAGGTCAGCCCCAATGCGGCAAGGCCGAATGCGAATGTTCTGCGTGAATGTCTCATAAAACCTGCCTGTTGCTGCGTTGTTGCCTTTTGCGCAGCATATCGCAGGCAGGTCGCCCGACAAGGCGGGATCGCCCCAATGGCAAGGCTTTGCCTAAGCGATCCTCGGCTTTCGGCTACTGACCGGGCTGGTACAGGGGCACCGTCGACATCGATGTCTTGGCCGAGCCGTCTTGCACCCGCTGGCTGTGGCTGATGTAGATCAGCGTATTGTTCGCCTCGTCGAAAATACGCTTCACCTTCAAGGTCTTGAAGATGATCGAGCGGCGCTCGCTAAAGACGTTTTCGCCTTCGTCGCCACGGTCGATATCACCGATCTCAATCGGGCCGGTCTGGCGGCAGGAGATCGAAGAGTTCGACGGGTCTTCGAACCAATTGCCCTTTTGCAGCCGGTCGATCAGCCCGCGTTCGAAAAAGGCCAGATGGCAGGTCACGCCCTTCACCTTGGGGTCGGCCACGGCTTCGACAATGATGTCATTGCCCAGCCAATCCACATCCACCTTGCCCACCTCTTCGGCAGTGGCGGCTGTGGCGAAAATACTGGCGGAAAGGGCGGCGGCGTGGGCAAATGTCTTATTCATGGCAGGCAAACGCGCAGCGGGCGGCGCGGTTCCCGAATATTTACCCTGCGGCGTCACCGGGGGTGTTTGCCAGCGCACAGGCCGCCTCATGCTGGCTGAGAAAGACCTCCCCGGTCAGCTCGTCAAGGAAATGGCTCCGCTTCAGCCGATCCATCACCGGGCCTTTCACCTCGCTCAAGTGCAGGCGGATGTCGGCGTCCTTCAGCCGGGTGTTGATCGCCTCGAGCGATTCCAGCGCCGAGAGGTCAATCTCATTCACCGCCGGGAACATCAGCACCACATCCGTCAGGTCAGGCTTGTCGGCGGCATATTGAGCCAATTGATCCTCCAAGAACCGCGCGTTGGGGAAATAGAGGCTCTCGTCCACCCGCAGGCTCAGCACATGGGACTGGGTCTCGACCTCGTGGCGCAGCACGTTGCGGAAATGCTCGGTCCCCGGCACCCGGCCCACCACGGCCATATGCGGGCGGGAGGTCTTGTAAAGATGCACGAGGATCGAAGTCACGACGCCCGCGCTCACCCCGGCCTCGACGCCGAAGATCAGCGTCAGCAGGATCGTCACGCTGACGGCGGCGAAATCGGCGTGGCTGAAGGCCCATGCGCGCTTCAGGATGGAGAAGTCGACGAGGCTCAGCACCGCGACGATGATCGTGGCGGCCAGCGTGGCCTTGGGAAGGAAGTAGATCAGCGGCGTCAGGAACAGCGCCGCCAGCGCCAGTCCGGCGGCGGTGAAGGCTCCGGCGGCGGGGGTCTCGGCGCCCGCGTCGAAGTTCACCACCGAACGCGAGAACCCCCCGGTGACCGGAAAGCCCCCGGTAAAGGCCGCGCCAAGGTTGGCGCTGCCGAGACCGATCAGCTCCTGATCCGGGTCGATCCGCTGGCGTTTCTTTGCGGCCAAGGTCTGCGCCACGCTGATGCTCTCGACAAAGCCGATGACCGAGATCAGCAGCGCCGGGACGAAAAGCTGTGACAAGAGCTCGGGGGAAAAGGAGGGCAGGTTGAGTGGCGGAAGGCTCTGCGGCACTTCCCCCACGATCGCAACACCCCGCGCACCCAGATCGAAGCCCCAGACCGCCAGCGTCGTGGCCAAGATCGCCAGCACCGGCCCGGTTTTGGCCCCGATATCCGCCATCCGCGGCCCCAGCCCCATGCGCCGCAGCAGCGGTTTCAACCCGCCGCGCACCCAGAACAGGAAGGCCGTGGCGGCCAGCCCCAGCCCGAGGGTGATGACATTGACCTCCCCCAGATGCGCCCAGAGGCTGGACAGGATTTGCGGCAGGGTATGCCCTTCGGCCTCGATCCCCAGAATATGCCGCAACTGGCTGGCAGCGATCAGGATGCCGGAGGCGGTGATGAAGCCCGCGATCACCGGATGCGAGAGGAAATTCGCCAAAAACCCCAGCCGAAACAGCCCAAGCGCCAGCAGCATGGCACCCGACAGAAAGGCCAGCGTCAGCGCCGCCGTGACATAGCCCGCCGTGCCGCTCTGCGCGATCTCGCCCACCGCCGCCGCCGTCATCAGCGAGACCACGGCCACCGGCCCCACCGCCAGCGCGCGGCTGGTGCCAAAGATGGCGTAGAGCACGATGGGCGCGATGGAGGCATAGATGCCGGCTTCGGGCGGCATGCCCGCCAGTAGAGCATAGGCCAGCGATTGCGGGATCAGCATGATCGTCACGATTACCGCCGCGATCATATCCCCGGTGAACTGGCCGCGGTCATAGCGCCGTCCCCAGTCGAGGATCGGCAGGTAGTGCGAAAGCGAAGGGAGAGGCATGGGCGGCGATCCGTCAGATAGGGGCGGCCCCGAGGGGCCACCCGGTTGGCTCAGTCGAAACGGTTCACGGGCAGTTTCAGGTAGTGATGGCCGTCACCCTCCGCCGGAGGCAGCCGCCCGCCGCGCAGGTTGATCTGCAAGGCAGCAAGGATGCGGTTGGGCAGCGACAGGGTCGCGTCCCGCTTCTGACGGCGCTCGATGTAGTCCTCGCGCTTGGTGCCATCCTTGACGTGGATGTTATGGGCGCGGTGCTCGTCCACCGTGGCCTCCCACTGCGGTTCATTGCGCTCATCGGTGCCGTAGTCATGGCCGATGTAAAGCCGTGTGTCGCCGGGCAGGGCGAGGATGTCTTGGATCGACTCCCACAGTTCTTCCGTCGTGCCGCCGGGGAAATCCGAGCGCGAGGTGCCGGCATCGGGCTGCATCAGCGTGTCATGCACAAAAGCCGCATCGCCACAGACATAGGTGATCGACCCCAGCGTATGCCCGGGCGACAGCATCACCTTGGCGTCAAGGTCGCCAATCTTGAAGGTCTCGCCCTCCTGAAACAGGTGGTCAAAATCGCGGTCCGGGTCAAAGGCATCGGGCATGTTGTAAAGATCGGCCCAAATCTTGGCGATCTCGGGCACCAGTGCGCCGATGGCATTGGGCGCGCCCGTGCGCTCTTTCAACTGGGCCGAGGCCATGACGTGATCCGCATGGGGGTGGGTATCCAGCACCCATTCCACGTTAAGGCCATTTTCCTTCACCAGATCAAGCACCTGATCCATGCTTTCGGTGGTGAACTTGTAGTTCTTCGGGTCGAAGTTCCACACCACGTCGATCAGCGCGGCCTTCTTCGTCGCCGGATCGGCGCAGATGTACTGGATCGAGCCGGTGTCGGGTTCATAGATGCCCCAGACATCGGGGCTGCCAGCTCCGGTCGAAGGGGAGTGGCGCACGACGGGTGAATTGAGAGGGTCGCTCATCAGGCTGGTCCTTTCTTGGTTATAGAGGTCAAATCAGGGCTGTGCCGGGCAATCCACATGCCGACCAGCATGAAGGGGACAAAGATCAAGGTGCCGCTGGCCGCGATGGGCAGGGCGGTCAATGCCGGGCCGGGGCAAAAGCCGCCCAAGCCCCAGCCGATGCCGAAAATCGCGGCGCCGGTCAGCAGTTTCGGCTCAAGATCGTTGCGGGTGGGAAGGCGGAATTTATAGTCGAAATAGGGGGTCTGACGGCTGTGGAACAGCCATGCGAACCCCGGTGCCGTCACCGCGATGGCGCCGCCCATGACAAAGGCAAGGCTGGGATCCCATGTGCCGAAAACGTCGAGGAAGTTCAGCACTTTGGCCGGGTCGGCCATGCCGGAAACGATCAGGCCTATGCCGAACAGAAGGCCGGAGAGGAGAGCAAAAAGCTGTTTCATGTCACCCTCCGATCACATGGCGCATGACAAAGACGGTCACGAATGCCGTCGCCATGAAGGTCACCGTCGCCACGATCGACCGCGCCGAGCCACGGCTGATCCCGCAGACCCCGTGGCCCGAGGTGCAGCCATTGCCATAGGTCGCGCCAAAGCCGACGAGCAGCCCGGCCACGGCCATCAGGACGGGGTTCGAAGGCACCCATTGCTGCGGCCAGCCACCCGACACGAGCAACCAAAGCGGGGCAGCCAACAAAAGACCCAACACAAAGAAGAACGAGACACCCCGCGCTTCGCCGTCGCTGTCACGCGCGAAGAGCCGAGAGGTCAGCCCGCTGATCCCCGCGATGCGGCCGTTCGTGGCCATCAACAGCACCGCCGAGGCCCCGATCATCGCGCCGCCGCCCAGCGACAGCCATGGTGTGAATTCGGTTTCCATCTCTCAACTCCTTACGGCCGGCCAAGCGGCTGGCTTGTGTCAGACTGGAAACCAGTATATATTACGCTCTCATAATATTCAATGATGCTAATATGAAAAACACGGACGACTTTCTGGATGGCGATATCGCCGGGGCTGCGGCGCTCATGACGATGCTTGCGTCAGAGGCGCGGTTGCAGATCCTGTGCCGTCTGATCGGTGGGGAACGCTCGGTCGGGGATTTGGCGCGGGCCTGCGGTCTGTCGCAATCCACCATGTCGCAGCAGTTGAAAAAGTTGAAAGACGCCGGTCTGGTCGACAGCCGCCGGGCGGGGCAGACGATCTTTTACCGCGTCAAGGGGCAGGAGGCCGTGGCCGTTCTGGAAACGCTGCATGGCCTCTACTGCGCGCAAAAGTAAAACGCCCGGCAAAGCCGGGCGCTTCTCTTACGCTTTGCTATCTGCGTAGGATTTAACCAACTGACCGATCTTCTCTTCAGTCAGGTCGATGCCGCGGGCCTTGCCCTCCTGCAGGGCCGTGTCACCGTCCCAACCCTTATCCGCCGCAAGGGCCATCAGGGTCATCGCCCCCGCACGTTTGCCCGAAGCGCAGTGCAAAAACACCGGCTGGGGCAGGTCGTCCAGTGACTTGCGGAATTCATCCACCGTCTCGGGGCCAAGGGTGTCTGGTGTCACCGGATGGTGCAGGTAGTTCAACCCCAGCTTCTCGGCCACCAGCCGCTCTGCATCGGGGGAGAGGCCGCCTTTCTCATCCGAGGCACGGAAGTTCACCACCGTTTTCATCCCGGCCGAGGCCGCCTGCTCCAGCGCTTTTGCGTCCGGCGTGAACAGAGCCACGTTATGGGCAGGGTCGATGGTCGCGATCTTTTGGCTGTCGTCGGTCATTCTGGCCTCCTTCTCTGCGCGGATGCAGTCGCCCGCGCGTGGTGGTTTCAGCGGCCCAACCCCAACCCGGCGCAACTGTTCCCCGCTTGGCAGAACGGGCCGCGCTGCGCAGATATAATCTGAGTATTAAAGTCAGGATTGTCACCGCCGCCCGGTTTTGCTAGGCAGCAGACAGAAATTCCGCTTGGCGCAAGAGGTGCTGCGACGATTCTGCCCCGCTGTGGCAGGCGCCCCAGACCTGCGCCGTGATCAAAGACAAACCCATCGGGAGCCACCCCCATGCCGCATTTTCGTTCCGCGTTCCTCGCGGCCCTGTCCCTGACCATCGCCCAAGGCGCCGCCGCCGAGACGCCCGCCGCGACCCCGGCCAGCGCCTCGCCCGAGCTCAAGGTCGAACTGAACGCCGCCGACACCACGGAGGCCAATTGCAAGCTGACCTTCCTCATCACCAACGAGCTTTCCGCCCCGCTCGACAAGGCGGTCTATGAAACCGTGCTGTTCGACCGCGAAGGCACCGTGAACCGGCTGACGCTTTTCGATTTCGGCGAACTGCCCGTTGGCCGCCCGCGCGTGCGCCAATTCGTGGTGCCGCAGACCACCTGCGAGAACCTTGGCCGCATCCTCTTTAATGGCGCGCAAAGCTGTGACGGCGCGGGGATCGAGGCGGGTACCTGCGAAAGCGCGCTGGCCCCGGCAACCCGGACCGAGATCGAGGTGCTGGGCTGATGGATCAACTTGACGCGCTGCTGACCCCGCTGCGGGGCATTGCCGAAACCGGTGGCCCGGTGGTGGTGATCCTGATGGCCGTGGCCGTGCTGACCCTTGCGGTCGCGCTTTATAAGACATGGCAGTTCCGCGCCGCCGCCGTGGGCCGCCACCGGGCGCTGTCCGAAGCGGTCAACGCATGGGAGCGTGGCGATGCCGCCGCCGCCCGCGCGGCGCTGGGCCGGTCGAAAAGCTACCTCGCCCCGGTGATCGAATTGGCCATGTCCGCGCCTGAGGCGGGTGCCTCTCGCTTGCAGGCCGAGGCCGAGATGCGTTTTGCCAAGCTAGAGCGCGGCTTCCGCCTCCTTGATTCCGTGGCGCAGCTTGCCCCGCTCTTGGGTCTCTTCGGCACGGTTCTGGGCATGATCGAAGCCTTCCGCGCCTTGCAGGATGCGGGCTCTCAAGTGGACCCGTCGATCCTCGCCGGTGGCATCTGGGTGGCGCTTCTGACCACTGCCGTGGGGCTTGTCGTGGCCATGCCGACCGCGCTGGTGCTCAGCTGGCTTGAGCAACGCATGGAGAACGAGCGCGTCATCGCCGACAAGGCGATCCTCACCGTGCTGCATCCGGGCCAGAACGCGGCCCCTGCCGCTGCGCCCGCCGCCACCCCCTTTGCCGCCGCCGCGCCCCGGCCAGCCCATGGCTAGGCCACGCCGGCGGCGCAACCGCCTCTCCATGACCTCCCTGATCGACGTGATCTTTCTGCTGTTGTTGTTCTTCATGCTGACCTCGACCTTCTCAAAATTTGCCGAGATCGAATTGGCCGCAGCGACATCCGGGGCAGGGGCCGAGACGGGGGCGAAACCCTATTTCCTGCAACTGACCACCGAGGGGCTGCGCCTCAACGGCGATGCGCTGGCGCTTGAGGCGCTGACCGCCAGCCCCTTGGCCGAAGCCGAAGAGGGCACGCCGCTTCTGGTCTCGCTCGGGGCCGAGGTTGAGGCGCAGGCGCTGGCCGATCTGCTCATCGCGCTGCGCGCCCTACCGGGGCTCAGCGTCTCGGTTCTGGAGGGCTGACCATGCGACCCATCGCCAAGGCCAAACCGCAACGCGAACCGACCATCGCGCTGATCAACATCGTCTTTCTGATGCTGGTCTTCTTCATGGTCGCAGGCACCCTGTCGCAGCCGCTCGATTCCGATCTCAACCTTGTCGAAACCCGCGAGCTTGAGGGGCGCGCCCCGCCCAATGCGCTGGTGGTCCATGCCGATGGCCGCATGACCTACGCAGGCCAAGATCGCGCCAGCGTGGCCGATTTCATCGACGCGCTGCCCGAAGAGGAGCGCGACACCGTGCGGCTTCTCCCCGACCGCGCGCTGCCCGCCCGTCGCCTTGTCGAACTGACCCGCGAACTGCGCGGGGCAGGGGCCGCGCGCGTCATGCTTGTCACCGAAAGGGCGCTGCAATGATCCCCCGTTCCGGTCTCGTCAAAACCCTGTCCATCGGCGTTGCCGCCAGCCTCGTCGTAGGCGTGTCGCAGCTTGCCCAAATCGACGACAGCGCCAAGATCGCAGGCGGCGGCGCGCCCGCCGCGGCCCAGCTTGGCACGCGGTTCGAGGATATGGCGGTCGGCACATTGGATGCCGAACCGGTGGAAGAGATCACCCCAACCCCCGAACCCGAACCGGTGGAGACCGCAGAGGCCCTGCCGCCGACCCCCGCGCCCGAGCCCACGCTCACCCCCACGCCCGTCGCAGAGCCGGTGCAGACGGTTGAGGCCGAGCCGATGCCCGTGGCCCCGCCCGCCGCCGCGCCGACAGAGACGCCGGTCTTGCCCGCCCTGACCCCGGTCGAAACCCCGCCCGAGACGACTGAGGCCACGCCAACCATTACGGCTGCCGCCCCGGTGCCGCCGGTCGAAACCCTCACCGCTGAGGCCGAGGATGACGCGCCGCGCCTGTCGCAGCGCCCGCAGCGCCGCGACCCCGAACGCGCCGCCGAGGCCGCCAAGAAGGCCAAGCCCAAGCCACAGCCGAAACCCAAGCCCAAACAGACCACGCGCGGCAATGCAAAGCGCAACAACACCAAGGGTGCGCAGACGGCCAGCCGCGCGGGCAATGCCGCACAATCGGGCAGCCGCCAGCGGGCCGCAGCGCCTGCGGGCAATGCGGCGGCCAGCAACTATCCCGGCAAGGTGATGAGCCGCATCGCCCGCGTCGGCAAGCCGCGCGTCCGTTCCCGCGGGACGGCTGTCATCGCCTTCTCGATCGGTGGGGGCGGGCAGTTGGCAGGGGTTCGCGTGGCCCGCAGCTCAGGGTCGGCGGCGCTGGATCAGGCGGCGCTTGGCATCATCCGCAAGGCCGCCCCTTTCCCGCGCCCGCCCGCCGGGGCGCGGCGCAACTTCTCGATCCAGATCAAAGGCCGGTAATGGGCAGGCGGGGGGCTCAGCCCTCCGCGATCACCCCGTCGACCGCGGTGCCCAGCATCTCGACCGTCATCTCGATTTCCTCGGGCGGGGAGGTGAAGGCCGGGGCCAGCAGAACGTGATCCCCCGCCGTGCCATCGGCGCAGCCCTGCGAAGGGTAGCAGATCATCCCCGCCTCCATCGCCGCGCGCTGGATCTTGCCCGCAAGGTTGCGGCTGACGTCAAAGGGCGTCTTGCTGTCGCGCTCGGCCACCAGTTCGATGGACCAGAACAGCCCCCGCCCGCGGATGTCGCCGACATGGGCGTGCTGCCCGAAGCGGTCGCGCAGCGCGGTTTCCAACTGCTGCCCCCGTATGCGCACCGCGCTTAGCAGATCACGGCTCTCGACCTCTTGCAAAACGGCCAAGGCGCCCGCCGTGGCCACCGCGTGGGACATATAGGTGTGCCCGTTCCACAGATTGCCGCTGCCCGCCATGATCGCCTCGATCACGCTTTGCCGCGCCATCACCGCCGCGATCGGCTGGTAGCCCGCGCCGAGGCCCTTGGCCATCGTGGTGATGTCGGCGCAAATGCCTTCCTGCTCCAGCGCGAAAAGGCTGCCGGTGCGCCCCATGCCGCACATCACCTCATCGGCGATCAAGAGCACGCCGTGGCGATCGCAGATCTCGCGCACATGTTTGAAATAGCCCTCGGGCGCGGGCTGCGAGCCGAGCGAGGCGCCGACCACCGGCTCGGCCACGAAGGCGGCCACCGTCTCCGGCCCCAGCTCGACAATCCGCGCCTCCAACTGATCCGCCAGCCGCCGCGCAAAATCCGCCGCGCTCTCGCCGTCGCGTTGCAGCCGGTAGGCATAGGCGGCGTCGATATGTTCCACCTCCATCAGCATCGGCGCAAATGGCGCCCGCCGTCCGGCATGGCCGCCCACCGCCAGCGCGCCGAGCGTGTTGCCGTGATAGCTGGGCTTGCGCGCGATGATCTTGGCGCGGCCCGTGTCGCCGCGCTCCAAATGATACTGCCGCGCGAGCTTCAGCGCCGCCTCCATCGCCTCGGACCCGCTGCCCAGATACATCACACGGCCCTCGCCGGTGCCTTCAGGTGCGCGGGCGATCAAATGGTCGGCCAAAGCCTCCGCCGGGGCGTTGGTGAAAAGACCGGTATGGGCAAAGGCGAGCTTGTCCATCTGCGCGGCGACGGCGGCGCGCACGGCGGCATTGTCATGCCCAAGGCTTGATACAGCCGCACCGCCACAGGCGTCCAGATAGCGCTTCCCTTTGTCATCAATAAGGAAATTTCCTTCTCCGCGTACGATCACAGGTTGCGTGGCGCGCAGGTTACGGTGCAATACATGGCTCATCGTAGAATCCGATCCTTGGGGTCGACCCTATTTACCGCTTCGCCTGCTGACTGCCACATTAATCAGCACAAGGCGCCTATTCGGAAAAGCTTGGGCTGACCTAGGGTCAGGAGAAGCTTGACAGGTAAAATATTTTATCAAACGGTAAAATGCCTAATCAACGGGGGATAAAAATGACACAACGCAATTTCACACGCCGCTTCCTATTGGGCACGGCGGCCATGCTGGCGGGTGCCAGCCTTTTGCCGCAGGGCGCGCTAGCCGCCGAGCCGATCAAGGTGGCGGGGGTCTACACCGTGCCGGTGGAACAGCAATGGGTCAGCCGCATTCACAAGGCCGCCGAGGCCGCACAGGCGCGGGGCGACATCGAGTACACTTTCACCGAGAATGTCTCCAACACCGACTACGCCCGCGTGCTGCGTGAATATGCCGAGGCCGGCAACCAGTTGATCGTGGGCGAGGTCTTCGGCGCCGAGGCCGAGGCCCGCGAGGTCGCCGCCGATTACCCCGAGGTTGCCTTCCTCATGGGCTCCAGCTTCAAGCAGGACGCTGCGCTGCCGAATTTCGCGGTCTTCGACAATTACATTCAAGACGCGGCCTACCTCTCGGGCATCGTAGCAGGGTCGATGACCGAGAGCGGCAACATCGGCATGGTCGGCGGCTTCCCGATCCCGGAAGTGAACCGCCTGATGCATGCCTTCATGGCCGGTGCGCAGGAAATGAACCCCGACATCAAGTTCCAGGTCAGCTTCATCGGCTCCTGGTTCGACCCGCCCAAGGCCAAGGAAACCGCCTTCGCCATGGTCGAGCAGGGGGCCGACGTGCTCTATGCCGAGCGGTTCGGCGTCTCGGACGCGGCGCAGGAGAAGGGCGTGCTGGCAATCGGCAACGTGATCGACACGCAAGCCGAATACCCCGAGACCGTCGTCGCCTCCGCCCTGTGGCATTTCGAGCCGACGCTCGATGCCGCCATCGCCGCCGTCAAGGCGGGCGAGTTCAAAGCCGACGACTACGGCCGCTATTCCTTCATGGCCGAGGGCGGCTCTTCGCTCGCCCCTCTGGGCACCTTCGAGGGCAAGGTTCCGCAGGAGGCGATGGACCTCATCGAGGAGCGCGAGAAGGCGATCCGCGACGGGTCCTTCACGGTCGAGATCAACGACGAAGAGCCGAAGTCCAACTAAATGACCGATCAAAACCCCGAGGCGCAGGTGGTCCTGCGCCTTGATGGCATTACCAAGCGATTTGGCAAACTCACCGCCAATGACGCGATCAGCTTTGATCTGCGGCAGGGCGAAGTCATTGCCCTGCTGGGCGAAAACGGCGCGGGCAAGACCACGCTGATGAATATCCTCTTCGGCCACTACACGCCTGACGAGGGCAATGTCGAAGTGTTCGGCGAGCGCCTCCCCGCCGGCAACCCCCGCGCCGCGCTGGCCGCCGGCGTCGGCATGGTGCACCAGCATTTCACGCTCGCCGACAATATGTCCGTTCTGGAAAACATCGTCCTCGGCACCCGCTCGATCTGGCGACCCGGCTTTGGCCGGGCGCAGGCGCGGCAGAAGATCGTGGCATTGATGGAGGACTACGGGCTGCGCGTGGACCCCGATGCGCAGGTCGGCAGCCTCAGCGTGGGCGAGCGGCAGCGGGTCGAGATCCTGAAAGCCCTCTACCGCGAGGCGCGTATCCTGATCCTCGACGAACCCACGGCGGTGCTGACCCCGCAGGAAACCGAAGACCTCTTCGCCACCATGCGCAAGGCCGTCGCCCTTGGTCTCTCGGTCATTTTCATCTCCCACAAGCTGCACGAGGTCATGGCGATCTCCTCCCGCGTCGTGGTGCTGCGTCACGGCAAGCTGGTGGCCGAGGCCAAGACCGCCGAGACCGACCGCGCCGCCATGGCGCAGATGATGGTGGGCAGTGAGGTCGCCGCGCCGGTCGTGCGCCGCGCCGATCCCGGTGCCGCGCTGGTGACGCTTCAGGGTGTCTCGACGCCCGACGTCGGCAGCGCGCCGGGGCTGAAGAATGTCGATCTCGAACTGCGCGCGGGTCAGATCACTGGCCTCGCCGGGGTGTCCGGCAACGGACAGACGGCGCTTGCTGACCTGATCGGCGGGCTGATCCGTCCTGCCTCGGGTACGTTTCACGTGAAAGGCGACGCCCCGCGCGGCTGGTCGCCCCATGCCGCCATCGGCGCGGGCATCGCCCGCATCCCCGAAGACCGCCATAAGACCGGCACCATCGCCGATTTCGACCTCACCGAAAACGCGGTCCTTGAGCTTTACTCCCGCCCCGGTTTCTCCCGTCACGGCTGGATGAACTGGCGCGCCGCCCGCGATTTCGCCACCAAGATCATCAAAGGCTACG
The DNA here is from genome assembly GCF_043558125.1 of Sulfitobacter sp. 1A12056. Lineage (NCBI taxonomy): Bacteria > Pseudomonadati > Pseudomonadota > Alphaproteobacteria > Rhodobacterales > Roseobacteraceae > Sulfitobacter > Sulfitobacter sp. 1A12056. The sequence goes on along the minus strand of NZ_JBIFFY010000005.1, from coordinate 84,874 downwards.
ACGTCCGCTGCCCCGGCCCCGAGACCCGCATCCGCCTGCTCTCGGGCGGCAACATGCAAAAGCTGATCCTTGGCCGCGTGTTGGAAACCACCCCCGCTGTGGTGCTGGCCAACCAGCCCGTGCGCGGCCTGGACATCGGGGCGCTGACTTACGTGCACGAACAACTGCTCGCAGCCCGCGATCGGGGGGCGGCGGTGCTGCTCATTTCCGAAGACCTCGACGAGGTGACGGCGCTGTCGGACGTGATCCATGTCATCTCCGAAGGCCGCCTCTCGCCCCCCTTCGCCCGTGGCGCGCTCACCCCCGCCGAGCTTGGCGTCTGGATGGCGGGCGATGGATTCGAGGAGACCTCCCATGCGGCTTGAACCCGTCGCCAACCCCACATGGACCCGCTCGCTGGGCCTGCCCGCGCTGGCGCTGCTCGCCACGGTGGTCGTCGCTTCACTGCTCGCGATGATCGCAGGTGCGCAGCCCTTCTCGGTGCTGGGCCTGATCATCAAGGGTGCCTTCGGCTCGAAATTCGCCCTGCTGGAGACGCTCAACCGCGCCACGCCATTGATCTTCACCGGCCTCGCCGTCGCCGTCGCTTTCCGGGCGAAGCTGTGGAACATCGGGGCCGAAGCGCAGCTTTACATGGGCGCGGTGGTCACCGTGGTGCTGGGCACCGGCGCGCTGGCATGGCCCAGTTTCGCGCTGCTGCCGACGATTGCCCTCGCCGCTATGCTCGCCGGGGCCGCGGTGCTGCTGATGCCGACCTTCCTCAAGACCCGCTTCGGCGTTGATGAAGTCGTCACCACGTTGCTCTTAAACTTCGTCGTGCTGCTCTGGGTCTCCATGCTGCTCGAAGGCCCGCTGAAAGACCCGATGGGCCTCGGCTGGCCCAAATCCGCCCGGCTGATCGGGGAGGCGCGTTTGCCGCGCATCGCCGAGGGGCTGCGGCTGCACTGGGGCTTCGGCCTCGCGCTGATCTCGGCGCTTGTCGTCTGGGTGATCCAGCGCCGCAGCACGCTGGGCTACGAGATGCGCGCGGTGGGGCTGAACCCCGCGGCGGCGCGTTTCGCGGGCATCCCGGTGAACGCCGTGCTGATCAAGACGGCGCTTCTGTCGGGTGGCCTCGCCGCGCTGGCGGGCTTTTCCGAGGTGGCGGGGCTCAAGGGCAACCTCACCTTGGATATTTCGCCGGGCTTCGGCTACACCGGGATCATCGTCGCCATGTTGGCGCTGCTGAACCCCCTGGGCGTGGTGGTCGCGGCGCTTTTCGTCGCGGGCATCTTCGTCGGGGCCGACAGCATGAGCCGCGCGGCGGGCGTGCCGACATACCTCGCCGACATCATGCTGGCGCTGGCCCTGCTGGCGATGGTGCTGGCGATCATGCTCACGAAATTCCGGGTGAGGCGCGACTGATGGATATTTTCGACATTCTCCTTCAGGCGAGCTTCTGGACCGCCGCCATCCGCATCGCCTCGCCGCTGATCTTTGCCGCCTTGGGTGAGTTGATCTGCGAGCGGGCAGGGGTGCTGAACCTCGGCATCGAAGGCATCATGGTCGTCGGCGCCTTCGCCGGCTGGCTCACCGTCTACCTCGGTGGTGGCCTGTGGTTCGGCGTCGCGGTGGCGATGCTTTCGGGCATGGCCTTCGGGCTGGTGCATGGCGTGCTCACGGTGCCTTTCGGCCTCAGCCAGCATGTCGTCGGCCTCGGCATCACGCTTTTGGCGACCTCGCTCACCTACTATTGCTACCGTCTGGCGCTGCCCGAGGTGACCTCGCCGCCCAAGATCGAGGCTTTCCGCCCTTTGGAAATCCCGCTTCTGTCCGACATTCCGGTGATCGGTCCCGCGCTCTTTTACCAGACCCCGCTGACCTATCTGGCCTTCGCGCTGGTGCTGGTCGTGACGCTGGTGCTCTACCGCACCCCGATGGGCCTTGCCCTGCGCGCGGCGGGCGAGAACCCGGCGGCGGTCGAGGCGCAAGGTCTCAGCGTGTCGGCCATCCGCATCGGCGCGGTGATGGTCGGCAGCGGTCTGATGGCCGTGGGCGGCGCCTTCCTGACCATGAGCGCCTTCAACTCTTTTTTCTTCGAGATGGTCAACGGGCGCGGCTGGATTTGCATCGCGCTGGTGGTCTTTGGCTCGTGGAAACCGGGCAAGACGCTTCTGGGCGCGGTGTTGTTCGCCGCCTTTGATGCCTTGCAAATCCGGGTGCAGCAGACGCCGCTCGGAGCGGATATTCCCTACCAGATCTTCCTGATGGCGCCCTATATCCTGTCGATCCTCGCACTGGTCGTCATGTCACGTCGGGCGCAGGTACCCGCTGCCCTTATGGTGCCGTTTAACAAGGGTGAGCGCTAAACGTTTCGCTATAGATCGCTAAGGGCTGCTCCCGGCCGCGGGTGGGGGTGAAGCCCCCGCCCGGGCGGCCGGGGGCTGCCCGGCCTGCGCCCGGGCGGGGCATAACTGAAAAGGACCAAACTATGTTCGACCTCATCATCAAAGGCGGCACACTTCCCGACGGCCGCACCACCGACATCGGCATCAAGGGCGACAAGATCACCGCCATCGAAGACCTCTCGACCGCCGAATCTCGCGAGACCATCGACGCCAGCGGCGACCTCGTCAGCCCGCCCTTCGTCGACCCGCATTTCCACATGGACGCCACGCTCAGCTACGGCACCCCGCGGATCAACGCCTCGGGCACACTTCTCGAAGGCATCGGCCTCTGGGGCGAACTCAAGCAGGTGATGACGCAAGACGAAGTCAAAGCCCGCGCGCTGGAATACTGCGACTGGGCCGCCTCGCTGGGCCTGCTGGCGATCCGCAGCCATGTCGACACCTGCGATGACCGCCTTTTGGGTGTCGAAGCCCTTCTCGACGTGCGCGAAACGGTCAAGGACTACATCGACCTGCAACTCGTCGCCTTCCCCCAAGACGGCCTCTACCGCGACCCCACGGCGCATGAGAACACCATTCGCGCCCTTGATATGGGTGTCGATGTGGTGGGCGGCATCCCGCATTTCGAACGCACCATGGCCGACGGCGCGCGCTCCGTCACTGCCCTATGCGAGCTCGCCGCAGAGCGCGGCCTCATGGTCGACTTGCACTGCGACGAGACCGACGACCCCCATTCTCGCCACATCGAGACTCTGGCCTATGAGACCCAACGCCTCGGCTTGCAGGGCAGGGTGGCTGGTTCTCACCTCACGTCGATGCATTCGATGGACAACTACTACGTCTCGAAACTGCTGCCGCTGATGGCCGAGGCAGAGGTCGCCGCGATCCCGAACCCGCTCATTAACATCACCCTGCAGGGCCGCCACGATAGCTTCCCGAAACGCCGCGGCCTGACGCGCGTGAAAGAGATGCAGGCCATGGGCATCGACGTCGGCTGGGGGCAGGATTGCGTCATGGACCCGTGGTATTCCATGGGCACGGGCGACATGCTCGACGTGGCCTTCATGGGGCTGCATGTGGCGCAGATGACCTCGCCCGAGGAGATGCGCCGCTGCTTTGACATGGTGACGAATGTGAACGCGCGGATTCTGGGTTTGCAGGACTATGGCCTGAAGGTCGGCGCGACGGCCTCGTTGGTGGTGCTGGACGCGGGCAACCCGATCGAAGCGCTGCGTCTGCGGCCTGACCGGCTTTTTGTGGTGGCCAAGGGGCGCGTGATCTCTCGCCAAGCGCGTAGCGATGCGCGGCTCAGCCTGCCGGGGCGGCCCGACAGCGTGCGCCGCCGCCATAGCGCGCATTCATGAAGACGGGCTGAAAACACGGCCCAAGATCGGCGCCTTGAAACCGGGTGCCGATTTCCTACCTCTGGCCAATTGAACTCCGTCGCACCCGATGCTATGTTAGCGCTAACCGCGCCAATCCGCCCAAAACCGGGCCACCGGAGGACTCACCATGACCACTAAAATCGCCATCAACGGCTTTGGCCGCATCGGACGCTGCGTGCTGCGCGCGCTGATCGAGAACGGCTTTGACGGGATCGAAGTCGTTGCCATCAACGACCTGACCGATGCCGAGAACCTGCTGCACCTGCTGAAATACGACTCCGTCCATGGCCGCCTGCCGGTGGATGCGGAATTGAAGGACGGCACCCTGCATGTGGCGGGCCAGAGCATCCGCATGACGGCAGAGCGCGATCCGGCGAAGCTGCCTTGGGGCGACGTGGATGTGGCCTATGAATGCACCGGTTTCTTCACCGCCCGCGAGGCGGCGGCGAAACATCTGGAGAATGGCAGCAAACGCGTGTTGATCTCGGCCCCCGGCAAGGGCGTGGACCGCACCGTGGTCTACGGCGTCAACCATGAGGAGTTGACCGGCGAAGACGTGATCGTCTCCAACGCCTCCTGCACCACCAACTGCCTCGCCCCCGTGGCCAAGGTGCTGGACGATACTTTCGGGATCGAGACCGGCTATATGACCACGATCCACGCCTATACCGGCGACCAGCCGACCCATGACAGCCCGCACCGCGACCCCTATCGTGGCCGTGCCGCCGCCCTGTCGATGGTGCCCACCTCGACCGGCGCCGCCGCCGCGATTTCCGAGGTGATCCCCCATCTGAAAGGCGTGCTCGAAGGGTCCGCCGTGCGGGTGCCGACGGCCAATGTCTCGCTCGTGGACCTGTGCATTATGCCCAAGAAACCGGCCACGGCAGAGGCGGTGAACGCCGCGATGCAAGAGGCCGCCATTGGCGTGTTGAAGGGCGTGCTGGCCTATGAGCCTGCGCCGCTGGTCTCGACCGATTTCAACCACGATCCGCATTCCTCCACCCTCGCGCCCGATCAGACGCGGGTGACCGATGGCGGCATGATCCGCGTGGTCAGCTGGTATGACAATGAATGGGGTTTCTCGAACCGCATGAACGACACTGCGCGCGCCATTGCCGCGCTGATCTAAGCTATTGCTGGCGCGGGGGGGGCAGCCCTCGCGCCCGCGCTCTACAGCGAGGCCGCCGCGCGGCTCGCTTGGTCATATTGCCCCGACATCGCCCGTAGCTGCGCCGCAATCTTGCGCAGTTCGTCGCCCGAGATATCGGTGCGCGGCAAGCCATCCAGAAAACACGCCTGACGGATCGCGCGATAGGCTTCACAAAGCTCGGCGCCCGCAGGCGAGGTGCGATAGAACACCTCCTTGCCGCGTTTTTCGGCGCTCAGCAATTCGGCCTTCACCAGCTTGCGCAGCGCGTAGTTCACCGTATGCGTGTCTTCGATGTTGAGCAGGAAGCAGATATCCGTAAGCCGCTTCTCCCGGCCCCGGTGGTTGGCGTTGTGCAGCACGAGGATTTCCAAGGGCGTCAGATCGCCGTTCCCCGCCGCCGCCATGCAGCGCGACATCCAGCGGGTGAAGGCGTTATAGGCGATGATCATGCCATATTCGAGTTCCGAGGCCTCCCAGCCATCGCCCTCAGCTAAGTGACGTGAAGAGACGATGCGGCGTGACGGGCTGGGGGGTACTTCTTCCGACATGCGGTGCCTCCGGCTGTTTGTCCGTTTGACGTTATCAAGACGCTGACGATTTACAAGCGTTCCGTCGCGTGGCGCTGCGGGAAGATCAATTTGCAACAGGTTCGCTTGCCACATTCACGCCATCTTTCGCGAGCGCCCCGCCTTTGCTAGGCTAATGGTAATAATAAAGAGGCAGGCAGAGCAGTTATGAAAACGGGCTTTCGGGGCACGTTTGTCATCAGCTGGTCGCAAACAGAGATCGACGGTCTGGAGGCCGCGCCGGTGCAGTCGCTCGAACTGGGCTCGGCCTGGGCGTGGCGCGGGGATACCATCCGGGTGGATGGGCCGAATGATGTGCTGCGGCTGGATATGGCGGACGGGGCAGAGCGGCTGCGCAAACGCGCGGCCCGCAAGGTGCAGCGCCTGATCGGGGCGGCACTGGAGGAGGGGGGCATGCTGCCGCCCGCGCCGCGGCGCGATCTGGGCACGGCCCCGCTGCCCGACGACAGCTTCATGGTCACCAATGGCGCGCGGACCTATACCGTCACCCTGATCGACGCAGGCCCGGGGCGGATGCCGCTGCTGATGTTCGTCGATGAACTGCCCCCGCGCAACAGCGAGCTTTGGGTGATGCACAGCACCCTGACCCCGGCGCGCGATGACCGGCCCGAGGGCGGCGGGGTGATCTGTTTCACCCCCGGCACCCGCATCCGGACCCCCAAGGGCAGCGCCCTGATCGAAGAGTTGCGCGAGGGCGATCTGATCCAGACCAAGGACAATGGCGCGCAGCCGCTGGAGTGGATCGGCAGCCGCCGGATGACAGGCGCGCGGCTGCATGCCATGCCGCATCTGCGCCCCGTGCGCTTCCGCCCCGGTGCCTTGGGGGTTGCCCGGCCCGATGCCCCGCTGCTGATCTCCCCCGATCACCGGATCGTGCTGCAAGGTGCGCAAGCCCGTGATCTGTTCAACTGCGACGAAGTGCTGGTCGCCGCCAAGGACCTGATCAACGGGCGCAGCGTGGCCAGCGATATGTCCCTGCGCGAGGTGACCTATGTCCATGTGTTGCTGGCCGAACATCAGGTGATGTGGGCCAATGGGGTCGAGACTGAAAGCTTTCATCCCGCCTCGGCCCCGCTCACCAGCCTTGGCACGCAGGACCGGGCGCGGCTGCTGGCGGCCTATCCGCAGCTTGAGACGGACCCGCACAGCTATGGCGGTTTCGCGCGGCGCAATCTCAGCACATCGGAGGCGGCGATCTTGCGGCATGTGGCCTGACAGCTGGGCACGGGCGCCCGACCGTTCGAGAGGCGCTTAGCTCTCGGCGTCTTCTTCGATCAGGGCCGCGATGATCGCCCGCGCGCTGTCGGAATCCCATTTCGCATCGCCCTGCAACCGGGCAATCTCGCGCCCCTCACGGTCAAGGATCACGCTGATCGGCAGGCCGAACACGCCCATCTGGCTGGCAAGCTTTTGCTTCGGGTCTTGGTGGCGGGGCAGGCTGTCGACGCCCGCTTCCTCGAAGAACCGTTTGATCCCTTCCTCAGAGTTGCGCCCCGTGGCGATGGTCAGCACCTGAAAATCACCGCCGCCGAATTCCTTTTGCAGGGCATTCAACTGCGGCATTTCCTTGCGGCAGGGTGCGCACCATGTGGCCCAGAAGTTCACCAATACGACCTTGCCTTCGTAATCCGCCAGCGACATCGCCTCGCCATCGTCCTCACGCTTAAAGGTCACGTCAGAAGCCGCCTGCGGCGCATCGTGGATCACGAGTTTCTTCATGTCCCCTTCGCGCAGCCCCGCGATGTCAGCCGTTCCGGCAAGGGCGGGGTTTGCACCTGCGACAAGCAGCGTATAAACGAAGCCAAGCACGAGATTTTTCATACGTCCCTCCAAGGGTATTCAACATGACCGACACGACCTCGAACAAAATGTGGGGTGGCCGTTTCGCCGCCGGACCGGACGCGATCATGGAGGCAATCAACGCCTCGATCGGGTTCGACAAACGGATGGCCGCACAAGACATCAGTGGGTCGCGTGCCCATGCCGCCATGCTGGCAGCCACGGGCATCCTGACTGATAACGACGCCGAGGCCATACGGGAAGGGCTTCTCACGATCTTGTCAGAGATCGAAGAGGGCCGGTTTGAGTTCTCGGCAGCGCTTGAAGACATCCACATGAACGTCGAGGCGCGGCTGAAAGACCTGATCGGTGAGCCCGCAGGCCGCCTGCACACGGGCCGCAGCCGGAACGACCAAGTCGCCACAGATTTTAAACTCTGGGTGCGCGATCAGTTGGACGCCGCCGATGAGGGTCTGCAAGCGCTGATCCGCGCGCTTTTGTCTCAGGCTGAAGCGGGGGCCGACTGGGTCATGCCGGGCTTTACCCACCTGCAAACCGCCCAGCCCGTGACGTGGGGCCATCACATGATGGCCTATGTCGAGATGTTTGGCCGCGACCTCTCGCGCATCCGCGACGCGCGGGCGCGGATGAACGAATGCCCGCTGGGCGCCGCCGCATTGGCCGGCACCTCCTTCCCGATCGACCGCGAGATGACGGCAGAGGCGCTTGGCTTTGACCGCCCCGCCGCGAACTCCCTCGACGCGGTGAGCGACCGCGACTTCGCGCTGGAATTCATGTCGGCCGCCAGCATCTGCGCCATGCACCTGTCGCGCTTCGCCGAGGAACTGGTGATCTGGTCCTCGGCGCAGTTCCGTTTCGTGGCGCTGTCGGATCGTTTTTCGACCGGCTCCAGCATCATGCCGCAAAAGAAAAACCCCGACGCTGCCGAGCTTATCCGCGCCAAAGTGGGCCGCATCTTTGGCGCCAACACCGCGCTGATGATGGTGATGAAGGGGCTGCCGCTGGCCTATTCCAAGGACATGCAGGAGGACAAAGAGCAGGTCTTTGACGCTGCCGACAACCTGATGCTGGCGCTGGCCGCGATGACCGGGATGGTGGGTGACATGACCGCCGAGCGCGAGAACCTCGCCGCCGCAGCAGGCTCGGGCTTCTCCACCGCGACCGATCTCGCCGACTGGCTGGTGCGCGTGCCGAACCTGCCGTTCCGCGACGCGCATCACGTGACCGGCACGCTGGTCGCCATGGCCGAGGCGCAGGGCTGCGATCTGCCGGACCTGACGTTGGAGCAGATGCAATCGGTCCATGCCGAGATCACTGCGGATGTTTTTGATGTGCTTGGCGTCGAAAATTCGGTAAACTCGCGCATGTCTTACGGCGGCACCGCGCCTGCGCAGGTGCGTGCCCAGATCGCGCGTTGGAAGGAAATCCTGAAGTGAAACGCCTCCTTGCGGCCCTTTCCCTGTTGAGCCTTGCCGCCTGTGGCGCGGATGGCGAACCGGTGCGGCCCACGGCGAGCAGCAGCATCACCATGTCCTCGTCGGGCGTCTCGGTAGGCACAGCGGTGGGGCTGCGCCGGGGGCCGTTCTCCGTCTCGCTCGGGGCCGGGTCGTGAGGCCGCTGTTGCAGATCACACTGGTGGCCGGGGCGCTTGCCTTGGCCGCTTGCACCCCGCCGCAGTCCGCCCCACGGCAGGCCGCGCCGACACCGCCGACCGAGCCGGGGATCAGCCTGTCGGGCTATGCCACCGTCGGCGTGGTCAAGAGTTTCTGATGTCGCTTTTGCGGATGCTCTACCTCGCCCTGGCGGTCTGGGGGGCGGTGCATCCGATGTATTACTTCGTCACATGGTTCAACGCCGAAGGCTGGAGCCTGACCGCCATGGTGGACGCTTGGCACGCCAATGCCGCCGCCAGCGGGCTGGTCTGGGATCTGACCATCGCTGCCGTCACTTTAACCATCTGGATCATTGCCGAGGTCGCCGTGCGGCGCAATTTCCTCAGCCTGATTGCCATTCCCGCCACGTTCTGTATTGGGGTGAGCTGTGGCCTGCCGCTCTATCTGTTCCTGCGGACAGCGCCCATCAGATAAGCGGCGACGACATGGGGCCAAGCGCAGATGGATCATTTTCTCTATAAAGACGGTGTGTTGCACGCCGAAGACGTAAGCCTGGCCGAGATTGCCGCCGCCGTGGGCACGCCCGTCTATGTCTATTCCACCGCCACGCTGCTGCGCCATTTCCACCTTTTTGACGATGCGCTGTCGGGGATGGACCATCTGGTCTGCTATGCGATGAAGGCCAATTCCAACCAAGCCGTCTTGCGCACGCTCGCGCAGGCGGGGGCGGGGATGGATGTGGTCTCGGGCGGGGAATACCGCCGGGCGAAAGCGGCAGGCGTGCCGGGCGATAAGATCGTCTTCTCCGGCGTCGGCAAGACCCGGGAAGAGATCGAATTGGCGCTGACGGGGGGCATCCGCCAGTTCAACGTCGAGAGCGAACCGGAGATGATCCTGCTGGATGTCGTGGCGCGGGAGCTGGGCAAAGTGGCCCCGATCACCATCCGCGTGAACCCGGACGTTGACGCCAAAACCCACGCCAAGATCGCCACCGGCAAGAGCGAGAATAAGTTCGGCATCCCGATCGCCCGCGCCCGCGAAGTCTATGCCATGGCAGCTAAGTTGCCGGGGCTCAAGATCGTCGGCATCGACGTGCATATCGGCAGCCAGTTGACCGATCTCGCCCCCTTTGAGCAGGCTTACGGCAAGGTCGCTGAGCTGACCGAGGTGCTGCGCGCCGATGGCCATGACATCCGGCGGTTGGACCTCGGCGGCGGCTTGGGCATCCCTTACGAGCGGTCGAACTCCGCTCCGCCGCTGCCGACGGATTACGGCGCGATGGTGCAACGCACGCTGGGGCATCTGGGCTGCGAGGTCGAGATCGAGCCGGGCCGCTTGATCGCGGGCAACGCAGGTGTGCTGGTGAGCGAGGTGATCTATCTCAAATCCGGCGAGGGCCGCGATTTTCTGATCCTCGATGCCGCGATGAACGATCTGATCCGCCCTGCGATGTATGACGCATGGCATGACATCGTGCCGCTGAACGAACCCACCCCGGGGGCCGAGCCGCGCCCCGTCGATATCGTGGGCCCGGTCTGCGAATCCGGTGATACTTTCGCCAAGCAGCGCATGATGCCGGTGCTGGGCTCAGGCGATCTGGTGGCCTTCCGCTCTGCCGGGGCTTATGGCGCGGTGATGAGCAGCGAGTATAATTCGCGGCCCCTGATCCCCGAGGTGCTGGTGAACGGCGATCAATTCGCGGTTATCCGCCCACGGCCAAGCTTTGACGAAATGATAAACCGCGATACCATCCCTGAATGGCTTTGACGGCATCCCGCCGCCGGGCCACCGGAGCGTGACGCATGGAGACATCCACTGACAGGACAGACGGGCTGCGCGCTTTGCGCTGGCCCCTGCGGCTGACCTGGGGGGGGATGCTGGCCGAGGCGCTGGTGCAGGCGTTCTGGCCCATGTTGGCGCTGGTGCTGGCGGTGCTGGCGGCGCTGATGATGGGCGCGCAGGATGCTTTGGCGGGCGGGGCGCTTTGGGCCGCGTTGGCCATCGTCGGTCTTGCTGCTCTCTCCGCTTTGATTTTTGCCCTGCGCCGTTTCCGTCTGCCATCGCGCGCGGCGGCGCTGGCGCGGTTGGATGCCAGCCTGCCGGGGCGGCCCATTCGGGCGCTCATGGACGATCAGGCGATTGGCGCGGGCGATGCCGCCTCGGCAGCGGTCTGGCAGGCGCATCAGCGGCGCATGGCCGCGCGGGCGGCTGCGGCGAAACCGGTGAGGGGCGACCTTCGGGTGGCGCAGGCCGATCCCTATGCGCTGCGCTATGTGGCGCTGCTTGGGTTCATGGTGGCGCTTGTCTTTGGCTCCGTCTGGCGGTTGGGCGAGGTGACGCATCTGGCCCCCGGCGGGGCGGGTGGCACGCTCGCCTCCGGCCCCGTTTGGGAAGGCTGGGCCGAGCCGCCGCGCCATACCGGCAAGCCGACGCTCTACCTCAACGATCAGGAGGCCGGGGTGCTGTCGCTGCCTGAGGGCACGCTGATCACCCTGCGGCTCTATGGCGAATTGGGCGCGTTGACGGTGGCTGAGAGCGTCTCGGGCCGGGAAGTGGCGGCGTCTTCGGAACCCGCGCAGGATTTCACTCTGCGCCAAAGCGGTGAGATCAGCATCGACGGGCCGGGCGCGCGGGCGTGGCAGATCACGCTTCTGCCCGATACTGTGCCGCAGGTCGAACGGCTCGGCCCGCCCGAGGTGACTGCTTTGGGAGAGATGAGCCTGCCGTTCGTTGCGCGGGATGACTATGGCGTCGAAGCCGGGGAGGCGCGGATTAGTCTTGATCTGGCTTCTATCGACCGGCGCTATGGTCTGACCGTCGACCCCGAGCCGCGGCCTGAGATCGTCGTGCCGCTGCCCATGCCGATCAGCGGCGACCGGCGCGATTTCGAAGAGACGTTGATCGAAAATTTCTCGAAACACCCATGGGCCAATCTGCCGGTGTCGCTGCAACTTTCGGTCTTGGACGCCTCCGAACAGCAGGCCGTGACCGAGTGGAGCCAGTTGACCCTGCCGGGGCGGCGCTTTTTCGATCCGGCGGCGGCGGCGGTGATCGAGATGCGGCGCGATCTTTTGTGGTCGCGCGCCAATGCGCCGCGCATTGCTCAGGTGCTGCGCGCGGTGAGTTATGCCCCCGGAGATGATCTGCGCTCGGAGGTGACAGCACTGCGGCTCAAGCAGGTGATCCGGCGGCTGGAACTGCGGGCGCGCTACGGGCTGGACGAAGAGCTGCAGACCGATCTGGCCGAAGACCTCTGGGCGCTGGCGATCGAATTGGAAGAAGGCGTGCTGGCCGATGCGCTTGAGCGGATGCGCCGCGCGCAGGACCGGTTGAACGAGGCGATGAAGAACGGCGCCTCTCAGGCCGAAATCGCCGAGCTGATGGACGAGTTGCGCCGCGCCACCGAAGACTACCTTGAGCAGCTCCAGCGGCAGCAGGCGCAGGAGGGCGCGGGCGAAGACCAGCAGCCGCAGGGCGAGGCGATGCAGATGACCCAAGACGATCTGCAACGCATGATGGACCGCATTCAGGAGTTGATGGAGCAGGGCCGCATGGCCGAGGCCGCCGAGGCGCTGCGCCAGTTGCAGGAAATGATGGAGAACATGCGCGTCACCGAAGGCCAGCCGGGTCAGGGCGGCAATTCGCCCGGTGAGCAGGCGATGGAGGGGCTGTCGGACACGCTGCGTGAGCAACAGGGGCTAAGCGATCAGGCTTTCCGCGACCTGCAAGAGCAGTTCAACCCCGGCACCGGCGCGGGCGAGAGTGACGGCAACGAAGGCCGCAACGGCGGGCAGGGGCGCGGCGAGAGCCATGAAGGCCAGCGCGGGCAGGGCGGCCCCTCCGGTGAAGAAGGGGGCGAGGAGGGGCTGGCCGGACGCCAGCAGGCACTGCGCGACGAGCTGCGCCGCCAGCAGGGGCGTTTGCCCGGGCAGGGTACGGCTGAGGGGGACGCGGCCCGCGACGCGCTGGACCGCGCGGGCGAGGCGATGGACCGCGCCGGAGAGGCGCTGCGCCGCGATGAACTGGCCGAGGCGATCGACAATCAGGCACAGGCGATGGAGGCGCTGCGCGAGGGCATGCGCGCCCTCGGTGAAGCGATGGAGCAGGAGCAACGCGCAGGCCAGCCGGGTCAAGGCACGGCAGAGGGTGGCGATCAGCGTGGCGAGGGGCGCGATCCGCTTGGGCGGGAGCAGGGCGGCAGCGGGGCCAACAGCTCGGACGCGCCGCTGGCGCAGGGGCCGGACGATCAGGGCCGCGCGCGGCGGTTACTGGACGAAATCCGCCGCCGCTCAGGCGAGGCGGAGCGGCCCGAGGTCGAGCGGGATTACCTTAACAGGCTGTTGGATCGGTTCTGATCGGGGTTAGCCCTGAGATTGGGTCGCCACGGTGTCGAGCCAGACCAGCAGGTCTTGCAACTGCCCGTCGAGCCAGAGCCGCGCATCGTCCATCCATGCCACATAGGACGACAGATAGGGATCGGCCTGCGGCAGGGACTGCGCGATCTCGGGCGCGTAGACATAGACCGCCGCGAGGATGGCGGCCAAGACGATCATTATGGTGAACCCCCGCATGAACCCGCCGGATTTCTGCGGCTTTTCGGGGCGGTCGAGCGCGGCGGTGGGGGTGGGCCCGGCCTGCGCGCCCTCTTGCCCGTCATGGCGCAGGGTCGAGTTGATCTCTTCGATATCGGGCAGAAGATCGCGGCGCGAGGCGCTGCCATAGGCGTCAACCTCGCTTTCCGGCACCGGCTCTCCGCGCATTTTGGCCATGCGCAGCCGGGCCTCATGGGCGCGGCGGGCGTCTTCATCCTCGGGCACATGGTCTTCTGCCGCAATCTCAGCCCTTTGCTGCGGCTGGGGCCGGGGCGCGTCTTCTAGGCCGAGGTCCGGCTGGCTTTCCAGCGGTTCCGACTGGCGGCGGCGGCGGGCTTCTTGCTCTGCCGCGGCCTCTTGACGGAGGATCTCCGCGATGGCGGGGTCGAGGGGGCGGCGCACCGGCGCGGCGGGGGCGGGTTGGGGCGTTTCCTCCTCGGGGTCGAATTCGTCTTCGAAGTCGTCGTCTTGATCGTCTTCAAAGGGCGCGTCTTCCTCTTCATCGCCGAAGGGTTGCAAATCGGGCAGGCTGGCCGCTGCGGCGGCTTCCGTGTCCTCATCCGAGCCGCGCTGCTTCATCCGCATCACGTCGTCGGCGAAATCATCCTCTTCGGCCTCTGGCGCATTGTCGGGGTGATGCTGGAACCACGTCTGCCCGCAGTTGGAACATTGCACATCACGCCCCGCCGCCGGCATCACATCGTCGGGGACTTCGTATTGCGCGTCGCAGTTGGGGCAGATCAGCCGCATGGTCATTCCTGGGTTCGTTCGGTGCTCTGAGATCGTAACGGGCAGCATATGTCCTAGAATAACGTAGGAAAAGTGATATCTGGGCAGGGTGCTGGGGTTCTGAGTGATTGAATCCTTTCCGGTGCTGAGGCACAACAGGTCGAAGTTTTTTAAGGTGGATGCGTGATAGAGCTCGAAAATGTGGCCTACAGCTATGGCGGGGGCGAATTGCTGTCCGACATCACGCTGAAACTCGCCCCCGGATCCTTCCATTTTCTGACCGGCCCCTCGGGCGCGGGCAAGACCACCTTGATGAAGCTCTGCTACGGGGCGCTTTTGCCCACGGCGGGGCATCTGCGGATGTTCGGGCAAGACGTGCGCGGGCTGGGGCGCGATGACATCGCGCTGATGCGCCGCCGCGTCGGCGTGGTGCATCAGGACGTGAAATTCCTGGACCACCTCCCGCTGACCGAGAATGTGGCTCTGCCGCTGAATGTCTCGGGCCGCGGGGCCGAGGCGGGGGGCACGGATCTGGAAGAATTGATGTCTTGGGTTGGCCTTACCAACCGCGCCGACGCCCTGCCGCCTGAGCTTTCGGGCGGGGAGCGGCAGCGGGCCGCCTTGGCCCGCGCGGTGATCATGTCGCCCGATGTGATCCTCGCCGATGAGCCGACGGGGAACATCGACTGGGAGATGTCCCAGCGGCTGCTGCGGCTGCTGATCGAGTTGAACCGCATGGGCAAGACCGTGTTGATCGCCACCCATGATCTGGGCCTCATCCGCGCCACCAAAGCGCATGTGCAGGCCCGCGTCTTGCGCATCGCGAACCGGCGCATCCAACTGGCGGGGGCGGATCTGTGAAGCGCTTCGATCTGGGCGCCCTGCGCGCGATTTTCAAAGGCGACCGGCAGGCCGACCGCGTGGTGCCGCCTTCGGGTTTCACCGCGCAGTTGACGCTTTTCGCAGCGGGGGCGATGGCCTTTCTGGCGGTCTTTGCCTTGGCGCTGTCGCTGGCCTCGGGCCGTTTGGCGCAGGTCTGGGGGCAGGAATTAGCGCAGTCGGCGACGGTGCGGATCGTGGCGCCGCTGGACCAACGCGCGGCCCAGACGGAGGCGGCTTTGAAGGTGTTGCAGACGACCAAGGGCGTGGCTTCGGCCCGTGCCCTGACGGATGCGGAGCAGGAAGAGCTGCTCGCCCCGTGGTTCGGCCCGGAATTGGCGATGGAGAACCTGCCGGTGCCGCGCCTGATCGAAGTGGTCGAGGAGGGTGAGGGATTGGACCCCGTGGGCCTGCGCCTGCGTCTCTCGGCTGAGGTGCCGGGCGCGGTGCTTGACGATCACAGCCGCTGGCGCGCGCCGCTGGTCGTGGCGGCGAGCCGTCTGCGCCTCTTGGGCTGGATTTCGACGCTGTTGATCGGGGCTGCGGTGGCCGCGATGGTGACGCTTGCCGCGCAGGCGGCGCTTGCGGCCAATGCGCAGGTGATCGCGGTGCTGAGGCTGGTGGGGGCGACCGATGATTATATCGCGCGGGCCTTCATCCGCCGTTTCACCCTGCGCGCGCTGCTGGGCGCGGCGGCGGGCACGGCCTTGGGCATGATCGCGGTGGTGTTGCTGCCTGACGCGGGCGAGGCAGGCGGATTTTTGACCGGCTTGGGCTTCCAGGGCTGGCATTGGGCCGTGCCGCTGATGGTGCCGCTTCTCGTTGGCGCGGTCGCCTTTGCCGCCACCGGGGCCGCCGCCCGGCGTACATTGAGGGAGTTGACATGAAGCTGCTGCAATGGGTCCGCTCAATCCTCTATATCGTGCAGGTGACCGTGGCGATGCCGGTGATCGGGCTGGCCTTCGCGCCTTGGGCGATGTTTTCCAAACGCGGCGCCTATGCGGGCTGCAAAACCTATGCCGCTTGGGCCATGTGGACGGCGCGTTGGCTGATCGGGCTGCGCTGCGAAGTGCGCGGCCAAGTCCCCGAGGGTGAGGTTCTGATCGCGGCCAAACATCAATCGTTCCTCGATATCATCATGATCTTCCACGCCCTGCCACGGGCCAAGTTCATCATGAAGCGCGAGGTGCTTTGGACGCCGGTGATCGGGCAATACACCAAGCGGATGCAAATGATCGCAGTGAACCGGGGCAAGCGCGGGCAGGCGATTACCAAGATGATGGAAGACGTAAACGCGGGCCGGGTGGAGCCGGGGCAGATTGTGATCTATTCCCAAGGCACCCGTGTCGCCCCGGGGCTCAGCGCGCCTTACAAGGTCGGCACGGCGGTGCTTTACGATCAACTGGGACAGGTCTGCGTGCCTGCGGCGACCAATGCGGGCTACTTCTGGCCACGCCGGGGCCTCTACCGCCGCCCGGGCTTGGCCGTGGTGGAGTTTCTGGAGCCGATCGAGCCGGGGCTGGACAAGCGCACCTTCATGGCGCGGTTGGAGCAGGAAGTGGAGAGCCATTCCGACGCGCTGCTGCGCGAAGCGGGGTGGCGGCCTACGGAGGTGGGGTAGGCGCATAGGTGACGCCACGAAATTCGCGTTTAGATTGAATTTCCTCTGGAATGTACATGCTCATAAGTCTACGAAGAAGCGTATTTTTCGTTAAGGACTTTAAAATGAAGAAAATTGTAGCATCGCTTGCCTTGGCGGCGGTTTCTGTCAGCGCATGTGCTCAAAAGGCCGACACCATTGCTCCGTCCTACGTGTCGCCAGTGACTTACCAGTCTTACTCTTGCAAACAATTGGTGGCCGAAGCGAACCGTGTAAGCGCTAAGGTTGGCGAACTCTCTGGCGTTCAAAACAAAAAAGCCAGCGATGACGCGGTCGCCACCGGCGTAGCGCTGGTCGTGTTCTGGCCCGCCGCCTTCTTTATCAAGGGCGACAAACAGACCGCGGCGGAGCTGGGGCGCCTGAAAGGTGAGCTGGAAGCCTTGGAGAAAATGAGCATCCAGAAAAATTGCGGGATCACTTTCCGGCGGGTCGCTCCGGCGAAAGCTGAGTAGACCCTGCGGCTTATACTGCCAGTCTTGAGCGGCCTGCCTAACCTAGGTGGGCCGTTGTTGTTTTTGCGGAGCAAGAGTTGGCATGTTCCGCCCGGCCGCAAGCCGGGCAGCGCCGACCCGCCCCCCAGGGGCGGCGCTTTCAGCACCACCCCGCGGGTCGGCGCTGCCCTCCGCGATTTGTCGGCATGCTGTAGTGCCCGCTTAAACGATGGTTTCGCGGGATGCAATCTTAGGTTTTTAGGAAGCCGTTAAAGTGGCGGCGCCGCCGGGGGAGGTGGAAAAGACAGGCGTCACCCTGCATGTCTCTACGTATCGACATGACCCGCGAAGGGCCTCATCTTCCGTGAATGTCGCGACGGGGGAGGTTGTAGGGCAGGGGTGTTAACGCGCGATAGCCGCAGCGAGCGCCGCCTGCGCAACGAAAAGGGGCGGACCCTTGGCCCGCCCCGTCGTCTTACATGTGGATCGGCCCGTCGCCGCAGGCCAGTGCGGCTTCGCGCACGGCTTCGGAATAGGTCGGGTGCGCGTGGCAGGTCATCGCCAAATCCTGCGCCGAGGCGCCGAATTCCATCGCCACGCAGACTTCGTGGATCAGGTCGCCCGCGCCGGGGCCGATGATGTGGCAGCCGAGGATGCGGTCGGTCTCCTTATCCGCGATCAGCTTGACGAAACCGTCGCCGGCAAAGACCGCCTTGGCCCGCGCGTTGCCCATGAAGGAGAATTTGCCGACCTTATAGGCGCGGCCCGCTTCCTTCAGCGTCGCCTCGGTCTCACCCACGCTGGCGACTTCCGGGTGGGTGTAGATCACGCCGGGGATCACGCCGTAGTTTACATGGCCATGTTTGCCCGCGATGACCTCGGCGGCGGCCATGCCTTCGTCCTCGGCTTTGTGGGCCAGCATCGGGCCTTCGATCACGTCGCCGATGGCGTAGACGCCTTTGACGGAGGTCTCCCAATGGTCGTTCACGGCGATCTGGCCGCGCTTGGTCATCTTAATGCCGAGATCGTCGAGCCCCATGCCCTTGATCACCGGCTTGCGGCCTGTGGCGACGAGCACGGCATCGGCCTCGATCTCATGTTCGCTGTCGTCCTTGCGCAGCTTGTAGCTGACCGTGGCCTTGCCTTTGGCGACTTCGGTCTTCTGCACGGCAGCGCCCATGACGAAGTTCAGCCCCTGCTTTTTCAGCATGCGCTGGAAGGTCTTTTGCACCTCGGGGTCCATGCCGGGGGTGATCACGTCGAGATATTCGACGACCGTAATCTCGGTGCCGAGACGGGCGTAGACGCTGCCCAGTTCCAGACCGATCACGCCTGCGCCAATCACCACCATCTTCTTGGGGATCTTGCCCAGTTCCAGCGCGCCGGTGGAGGTCACGACGGTTTTCTCATCGACCTCGACGCCCGGCAGCCCTGCGGGCTCAGAACCGGAGGCGATGATGATGTTCTTGGCCTCATGGACCTCATCACCGACCTTGACCTTGCCCGCTTCGGGGATCGAACCCCAGCCCTTGTGCCAGTCGATCTTGTTCTTTTTGAACAGGAATTCGATGCCTTTGGTGTTGGTCTCGATGGTCTTGTCTTTGTAGGTCAGCATCTGCTTCCAATCGACGGTCGGCGCTTTCGCCTTGAGACCCATCTCTTCGAAATTATGCTCGGCCTCATGCAGCATATGCGTGGCGTGGAGCAGCGCCTTGGAGGGGATGCAGCCCACGTTGAGGCAGGTGCCCCCGAGGGTCTCACGGCCTTCGACACAGGCGGTTTTCAGGCCCAGTTGCGCGCAACGGATGGCGGCGACATAGCCGCCGGGGCCGGAGCCGATCACGATGACATCATAGCTCGACATGGGGGGTCTCCTTAGCAGTCGGGTGGTGCAGGCAAGGTATGAGGCGCGGGTTACAGGTGCAAGCGCCGCTGCCTGCGGGTGTTTGGGGATAGGGTTAGATGAGGGCCGCCAGCAGCATCAGCATGGTCGCGGCAAAACCGATGATCCAGATGAACGACCGATGCGGGCGCAGGCCAAGCGCATAGGCCGGAACATAAAGCAGCCGGGCGATGAGATAGACCCAAGCGCAGGCGGCGGTGAAGGCGGTGTTCTGGGCCGACATCTGCACCACGCCCACGGCGATGCCGAAAAGGATCAGCCCTTCGAAATGGTTGTCGAGCGCGCGGCCCAGACGGGCGGTGCGGTCGCTCATGGCGCGCGAAGGCTCACGGTCACGCGCCGACATGGTGTAGCCGGGGCCAAGCTCACGGTTGGCGGGCACGGCGTAGAGGACGAATTGCAGCCCCTGTAGCAGGGCCGCGAGGGTCAGGACGGTCAGCTCGGCGCTCATGCGGATTTCACGAAATAGGCGGTGGATCTGGTCACGGTGCCCTTGTCATCGCTGCTGAGCGCATCGGAGCGGGCGAGCCAGTCATCGGCCTTTTTGCGGTCGTTCACATCCAAGAGAACGGAGGCTTTGCTGCTGCTGTCGGCGTGTTGCCAGATTTGCAGCACCGAGAGCCCCGCATTGCGCCGCGCCTCGGCATCGGCGTCGAATGCGTCTTTCCAAGCGGCGAAATCGGTGACGTCGAAGTGGCAGATCATCTGCATGGGAATGCCTTTCAGAGCGCGTGGAAATAAAGAACGGCGGTGGCGGCATAGCCTGCGAGCCACGCCAGCGTGCGGATCGTCGGCACGCCAAGGGCGTAGACGATCAAATAGATGATGCGTGCCAGCAGGAAGACCTGTGCGGCCAGCAGCGTGGCGCTGTTGTTGCGGCCCAAGATCTCGACCAGCAGCACGGCGGGGGCGAAGATCGCCATGGCCACGACAGAGTTATCAAGCGCGCGGCCCAGACGGGCGGTCATCCCGGTTGTGGTGCGCGTCTCATCGCGCGAGGACATCAGGTAGCCCATCGAGAGTTGCCGGGTCGCGCCCAGCACCTGCAAGAGGATCGTCAGCATGACCAGAAGGCCATAGGCGGCAAGGAGAGTGGTTTCACTCATGGTCTGTGTCCTTTCGCTATGTGGGAAAACCCACGGGTCCACAGGTAGATAGGGCGGGGGGCGCCCCCCGCCCATAGTATCACAGATCCATCAACAGACGGCGGGGATCTTCGAGCATCTCTTTGACGCGGACGAGGAAGGTCACAGCGCCCTTGCCGTCGATCAGGCGGTGGTCGTAGCTGAGCGAGATATACATCATCGGACGGATCACGACCTCGCCGTTGATCGCCATCGGGCGGTCCTGGATCTTCGCCATGCCGAGGATGCCGGACTGCGGCGGGTTCAGGATGGGCGCGGTCATCAGCGAGCCGTAGACGCCGCCGTTGGAGATGGTGAAGGTGCCGCCGGTCATGTCGGCCATGGTCAGCTTGCCGTCACGGGCCTTCTTGCCCATGGCGTTCACGGCCTTCTCGATCTCGGCAAAGGACATCGCGTCAGCGTCCTTGATCACCGGCACCACGAGGCCCGTGGGCGTGCCTGCGGCGACGCCCATGTGGACGTAGTTCTTGTAGATCACGTCGGTGCCGTCGATCTCGGCGTTGACCTCGGGGATCTCTTTCAGCGCGTGGCAGCAGGCCTTGGTGAAGAAGGACATGAAGCCCATCCGGACGCCGTGCTTCTTCTCGAAGTCGGCCTTGTAGGCGTTGCGCAGGGCCATGACCTCGGTCATGTCGACCTCGTTAAAGGTCGTCAGGATCGCGGCGGTGTTCTGCGCTTCCTTCAGGCGGCGCGCCATGGTCTGCTTGAGGCGGGTCATCTTGACGCGCTCTTCGCGGGCGGCGTCATCGGGGGCGGAGGCAGCGCGCGGTGCTGCGGGTTTTGCCTCGGCTTTTGGCGCGGAGGCGCCTGCGGCCACGGCTTTGGCCACGTCTTCCTTCATCACGCGGCCATCGCGGCCCGAAGCTGTGACCTGATCGCGGCTGATGCCCGCTTCGGCCATCGCTTTCTTGGCGGAAGGCGCGTCTTCCACATCCTTGCCATCGGCGGGCTTGGTCTCAGGCGCGGCACCGGCACCGGATTTGGCGTCTTCACCCTTGGGGGCAGCAGCGCCTGCGCCGGTGGTCAGCGCGGCCAGTGTGGCGGACGCTTCGACGGTGCTGCCTTCTTCGGCAAAGATTTCGGCCAGCACGCCTGCGGCGGGGGCGGGGACTTCGACGCTAACTTTGTCGGTCTCCAACTCGCAGAGCATCTCATCGGCTTCGACCTTGTCGCCGACCTTTTTGAACCAAGTGCTCACGGTCGCTTCGGTCACCGATTCGCCCAAGGTGGGCACCTGTACGTCGATGCTTTGACCTTCGCGGGCGGCGACTTCGGTAGCGCCTGCGTCGATGGCTTTGGGCGCATCACCGCCACGGTCGGACTGGGAGGCAGCGCCGGAATCTTCGGCGGCCTCCTTGGCCTTGGGCGCGGCGGCGGTGCCGCTGTCGCCTTCGCTGACATTGGCCAGCAGGGCGTCGACGCCCACGGTGTCGCCTTCTTGGGCGACGATCTCGCTCAGGGTGCCTGCGACGGGGGAGGGCACCTCGACAGTCACCTTGTCGGTTTCCAACTCGCAGAGCATTTCATCAACCGCGACGGTATCGCCGGGTTTCTTGAACCATGTGGCAACGGTGGCTTCTGTGACGGATTCGCCCAGCGTTGGGACGCGTACTTCGCTTGTCATGGTTTACTTTCCTTTGATGGTCAGCGCCTCGTCAACGAGGGCGGCTTGTTGTGCTTTGTGCTGGCTGGCCAGACCCGTGGCGGGCGAGGCCGAAGTGGCGCGGCCCACATAGGAGGCGCGGCCATGTTTCGCGTCGATGCGGCCCAGAACCCATTCGATATTGGGCTCGATGAAGGACCATGCACCTTGGTTCTTGGGCTCTTCCTGACACCAGATCATCTCGGCCCCTTTGAAGCGTTCCAGCTCCTTCACGGCGGATTGCGCGGGGAAGGGGTAGAACTGCTCGAAGCGCAGGAGGTAGATGTCGTCGATGCCGCGGGCGTCACGCTCTTCCAGCAGGTCGTAATAGACCTTGCCCGAACACATCACCACGCGCTTGATCTTGTCATCCGCGACCAGTTTGGTGTCGGAGTTGCCCTTTTCGGCGTCATCCCAGAGCACCCGGTGGAAGCTCGACCCGGTGGTGAATTCATCGGCCTTGCTGATGGCCAGCTTGTGGCGCAGCAGCGACTTGGGCGTCATCAACATCAGCGGCTTGCGGTAGCTGCGGTGCAGCTGGCGGCGCAGGATGTGGAAGTAGTTGGCGGGCGTGGTGCAGTTCGCCACGATCCAGTTGTCGCCGCCGCACATGGTGAGGAAACGCTCCAGACGGGCCGAGGAGTGCTCGGGCCCTTGCCCCTCATAGCCATGCGGCATCAGGCAGACGAGGCCCGACATCCGCAGCCACTTGCTCTCACCGCTCGAGATGAACTGGTCGAACATGATCTGCGCGCCATTGGCGAAGTCGCCGAACTGCGCTTCCCAAAGCGTCAGCGCATTGGGTTCGGCCAGCGAGTAGCCATATTCAAAGCCCAGCACTGCATATTCGCTGAGCATCGAGTCGATGACTTCGTACTCGGCCTGACCTTCGCGGATGTGGTTCAGCGGGTAGTAGCGATCTTCGTTCTCTTGGTTGATGAAGGCCGAGTGGCGTTGGCTGAAGGTGCCGCGGGTGCTGTCCTGACCGGACAGGCGGACCTTGTAGCCCTCGGTCAGCAGGGAGCCGAAGGCGAGCGCCTCTGCCGTGGCCCAGTCGAAGCCCTCACCGCTTTCGAACATCTTCTTTTTCGCGTCGAGCAGACGGCCGATGGTCTTGTGCAGCGGGAAGCCCTCGGGCGCGGTGGTGATCGCCTTGCCGACATCTTGCAGCGTTTCGGGGGCAATGGCGGTTTTGCCGCGTTGGTAGGACTTGTTCTTTTTGTCCATGCCGGACCACTTGCCGTCGAGCCAGTCGGCCTTGTTCGGGCGGTAGTCTTTCCCGGCCTCGAACTCATCATTCAGATGGTTCTGGAAGGCGGTCTTCATGTCTTCGATCTCACCCTCGGGGATCAGACCGTCGGCCACCAGACGCGAGGTATAAAGGCTCAGCGTGGTTTTCTGTTTCTTGACGCTCTTGTACATCACCGGGTTGGTGAACATCGGCTCATCGCCTTCGTTGTGACCAAAGCGGCGGTAGCAGAAGATGTCGATGACCACGTCTTTGTGGAACTTCTGGCGGAACTCGGTCGCGACGCGGGCGGCATGGACCACGGCTTCCGGATCATCGCCGTTGACGTGGAAGATCGGCGCCTCGACCACAAGCGCGTTGTCGGTCGGATAGGGCGAGGAGCGCGAGAAATGCGGCGCGGTGGTGAAGCCGATTTGGTTGTTCACCACGATATGCATGGTGCCGCCGGTCTTGTGGCCCTTGAGGCCCGACAGCGCGAAACATTCGGCCACGACACCTTGGCCCGCAAAAGCCGCGTCACCGTGCAGGAGCACGGGCATGACGGCGGTGCGGTCCTCGTCGTTGAGCTGATCCTGCTTGGCGCGGACCTTGCCCAGCACCACGGGGTTCACCGCTTCAAGGTGGGAGGGGTTCGCGGTTAGCGACAGGTGCACGGAGTTGCCGTCAAACTCACGGTCGGACGACGCGCCGAGGTGGTATTTCACATCGCCCGAGCCATCCACATCGTCAGGTTTGAAGCTGCCGCCTTGGAATTCGTTAAAGATCGCGCGGTAGGGCTTTTGCATGACGTTAGCGAGGACCGACAGACGGCCCCGGTGGGGCATGCCGATGACGATGTCCTTGACGCCCAACTGGCCGCCGCGCTTGATGATCTGCTCCATCGCCGGAACAAGGCTTTCGCCGCCATCGAGGCCGAAACGCTTGGTGCCCATGTATTTGACGTGCAGGAACTTCTCGAAACCCTCGGCTTCGACCAGCTTGCTCAGGATTGCCTTGCGGCCTTCCTTAGTAAAGGCGATTTCCTTGCCGTAGCCTTCGATCCGTTCTTTTAGCCAACCGGCCTGCTCGGGGTCGGAAATATGCATATATTGCAGCGCGAAGGTGCCGCAGTAGGTCGAGCGGACGATGCCGACGATCTGCTTCATGGTGGCCACTTCAAGGCCCAGCACATTGTCGATGAAGATCGGGCGGTCCATGTCGGCATCGGTGAAACCGTAGGACTTGGGGTCAAGCTCGGGCTGTTCGCCCATGTCGCGCATGCCCAGAGGGTCGAGCGTGGCGGCGAGGTGGCCACGGATGCGGTAGGCGCGGATCAGCATGAGCGCGCGGATGCTGTCGAGCACGGCGGCGCGGATTTGATCGTCGGAAACGGGAACGCCCTTTTCCTCGGCCTTTTTCTTGATCTTCTCGCCTGCGGCCTTCGCCTCGGTCGGTTCGGGCCAGACGCCTGTCAGCGCGCCCATCACCTCGCTCTGCGGGGCGGGGGGCCAATCGGGGCGCGCCCAAGAGGGGCCAGCGGCCTCGGCTTGCGCGGTTTCGGCGTCATCGCCCATCGCCGCAAAGAACGTTTGCCATGCCTCGTCAACCGCGTTGGGATCATTGGCATAGCGGGCGTACATCGCCTCAAGATATTCCGCGTTGTCGCCTTCCATAAAGGAAGAGGCGTGGAATTGTTCGTTGGCGGGTTGGTCGGTCATTGGGTCACCTTTGTTCGGCGGGGCAGACGGGACAGGGTCAGAATCAGGGTCGGTCTATAGTCAGGCCCGGGGCGGGGGGCCATAGGTATCGAAGGCGGAGGTACAGGGCCCTGCGGGGCCGCCGGATCGGGCGCTTGCCCGCGGGCCGGCGCCGGGCGAAAGCGGGCAGAGATTGACCGCGGTCTGAATGTGCATCTTGCCCTCCTTCGCTGTCGGCGGCGCCGGGTGGTTTTTATCAAGACCCCGCAAAACATAGTGCTTTGCGGAGAGGGTCAATGGGCGGGCCGTGACCCGCCCGGCAGGCATCAGCCCTTGTCGATCGCTTCTTTGACCGCTTCGCCCAATGTGGCGGGGCTGTCGGCGACCACGATCCCGGCTTCTTTCATCGCTTCGATCTTGCTCTCCGCGTCGCCCTTGCCACCGGCGACGATGGCGCCTGCGTGGCCCATGCGGCGTCCGGGAGGGGCGGTGCGGCCGGCGATGAAACCGGCTGTGGGCTTCCAACGGCCCTTCTTCTTCTCATCGGCGAGGAACTGTGCCGCTTCCTCTTCGGCGGAGCCGCCGATTTCGCCGATCATGATGATCGACTGTGTTTCGTCATCGGCAAGGAACATCTCCAGCACGTCGATATGCTCGGTCCCTTTGATCGGGTCGCCGCCGATGCCCACGGCCGAAGACTGGCCGAGGCCCATGTCGGTGGTCTGCTTGACGGCCTCGTAGGTCAGGGTGCCCGAGCGCGACACGACGCCGACGGAGCCGCGGCGGTGGATGTGGCCCGGCATGATGCCGATCTTGCAGGCATCGGGCGTGATGACACCGGGGCAGTTCGGGCCGATCAGGCGCGACTTGGAGCCTTCGAGCGCGCGGGCGACGCGAGCCATGTCCAGAACCGGGATGCCTTCGGTGATGCAGACGATCAGCTCCATCTCGGCGTCGATCGCCTCAAGGATCGAGTCGGCGGCGAAGGGGGGCGGGACGTAGATCACGGAGGCATTGGCCTCGGTCGCGTGTTTGGCTTCGTGCACGGAGTTGAAGACCGGCAGGTCGAGATGCGTCTGGCCGCCTTTGCCGGGTGTCACGCCGCCGACCATCTTGGTGCCATAGGCGATGGCCTGTTCGGTGTGGAACGTCCCCTGCGAGCCGGTCAGACCCTGACAGATGACTTTGGTGTTTTCGTTGACTAGTACGGCCATGATTTCTTCCTTGGTCGGTGATGTTTAATCCCGGGGGCAGGCCCCGGGGGCGTCAGACGCGGTGCGCCCGGTTGGTGGGATGGGCCGTGGCAGGCGCAGGGCCGGGCCACAGCAGGATGGCGACGAGGAACATGACCGGGATGCCAAGCTCCCCGATCTCCTCGACGACGAAGGCGGTGCGTTCGGCATCGGCGCTGACCTCGATCCCCAAGGGGGCGAGTTTGCGCGCGATGCCGTCGAGCAGTTTGTAAGCGACGGTGAAACCGATCCCCAGGAGGACCGCCCCCGCCCAAGCGCGGCCCCGAAACAGGGCCGCGAGATAGGGCCGGGCGTGACGCCAGAGCATCAGCAGGATCGCGGTGACGATCAGCACAAGGATCAGCCCGGCGATCAGCCTTTCGCCCAGCGGGACGCCCTCACCGGTATACTGGCGGGCTTTGAACAGGCCGCGGGTGAAAAGGCTTTTGTCGAGGTCCAATTCGCGCGCTGCCATGACCGCTAGCACCAGCGGCAGATACCAGACCCGCAGCACCGCGGCGCGCAGGGTCCAGACCAATGCGAGGATGCACAGGACATAGCCCACAACGGAGAGGCTTTCGTAAAAGCCACCTTCGGCCAACAGGGTGGTTTGGCTGGCGGCGGGCAGGCCGTTCACAACGACCATCTGCGCGGCAAAGGCCAGGATCAGGGCAAGGATCACCCACCAGCCCGCGCGGGAAGAGGCAAACGCCTGTATCATAGGCCCGCCTTTCGCGGGGCGCTGTAGCGCTTGGCCGCATGTTGAGTAAAGGGGGCGAGCGACAGCACGGGCATCAGTAAAGCCGCTCTTCTTGATCGACCAGCAGGTCCAGCAGCCGCAGGGTCAGCAGACCCGCGCCCATGACCATGAGGCTGCGGCCAATGGAGCCGGTGAGGTTCGACGGCAGGATCATCGCCAGCCCGTTGCGGGATTTCCGTGCCGCGCGGCTGAACCCGCGGTCGCAGCGGCGGTGGTTGGCGGCTTCGGGCAGACGCAGGGCCGCGGGTTGCCACTGCCGGATCAGAATTCCAGCCCCCAATAGCGCAATACCCGTCAGAACGGGGGAGGATTTGGGAGATTGATCCATACTGACCTCATTGCATCATCGGGTGGGCGCGGCACTGCATTGTCGCTTTTGCCCCTGCCGCAGCGGGGCGGCAGGAACGGTTGAAACGGCCACCCCAACCGGCGCGTGGGCCGGCCGGGAGTGGCCGGAAAGGCTTAGCCTTTGACCGCTTTCACGATCTTCTGCGCGCCATCTTTCAGGTCGTCGGCGGCGATGACGTCGAGACCGGAGTTGTTGATGATCGCCTTGCCTTCTTCGACATTGGTGCCTTCGAGACGGACAACCAGCGGTACCTTCAGGCCCACTTCCTTGACCGCGGCGACCACGCCCTCGGCGATGACGTCACAGCGCATGATGCCGCCGAAGATGTTGACGAGGATGCCTTTGACGTTCTCATCAGAGGTGATGATTTTGAAGGCTTCGGTCACCTTCTCCTTGGTCGCGCCACCGCCCACGTCGAGGAAGTTGGCAGGCTCCGCACCGTAGAGCTTGATGATGTCCATGGTCGCCATCGCAAGGCCCGCGCCGTTCACCATGCAGCCGATCTCACCGTCGAGCGCGATGTAGTTCAGGTCATACTTGGAGGCTTCGAGTTCCTTGGCGTCTTCCTCGGTCTCGTCGCGCAGGTTGGCGATGTCGGGCTGGCGGTACATGGCGTTGCCGTCGAAGCCGACTTTGGCGTCGAGCACCTTGAGTTCGTTGCCGGGCATGACGATCAGCGGGTTGATCTCCAGCATCTCCATGTCCTTCTCGATGAAGGCTTTGTAGAGCTGACCCATCAGCTTGACGCATTGCTTGACGGCGGCGCCCTCAAGACCCAGCGAGAAGGCAACGCGGCGGCCATGGTAGGGCTGGTAGCCGGTGGCCGGGTCGACGGAGAAGCTGAGGATTTTCTCAGGTGTCGCTTCGGCGACTTCTTCAATGTCCATGCCGCCTTCGGTGGAGCAGACAAAGGAGATGCGGCTGGTCTGGCGATCAACCAGCAGGGCGAGGTACAGCTCGCGCTCGATGTCGGAGCCGTCTTCGATGTAGATGCGGTTGACCTGCTTGCCTGCGGGGCCGGTCTGGTGCGTGACCAGCGTCTTGCCCAGCATCTTCTTGGCTTCCTCGGCCGCTTCTTCCACGGATTTGGCAAGGCGCACGCCGCCCTTTTCGCCAGCAGCGGCTTCTTTGAAGCTGCCCTTGCCGCGACCGCCTGCGTGAATCTGCGCTTTGACAACCCAGAGGGGCCCGTCCATTTCGCCGGCTGCGTTCTTGGCGTCTTCTGCCTTCAGCACAACGCGGCCGTCGGAGACAGGGGCGCCATAGCTGCGCAGGAGGGCTTTTGCCTGATATTCGTGGATGTTCATGAAAACGGTCCCGTTTCTGTTCCAGTTGCCCCGTAGTATGGGGATGACTTTCGTTCCTGTAAGGGTTTTTTCGGAGAAAGCCGGGTTTGGCCAGCTAAAAATGAGTTTTGTGATCACACGATAAATACGTGTGATCACATTTCCGCTCAGCGGCTCCGAATCGGCTGATTTTTGCTTGAATAAGGGGGGATAGGCCGCCCCACCGAAGGGGCGGACCGGCTGTTTAGCGCGGCATGAGCGCCCAGTAATCGAGGTCAAGCAAAACCTCGGGGCGGTATTTTCCGCCCTCGTCGCGCAGCGCGAAGGGGGCCCCGCCCTTGGTTGCTACAAGGCGCAGACGCAGCGCACCGACACCGGGGGCCGACGTCTCGGCCTTGTCGAGCACTTCGGTCCAGGCACGGACGGTATCGCCCGCAAGGCAGGGGTTGGCATGGGCGCCGCCGTTCAGCCCCACGACCATCTGCGCATTGGCCAGCCCGTTGAAGGACAGCGCGCGGGCCATGGAGATCACATGACCGCCATAGATCAGCCGCGAGCCATCGGGGCGGGCGGAGGTGTCAAAATGCACCTTGGCCGTGTTCTGCCACAGGCGCGTGGCCATCATGTGTTCGGCTTCCTCGATCGTGACACCGTCGACATGGTCGATCTTTTCGCCGACCTCATAATCGCCCCAGCGGTGCGGCTCCCCGGCGCGGGCGAAGTCGTAATTGGTAAAGTCGAGGCCCTGCGGGATGTGCAATTGATCCACGGTCAGCGCATCGGGCAGGTCCGGCAGGGTGGTCTCGGGCGCGGGGGCGTCGAGGTCGCCTTTGCGCACCATGACCCAGCGGACATAGTCGAGCACCGTTTCGTCATTCTGGTTCAACCCGGTGGTGCGGACCCGGACGACGCCGGTCTTGCCGTTGGAGTTTTGCTTAAGACCGATCACCTCGCTTTCCGCGCGCAGCGTGTCGCCGGGCCAGACGGGGCGCAGCCAGCGGCCTTGGGCATAGCCCAGATTGGCCACGGCATTGAGCGAGACATCCGGCACGGTTTTACCAAAGACGATGTGAAAGGCGATCATATCGTCGAGCGGGCTGGCCTTCAGCCCGCAGGACTGGGCGAAACTATCGGCGGAATAGAGCGCGTGCCGGGCGGGGTAGAGCGCGTGATAAAGCGCACGTTCGCCCGCGCCGACCGTGCGGGGCACCGCGTGATGCAGCACCTCGCCCAGTTTGTAGTCTTCGAAAAAGCGGCCCCGGTTGGTCTTGCTCATCACTGCTCGCCCAATTTGGTGTCGGGCGAATAGGTGCCGGGGGCGTCTTTCACCACGGCTTGGCCGCAGCGCATGACCCCGGCCTTGTGGTCCCATGTTTGGGTGGGAGAGCCGTAAAGCTCCCAGCCTTTGTTCAGCGCATCGGTGACTTTGTGGCAAAAGGCGGATGTGTCTTCTTCGGAGAGGAAGCGGTAAACTTTCATGGAAGGCTCCGGGATCAATGGGGGAAGGGGATAACGCCGAGCCATGTGTGAATGCCGGCGACGAGAACGAAGAGGATCGTGGAGATCACGATGAGGCGGATATAGGTGGCGCGGCCTGCGTGGGGCGGGGGTGTCCAGCCCGGCTCGGCGCGGTTGATCAGGATCACCTCGCTCACCGCCCAGCCCAGCATGGTGGCAAAGAGCAGGATGGAGGCGAGATCGCCATTGACCAGAAGGTGTGCCGTGGCCCAGATCTTCACCGCCAGCAGTTGCGGGTGGCGGGTTTTATAGGCGGGCCATGCCTTGGCGCCCTTGGCCGCGCTGGAGCCGAAGACCCAAAAGGCCAGTACCATCAACAGGTTGTTGATGTGGATGAAGAAGCTCGGCGGGGTCCAGACCGGAATGAATTCCGCCGCGCGATAGCCCCAGATGATGAGGGCCAGCGCCACGACCAATGCGGCGGCCACCGCGCCCCGGCCCGCGGTGCCCATCTGCGCCCGTTGGGCAGGCATCAGGCGTTTAAAGAGATGGGCCCCGATCCAAAGGATCAGGCCGAGGATGAGGATTGTCATGGCGAAGGCTCCGGGCTCATGGCTGCAATTGCCGCCAGTTTTGCCAGTGTTTCGCGGGCGGTGGCAACATGGAGATTTTCCACGATTTTACCATCGACGACCGCCACGCCCTGACCTGCGGCCTGTGCCTCTTCATAGGCGTCGATCTGGCGGCGGGCGAGGGCGGCTTCTTCCTCTGACGGGGTAAAGGAGGCATTGGCGATGTCGAGCTGCGCGGGGTGGATCAGCGTTTTGCCGTCGAACCCCATGTCGCGGCCCTGTTCGCATTCGGCGCGCAGGCCGTCTTCGTCTTTGAACGCGTTATACACCCCGTCGATGATCGCCACGCCATGCGCTTTGGCGGCCAGCAGGCAAAGCCCGAGGCCGGTGATCAGCGGCAGGCGGTCGGGGCGGAAGCGGGTTTGCAGGTCTTTCGCCAGATCGTTGGTGCCCATGACCATGGCCTGCAACTGGCGGTGTCCGGCGATGGCGGCGGCGTTGAGCATGGCGCCGGGGGTTTCCATCATCGCCCAGAGTGGCACATCGCCCACAATTTCGGCCAGCGCTTCGAGATCGGCGGGAGAGCCGACCTTGGGCAAGAGAATCGCATCGGGCCTCATCGCGGCGGCGGCGCGGGCGTCTTCGGCGCCCCATTCGGTGTCGAGCCCGTTGATCCGCACCACCCGCATCCGCGCGCCGTAGCCGCCTTCGGCCAGTGCCTCGGCCAATGTTTCACGTGCAGCGACCTTCTCATCGGGGGAGACGGCATCTTCGAGGTCGAAGATCACCGCGTCGCAGGCCAATCCGCGGGCTTTGTCCAGGGCACGGGGCTTGGAGCCGGGAATGTAGAGAACGGAACGCAGGGGGCGGGTTGTGGCGGTCATGAAAGTCTCCTCAAGCAGGGCGGCGCGCTGGCTGCCTAACATTGTTGCGCACAGAGGGGCATTTATGTGCGAAAACTTCAAGGCAAAACATGCCGCGACGCAGCGAAGCTGTTGCGGTGATTTCCGCGCGACGGATTAACCAGTCTTTCAGCCTTGGGGCGCACTGTCTGTTGCATCGCATCTGCGGCAATTTCCAGCGCAGCGGATGCAGTCATTTCAACCAAGGCTGCTTTGGGGCCGGTGCGAAAGACGGCGCATTGCCATCCCCCAAGGATCACGCCTTTCGATGCGAAGGCAGATGCTATGACAGGTTTCGTTAAATTTCTTCACCTCGCGGCGCTCACCGCCGCTTCGGCGATTGTGCTGGCCACCACGACCGAGGCGCAGACGCCGCGCAATTGCGCGCCGCGCGATCATGTGGTGCTGCGGCTGGCCGATGGCTATGGCGAGACGCGCCAGTCCATGGGGCTGGGCGGCGATAATGCGGTGGTTGAGGTTTTCGCCTCTGACCAGACGGGCAGTTGGACGATCACGGTCACCGGGGTCAACGGCATCACCTGTCTTGTCGCCTCGGGCCAAGGGTTCGAGGCGCTGGCGGAGGAGTTGCCCGCCAAGGGCGAAGACGCCTGAGGGCGGAATATATCGGGAAAGCGCGGGCGGCCTGGGGCCGCCTTTTCTATGTTTGGGGCTTGGCGCTGCTTGGGCGAAGTCCCGCCATTTATTTGTGCCGCCGTGGAACTGGAGAGGGCCATCCGGGTTGTGGTTCCAGAAGAGCAAGCAACGCTCATTTTTGGAAGGAGACCTACAATGAAACGTTTTCTGAGCACGACGGCCATCGTATTGACCATGACCGGCACAGCCTTTGCTGACGCGCATTCCGAAGGCTTTGGCAACGTTGCCGTAGAGCAGACTGATTTCCTTGCATCCGACCTGATCGGCATGCGCATCTACAACTCCGAAGCCGAAGTTGACGCGGCAACCCCCGTTGCCGATGGCGCCGAGCAGGAGTGGGATGATATTGGCGAAATTAACGACATCATCGTGTCGCAGGACGGCGAAGTGACTGCCGTGATCCTCGGCATCGGCGGCTTCCTTGGCATGGGCGAACGTGACGTTTCCATCTCCATGGACAAGATTCGCATCCTGAACGACGAAGGCGGCGAGCGCTTCCTCGTAGTAAACACCTCGAAAGAGATGCTGGAACAGGCGCCTGAGTTCGAACGCCCCATGATGGATGGCGAGCAGATGGAAGGCGACGCCATGAACGAGACTGACGCGAACGTCACCGTCATCAATGGCGAGACCGAAGCCGAAGAGATGGCGAACGATGTCGAAGCCGAGACCGAGGAAATGGCCAATGACGTAGAGGCCGAGACCGAGGAACTGGTGCAAGACACCGAGAACACGGCCGAGAACCTTGAAGCCGAGACCGAAGAGATGGCCAATGACGTAGAGGCCGAATCCGAGGAAATGGCGCAAGAAGCCGAAACCATGATGGAGAACGCCGAAGCCGAGACAGAAGAAGCTGTCAACGAAGCGGAAGCCAACACCACCGTGATCACAGGTGACGAAACCGTTGAGCGTGAACTGCTGCCGCGCCCCGAAGTTGAGCGTGAAGGCTATGCCAACGCCGAAGCCGAGATGATCGAGCAGATGAGCGCCGAAGACCTCGAAGGCTCCTATGTCTATGGCGCCAACGATGAGACCGTCGGTGAAATCGACTCGCTGCTGATCGGCGACAACGGCCAGATTGACCGTGTGGTCATCAACGTGGGCGGTTTCCTTGGTCTGGGCGAAAAGCCGGTGGCCGTGACATTTGACGAACTTCAGGTTCTGCAAAACGTGGAAGGCGACGACGTGCGCATCTACATCGACAGCACCGAAGAGCGTCTGGAATCGCAGCCTGAGTACCAAGGCGACTAATTCTTCGCCTTAAAGTTCAGCAATTGGCCGCCCCTCGGGGCGGCCTTTTTCGTGGTGAGGGCAGGGGTTAGCCGCCCGCCAATGCTGCAACTTGCACGGGACCGTGCATTTCGGTATCTCCGGCGCAAATGAAACCTCTGTCGGAGACATGACCATGGCCAGACCCAAAATCGCGCTTATCGGCGCGGGGCAAATCGGCGGCACTCTCGCCCATCTCGCAGCGTTGAAAGAATTGGGCGATGTCGTCCTGTTCGACATTGCCGAGGGCACCCCTGAGGGCAAAGCTCTCGATATCGCGTCGTCGGGCCCCTCGGGCAAGTTCGACGCCACCATGTCGGGAACGCAAGACTACGCCGACATCGCCGGCGCGGATGTCTGCATTGTCACCGCCGGTGTGGCGCGCAAGCCGGGCATGAGCCGCGATGACCTCTTGGGCATCAACCTCAAGGTTATGAAATCCGTGGGCGAGGGCATTGCCAAACACGCCCCCGACGCCTTCGTGATCTGCATCACCAACCCGCTTGATGCGATGGTCTGGGCGCTGCGCGAATTCTCGGGCCTGCCGCACAACAAGGTCTGCGGAATGGCTGGCGTGCTGGATAGCGCGCGTTTCCGCCACTTCCTCGCGACCGAGTTCAACGTCTCGATGAAAGACGTCACCGCCTTCGTTCTGGGCGGCCACGGCGACACCATGGTGCCGCTGGTGCGTTACTCCACCGTCGCAGGCATCCCGCTGCCCGATCTGGTCAAGATGGGCTGGACCACGCAGGACAAGCTCGACGCCATTGTGCAGCGCACCCGTGATGGCGGTGCCGAGATCGTTGGCCTGCTGAAGACCGGTTCGGCCTTCTATGCGCCTGCTACCTCCGCGATCGAGATGGCTGAAGCCTATCTCAAAGACCAGAAACGCGTGCTGCCTGCGGCGGCGCATGTCGATGGGGCCTACGGCTTGAACGGCTTCTACGTGGGCGTGCCCACCGTGATCGGCGCAGGCGGTGTTGAGCGTGTCGTCGAGATTTCGATGAACAAAGACGAGCAGGCGATGTTCGACAACTCCGTCAACGCGGTCAAAGGTCTGGTCGAAGCCTGCAAAGGCATCGACGAAAGCCTCGCCTAAGCTTCACGGCATATGCGTTCGAAAGCGCGTCCCAATCGGGGCGCGCTTTTTCGTTCAGGGGTGGGGCAGTTTTGTGATCACACGATAATATGCTGTGATCACAAAAACGGGTAGGACCACATCACTCTGTCATTTTTCCACCGAAACACCGGCCAAACCCCGCAGATTCCCCGCAGTTCCCCGTGACAGTCCTGTAAAAACCGCTATCAAGATGCAAAGCACAGGACAAAGCACAGGACAAAGGACCGCGCCATGGCCGATGTGAACCGGGGTAACCGCCCGCTTTCCCCGCATTTGACGATCTACCGCCCTCAATTGACCTCTATGACGTCGATTCTCACCCGGATCACCGGCAACGCGATGCTGATCACCGCGCTGCTGATCGTGTGGTGGTTCCTCGCCGCGGCCACGTCGCTTGAGTATTTCGACACCGTGAACGGGATTATGACCAGCTGGTTCGGTGATCTGGTCTTTACCCTGTCGCTCTTGGGCCTGTGGTATCACACGCTGGCCGGTGTGCGGCACCTGATCTGGGACACGGGCCGCATGCTCGATATCCCCACCGCGGAAAAGCTGGGCTGGACCGTGCTGATCGGATCGGTCGTGCTGACCATCCTGACCATCATCATCGTTTGAGGAGCGACACCATGGCATACATGACAGATCGCAAACGCGCCCGCGGCCTTGGCTCGGCGAAAACCGGCACCGCGCATTTCTGGGCGATGAAAGTCTCTTCGCTGGCGCTGTTGGTCCTGATCCCGCTGTTCGTCTTTACCTTCGGCAGTGCGCTCGGCGGCACATATGAAGAGATCCTTGCCTATTACGCGCGTCCCTTCCCGGCCATCGTGGCGGCGCTGACGCTGATCGTGGGCTTTAAACATTTCAATGACGGCGTGCAGGTGCTGATCGAGGACTATGTCCATGGGCTGGCCAACAAAGTCGCCCTCATCGTGATGACCATCATCAGCTACGGCGCAGCAGCGGTCGGCGTTTTCGCCATCGCCAAGCTCGCCCTGTAACAATACGCCCAAACGGGAGACCGATTAAATGGCAGCATATGAATACGAAACCCACGAATATGACGTTGTCGTGGTGGGGGCAGGCGGTGCTGGTCTGCGCGCGACTTTGGGCATGGCGGAGCAGGGGCTGCGCACGGCCTGTATCTCTAAGGTGTTCCCGACCCGCAGCCACACAGTGGCCGCGCAGGGCGGCATCGCCGCGTCCTTGAGCAACATGGGCCCCGACAACTGGCAGTGGCATATGTATGACACGGTCAAGGGCTCGGACTGGCTGGGCGATACCGACGCGATGGAATACCTCGCCCGCGAAGCGCCCAAGGCGGTTTACGAGCTTGAGCATTACGGCGTGCCCTTCTCGCGCACTGAAGAGGGCAAAATCTATCAGCGTCCCTTCGGCGGCCACACCACGGAATTTGGCGAAGGCCCGCCCGTGCAGCGTACCTGCGCCGCCGCTGACCGGACCGGTCACGCGATCCTGCACACGCTTTACGGCCAGTCGCTGAAGCAGAGCGCGGAATTCTTTATCGAATATTTCGCCATCGATCTTATCATGTCGGACGACGGTGTCTGCCAAGGTGTGCTCTGCTGGAAGCTCGACGACGGCACCATGCATCTGTTCAGCGCCAAGATGGTCGTGCTGGCGACAGGCGGCTATGGCCGTGCGTACTTCTCGGCCACCTCCGCACATACCTGCACCGGCGACGGCGGCGGCATGGCGGCCCGTGCGGGTCTGCCGCTGCAAGACATGGAATTCGTCCAGTTCCACCCAACCGGCATCTACGGCGCGGGCTGCCTGATCACCGAAGGTGCGCGCGGCGAGGGGGGCTACCTCACCAACTCCGAGGGCGAGCGCTTCATGGAGCGCTATGCGCCGACCTATAAGGATCTGGCGTCGCGCGACGTGGTCTCGCGCTGCATGACGATGGAAATCCGCGAAGGCCGCGGCGTGGGTGAGAATAAGGATCACATCCACCTGCACCTCAACCACCTGCCGCCGGAAACGCTGGACCTGCGCCTGCCGGGCATCTCGGAATCCGCACGCATCTTTGCCGGTGTGGACCTCACGAAAGAGCCGATCCCGGTGCTGCCCACCGTGCACTACAACATGGGCGGCATCCCCACGAACTACTGGGGCGAGGTGCTGAACCCGACCGCCGACAACCCCGATGCCGTAGCACCCGGCCTGATGGCTGTGGGCGAGGCGGGCTGTGCCTCGGTACATGGGGCGAACCGTCTGGGTTCCAACTCGCTCATCGACCTCGTGGTCTTTGGCCGCGCCGCCGCGATCCGTGCGGCCAAGATCGTCGACGCCGACAGCCCGGTGCCCGCGCCGAACCTCAAATCGGTCGAGAAGGCTTTCGATCGCTTCGACGGTCTGCGCAATGCCAAGGGCGGCACGCCGACAGCCGAACTGCGCCTTGAGATGCAAAAGACCATGCAGGCCGATGCCGCCGTCTTCCGCACCGACAAGACGCTGGAGGAAGGCCGCAAGAAGATGATCGACGTGGCCGACAAGCTGAACGATCTGCATGTCACCGACCGCAGCCTCGTGTGGAACTCGGACCTGATGGAGACGCTGGAGCTGACCAACCTCATGCCCAACGCCACCGCCACGATCACCGCCGCCGCCGCGCGGAAAGAGAGCCGGGGCGCGCATGCGCATGAGGATTACCCTGACCGGAACGACGACGAATGGCGCAAACATTCGCTGGCCTGGTTCGACGGCAACGATGCCAAGCTGACCTACCGCGCCGTGCACCTCGATCCGCTGACCAAAGAGGATGAAGGCGGCATCGACATGAAAAAGATCGCCCCCAAGGCACGGGTGTATTGATGGTCCGCACAGCACTCATCGCGGCCACACTGCTCGGCCTTTCGGCCTGTGTGGAGGTTCAGCAGGCGGTGGATGACACCGCCCGCCAGACCTCCAAAGGCGTGGTGACCGAGGTTCTGGCCACCCGTTTCCCGCAGGTGCCGAAAGAGCTGATCACCCCCTTCACCGATTGCATCATCGACAATGCCAACGCGCTGGAGCTGCGCGAATTGGCCCGCGCCACCGTGGTTGGCGTGGATGACACAACAACGGGCACCGTGCGCACCATCCTGTCGCGCCCCGAGACCCGCACCTGCCTGCTGGCCGCCGCGCCCGCAGCCGGTCTGACGCTTTAGGAGACGCATAATGGTTCAACTGACGCTTCCGAAAAACTCCCGCATGACCAGCGGCAAGACATGGCCCAAGCCCGAAGGGGCGACCAACCTGCGCGAGTTCCACATCTATCGCTGGAACCCCGACGACGGGAAGAACCCGGCGCTCGACACCTATTTCGTCGATATGGACGATTGCGGGCCGATGATTCTCGACGCGCTGATCAAGATCAAGAACGAGATCGACCCGACCCTGACCTTCCGCCGCTCCTGCCGCGAGGGCATCTGCGGCTCTTGTGCTATGAACATCGACGGGATCAACACGCTGGCCTGCACCTACGGCATGGAAGAGATCAACGGCGTGGTGAAGATCTACCCGCTGCCGCATATGCCGGTGGTCAAGGACCTCATCCCCGATCTGACTCACTTCTACGCCCAGCACGCCAGCATCCAGCCGTGGCTCGAGACCGACACGCCCGAGCCGCGCAAGGAGTGGAAACAATCGATCGACGATCGCGCTAAGCTTGACGGTCTGTATGAGTGTATCATGTGCGCCTGCTGCTCGACTTCTTGCCCCAGCTACTGGTGGAACGGCGACCGCTACCTCGGGCCGGCAGCCCTGCTGCATGCCTACCGCTGGATCATCGACAGCCGGGACGAGGCGACGGGCGAGCGTCTGGATGACCTTGAAGACCCCTTCAAGCTCTACCGCTGCCACACGATCATGAACTGCGCAAAGACCTGCCCCAAGGGGCTGAACCCGGCAGCGGCGATTGCCAATATCAAGAAGCTGATGGTCGAGCGGACCGTCTAATCCACCCAATCCGACAGGAAGGCCCGGCCAAGCGCCGGGCCTTTGGTTTTTCCCATGATCCTGCCCTTCGTCATCGTTATCGTCTTTGTGATCGTGCTGATCTTTGCCCGGCGCAACGCGCCCACGCGGGACTGCCGCTGGCGCGAGGACCGGGCGGGGGACAAAGGCGCGCTGCGCAAATACCACTGCGTCGCCTGCGGGGCCGAAGTCTACCGCAGCGAAGGCCCGCCCGACCGCTGCCTCAAAGGGCTCGACACCCCGCGTCTGTGACTTGCTTTTGCCCCCAGCCCGCCGCAAGCTTGCCGGAACAGGGGAGGCAGCAATGGGTGAGCGTTTCAAAGCAGATGTGATCGTCGTGGGGGCGGGTCTGGCCGGCATGGTCGCCGCCCATGAGGCCGTGCTACGCGGCCGCCGGGTGCTGCTCATGGACCAAGAAGGCCCGCAAAGCCTCGGCGGGCAGGCCTATTGGTCGCTCGGCGGTCTCTTCATGGTCGACACGCCCGAACAGCGCCGCATGGGCATCCGCGACAGCGCGGAACTCGCCTATCGCGACTGGATGGGCTCGGCGCAGTTCGACCGGGCAGAAGACGCCAA
Organism: Sulfitobacter sp. 1A12056; assembly: GCF_043558125.1. Taxonomy (NCBI): domain Bacteria; kingdom Pseudomonadati; phylum Pseudomonadota; class Alphaproteobacteria; order Rhodobacterales; family Roseobacteraceae; genus Sulfitobacter; species Sulfitobacter sp. 1A12056. The sequence continues at coordinate 45,893 of NZ_JBIFFY010000005.1, read as the reverse complement.
TCCCCGCAAGCTCGCGCAAGGGTTCATCGACTGGGCGGCAGGCGACATGCGCGCTTGGCTGCACCAGATCGGCATGCGCTGGTTTCCGGTCGTCGGCTGGGCAGAGCGCGGCGGGGCAGGGGCCGGAGGCCACGGCAACTCCGTCCCGCGCTTTCATATCACTTGGGGCACCGGCATCGGCGTCGTCGGCCCCTTCGCGCGGCTGATGCAGGACTACGCGGCGGAGGGCAGGCTGCGCCTTGGCTTCCGCCACCGCGTCACCCGGCTGGTGACCACCGACGGCGCGGTCACCGGCGTGGCGGGCGAGGTGCTGGAAAACAGCGACGCCCCCCGCGGTCAGAGCACATCGCGCAATATCACCGGCGACTTCGAACATGCCGCCGAGGCCGTCATCCTCACCACCGGCGGTATCGGCGCCAACCACGATCTGGTGCGGCAACACTGGCCCAAAGACCGCCTCGGCCCCGCGCCGCGCCACATGGTCAGCGGCGTGCCCGACTACGTCGACGGCAAGATGCACGCCATCGCCGCAAAGGCCGGGGCAGGGCTCATCAACGAAGACCGCATGTGGCACTATTGCGAAGGCGTCCAGAACTGGAGCCCGATCTGGCCAAACCACGGCATCCGCATCCTGCCCGGCCCCTCGTCGATGTGGTTCGACGCGCGCGGCGACCGGATGGAGGCCCCCTGCCTGCCCGGCTTCGACACGCTCTCGACCCTCAAACGCATCCTGCAAGCAGGCGAACACAGCTGGTTCATCCTCACGCAAAAGATCATCGAAAAGGAATTCGCCCTCTCGGGATCCGAACAGAACCCCGATCTCACCTCAAGCAAATGGGGCGAAGTCTTGAAAGCACGGCTCGGGAAGGGGGCAACCGCCGCAGTCGAGGCTTTCAAAGAAAAGGGCGCGGATTTCATCGTCGCCGAGGACTTGGAAACCCTCGTCACCCGCATGAATGCCCTCACACCCGAGGCCCCCGTCGCCCTAGAGCACATCCGCGCCCAAATCGCGGCCCGCGACGGCCAATTGGGCAACCCCTTCGCCAAAGACGCCCAGATCACCGCAATCCGCGGCGCCCGCAACTACCGTGGTGACCGCTTGATCCGCACCGCCAAACCCCACGCCATTCTCGATCCGGCCAACGGCCCGCTCATCGCCGTGCGCCTCAACATCCTCACCCGCAAATCCCTCGGCGGATTACACAGCGACACCCAAGGCCGCGTGCTCACGTCTGCGGGCACCATCCTCCCCGGTCTCTTCGCCGCCGGAGAGGTCTGCGGCTTCGGCGCCGGCGGCTACCACGGCTACAACGCCCTCGAAGGCACCTTCTTAGGCGGCTGCCTCTACTCCGGCCGCCTCGCCGGCAAACACGCCTGAAAGACGCGCCACACCCCATCCCTTCATCCTTTCCCAAATACCTTCCGCACTCTCCCCACACGCGAGCGCCAACCAACGAAGCACCCCCCTCGCTCACACCACCCGCCAAGCCACGAAAAAAGGCGCGACCCCCGCCGCGCCCCTTCATCCTTTTTCAAATACCAATCCCGCCCTCTCAGCAGGCGCCGCACTCAGGCAAAGGCCGCCTCCAGCGCAATCTCGACCATATCGCCAAAACTCTTTTCGCGATCCTCCGACGGCAACGCCTCGCCGGTCTGCAAATGATCGCTCACCGTCAGCACCGCCAAGGCACGCCGCTTGTGCCGCGCGGCCAGCGTGTAAAGCTCCGCCGCTTCCATCTCGACACCGAGGATGCCATGGCGCACCATCTGCTCGTCAAGGTCGGGGCGCTCCGCATAAAATACATCCGAGGAATAGATCCCGCCCACATGGGTCTTAGCTTCGAGCTTTTCGGCGGCAGCGACAGCAGCGCTCAAAAGGCCGTAATCGGCGCAGGGGGCGTAGTTCAATTCGCGGAAAATGCCGGAGGAGGGCGAGGTGATTGTGCTCGCCGTCATGGCGATGATCACGTCACGGATGCCGACATGGGATTGCATCCCCCCGCAAGAGCCGATGCGGATCAGGGTCTGCGCGCCATATTCGGTCATTAACTCATTGGCGTAGATCGACAGCGACGGCATGCCCATGCCCGAGCCTTGGATCGTCACCCGGTTGCCGCGCCATGTGCCGGTAAAGCCGAGCATACCGCGCACTTCGTTGACCAGTTCGGCCCCTTCGAGATAGGTCTCCGCCGCCCATTTTGCGCGGTAGGGGTCGCCGGGCATCAATACGGTTTCGGCGATATTGCCGGGTTTTGCGCCAATATGGACGGTCATTTCTGTCTCCTGATGTTTGGCGTATTTTGCCCGCGCAAGGCGGGCTTCACAAGGGCTGCGGTGGGGCAGGGGGCGTGACGTAAACTTCCGCTCGGCGCCGTACGGGCGGTGACTATCGAATTCACATTTCCGTTAGCAATAAAAAAGCGCCGGTGAATTGCTATTCAACCGGCGCGAAATTCCCGTATTTCGGGAAGTATTAAACCCGCATCGTTTCCGGATCGGCACCATTCTCTACTTGGGCGCGGAACCAATTCGGCTGGCGGCCTTTTCCAGTCCAAGTCTGGGACGGGTTCTCCGGATTGGCGAACTGGGGTTTCGATTTCGGACCGGCGGGCGCTTTGCGCGTCTTCTTGGCCTTCTTGGGCGCGGGGGCCTCATCAGCTAACTCATTCAGGGAAAAGCCATATTCCGCCGCTGCCTTTTGCGCCGCCTTGCGTGCGGCGCGGCGTTCGCGCGCCTGTGCGGCCTGCAATGCCTTTTTGACATCCGACAGAAGTTTCTCCAGTTCCTTGCGGCTCATGGATTTCAGGTCTTTTTCCATATCTGATATTTCCTTTCCAGATTGTGCTGGTAGAGGGAATTATAGAGGCAATAAGTTAATTGCACGATGTATTTTGTGTCAGCCTATTCCGCCGCCACCGCTTTGGGATCGGCGAGCGTAATGATATCCTGCATGATGACGTTTAATTCGAAGTCCTTCGGCGTATAGACCTGCGCAACTCCAGCGGCGCGCAAACGGGTGGCGTCGGCCTCGGGAATGATGCCGCCGACGATGACGGGAATATGGGTCAACCCGGCCTCGGCCATGCGTTTCATCAGGTCTTCGACCAAGGGCACATGGGAGCCCGAGAGGATCGACAGGCCGACCACATGGGCGGCTTCCGTTTGTGCTGCTTCGACGATCTCCGCAGGTGTCAGACGGATGCCTTCATAGCTGATGTCCATGCCGCAATCGCGGGCGCGGACGGCGATCTGCTCGGCCCCGTTTGAGTGGCCGTCGAGCCCCGGTTTGCCGACGAGGAATTTCAACCTGCGGCCCAGTTTGTCGCTGACCGCGTCTACCGCATCGCGCAGGTAGTCCAGACCTTCGGTCTTGTTGGACTGGCCTGCGGAAACCCCTGTGGGGCCACGATATTCCCCGTGAACGGCGCGCATCTGCGCGGCCCATTCGCCGGTCGTCACCCCGGCCTTCGCGGCCGCGATGGAGGCGGGCATGATGTTCTTGCCCGCCTGCGCCGCGGCGCGCAGATCGGCCAGCGCCTTTTTCACGGCACCCGCGTCGCGCGCGCTGCGCCATGCGTCGAGCCGGGCGAGCTGGTCGGCCTCGGCGCCGGGGTCGGATTGCATGATATCGCCCGCGCCGGTCATCAGGGGCGAGGGCGCGCCTTGCTGCCATTTGTTGACGCCGACCACGACGGTTTCGCCGCTTTCGATGCGGCGCAGCCGGTCGGCATTGCTTTCGACCAAACGTCCTTTCATGTAATCGATCGCGGAAATCGCGCCGCCCATCCCGTCAAGATTCGCCAATTCCGCCCGCGCGCCTTCTTTGAGCAATTCGACCTTGGCATCGACCGCCGGGTTGCCGTCGAATAGATCGTCGAATTCCAAAAGATCCGTTTCATGGGCCATGATCTGCTGCATCCGCATCGACCATTGTTGATCCCAGGGGCGGGGCAGGCCGAGGGCTTCGTTCCATGCGGGCAATTGCACGGCGCGGGCGCGGGCTTTTTTCGACAGGGTCACGGCCAGCATTTCGATGAGAATACGGTAGACGTTATTCTCGGGCTGTTGTTCGGTCAGCCCCAGTGAATTGACCTGCACCCCATAGCGGAAACGACGGAATTTTGGGTCTTCAACCCCATAGCGCTCGCGGCAAATCTCGTCCCAAAGATCTACAAAGGCGCGCATTTTGCACATTTCAGTGACGAAACGGATGCCTGCGTTCACGAAGAAGGAAATGCGGCCGACCAATTTCGGGAAATCCTCTGCCGGGACGCGGGGTTTCAGCGCGTCGAGCACGGCGGTGGCGGTGGCCAGCGCGAAGGCCAATTCCTGTTCCGGTGTCGCGCCCGCCTCTTGCAGGTGGTAGGAACAGACGTTCATCGGGTTCCATTTCGGCACATTCGTATAGCAGAATTCGGCCACATCCGCGATCATCTTAAGCGATGGCGCGGGCGGGCAGATATAGGTGCCGCGGCTAAGGTATTCCTTGATCAGGTCGTTTTGCACCGTGCCTTGCAGCTTTGAGACATCCGCGCCCTGTTCCTCGGCCACCGCGATGTAGAGCGCCAGCAGCCATGGGGCGGTGGCGTTGATCGTCATTGAGGTGTTCATCTGTTCCAGCGGGATGCCGTCAAACAGCGCGCGCATATCGTCGAGGTGATTGACGGGCACGCCCACCTTGCCCACCTCGCCACGGCTGAGCACATGGTCGCTGTCATAGCCGGTTTGGGTCGGCAGGTCGAAGGCCACGGAAAGCCCGGTCTGCCCGCGCTCAAGGTTCGAGCGGTAGAGCGCGTTAGACGCGGCGGCGGTGGAATGGCCCGCATAGGTGCGAATGAGCCAGGGGCGGTCTTTCTGCGGTTGGGTCATCGTGGCCTCATGAATCTGGGTGGCAATAAAGTTGCGTTGTGACGTTGATAGGGGAAATAATATGCCTCTGTCAATTCGCTGCGTTGCGGCATCACTCGGGCCGCTTGGGCGGGCGGGAAACAGATAAATATTGTCCTCTCGCCCCCGCGCTGTAAGGGTTAAGCTATGACGCAGACTGTGCAATTGCCCCTTTGGCTGTTCATCCTCATCGTGGTTTTCGCAGCCGTCACGGCGCTGAGCCATTTTCTGCTGCCTTCGGTGCGTTGGTTCTTTCGCCGGCGGCTTGAGCGGGCGGTGGCGCGGTTGAACAAGCGGCTGACGCGGCCCATCGAGCCCTTCAAACTGGCGCGGCGGCACGACATGATTCAGCGGTTGATCTATGATCCGGAGGTCAGCCAAGAGATCGTCAACTATGCCCGCAGCAACGGCGTGCCGGAAAACGTGGCCTTTCAAAAGGCGCGGGAATATGCGCGTGAGATCGTGCCGCGGTTTTCGGCCTTCGCCTATTTCAGTTTCGGCATCCGCTTGGCGCGGCTGTTGACCAATACGGTCTACCGGGTCGAGACGGCGGTCAGCAACGAGACGACATTCGCCGCGCTGCCGCGGGATGCCACGGTGGTCTTCATCATGAACCACCGGTCGAACATGGATTACATGCTGGTGACCTACCTCGCCGCGCGGTCTTCGGCGCTGAGCTATGCGGTGGGGGAATGGGCGCGGGTTTGGCCGCTAAGCACGTTGATCCGCTCGATGGGGGCGTATTTCATCCGCCGTCGGTCGCGCGGGGCGCTTTATCGCAAGGTTTTGGCGCGCTATGTGCAGATGGCCACGACGGGCGGGGTGACGCAGGCCTTCTACCCCGAGGGCGGCTTGAGCCTGACCGGGGCCTTGCAGCCGCCGAAGGTCGGGCTCCTGTCCTATGTCGTGGATGGGTTCGACCCCGAGAGCGAGCGTGACATCATTTTCGTGCCCGTGGCGATCAATTATGACCGGGTTTTGGAAGACCGCGTGTTGATCGCCGCCGGGCAGCGCGGAGACCGGCGTTTTGGCGCGCGGATCACGGTGGTTGTGGGCTTCGTGCTGCGCAAGATGTGGCGACTGCTGCGCGGGCGCGACACGCGTTTTGGCACGGCGGCGGTGACCTTTGGCGATCCGCTGTCGTTGCGTCGTACCGGGGCCGGGGTGCCGGTCTCGGAGTTGTCCGAGATGTTGATGGACCGGATCGCGCAGGCGATGCCGGTGCTGACCGTGCCGCTGATCGCGCGGGTGATGTTGCAGGCCGCGCGCCCGATGAAGGAGGCCGATCTGCTGGCCGAAGTGGCTGCCACTTTGGAGCAGATGCCACCGCGCAATCGGGTGCCGAAGCCGGACGTCCTGCCCGAGCGGGTCGCCCGCGCCGTCGCGCGGCTCAAGAAACGTGGCGTCATTTCCGAAGGCCCAGAGGGGCTGGAGATCGTCGAGGGGCAGGGGCCTGTTTTGGCCTTCTACGCTAATTCCATTGCACATTTCCCCTCGAAGGATGCTGCACCTGCGGCAGAAATTGCTGCGACTGCTGGGTCATAAAATTACAAACTACGGTATCTAGGGGTTGCATTGTTGCGCGGTGGATCATATCCCGAAAGGGAGCCGCCGCGATTCTGCGGTGCGGCACAGACCTTGTAGACACCGATCACCGGCAGGAGGCCCACATGGCACTGGATACGAAACACGCCGAATATGACGCCCCGCAAAAGGACCTCTATGAAGTGGGCGAGATGCCCCCGATGGGGCATGTCCCGAAACAGATGTATGCTTGGGCGATCCGCCGCGAACGGCACGGCGACCCGAACAGCGCGATGCTGCAAGAGGTGGTCGACGTGCCTAAGCTCGACAGCCAAGACGTGCTGGTCCTCGTGATGGCGGCGGGCATCAACTACAACGGTGTCTGGGCCGCGCGCGGCGTGCCGATCAGCCCCTTCGACGGCCATGGCGAGCCTTACCACATCGCGGGCTCCGATGCCTCGGGCATCGTCTGGGCGGTGGGCGATAAGGTGACCCGTTGGAAGGTCGGCGATGAGGTGGTGATCCACTGCAACCAAGACGACGGCGACGACGAGGAATGCAACGGCGGCGACCCGATGTATTCTCCCAGCCAGCGGATCTGGGGCTACGAGACGCCCGACGGCTCTTTTGCGCAGTTCACCCGGGTGCAGAGCCAGCAGCTGATGCCGCGGCCCAAGCACCTCACGTGGGAAGAGAGCGCCTGCTACACGCTGACGCTGGCGACCGCCTACCGGATGCTCTTTGGCCATGAGCCGCATGACCTGAAGCCGGGCCAGAACGTGCTTGTCTGGGGCGCCTCCGGTGGCCTCGGCTCCTATGCGATCCAGCTTATCAACACTGCGGGCGCCAATGCGATCGGCGTGATCTCGGACGAGAGCAAGCGCCAGTTCGTGATGGATTTGGGTGCCAAGGGGGTGTTGAACCGCAAGGACTTCAACTGTTGGGGCCAACTGCCCACGGTGAACACGCCGGAATATGCCGAGTGGTTCAAGGAAGCGCGCAAGTTCGGCAAGGCGATCTGGGACATCACCGGCAAAGGCGTGAATGTCGATATGGTCTTTGAGCACCCCGGTGAGGCGACCTTCCCAGTCTCCACCTTCGTGGTTAAAAAGGGCGGCATGGTGGTGATCTGCGCAGGCACAAGCGGGTTCAACCTGACCTTCGACGTGCGCTACATGTGGATGCACCAGAAGCGCTTGCAGGGCAGCCACTTTGCCCACCTCAAACAGGCGAGTGCCGCCAACAAGCTGATGATGGAGCGGCGGCTCGACCCCTGCATGTCCGAGGTCTTTAGCTGGGCCGATCTGCCCGAGGCGCATATGAAGATGATGCGTAATGAGCATAAGCCGGGGAATATGTCGGTACTGGTGCAAGCCCCGACGACCGGGCTGCGCACGTTGGAAGACACGCTGGTCGCCCGCGACTGAGCGACACGGATCGGCTAAGATGAAACCCCCGTGGCTTCGGCTGCGGGGGTTTTGCGTGGTGCCCTGTCGAAACAGAGGCTTAGCGCCCGCAGCCCCGCTATTTATGGGGGGGCAGAAAGCGCGGATGGTGCAAAATAATGTACATGCTATGGTTGTATTAATCTGCCATTAACCAAAGCTGGGCGACCCTCATGCGAGATGATTGGATATTGGACGTTTTGGCCGATCTCAGGGCTTTTGCCATGGCGAACCAACTGCCGCGCACGGCGGAACAGTTGGACGACGCGGCGCTGATCGCTCTGGCTGAGATGTCCTTGCAACGCGAAAGGGCCATGGGCCGGACGCATGAGGATAGAGCCGCATCTGGAACGGATTTGGGAAAGGCTGGCGCAGGCTGATGGCCAGCCCGCCCTTGGGCAGGCCTGCAAAGACCTGCGCGATCACTTTGGCATTTTGCATGTCGTCTATCACTGGGTCGACACGGCGGGGGTGCAATATGGCTGCGGCACCTATGGCGCGCTTTGGTCTGAGCGCTATCAGGCGCATAACTACCTGCGCATCGATCCCGTGGTCGCGGGCTGCTATCGCCGGTTCGAGCCGGTGGATTGGAAAGACCTCGATTGGTCCTCTCGCGCGGCGCGGCAGTTTCGCCGGGATGCTTTGGACCATGGGGTTGGCGATCAGGGGTTCTCGGTCCCGATCCGGGGGCCGCATGGGCAATTCGCGCTTTTCACCACGAACCACAGTTGCACCGATCGGGTTTGGGCCGCTTTCACCGCGCGGCACCGGCGCGATTTGATCTGGGCGGCCCATTGCTTCAACGAAAAGGCGCTGGCGCTGGCCCCGGAGCGGGCACCGGGTGCGGTGCAGGCGCTGTCCCCGCGCGAGGTGGATGCGATGACCCTGCTGGCGGTGGGCTATAGCCGCGCGCAGGTGGCTGACCGTCTGTCGATCTCGGAACATACGCTGCGGGCCTATGTGGAAAGTGCCCGCTTCAAACTGGGGGCGTCCAACACCACCCATGCGGTCGCCCGTGCGCTCAGCCGGGGGCTGATCGTCGTCTAAGGCGGGTAATCCACATGAATCACAGGCGCGCGGGGCAAAGCCATCTGGCCCCCGGCGCGGGGCTCATTTAGGGTCGCCGAATGACATCTACCGCGCTCACCTATTCCGAAGACCAAGCCGCCGCCCATGACAAGGTGGCCGATATGCTGCGCTCTGCGGGCATCGATCTGGACGACTCGCTTTTGATGCCGCCTGCGGGCGGGCCGGATCAGGTGATGGCGGTGACCGGCAAGGCCGGATCGGGCAAGACCCTGCTGCTGGCCGAGCTTTACCGCGCGCTGGAAGGGGCCGGGGTCGAGATCGTCTCGGGCGATTACGAATCGCGCAAGAAGCGCGAGAAGCGGACCTTGGCGATCCTCGCGCCCACCAACAAGGCGGCGAGCGTGCTGCGCCTGCGCGGGGTGCCCGCGACGACGATCCACCGCATTCTCTATACGCCGGTCTATCACCCTGAATACGAGCGCATCGCCGAATGGCTGACCGGCAACGGTGAGAAGCCCGAGATCGAGGGCCTCAGCGAAATGGCGTTGGACCGGGCGGCGGCGTTTTTCGCGAACAACAAGTCGGTGCCCGGTGCGCTGGCGGCGGCGGGGCTGCGTGGCAGCGACTTCATCACCGGCTGGAAGCGGCGGGAAGAACCATTGGACATCGGCTTTGTCGACGAAAGTTCGATGCTGGACGACAAGCAGTTCGAGGATTTGAAAGAGATTTTCCCGACGCTGCTGTTGTTCGGTGACCCGGCGCAGTTGGCGCCGGTGGGGCAATCGGGCACGATGGTCTTCGAGAAACTGCCCGAGAAGCGCGTCTTGAACCTCAACCGCATCCACCGGCAAGAGGCCGACAACCCGATCCTTGATCTCGCCCATGCGCTGGCCGATCCGCAGTTGGAGTTTCATGACTTCGAGCGGATGATCGAAGACGCGGCGCGCCGCGATGACCGCGTGGTCTGGGGCCAGCGTGTTGAGGTCGACCTGATGGCGCGCAGCCCGGTGCTGGTCTGGCGCAATGCGACGCGTATTCGGCTGATCAATGCGTTCCGCAGCGTGCATGGCGCGCCAGATGATGCGTTGCTGGCGGGCGAGCCGCTGATCTGCGATGGGATCGAACTGCCGCTGAAACACCGCAAGAAACGGCTGGACCTTGAAGCGCGGGGCCTAATCAAGGGCGCGCAGGTGGTCTATCTGGGCGAGGGGCGCAAGCCCGGCTTCAGCCGCTTGCATGTGATCGGGGCCGAGGACCCGCAGGTGAGTGCCGCCTCGATCGTGAAGATCGAGAAACCCGACGAAGAAGAGCCCTTCATCCCCTTCGCCGCGCGCATGGGGGCGACCTTTCTGCACGGGGCGGCGGTGACGATCCACAAGGCCCAAGGCAGCCAGTGGGAGAATGTGCAGGTCTTTGCGCCCGATCTCTATGCCGCCGCGCGGATGGGGCGGTCGGAGGCGGGGCAGCCGCTGTGGAAACGGCTGGCTTACGTCGCCATCACCCGCGCTCAGGAGCGGCTGATCTGGGTGGTGCGCAACCGGCTGAGCAAGCCTTCGGGGCCGTTGCGGGTGGATGATCTGCGGGCCGCGCCAGCGGCGGCGCTGACGCTTGAGGCGACCGAGGATGGCGCGGCTTAGCGGCGCATGAGGCCGAAGACGGCAGAGGCGCCCCAGCCCGCCGCAACCGCGATGAAGAGCGAAAGAAGCCCATAGAGAAACGCCTGTTGATGGGCGAGGTTGAACAGCCAACGCTCCATCCCGACTTTGCGGACATCGATGATCGTCTCATATTGCGCTACCACATCGCCGCCGCGCGTGAGGAAAATCCGCGTGTCATAGGCCCCTTCGGTGAGCGAGGCGGGCAGAGCGACGGCGGCGCGGAAGAGGGTCTGTTCATCCACCTTCACCCCGTCTTCGATGACTTGGTAAAGGTTCGCATCCTTACGCACGCGGATCAGCGCGTCGGTGAATTGGGTGGGGTCCGCGATCTCCATCGGGGCGCCGACCGACCGGATGGCGCGGGGGATGGAGATGCGGTGACGCAGGTCTTCGATGCGTTTTAGCACCTCGGCCAGCGGGCCGGAGGTGACCACGGCGTAGAAGCTCGGCGCGCGGTCGACCTCAACCGCGGCGGTGTTCACCCAGATGCCAAAGCGCCGCTCTTTGCGGCGCACCATCACCGGGGCCGAGGGGCCGGAGACGGTAATGACGACTTCGAGCGGCGCGCCATCGGGGATCGGGGTTTCGCGTTTGACGGCCCCGTAGACGAGGATCTCGGACCCGTCGAAATTGGTGGTGATGGAGACTTCGGCCTGGCTGAGGCCAAGCACGATTTCCTCTTCCGCCGTGGCGGTCAGGGCCGTGAAACACAGGCCAAGGAAGGCGATCACCGCACGCATCATTCCGCCGCCACCGGGCTGAGAGAATAGAGTTCCGCCGGTTCCAGCAGAAGGTCGAGCGCAAGCTTGCCGCAGACCGCCAAGACCAGCACCGCCAGCAAGATACGCAACTGCTCGGCCTGCATCCGCACGCCGATGCGCGTGCCCACCTGCGCGCCCAGCACACCGCCGACGAGCAAGAGCACCGCCAGCACGATGTCGACCGTCTGGTTGGTGGTGGCATGCAGCATGGTGGTGAAGCCGGTGACGAAGATGATCTGCAACAGCGAGGTGCCGATCACCACTTTGGTCGGCATGCCGAGCAGGTAGATCATCGCAGGCACCATGATGAAACCGCCGCCCACGCCCATGATCGCCGAAAGCATCCCGACCGCCGCGCCGACCAGCACCGGCGGGATCACCGAGATATAGAGGCCCGAAACCCGAAAGCGAATTTTGAACGGCAGCCCATGCACCCAATAGTGCTTCTTGCGTTTGACCCGGCCCCCCTTGCGGGTGCGGCGGATGGCGCGGAGCGATTCCACGAACATCAGCCCGCCGATAATGCCAAGGAAGACGACATAGCAAAGCGTCACCAGCAGATCGACTTGGCCGAGCGATTTCAGGTAGTTGAAAATGAACATGCCGATGCCGGAGCCGATGAGGCCCCCGGCCAGCAGCACCCAGCCCATTCGGAAATCGACCGTCTTTCGCTTGAGATGCGCCAGAAGCGCCGAGAAGGAAGAGGCCACGATTTGATTGGTCGAGGTCGCCACCGCCACGGCGGGTGGGATGCCGACAAAGAACAGCAGCGGCGTGATCAGAAACCCGCCGCCGACGCCGAACATGCCCGACAAGATGCCCACGATGCCGCCCAACCCCAAAAGGAGGAAGGCGTTGACCGATACTTCGGCGATGGGCAGGTAGATTTGCATGACGTTTCCTAGCCCCGAACGGCCGCGCAGTTCAACATAGCTTGTCGCGGTGAGGCGACTACTTTGACAGGTTGCGCCGATCCGGCCCTCGGGTGCAAGGGCCGGAAGGAAGTGTCAGCGTTCTTTCACATAGGGCTCGCCACCCGCGCGCGGCGGGATCGCTTTTCCGACAAAACCGGCGAGGATCACCACGGTCATCAGGTAGGGCAGGGCGCCCAGAAGCTGGCCCTGCACCTTGATGCCGATGACCGACTGGATCACGTCCGGTCGGGTCTCCAGCGCGCCGAAGAGGCCGAAGAGCAGGGTGGCCCAAAGGGCGTACCACGGACGCCACTTGGCGAAGATCAGCGCGGCCAGCGCGATGAAGCCGCGGCCCGCCGACATGTCCTTGACGAAACCCGCCTGCAGCGCGGTGCTGAGGTAGGCGCCCGCCACGCCGCAGAGCAGCCCGGCGATGCCGACAGCTGCATAGCGCAGACCCACGACCGAGACACCTGCGGTGTCGACGGCAGCGGGGTTCTCGCCCACCGCGCGCAGGCGCAGGCCGAAGCGGGTGCGGAACAGGATCCACCAAGTCAGCGGCACGGCGAGGAAGGCGGCATAGACGAGGATCGAATGGCCAGAGATCAGCTCTTCGTAAAGCGGGCCGATGACCGGCACGCTCTCCATCGACTCAGCGAAGGGCAGGGTGATCGGCTCGAACCGCGCGCCGCCGAAGAGCGAGGGGGTGCGGCCGCCTTGGGCGAACCAGTCCTGCGCGATCAGCACGGTCATGCCGGCGGCGAGGAAGTTGATCGCCACGCCGGAAATGAGCTGGTTGCCGCGGAAGGTGATCGAGGCAAGGCCATGCACGGCGCTGAGCGCCAGCGAGGAGGCGATGCCCGCCGCCAGACCGATCCAAACCGAGCCGGTGATCGACGCAAGCGCCGCCGAGAAGAAGGCCGCGGCCAGCATCTTGCCCTCGAGCCCGATGTCGAAGACGCCCGCGCGTTCGGAGAAGAGACCGGCAAGACAGGCCAGAAGCAGCGGCGTGGCCAGCCGCACGGTGCTGTCGAGCAATTGGATGAGCGTGATGTAGTCCATAGGTCAGACCCGCTTTCTCAGGGGGGTATAGGGGCTCATTCCGCGCTCTCCGACTGGGCGCTTCGGGGGCCGGGTTTGGGCGGGCCGGGGCGGCGGAACATCAGGAAGAGACGCTCCAGCGGCATCCGCACCATATTGTCGAGCGCCCCGGTGAAGAGGATCACGAGCGCTTGGATCACGACGATCAACTCGCGCGGGATCGAGGTCCAGAGCGCCAGTTCCGCGCCGCCTTGGTAGAGGAAGCCGAACAGGAGCGCGGCAAAGAAGACGCCCACCGGGTGCGAGCGGCCCATCAGCGCCACGGCGATGCCGATGAAGCCCGCGCCCTCGGTCGCGTTCAGCACCAGACGTTCGCTTTCGCCCATGACGTTGTTGATCGCCATCAGCCCTGCCAGCGCGCCCGAGATGATCATGGTGATCATGGTGATGCGCACGGGCGAGATGCCGGCATATTTCGCCGCCGGCTGCGAATGGCCGTAGGCGCGGATTTCATAGCCCAGACGGGTGCGCCAGATCAGCAACCAGATCGCCACGCAGGCGCCGACGGCCACCAGCAGCGAGACGTTGGCGGGGGCGGATTTGGAGAAGGCGATGCCAAGGGGGGCAAGCAACTCGTGCAGGGTCGGCAGATGCACGGCCTCCGGGAAGCGGGCGCTGGCCGGGTCCATGCTGCCCGGCGGGCGCATGACGTTGACCAGCACGTAGTTCAGCAGCGCCGCGGCGATGAAGTTGAACATGATCGTGGTGATCACGACGTGGGAGCCGCGCTTGGCCTGCAGCCAGCCGGGGATCGCGGCCCAGACCGCGCCCAGAAGACCGGCCATGACGCCACAGCCGATCAGTGCCAGCGTCCAATGCGGCCACGGGATGTAGAGCGCGGCCAGCGCCACGCCAAGGCCGCCCAGCATCGCCTGACCCTCGCCACCGATGTTGAACAGCCGCGCGTGAAAGGCCACGGCGACGGCAAGGCCGGTGAAGATGAAGTTGGTGGCGTAGTAAAGCGTGTAGCCCCAGCCATAGGTCGAGCCGAGCGCACCCTTGACCATGAGGTTAACGGCCGCAATCGGGTCCTCGCCGATCGACAGGATCACCAGCGCCGAGAGGACGGCGGCCAGCAGCAACGAGATCAGCGGCACGAGGATCACCTCGGCCCATTTTGGCATCACGTCCATCTCAGACCTCCTTGCGCGCGTCGCCGCCGGCGCGGGCGAGATTGGCCTCGACTTCGGCCACGCTATGTTCGTTCTCGGTGTCGGTGATGCCTGCCATGAGCAGCCCAAGCTCCTTTTCGTCGGTCTGATCGGCGGCGCGTTCGCCCATGATTTGCCCGTCGAACATCACCGCGATGCGGTCCGACAGGGCGAGGATTTCTTCCAGTTCCACCGAGACCAGCAGGATCGCCTTGCCCTGATCGCGCAGAGCAATGATCTGCTCGTGGATGAATTCGATCGCGCCGATGTCGACGCCGCGCGTGGGCTGGCCGATCAGCAGCAGGTCTGGGTTGCGCTCGATCTCGCGCGCCAGAACGATTTTCTGCTGGTTGCCGCCCGAGAAGTTCTTGGCCGCCAGCGTCGGGTCTGGCGGGCGCACGTCGAAACGCGCCATTTTGTCTTCGGCATCGGCGCGGATCGCGGCGTGATCCATCAGCATGCCGCTGTTGAAGCGGTCGTCGTGGTGGTAGCCGAAGACGTTGTTCTCCCACGCCTGGAAATCCATGATCAGACCTTCGCGCTGGCGGTCTTCGGGCACATGGGCCACGCCGCGCGCGCGGCGCGACTGGCCGTCGCTTTTCTTGCCCGAGAGGTCCAGCGGGGTGCCGTTGAGCGTAACGTTGCCGGTGCCGTCGGCATAGCCGCCCAGCACTTCCAAGAGTTCCGACTGGCCGTTGCCCGCAACGCCCGCGAGGCCCAGCACTTCGCCCGCGCGAATCTGAAGGTCGATCCCGCGCAGCCGCTCGACACCTTTGTCGTCGACGACGCGCAGCCCCTTGATGTCGAGGATCACCTCGCCCGGGGTGGCGGGCTCTTTGTTGACGCGCAAGAGCACCTTGCGCCCGACCATCAGCTCGGCCAGTTCCTGCGGCGAGGTCTCGGCGGTTTTCACGGTGGCGGTCATCTGGCCGCGGCGCATGACCGACACGGTGTCGGTGATCTCCATGATCTCGCGCAGCTTGTGGGTGATCAGGATGATGGTTTTGCCCTCGGAGCGCAGACGCCCGAGAATGCGGAAGAGCTGGTCGGCCTCGGCGGGGGTCAGCACGCCGGTGGGCTCGTCGAGGATGAGGATATCGGCCTGCCGGTAGAGCGCTTTCAGGATCTCCACACGCTGCTGCATGCCCACGCCGATGTCTTGGATCTGTGCGTCGGGGTCGACGTTCAGGCCGTAGTCCTTCGACAGTTCGATCAGCGTCTTGCGCGCCTTCGACAGCGAGGGCTTCAAGAGGCGGCCATCCTCAGCACCGAGAATGATGTTTTCCAGAACGGTGAAGTTCTCGACCAGCTTGAAGTGCTGGAACACCATTCCGATGCCTGCGGCGATGGCGGCTTGACTGTCGGGGATCTCGGTCTTGCGGCCACCGATGAAGATCTCGCCCGCATCGGCCTTGTAAAAGCCGTAGAGGATCGACATCAGCGTCGATTTGCCGGCGCCGTTCTCGCCGATGATGCCGTGGATCGTGCCCGGCATGACGCGGATCGAGATATCTTTGTTGGCCTGTACCGGGCCGAAGGCCTTGGAGATGCCCTTGAGTTCGATCGCGGGGGCGGTATCGGTCATGTCAAAAGGTCCTGCGGGCGTTGCAGCCCTTGATCTGGCGTTGGTCCATCGCTGCCCCGGTCACGCTGTGGGGTTTTAAAAGGGGCCGCGCCGATGATCGGCGCGGCCCCGGGGGTCGATTGTGGATAAATCGGGCTCAGAAGTCCAGTGCCGGGCAGCTGTCGTTCTCGTAGTAGGAGACCACTTTGATCTCGCCGTCGATGATCTTCTGGCGCGCTTCGTCGACAGCGGCCTTCATCTCTTCGGTCACGAGATCTTGGTTATGTTCGTCGATGGCAACGCCAACACCTTCTTCGGCAAGGCCAAGGGTCACGACTTCGCCGACTTCAAGGTCTTCGCCCGCCATCATCGCGTCATAGACGGCGACATCGACGCGTTTCAGCATGGAAGTCAGCACCTTGCCCGGGTGCAGGTGGTTCTGGTTGCTGTCCACGCCGATCGACAGGATGCCCTCGTCAGCGGCGGTCTGCAGCACGCCCACACCGGTGCCACCGGCCGCGGCATAAACCACGTCAGCGCCTTGGTTGATCTGCGCCTTGGTGATCTCGGAGCCTTTCACCGGGTCGTTCCAGGCAGCGGGTGTCGTGCCGGTCATGTTGGCGATGACCTTGGCGTCGGGATTGGTCGCCTTGACGCCCTGCGCATAGCCGCAGCCGAAGTGACGGATCAGCGGCACGTCCATGCCACCGACGAAACCGACGGTGCCGGTCTCGGATGCCATCGCGGCCATGACGCCGACGAGGTAGGAGCCTTCATGCTCGGCAAAGCTGACCTGGCGCACGTTGGGCAGGTCGAGCCAGTTGACGTCGATCACTGCGAATTTCGTGTCGGGATAGTCGGGCGCCACGGTCGCCAGCGGATCGGCCATGGCGAAACCCATGGTGATGATCGGGTTGGCACCGGATTCGGCAAAGCGGCGCAGGGCCTGCTCGCGCTGCGCTTCGGACTGCATTTCGATCTCGGCGAATTTGCCGCCGGTTTCTTCGGCCCAGCGGGAGGCACCGTTGAAGGCCGCTTCGTTGAAGCTTTTGTCGAACTTACCGCCGAGGTCGAAGATCAGCGCCGGTTCAGCGGCTGCCGCGCCCGCGGTGAGCGCGAGGCCCGCAGCAGCGCCGAGGAATTTCGTCATGAGGGTCATTTGGTGTCTCCCGGTTTGTGGTGTCGGGCGGTCAATCAGATGCTGCCGCCACGGCGTTTGTGGATCGTGTGATCAGGTATAATCTAGGGCGCAGGCGGGGGGTAGGGTCAACCGCTTTTTGAGGGCAAGCCGCCCGGATCGCCAGCGTGACCATGGGTCAAGACGCGTTGCAGGATGCAGGCATCCACAGGTGGGACGCCGCTGCGCGCGTAATAGGCACGGCGGGTGGCGATTTGGGCAAAGCCTTGATCATCATAGAGCGCGCGGGCAGGCAGATTATCGGCAGCGACTTCGAGAAAGGCACTTTCGCAGTCGGCGGGCAGGGCCGCCAGCCAGTCGCGCAGCAGGGCCCGGCCCAGCCCCCGACGTTGCTGCGCGGGGTCCACGGCTAGCGTCAGCAATTCGGATTCGCCCGCGATGGTGCGGGTCAGGGCAAAGCCGCCGGGGCGGGGGAAAAGCTGCACGAAGGGGCTGTCGAGCAGGCTTGCGAACTCCGCCTCTTGCCACGGCCTGTCTTGGGTGAAGGCCGCAGCATGGAGCGCGGCGAGGGCCGCCGGTGTCACGGCAGCAGCACCGGTGCCGCGTCGCGGGCGGGGGCGGCATCGGCGGGGCGCAGGTAAAGCGGCGCAGGGCGCGGCGGATTGCTGGCAAAGCGGCGCGCAGCGATGCGGGCGATGGCTTCGGCCACCGGCATCGCTGGCGGCTCTCCGCCCGCGCCGATCAGCGGGCCGGTGAAGGCCGGGAGGGCGGCGGCGTCCTGTAGTGCCGGCTCGGAGATGCCGGGGTTGTCAAAGCCTTGCAAGAAAACCTGATCACGGCGGGCATCCACCGCACAGGCGCAGGGGCCATCATGGCCTTCGCGCAGCGCGTCAAAGGCATCGACCCCGACCGCTGGAATGCCAAGGCCAAGCGCCAGCCCGCGCGCGGCGGAGACGGCGATGCGGATACCGGTGAAATTGCCCGGTCCGATGCCGACGCCAAGCGCGGTGAGGTCGGCATAGGCCAGCCCGGCCTCGCTCAGCAATTTAGCGCAAAGGACCATGATCCGCTCGGCCTGACCCTTAGTCATCGGCTCGGTGCGGGAGGCCAAGATCCGGTCGCCCGACAGCAAAGCGG
The DNA here is from genome assembly GCF_043558125.1 of Sulfitobacter sp. 1A12056. NCBI lineage: Bacteria > Pseudomonadati > Pseudomonadota > Alphaproteobacteria > Rhodobacterales > Roseobacteraceae > Sulfitobacter > Sulfitobacter sp. 1A12056. The sequence continues at coordinate 27,584 of NZ_JBIFFY010000005.1, read as the reverse complement.
CCGCGCAATGCGCGGCCGATGTGTCAAAGGCCAGAATCAGCGGCCCGCTCGCGCCATGCTCAGGCAACCGGGCGCACCTCTGTGACCTCGGGGATGTAGTGGCGCAGCAGGTTCTCGATGCCCATTTTCAACGTCAGGGTCGAAGAGGGGCAACCGGCGCAGGCACCCTGCATGTGCAGATAGACGACGCCACGCTCAAAGCCGTGGAAGGTGATATCGCCGCCGTCTTGGGCCACGGCGGGGCGCACGCGGCTGTCGAGCAACTCTTTGATCTGGCCGACGATTTCGCCGTCTTCGCCCTCATGCGCGGCGTGGCCGGATGTGGGCTGGTGGTCAGAGGCCATGACCGGCTCACCGGACTGGAAATGCTCCATGATGGCGCCGAGCAGGGCGGGTTTCACATGGTCCCATTCCACCGCGTCTTGCTTGGTCACGGTGACGAAATCGGTGCCGAAGAACACGCCGGTCACGCCCTCGACCGCAAAGAGCCGTTGGGCCAGCGGGGAGGTTGCCCCGGCTTCGGGGGAGGGGAAATCAGCGGTGCCCATCTCCAGCACGGTCTGACCCGGCAGGAACTTGAGCGTTGCGGGGTTCGGAGTGGATTCGGTCTGGATGAACATGGGTGTACCTCGCTTTCGGCGTGGCTCCTGATATGCGCCTGCGCGGGCGGCAAGTCAAGGTTTAGAACCGTTCTAAATTGCGGCGCCGGGCATTGGGCGGGCGGCAGAGCGCTTAGGTGATCGCTTCGAGCCGTTCCTTGCTCAGATCGCCGGGCACGATGGTGATCGGCACGGGCAGGGCACCGGCAGAGCGCGACAATTGCGTGACCAGCGGGCCGGGGCCTTTCTTGCGGTCACCGCTGGCGCCGAGAACCAGAACGCCGATGTCGGGGTCGTCGGACAGCTGCTGGATGATCTCATCCGTGGGTTCGCCCTCGCGGATGATCAGCTCAGGATCGACGCCCTGTTTGTCGCGCATCCATTTGGCGAAAACCTCGAAATGCACCTCGATCCGTTCGCGGGCCTCTTCGCGCATCAGGTCGCCAACGCCGATCCAATGGTTGAACTCTTCGGGTGGGATCACCGACAGGACCGCCACGCCGCCGCCGGTGCGCGCCGCGCGCAGGGCGGCGAAACGCATGGCATTCAAACATTCGGTGCTATCGTCCAGCACCACTAGGAATTTCCGCATCAAACCCTCTCTCCGCACCTCCTCCCGGTGCGGTGCGATCATGGCGCGGGCGGGCGGCGCTGGCAATTGCTTTCGCGCGCCGCTGCCGTCCGGGCCTTCAGCCGCGCTGACTTGCGGCCCAATCCCAATACATTTCACGCACCCGGCGCGTGACCGGGTTCTGGTTGTCCCCGGTGCCATATTGCGTCTCGTCAAAGGCGCTGACAGGCGTGACCTTCATCATATTGCCCGACAGAAAGACCTCATCGGCGGCGTGGAAATCGACAAAGCTGAGGACGGTCTCATGCACCTTCATCCCGGCCTCGCGCATGTTCGACATATGCCGCGCGCGGGTGATCCCGGCAAGGAAGGTGCCGTTGGGGATGGGGGTGAAAACCTCACCATCCTTGACCATGAAGACATTGGCGCTAGCGCTTTCGGCGACATTGCCCATGGCATCGGCCACCAGCGCGTTGCCAAACCCTTTGGCGCGCGCCTCGACCATCATGCGGGCGTTGTTGGGGTAAAGGCAGCCTGCTTTGGCGTTAACGACGTTATCCTCCAGCACCGGGCGGCGGAAGCGGGTGCGGGTGAGGGTGGTCGCGGCCTCGGGCGGGGCCATGGGAATGGCCTCAAGGCTGATGGCAAAGCCGGTGGCACCTTCGCGCGGCACGATGCCCAACTCGTCGCCCGCCAGCGCCCAGTACATCGGGCGGATGTAGACGGCCTGATCGCGTGAATAGCTTTTCAGCCCTTCGCGGCACATCTCGATCATATCCTCGGTCTCAACCGTGGGGGTGATCATCAGCGCGCGGGCCGAGCGGTTGATCCGCGCGCAATGCGCCTCGAGGTCCGGGGCCAGCCCGTCGAACAGCCGCGCCCCGTCGAAAACGGTGGTGCCGAGCCATGCGCCGTGATCGGCGGCCTTGATGGTGGGCAGATCGCCGTCATGCCATGTGCCGTTGAAATAGGTCTTGATGTCTGTGCCGGTGGCCATGTGACGATCCTCAGGAATTGCTTCGGTAGATGCCCTCGGGCAGGTTCAGTGCCGCCGTCAGATCGCTCAGCTGCGCGGGGGACAGAGTGATCTTGGCCACACGGTCGGTCCGGGCGTCCCACTGCTCGATCGTGATTTGTCCCGCGAAGGCAGAGACGGTGACGTCCTCGCGCAGGGGCGCGTCGGATTCGTCGATCAGGGTGATGACGGTGGCGTCGAATTCATGCTCGATGGTAAACATGAGGGCACATTAGGCTTTGTGCTCGCGAGCGCAAGGCCGCCGTATGAGCGTCAAATCGCCGTGAACGGGGGTGGCGGTGGCAGGGCGTCATGATAGACAGGTGGCTCAAGGACCCCCGAGCGAGGATCAGCCGTGAAATTGTTAAATGCCCTTGGCGCATTTGCCGTCATCGTCCTGCTTTCTGCCTGTGAGGTGGCACCGATCCAAACAGGCCCAATCCCGGCCGACAGGCCGCAGACCACGGGGCAAACAAGCCCGCGGCTGAGCGCGAGCGCGGCGGCGCGGAGCTTTGTTCAGGTGGTCCGCACGCTCGAACCCGTGGCCGAACGGGAGTGTCGCAATCGGACGACGGGGATGAACTGTGATTTCAATATCGTGGTCGACGACCGCCCCGGCCAACCGGCCAATGCATTCCAAACGCTTGATAAAAATGGCCGCCCCATCGTGGCGTTCACATTGGCGCTGATCGCCGATGCCCGCAACGAAGACGAGCTTGCCTTCGTGCTGGGCCATGAGGCCGCGCATCACATCGCGGGCCATATTGAACGCCAGCAGCAAAACGCCATGGCGGGGGCGGTGATCTTTGCCGGTCTCGCCACGCTGAGCGGCGGCGATGCCAATGCCGTGCGCACGGCGCAGGAATTGGGCGCAGAGGTCGGCGCGCGGCGTTATTCCAAGGATTTCGAGCTTGAGGCCGACGCCCTTGGCACGATCATCACCGCGCGGGCGGGCTATAACCCGTTGCGCGGGGCTGAATTTTTTACCCGCATTCCCGATCCCGGTGACCGTTTCCTTGGCACCCATCCGCCCAATAACGCCCGGATCGATATCGTGCGGCGCACCATGGCGGGGCTGTAACGGTTTGCGCAAACTGGGGCAGGTGCTGAACGACCGCGGGTCGAAATATGCGGTGTCGGGCTGCCCTGCGCGCAACCGGGCCGAGGTCGATGCCGCGTTGAAAGACCTCAAACGCGAGAAATCCTACGCCAAGGCCACGCATAACACTTGGGCGGTGCTGCTGTCAGATGGCGGCCCGCTTAAAGGCGACGATGGCGAGTCCGGGGCGGGCATGGTGATCCTGCGAATGTTGGAGCGGGAAGGGCTGACCGATCATCTGATCGTCGTCACCCGCTGGTACGGCGGCAAACATCTGGGCGGCGACCGGTTTCGCCATGTGCAGACCTGCGTGCGGGCCTATCTGGATGCGCCCGCAGGCTAAAGGCTGAGCGCGATGGCGGCAAAGAAACAGGCCGTGGCGACCAGCACGAAGACATGCCAGATCGCGTTTTGATAGCGCATGCCGGGATGGGCATAGACCAAAGTGCCCGCCGAATAGGTCAGCCCGCCCGCGGCCACCAGCGCCAGTGCCGCCCCCGGCAGATTGTGCCACATCGGGTAGATCAGCAGCACCGAGAGCCAGCCCATGCCGAGGTAGAGCGCGAGTGATCCGCGCGCATCGGTGCGCCAGAACCAGAGCTTTGCTACCGCGCCGATCACCGCCAGCGCCCAGACCACGCCGAGGATGCCATAGGCAAAGCCAGAGCCGATCACCATCACCAGCGGCGTATAGGTGCCCGCGATCTTGAAATAGATCGCCGCATGATCGACCCGGCCCAGAAAGGCGCGGCTGCGGTCGAAGGGCAAAAGGTGATAGATGGCAGATGCAGTGAAAGAGGCAAGGATGCAGCCTGCGTAGATCGCCGTTGCGGTCAATTGCCCCTCTTGCCCGGCGGCATGGATCATCAAAAGGATGCTGGCGGGAATGGCGAAGCCAAGGCTCAGCACATGCACGGTGCCGTCGGCCAAAGTCTCAGCGATGGAGGTCGGATAGCCCATGACAGAAAGGTAGCAGCGAAACCGCCCTCTGCCATGGGTGACGAAAGGTAAAGCGCAGAGCCCGGTGGATCAGCGCGGTTTGTTGCCGTCGATCCAGCGCGACATCAGGGTCTTGTCGCGAAAACACTCCTGCGGGACATCGCGGCGTTTCAACCGCGCGATGCGTTCGGCAAAGGCGACCTGTTTGGCGGAAGGGTAGGCGGCAAAAGGCCCCTCCAGCGCCTGCGGTTTATGGGCGTCGATCCATTCCGACACCGCCGCGCGATCCGCTTCGATGCCTTTGGGAAGCTCTTCGCCCGTTCGCTTGGCGAGGGACTGGGCGTATTGCATCTGTTTTTCGGTCGCGGGCATGCGGCGGTCGGCCTGTTTGGGCTGCGCGCTATCGCTGCCACGGGGCGGGCGACCTTGCTGCTCAAGGTCGAAGATGCCGGGGAACTGAGGTTGAAAAGACATGTGGTCATTCCTCTGCTACTGCGTTCTACATATAGAACAGAAAGGGAACATACTCAAGTCTCTCCGTAATCTCGCCCTTCCATGATAGTATATCTAGTATCGTGGGTGTTTTGTTCCACAATATCTGTGATGCGTCCGCTATCGTAGCTGTTCTGCCGCCTCTGCGATCAGTTCCGCCGTCTTCACCATCCGCGCGGGCAGGGGCCGCCCACGCCGTGAGGCGAGCCAAAGGTCATGCCAGCGCCGCTTGGGCAGAGGCAGCAGCCTGAGCCGGTCCTTGGCGGCAAAGGTTTCGACCCCGCTGCGGGGCAAAAGCGTATAGCCCACGCCCCGCGCCACCGCCGCCGGGATCTGGCCGATCTGGTTCACATAGCCACGCAGGCGCATCCGGTCGGCCCCCGGATAGCTGTCCGGGAAATTTAGCTGGAGCAGATCGTCGGCATAGGCGAAGCCATCGGGGTGGGCGATGAAGCCCCGGCTTTCGAGATCGGCAAAACTTTCTATCCGTTCCAATGCATTAACCGGCAGCACGAGGCAAAGTTCCTCGCGCCCCAGATGCCGGGCCTCTAACCTTGCGTGGGCAGGATCATCGGCCAGCACGCCCAGATCGAAGCGCCCATCGAGCAGCCCGGCGCGGATTGTGGCTTGGGGCGCGGCTTCGAGATGGAGGGAGAGGTCGGGCGCTTGGGCCATCCACGCCAGCAGCAGCGGCTGGAGCAGCATGGCGAAACTGCCGGAGCAGGCGATATGCACCACGCCCCGGTCGGGCAGGTCGGTCGCGATGCGTTCGCGCAGGCGCTGCTCTTCGCGGCGGCGGGCAAGGCCGGTTTCAAACAGCGCTTCGCCCGCCGGGGTCAGGGTGAAACTTTTGCCATCGCGCGCGATCAGCGGCTGTCCCAACTGGTCTTCCAGCTTGCGCAGATGCTGCGACACGCCCGGCTGGGTCATGTTGAGCCGCTGCGCCGTGCGGGTGAAATGGCCGGTCTCGCAAAGAGTGGTGAAGGTCTCAAGCCAGGTGGCGTTCAGCATGGTAAACAGTTCGTTATGATTTCGATGAGATTTGATAATTTCACATGTGAGATGCGCCTGTCTATCTCAACCTCAACGCAAACAGGAGACCGCATATGACCACCCCCCGTACCTTTTCCCACATCGGCCTATCCGTGCCGGACCTCGACGCCGCCGTGAAATTCTATTCCGAAGTTCTTGGGTTCTATGTCGTGATGCAGCCCACCGAAGCGGTGGAAGAAGACACCGCCATCGGCGTCATGTGCACCGATGTCTTCGGCCCCGGTTGGGGATCGCTGCGCATCGCCCATTTGGCGACAGCGGATGGCATCGGGATCGAAATCTTCGAGTTCCCCGGCAACTACGCCCCCGAAGAAAAGCTGGAGCATAAGCGCCACGGCACCTTCCACTTCGCGATCCAAGACCCCGATGTCGAAGGTCTGCTGGAGCGGATCATCGCGGCGGGGGGCAAGCAGCGGATGCCGGTGCGGGAGTATTTCCCGGGCGAGAAACCCTACCGCATGGTCTATGTCGAAGACCCCTTCGGCATCGTCTTCGAGCTTTACAGCCACAGCTATGAGCTGACCTATTCGGCGGGCGCTTACGCCTGAGAGAAACCCGCGGGGGCGTCAGGTAGTCTGACGTCCCCAAAGATCGTATTCGCCCGCCTCTTCGACTTCGACGGTGACGATGTCGCCGACTTTGAGGTTCTGGAAATCCTCGTCGATGAAGAGATTGCCGTCGATCTCGGGCGCGTCGGATTTGGTGCGGCAGGTGGCGGCGTCTTCGTCGATCTCATCCACGATCACGTCAAGGCGTTTGCCGACCTTGGCGGCGAGCTTGGCCTCTGAAATGGCTTGTGCCTTTTCCATGAAGCGCTCCCAACGGTCTTGTTTAATCTGGGGCGCCACATGATCCGGCAGCGCGTTCGACCGCGCGCCTTCGACGTTTTCGTATTGGAAGCAGCCGACCCGGTCGAGCTGCGCTTCGTCCAGCCAATCGAGCAGGGTCTGGAACTCCGCTTCCGTCTCACCCGGATAGCCGACGATGAAGGTCGAGCGCAGGGTGATGTCGGGGCAGGTGTCGCGCCATGCGGCGATCTCGTCGAGGGTTTTCGACGCAGCGGCGGGGCGGGCCATGCGTTTCAGCACGTCCGGATGCGCGTGCTGGAATGGAATGTCGAGGTAGGGCAGCACCAGCCCCTCGGCCATCAGCGGGATCAACTTGCGCACATGCGGGTAGGGGTAGACGTAGTGTAGCCGCACCCATGCGCCGAGGGAGCCGAGATCCCGCGCCAGATCGGTGATATGGGCGCGGTGGCCACGGTCTTCGGCATGTTTGATGTCGACCCCGTAGGCGGAGGTGTCTTGGCTGATGACCAAGAGTTCCTTCACGCCATTGTCGACGAGCCGCTCGGCCTCGCGCATCACGGCATGGGCCGGGCGGCTTTGCAACCGGCCGCGCATGTCGGGGATGATGCAGAACTTGCACTTGTGGTTACAGCCTTCGGAAATCTTGAGGTAGCTGTAGTGCCGTGGGGTGAGCGAGACCTGCTGCGCGGGCAGAAGGTCGATGAAAGGATCAGGCGCGGGCGGCACTGCGCCATGCACCGCGTCGAGCACCTGTTCGTATTGATGCGGGCCCGTGACGGCGAGGATGCGGGGGTGATGTTCGCGGATGTAATCGGGCTCGGCCCCCAGACAGCCGGTGACGATCACCTTGCCATTTTCCGTCAGCGCCTCGCCAATGGCATCGAGGCTTTCGGCCTTGGCGCTGTCGAGAAAGCCGCAGGTGTTTACGATCACCGCATCGGCGCCCGCGTAATCGGGCGAAACGCCATAGCCTTCGGCGCGGAGCCGGGTCAGGATGCGTTCGGAATCGACCAATGCCTTGGGACAGCCGAGGCTGACCATGCCGATGGTCGGCTGGCCAGGGCGGGCGGGATCGCTGATCTTCGCCTGCGGGGCGAGGTCGGGGCGCAGATTGGGTGGGTTTGTGCTCATGGCTTGCGCTATAAGGCAAGCGGATGAGCGGGGAAAGAGCCGCCGGGCAGGAGGAGAGAGCCATGAGATGGATTATACGGGTCATCGGCGCGCTGTTGCTGATCGTCGTGATCATGCTGGGGGCGCTGTTCCTGCTGCCCGGTGAGCGGATCGCGCGGATCGCCAGTGACCAACTCAGCCGGATGACCGGGCGGGAGGTGTCGATCACCGGCGATGTGGGCGTGACGCTCTGGCCGGTGCTGGGGGTGACGGCGGGCGGGCTTGAGGTCGGCAATGCCGATTGGACCGATAAGGGCGCGCTGCTGACGGCGGCCAATGCGGCGATTGGGGTGGATGCGGGCGCGCTTTTGCGCGGTGAGATACGGATCACCAATATCGCGGCGCAAAGTCCGGTGATCCGGTTGGAGCAACGCCTTGATGGGCGGGCGAGTTGGCAGTTCACCGACAGCGCCAGCGGCGCGCGGTTGGAAACCGAGAGCGCGCCGAACGCTAACCGGCGGCCACTAAGCATTCAGAAACTCACGGTAACCGATGCCACGCTGATCTATGACGCGGAAGGGGCGGATGTGCTGCGCTACGACGGTGTCGATCTGGCGCTCGATTGGCCCGAGCGGGGCGGGGCGGCGGATATCACCGCTAGCATGGCGCCCACAGGGCAGGCGGTGCAGCTTGCCGCGCGGATCGAAGGCTTTGCGGATTTTCTGGACGGAGGCGTGCAACCGCTGCGCGCGGAGGTCACGGCGGGCGGGGGCGACGCCTCGTTTGATGGGCGTGGATCGCTCGACGGTGCGCTCGCCGGTGATCTGCGGGTTGATAGCGCCGACACGGCAAGGTTTCTGGCGTCCTTTGGCGCGGGCGGTATCAATCTGCCGCGCGGCTTGGGGCAGTCGGTTGATCTGCGAAGCGGGCTGACCCTGACGGCGGATCGGCGTCTGTCGCTGCGCAATCTCGCGGTGGATTTGGGCGGCAACAGCCTGACCGGGCAGGCCGATCTGGCCCTGAACGGCACGCCGCGGATCACCGCAAACCTGCGGACCGGGGCGCTGGACCTCTCGGCCCTGTCCGAGGAAACCGGTGAGACGAAAGGCGCCGACAGCACCACCACGGCGGATGCAGAGGGCTGGTCCCAGCAAGAGATCAACGCCGACTGGCTCGCCGCCTTTGACGGGAACATCGCCCTGAGCGCGGAAAGCATCGATCTGGAGCAGCTCGACCTTGGCCCCACCCGTGCCGTGCTGCGCAATGAGCGCGCGCGAATGGTCTTTGATCTGCAGGATATGAACGCCTATGGCGGCAAGGTCGCGGGGGAGTTTGTGATGAACAACCGCGATGGCCTGTCCGTGGGCGGCAGGCTGCAAGCGCAGAACGTGCAGATGCGCGACCTGCTGGAGGATGCCGCCGGGGTGACGCGCTTTACCGGGGCGGGCGATGCCGACCTGTCGTTCCTCGGGGTGGGGCAGTCTATTGACGCGATCATGCGCTCGCTCAGCGGCTCCGGCGCGCTGACCATGGGGCGCGGCACGATTGCGGGGATCGACTTGGACGCGCTGCTCGGCTCCGTCGATGCCGAAGGCGGCAGCACGGTGTTCGATTCCGTGGAGGCGACGTTCGAGATCGCCAAGGGCGTCTTGCGCAACGACGATCTGCTGATGCTGCTGCCGAACTTCAACGCGACGGGGGCAGGGCAGGTCGATCTGGGGGCGCAGAGGCTGGACTATACGGTCACGCCCAAGGCGCTGCGCGTCAATGCGTCGCGCGGCGGGCTGGCGGTGCCGGTGCGGATCAGGGGGCCTTGGGCGGACCCTGAGATCAAGGCCGATCTGCGCGCCGCGATCGACCTGAACTTTGCCGAGGAAAAGCAGCGGGCCGAGGATGTGGTGCGCCAGAAAATACAGGAAGAATTGAACATCGCACCCGACGACAACCGCTCGACCGAGGATATCGTGAAGGATGAGTTGGAGAATGCGGTCAGACGCGAGTTGTTCAAACTGTTCGACTAGCCGCCCCCCGCTGCCGCCCGCCGCCACTTGGCGAAACTCATGGTGGCGTAGGCGGGCGGGCTGCGGTAAGGCTGACGCGACATTCTAGGAGAGGCGCAATGGCCAACGATCTTTTCAACAGCTTCATGACCGGCCCCGACGAACAGGGCCGTTTCGGCGATTTCGGCGGGCGCTTTGTCTCGGAAACGCTGATGCCGCTCATTCTTGAGCTGGAAGAACAATATGAGAAGGCGAAGACCGACGACAGTTTCTGGGCCGAGATGCACGACCTCTGGACCCATTACGTTGGCCGCCCCAGCCCGCTCTACCACGCCGAGCGGCTGACCGAGCATCTGGGCGGTGCCAAGGTCTATATGAAGCGCGACGAGTTGAACCACACCGGCGCGCATAAGATCAACAACGTGCTGGGGCAGATCATCCTCGCCCGCCGCATGGGCAAGAAACGCATCATCGCCGAGACCGGGGCGGGCCAGCACGGTGTGGCCACGGCGACGGTCTGCGCCAAGTTCGGCCTGAAATGCGTGGTCTACATGGGCGCCCATGACGTTGAGCGTCAGGCCCCCAACGTCTTTCGCATGCGCCTTTTGGGCGCGGAGGTGGTGCCGGTGACCTCTGGCCGCGGCACGCTGAAAGACGCGATGAACGACGCGCTGCGTGACTGGGTGACCAACGTGCGCGACACCTTCTATTGCATCGGCACCGTGGCCGGGCCGCACCCCTATCCGGCGATGGTTCGCGACTTCCAGTCGATCATCGGCAAGGAAGTCCGCACCCAGATGGAAGAGGCCGAGGGCCGTCTGCCCGACACGGTGATCGCCGCCATCGGCGGGGGCTCCAACGCGATGGGGCTGTTCTACCCCTTCCTCGACGACAAATCGGTGAACATCATCGGTGTTGAGGCCGGCGGCAAGGGCGTGGACGAGAAGATGGAGCATTGCGCCTCGCTGACCGGAGGCCGCCCCGGCGTGCTGCATGGCAACCGCACCTATTTGCTGCAGGACGATGACGGGCAAATCCTCGAAGGTTTCTCGATCTCTGCCGGGCTCGACTATCCGGGCATCGGGCCAGAGCATTCCTGGCTGCATGACATCGGTCGCGCGAAATACGTCTCGATCACCGACCGTGAGGCGCTGGAGGCGTTCCAGCTGTGCTGCGCGCTTGAAGGGATCATTCCGGCGCTGGAGCCGAGCCACGCGCTGGCCCACGTGCTGAAGATCGCGCCCGAGCTGCCGAAGGATCACCTGCTGGTGATGAACATGTGTGGCCGGGGCGACAAAGACATCTTCACCGTTGCCCGCGCATTGGACTTCGACATGGGTGAATTCGCCTAAATTCCCATCCGAATCCGAGCCGAGTTTGACGGGTCCGCGTGAAAACGCGGGCCCGTTTTTTATGCGGCGCCCCGCTGCGCGTGATTTACGCATAAACTTTGGGCAGGGGGCGAAGTTCTTTGCCGAAAAAGCGCGAAAAAACTTTCACATCGCGAAAAGACCGGCTAGCCTTTCTTTGCAGCCCGCGCGCCTGCCCGCGAAACCCCGTTTCGCCCTTGCAGGCTTGACGCTAAGGCAATCTACCCCCGTATTCCGCGCCCGATTTGCTTCGTAAACCAAAGTTTATGAGGCTCTTACAGGGGTTTAGATCGGGCGATTTAAACCCGCGGCAGATAGCCAATCCCCCCTCGAATGCCCTTTTCCCTGTCATCCCAACGACGCCGCGTCACCGATGAGCGGCTCGCAACCCAACCCGGGACTGAAAGGAACACGACATGAAAAACGCATTCGCAACCGCCACACTGATCCTTGCCACAGCAGGCACCGCCGCTTTCGCACAGGGCATGGAAGGCCAGCAGGTCGGCTATACCGCAGATAACGCAGATGCCGCCTATTCGACACGCAACATCACTTCCGACGCTCTGAGCTTCGACGATCTGCGCGCCGAGACACCTGCCGAGGCAACGGCGACCGTCTTCGTCACCACGCAAGACGCACAAGAAGATGGCCGTTTCGTCCGCTAAACGCGGGCCACGGCTCCTCCCCCTAACTTTCTCCCCCGAAAGGCTAAAACGATGAAAAAGACACTCGCAACAACCGCACTGATCCTCGCCACCGCAAGCACCGCTGCTTTCGCTCAAGGCATGGAAGGCCAGCGCATCGGCTATAACGACAAGACCGACAATGGCGTTTCCTACTCCAGCCGCAGCGAAGCCGTGGACGAGACCAAGCTGGAAGTCTTCAAAGAAGGCATCCTGCGCGCCGAAGACCTGTCCGACGTGACCATCACCGTCTTCCCGACCGCGCAGAGCGACGCTTCGGTCAACCGTTTCCCGCGCTGATCCCTGCGCGACCCTAACTTTCCCCCGAAAGGACACGACATGAAAAAGACACTCGCAACCACCGCCCTGATCCTTGCCACCGCAGGCTCCGCCGCTTTCGCACAGGGCATGGAAGGCCAGCAAATCGGCTATAACGACAAAGCTGATGCAGGCGTTTCCTACTCCAGCCGCAACGACGCTGTCGACAATGTGAAACTGGACATCTTCAACAACGGCACCTTCCGCGCAGAAGACACATCCGACGTGACCGTCACCGTCTTCCCCGCCGCGCAAGACGCCGAGAAAGTGAACCGTTTCCCGCGCTGATATCGGCCTGATGCCTGCTAAGGCATTGCGGTAAAACAGTCTTCCGGCCAGCCAAGCAACCCTGAAACTGGCCTCAAGAAAACGCACTCGCCCCCCGGGGCGGGTGCCAAATCACTAAGGGTTGATCAAGGCGCATGTCCGCCATCCCTTGCACTTCGGTGCGCCGCGGTTAAATACGGCGAACACCAAGGCAAGGCTTCACCATGAAGAATAAGAAAAAGATCGCACTGTGGGTTATCGCCGCTCTACAGTTCAACGCCACTGTCTATTTCGTGCTCGTTTTTGCACTGGAGGGGCGCGGCGTGACGCTTTTCGGCACCCCGCTGGCTGACATTGGGCCGAACAAGGGCATTCAGGTTTTGGGTTTGATTCTCGGGGTCGTTCTGGGCTGGATGGCACTGCGGATGAGCATCCAGCGCGCTGAGCGGGCAGAGACGGCGCTGCGTCATTGTACGGTGGAATTCGCCGATGTGCTCGAAGAACACTTTCGCGAATGGCACCTCACCCCGGCAGAGCGGGACGTGGCGATTTTCCTGACTAAGGGTTTGAATACACGCGATATTGCCGAGATGCGCGGCACTTCCGAAGGCACCGTGAAGGCGCAGACCAATGCGATTTACCGCAAGGCGGGCGTGACCGGGCGGACCCAGCTTCTCAGCACCTTTATCGAAGATTTGATGGACGATTCCCTGATGCCGCGTCCCAAGTCGAAACTGCATCTCTGCCACGCGGCCTAAGGGCGGCGTGGCGCCTCAGCGCGTCAGTTCCAGAATATCGAAATCGCTTTCCACTGCCGGTGACGGGAACAACAGCCGCGCGCGGGTGGGGCTGACCCGCTGGAACACGGCCACGTCGCTTTGTACCTTGCCGCCTGAGGTGAAATCTTCGGGCAGATCGGCATAATCGGGCGGTGTTTCGCCCCGGACATAGCCCACCCCGGCATAGATCGCGCGGCCTTCGCGCAGGGTGATCTCGCCCTTGGTAAGCTGTGATCCGGTGAGTTTTTCAAAGGTGAAGCCGCGATTGCTGGCGGTAAAGCGGCATTTGAACGGGCTATAGGCCACAAGCGGGCTGATCCCGCCCAGCTTGATCGTGCGGCAAGACCAATCGCCCTGCAAATCGGCGGAGAATGCGACCTGAGGCTGCCCGGAGAGGGCGCGGGTCAAGATCGCCACATCCCCCGCGTCGCCCCCGTTCAGCGCTTGCATCATGGCAACGCCAAAGGCGGCGTCGAAGGTCTCCAACCGGGCGCTATCGACGGGGCGCAGGGTGGTTTCCGCCCAAGCGGTGACGGGCAGAAGCAGCAGGAGGGGCAAGAGGCGCAGGCGCATGGTTAATCCTCACTGGGGTCGATGGCATGGTCGCGCAGCACCTCCAGCGGCACGATATCGAGCGCGCGTAGATGCGTAGCCGCCAGATGCACCCGCGGGGCGCAGCCCTCATCCGCGGCTTGCAGGAACCGCGCGGCACAGAGGCACCATGCGTTGCCCGGCTTCAGCCCGGCAAAGCCAAACTCGGGGCGCGGGGTGCTGAGGTCATTGCCGACATATTTCGAATAGGCCAGAAACTCCGCCGTCATCACCGCGCAGACCGTATGGCTGCCCTGATCCTGTGCGCAGGTGTTGCAATGGCCGTCGCGGAAGAACCCTGTCACCGGGTCCGTCCCGCAGATCACCAGCGGTTGGTTCAGGACGTTGGTGCTCTCGTCGGGTGTCATATCTTCCCTTTCTGCTTCAGGTCCCGCCCGAGACGGAGGCTGCGATCTCGCGGAAAATCTCTACATTCTTCGCGGCGACCCCGGCCTCACGGAATTTGCGGTCTGCGGCGTTGGTGGCAATGACCACATCGCGGGCGCTGTCGACATAGATGTACTGCCCATAGATGCCGCGCGCCATATACTCCCCCTCGGGCGCGCCCTGCGGGATCCACCATTGGTAGCCATAGCCGATGCGCCCCTCGGCGGTGGGGGCGGTGGGGCTGGTTGATTCTGTCACCCAGTCTTCGGGCACGATTTGCTGGCCGTTCCATTCCCCACCTTGGGCGAACATCTGGCCGAAACGGGCATAGTCGCGCGTGGTCATGTTCAGCCCGCCGAGCACGAAGGCGGTGCCGGAACCATCGACGATGTAATAGGGCGCATGTTCCAGCCCCAGGGGCGCGATGACCTTTTTGCTCAGCACTTCTGGCACGCTGCGCCCGGTTGCACCGCGCACCACCATGCCGATCACATGGGTGTCGATCGATACATATTGCCACTGGCTGCCCGGCGCGGTGAAGGTCTCGGACAATTCGGCGGTAAAATTGTCGAGCCTGCCGCCAAGCGCCACCACCCGGCCCATGCGGTTGATGTCTGAATCGTAGTCCAGATAATCTTCGTCAAAGGTGACGCCGCTGGCCATATGCAGCACGTTGCGCAGACTGGCCCCGTCATAGGCGCTGCCCTTCAGGCTGGGGGCATATTTAGTCACCGGATCGTCGAGGGATGCGATCTGGCCCTCCGCCAGAAGGATGCCCACCAGCGCCGAAAGATAGCTTTTCGCCACCGACCAGCTGATGCGGCGGTCCTCGGGGCCGGTGCCTTTGAAGTAGTTCTCATAGACGATGGCACCGTCTTTCAGCACCACCAGCGCGGTCACGTCACGGGCCGCGATCCAGTCGTCCACCGCCTTGGGCAGTTCGGTTTCGGGGCCATAGGGAAGCTCGGTCGTCAGCCCGTCTCCGCGCGAAACGGGGGCGGAGAGGAAAGCGCCGTCCATATGGCTGAAGTTGTGCACGATCTTCTCTTCGGAGAAGAGAGAGTTCACCGCCAAGAGCCGTTCGATCTCTTCCCGCTTCCAAAGACCGATGACGATGGCCGCCAGCAAAAGCGCCAGCAAGACCCGGCCCAGCCATTTTCCGAATGTACGCATGATATCCCCCCTGTTGGCACGCAGTGAACCACGGCGCGGGGGCGGGGGCCAGCCCGACATTGCGTCAGGCTAAAGCGCTCAGCGAAAGCGGTCCATCAGCTTTTGCAGCGGCGATTGTGGCTCGGCCTCGTGTTCGGGCTTGGGGGCGGCGGGCTTGGGCGCGCTCGGTTTCTTTGGCCCCTTGCTGCCGGTGCCCGAGCGGGGCGGGGCCACGCGCAGCGCCACGGCATTCATGAACCGTCCGGTATCGCCCCGCGCCAGATCTGCTGCCCCGTCTGAGACGCCGCGCAGCACATCGTCCAGCCAGCCTTCGTCGGCTTTCGGGAAGTCGCGCAGCACATAGCCCGCCACCGCGTCCTTATGGCCGGGATGGCCGATGCCCATGCGCACGCGGTCATAGTCCGCCCCGATATGCGCGTGGATCGAACGCAGCCCGTTGTGGCCTGCATGGCCGCCGCCGGTCTTGCATTTGACCTTGCCGGGGGCGAGGTCCAATTCGTCATGAAAAACAATCACATCAGCGGGGTCGATCTTGTAGAACTTCATCGCCGCCTGAACCGATTGGCCGGAGTTGTTCATAAAGGTTTCGGGCTTGAGCAGTACCGCCCGGTCAGAGCCGAAACGCCCCTCGCTGACGCTGCCCTGAAACTTGCCCTTCCACGCGGAAAACCCGTGATCTTCGGCAATGCGGTCCAGCGCCATGAAGCCGATGTTGTGACGGTTGCGGGCATATTTCGCGCCCGGATTGCCGAGGCCGACGATCAGTTTCATGGGCGAGGTCTCCTTTGGTTTCGCCTATCTTAACAAGCGGGGCGGGAGAATGTCCCCAAGGTCGCCGGAATTTTTGTAAATTCCGGGGCGATTTCTTTGAAAGAAATCGGGCCCCAAACGCAAAACGGGGCCGCGTGATGCGACCCCGTTTCAGCACAGCCTTGCGGCGCGCTATCATTCACCGTCGGGCGGGCCCATTTCGGTTGTCGGCACTTCGTCCGCTGCCGTGTCGTCATCGTCGTCATCCGACGCGGCCAGACCAGCAGGTGCAGAGATCGTGGCAACGACGAAGTCGCGGTCGATCGTGGGTTTCACACCTTCGGGCAGGTCGACGCGGCTGATGGTCGCGCTGTCGCCGATTTCGAGGCCGGTGATGTCGACGGTCACATGCTCGGGGATGTCCGCGGCGGTGACGACCAGTTCAACTTCCGGACGGACCAGAGTGAGTACGCCACCCTTTTTCAGGCCGGGGCATTCTTCTTCGCCTTTGACGTCGACGTTGATGAACAGGTTGATCTTGGTGGTCCGCTTGAGGCGCATCAGGTCGATGTGCGTGGGCAGATCTTTGACGACGTGGCGCTGAACGTCGCGGCAGATCACACGAACGTCGTCGTGGCCTTCAACCTTGAGGTTGAACAGGGTCGCTTTGAAGCGGCCTGCACGCAGCTTGGTCAGCAGCTTGTTGAAAGGGATGTTGATCGGCAGCGGCTCTTTGTCACCACCAAATACGATACCAGGAACCATGCCGTCACGACGTGCTTGGCGAGCGGCGCCCTTGCCTGTCCCCGCGCGTACCTGGGCTTCAAGATCAGGAATCTCTCCGGCCATTTTAGTCTCCAAATTTGTTAGGGCGGGAATCCTCCAAGGCTGTATTCCCGCGTGAAGCCGCGCGTATAGACCGGTTTTGCCCGGCTGGAAAGGGCAAAAGGGCGGGGGCGGCGCTATTCCTGCGGCGTGCGCAGATAGCCGTCCGCCGCCATGAGCCGGTCATAGAGGGCGAACTCCTTGGCGCGTGCGGCGCGCAGGCGGGATTCGACCTCCTGCGACAGGGGCGCGGGCAGATCGGGTGAGACGTTCTTGGGCTTGAGCTTGACCTCCCGCCCTAGTCTTTCGGCCAGAAAATCGCGAAAGGCCGGTTGGCGTTCATAGGCGAAGAGGTGCTCGACCAGCAGGTCGCCATGGTCAGAGGTCAGAAAGGAAAACTGGCTGCCGATCTGCGCGCGGGGCGGGGGCGTGTCTGAAATGACTTCAAGCGCGAAGTCCTCGAAACTTAGCCCCTTGGTGCTGAGCGGTTTGCCATCCAGCCGGGGCTGGCTGCGGTAGCGATACCAGCTTCGGATTTGCTCGACAGGGTTGCGCATCACCGCCAAAGCCTCGGGGGAGGCCGAGAAGGTTTCCTGCAAAAAGGGCAGAACGCGCCGCCGATAACGCAGGGCAGTCACATGTTTGCGCCCCCGCGAAAAGATGATCTCGGCGTCGAGTTTCAGCGCCATTTCGACTGCGGTGGTCCCGGTTTTTGGCGTGGCGAGAAAGGTAAGGTTGCGGCTGAGAAAGATCAGCATGTGCCCGGATCGCGCGGCCGTTCCTGCCAGTCACCGCCGAAGTTGCGCGGGATCAGCAGGTTGTGCCGCCCGAGGTTCGCGATTTGCGTCTCTCCGCAGAGCGCCATGGTCAGGTCCAGCTCGCGGTGGATTACCTCCAGCGCGCGGGTCACGCCCTGTTGCCCCATCGCGCCCAGCCCATAGATGAACGCGCGCCCGATGTAGGTGCCTTTAGCGCCCATCGCCATGGCTTTGAGCACGTCCTGACCCGAGCGGATGCCGCCATCCAGATGCACTTCGATCTGGTCGCCCAGCGCGTCGAGGATCTCTGGCAGCATACGGATCGAGCTTAGCGCCCCATCGAGCTGCCGCCCGCCGTGGTTGCTGACGATGATCGCATCGGCCCCGACTTTCAGCGCCATGCGCGCATCCTCGGCATCCAGAATGCCCTTTAGGATGACCTTGCCGCCCCATTGTTCTTTGATCTTGGCGATCTTGTCCCAATCGAGCGAGGGGTCGAACTGTTCCGCCGTCCAAGCGCCAAGATCGGCGTTGTCGGTGACCCCATGCACATGGCCTACGATATTGCCGAAATGCCGCCGCTTCGCGCCCAGCATCTCGCGCCCCCAGCCCCATTTGGTAGCAAGGTTGGCGAGTGTTTTGACTGTCAGCTTGGGCGGGGCGGAAAGGCCGTTCTTCAGGTCTTTGTGGCGCTGTCCGAGGATTTGCAGATCAAGCGTGATGACGAGGGCCGAGCAGTTCGCGTCCTTCGCGCGCTGGATCAGGCGGCTGACATATTCCTGATCGCGCATGGTATAGAGTTGAAACCAAAAGGGTTTCGTCGTCGCCTCTGCCACGTCTTCGATGGAATTGATCGACATGGTCGAGAGGGTAAAGGGCACGCCAAAGGCTTCGGCTGCGCGCGCGGCTTTGATTTCCCCGTCGGCACATTGCATTCCCGTCAGGCCCACGGGGGCGAGGGCCACCGGCATGGCCACGTCCTCGCCGATCATCTGCGTCGCGGTGCTGCGCCCCGACATATCCACGGCAACCCTCTGGCGCAGGCGGATTTGGTCAAAGTCGCTGCAATTCTCACGGAAAGTCTGCTCGCTCCAGCTGCCCGATTCCGCGTAGTCGTAGAACATCTGCGGGACGCGCCGTTTGTAGATACGTTTGAGATCGTCGATGCTGGTGATGACGGGCATGGGCCACCTGTGCTGAATGGGTTAACTTTTGGTAGCAACTGGTGGGGGGCTTGGCAATTGGGAAGGCTGCGGCAACGAAAAAGCCCGCGCGGCCAGTGGGGCAGCGCGGGCTTGGGGTCGTTTCCCAGGGAGAGGGGGGTTACGCTGAATGCGCCCCGTCGGCCAGTGATTTCACAAAGCCCAGCACATCCTCTGCACTGTCACCATTGGCGATCCGGCTGACGATGGCCGAGCCGATTACCACACCGTCGGCCACTTCGGCGATGGCGCGGGCTTTCTCGGGCGTGTTCACGCCAAAGCCCACGATGACGGGCAGGCCGCTGGCCTTTTGGATGCGCGCCACCTCGGGCGAGACATCCGCGGCATTCGCCTCGGCCGAGCCGGTGATGCCGGTGATCGAGACATAATAGACGAAGCCGGAGGTGTTCTGCACCACGCGCGGCAGGCGCTTGTCGTCTGTCGTGGGGGTGGCAAGGCGGATGAAGTTCAACCCGGCGTTCTGCGCGGGCAGGCAAAGTTCGATGTCTTCTTCGGGCGGCAAGTCGACCACGATCAACCCGTCGATCCCGGCGTCTTTGGCCTCTTTCAGGAAAGTCTCGACGCCCATGGAATAGATCGGGTTGTAATAGCCCATCAGCACGATCGGGGTCGTGTCGTCATTTTCGCGGAAGGCGCGGACCATTTCCAGCGTGCGGTTCAGCGTCATGCCCCCTTCGAGGGCGCGTTGACCGGCAAGCTGGATCGTTGGGCCATCGGCCATCGGATCGGTAAAGGGCAGGCCAAGCTCAATGATGTCGACCCCGGCAGCGGGCAGGCCGCGCACGATTTCCAGTGAACGGTCGAAATCCGGGTCGCCCGCCATCACATAAGAGACAAACGCCTTTTTGCCGCGGGCGCGGAGGTCTTCGAATTTGGCGTCGATACGGGTCATGTGGCTTGCCTCATTTGGTGCTTTCCTCGCCAATGCCGAATGTCGCGGTGAAAATCAATCCACCGCGGGGCAGGGGGCGGCAAAATTCGCCTCCCGTGGGCGCCTATGGCACGCCGCGCCCTTCCATTTTGCGTAAAGCCTCCTATCTCATGGGCCATGAATTATGTACTCGCCCTTTTCCTGCCGCCGCTGTCGATCCTGCTGATCGGACGGCCCATCCTGTCCATCGTGGTCTTCCTGATCTGGCTGCCCGCGATCATCTTCTCGGGCGGGTTGACGCATCCGATGTTCATCCTGCTGGCTTGGATCCTGATCTATCAGGCGCATCAGGACCGACGCGCGCGCTGAGCCTTGCGCTTTGCGGCCCTTACCCCTAACACACGCGCAGCTTTTATAGGGGTATCGTCATGGGTTTCAAAATGGGCATCGTCGGACTGCCGAACGTCGGCAAATCGACCCTTTTCAACGCGCTGACCCGCACCGCTGCGGCGCAGGCGGCGAATTTTCCGTTCTGCACCATTGAGCCCAATGTCGGCGAGGTGGCAGTGCCCGACGCGCGGCTCGACAAGCTGGCCGAGATCGCGAGTTCGAAAAGCATCATCCCTACGCGCATGACCTTCGTCGACATCGCCGGTCTGGTGAAAGGCGCGTCGAAAGGCGAAGGTCTGGGCAACCAGTTCCTCGCCAACATCCGCGAAGTCGACGCCATCGCCCATGTGCTGCGCTGTTTTGAAGATGGCGACGTGACCCATGTCGAAGGCCGCGTTGACCCCGTGGCCGATGCCGAGACCATCGACACCGAGCTGATGCTCGCTGATATCGAGAGCATCGAAAAACGCCTTCAAAACATCGTCCGAAAAGTGCGCGGCGGTGACAAGGAAGCGGTCCAGCAAGAGCGTCTGATGCGCATGGCGCTGGAAGCGCTGGAAGACGGCAAGCCCGCCCGCGTGGTCGAGGTTGATGAAGATGACGCCAAGGCTTGGCGCATGCTGCAACTGCTGACCACCAAACCGGTGCTCTATGTCTGCAACGTGGGCGAATCCGAGGCCGCCGAAGGCAACGAACATTCCGCCAAAGTCGCCGAGATGGCCGCCGCACAGGGCAATTCCCATGTGGTGATCTCAGCCCAGATCGAGGAAGAGATCAGCCAGCTCGAAGCCGAAGAGGCCGAGATGTTCCTTGAAGAAATGGGGCTGAAGGAAGCCGGGCTCGACCGGCTGATCCGCGCAGGCTATGAGCTTTTGCACCTAGAGACCTATTTCACCGTCGGCCCCAAGGAGGCGCGCGCTTGGACCATCAAGTCCGGCACCTCCGCGCCCAAGGCGGCGGGGGTCATCCACGGTGATTTCGAAAAGGGTTTCATCCGTGCCGAGACCATCGCCTATGATGATTTCGTAAGCCTCGGCGGTGAGGGCCCTGCAAAAGAAGCGGGCAAGATGCGGGCTGAAGGCAAGGGGTATATCGTCAAAGACGGCGACGTGCTGCACTTTCTGTTCAACACCTGATCAGCGGGGCAGGGGGCAAGGCCTCCGCCCACGTAAAAAGCCCGGCAGCGCGCGCTGCCGGGCTTTTTGTTTGTTAGGGCAACAGCTTACTTGCTGTCGTTGCCCGGGCCAAAGCCACCGTAGACATAGCCTTCGCCGGGGCTGCGCAGGGCGTTGCGCGTGCTCATCACGGTGTCACGGTTCTTGTCGGTGTCGGCGGTGTTCAGCATGATGTCGTTCGCCTTGGTCGAGGCATGCGGGTTCCGCATACGGTCGCTGTTGCCATAGACGTCGCTCGCGTCGGAGTTCACCGAAGTGTCGAGGAAAATGTCGTTGTGACGGGTGGAGTTGTCGGCAACGGCAGCGGTGGAGATCAAAGCGGCGGCGGCGGTGGTCATGATGAGTTTCATAGCGTGTTCCTTCAGGTTTTATTAAATCGCGTCATTGCGATGTCATCGTTTGTGGTGAAGTAACGGGCCATCGGTCGTTTAAGTTTCGCTGCGGTTGCTATATTGTCTGCGATCTGGGGTGATTGTGCGCCGTCGGGGAAGCGTGACGGGATAAGTGTTTAGCAGTATCAATGGGTTGCGCCGTGACTCGCATTGTTTCACAAGTCATTCACGCTCCTGTGTAAGTTGCTACAGCCGCGTTGAATAGCTGAAAAATGACGCGATGAGGGACCCTTGCGATCCCATTTTCTGCGATGCAGCGCTGCCAGAAGCGTACCGCCGCCCCCCATGATGGCGGGCGCACCAACTAAAAAGAAACCAACTATGAGAAATGCGGAAATTCCCACGAATTTCGCCTTGTCACTCGGGCGCGACCTCTCTAAACGGGTCGACGGAGACGTGGCCGAGTGGTCGAAGGCGCTCCCCTGCTAAGGCCGCAGACACTCCGGGTAAGCCGCTGAAATTCAGCGGCTTTTTTACTTCCCCTTTTTGGGATTCCCAAATCTTTCCCATCATGGCCGAAAGTCCCATCCGTGTTTGAGCACCCGCTCGCCAAGATCCATGGGCGGGCGCTTGCGGTAGCGACGCGCCATGGCCGCGCCGGCCCAGCCGCCCCTGTCGATCAGCAAGTCGTGGTCGCCGACCAAGGCACTGAACCAGGTGGCCCAAGTGTGACGAAGACTGTAGAAGACCAGCGTCTCAGCTTTGTCCGGCTGCGATAGTCCTGCGGCCTCGGTCAGCTTGTGGAATTGCCGGATCACCGTGGTGCCACGCACCCCATCCGGCACAATTTCTCTGCCAGTCGTCGACAGGAAGACACGACCTTCCTGCGGCAACTCCCCAATAAGCTCCCATGCCCTAACGGGTAGTTGCACCAATCGTGCGCGGTATGGAGTCTTTCCGCCTCCAGGCTCCTCACCGCGTATCCAGATTTCGCGGGAAGTCCGGTGGATATCCTCGGCCCGCACGCAGAACATTTCCCCCGGCGTCGCGCCACTGCCGATCAGGAAGGCGAGCATCTTCAGCAATCGCCGTTCAGGATCGCGCACGTTCTCGGGAGGATCTTGCGCTACAGCGATCAGACACTCGAACTCCTCCGGGGTCACGATGCGGGTGCGCTTATTGTCGGTCACCCGTTCCGGCCTCAGGCCGCAAGCATTGTGAATTACAGCCTTGAGCGGGACGGTGACCTGTCGTCGCGTGGTCGCGTCCGACCAGCCCGGCTTCCTAAGTTCTACCTTGCACTGCTTTATCGTGAAGGCATCGATCTCGTTGACCCGGGTCAGCGGACCAAAATAGGCGATCAAGCGTCGCACGAAGCTTCGGTTCTTGCCGAACTCGGCAAGATACAGCTCGGCGGCCTCTTCGAACGATGGAAAGGCCGCCAAGGCGCGTTCCCACGCCGCGTCATGCACACCCTTCGCGATTCCAACGGCTACTTCAGACGCTTCCTGATCGCGGACGCCCGTTGACCGGCGATATCGGTCTCCCTCGACACGGAAATCGTAGCGCCACGACCCGTCCTTCCAGAATGGATACCAGCACGGCTGTCCTTCATCTTGTTTTCGCATTTCATTACCTCTCTTATATTGTTGATGTGTTTCTCGTAGAAGACCGGCTTCCGCCCGCGCATTTCGCAGACTTCTATTTTGGTTCTGTATTTCTTAAGGATATCGAATAGAGTGCGCACGCAAACGCCAAGTGCGCGGGATGCTTGAGCACAATCGAGAGGAACCTCGAAGCTCAACGCCTCAATATCCTTCTTGCTCATTTCACCTCGCAATCTGCATTGAACTCAAAAAGCAGCGCTTCCTGGTTGCTTCTCGCTATGCTTTTGATCCCATAGTTTCCGTTGTTCACTTGGCCCCTTTCCGCGCAAACTTCTCCTGACCGCCGCCCGGAGGCGACGTCGACGAATGCGCCAACGACCTGATTTAACTGACCTAAAGAAGGTTGACGCTGCGCTGTCCGCCGTTCAAGCCCGAAAATTCCATTCCGCTTCTGGAGGTGTATTGAAGGCTCCAGGCGATCGGTCGGAAATTTCCGATTTGGAGCGGAAGGTCCATTCTCGCGGCGCGTGGAAAAAACAACGCGCATCTTGAGGCGCGGAGATCGCGACAAAGAAGCAAGTGGTTCCAGTTCGTTCTTTCCGCGCTCGGTAAAAATTCCGTCAGAGAATTATATATCCGGGGGCGGAAAAAACTGACGGTAATCCGAAGCGATTTTTCCTTCCGGTAGACCAACGCGAAAAAAAACATCGGGAATTCGCTTCGTCTCCCCGAGCACCGGCCAAGCTTGTTTGCACAACAGGCGAACGGAGGCCAGACTTGGGGAAAAAACATCCTTGGAAACCGACGTGGTCGGAAAAAACAAATACTTGGATTATCGACTTTTGGGTCGACGGAAAGCGTATCAGACGGCGCCTGCCAATCCATGACAAGGAACTCGAGCCTGTCGCCGAGAAGCGCGCAAAAGAAATCTATGCGGAGGCTTGGCGAAGCTCAGCCCAGGCTGCAACGAAACAGAAAATTCCGACCTTCAGGGAAGCTTCAAACCTCTATATCGAGGCTGGGGGCGAGGCTCGGTTTCTTCCGAGGATCGTCGCTCACTTCGGCAAGAACACCCAGTGTGATGAGATAAACGAAATCGCGATCGCTCGCGCGGCGCGTGCGCTCTATCCCCTGGCAAAACCGGAGACCGTCAGGCGGCAGCTTCGCGTGCCAATCAAGGCCGTCTTGAACTTCGCGGCCGGTAACCGGCGTCAGAAGCTTCCCGACACGCGCCGGACGCGGTGGCTGACACCGGAGGAAGCAGAACGGCTGCTGGTGGCCGCGGCAAATCCGAAGGTTGCTGGCCTCCGCGACCCGCACTGCCAGACATTGCGCAAGATCGCCTTCATGTTGGGCACTGGCGCGGGCCCCGGCGAGACCATGGGCCTCGACGGAAAGCACTGGAATCCCGCTACAATGGAGTGGTGGCTGCCCGGGACCAAGACAGTCTACCGAGCCCGCTTCGTGCGTTTGCCATCCCGCACGGTGGAGCTTATCGGGCCTGTTCCCGATGAGGGACCGGCCTTTCCGACGCCGAACGGTCAACCCTACGTCTTCCGGAAAAATCGGGGCGGACAAATGGCGGCGGCGTTCGGGAAAATCCGGGCCGCTGCGGGGCTCGGACCTGATGTCGTTCCCTATACGTGTCGGCATTCTTGGGCGACATGGTTCTATGCGCAAACGACGGATTGGGCGGCACTCCTCGACCGGGGGGGGTGGAACCGCGCGGATACGGCCAACCGATACAGAAAAGTCGCGCCGGCGGATCTCGGCCAACGACTTCTTGCGCACGGGTGGGATTTTCGTCCGGATAGGGGTGAGCCTGTGCGGTTCGGCGAAATGGTTTCCCTGCGGTTCGATGGGGGAAGCTGAATGGCGTGCAACCAAAAGGCGTCGGAAAATTCCAGATGCTCTGGCGGGGAAGTTTTCGTTTTTTCCGCCAAACTGCCGCGGGATGTTGTCTTCCGCTTATGCTTCGTGCCCGGGTCGGCAAAGAGCGGCCCGAACCCGAGACACATGCACTGCCAGTTGACGGGGAATTTCGAGATCGAGGTGGCCGAAATTTGGGAGCGATTGGCAAGTAGTCGAGCAGTGAGCGGACGCACCCGCATCGCGAGCGGGCTTAGTCACAGAGCGTGCTTGTCCATCCGCTGGGCCGCATTGTGTTCGACCGCACGCCGGAGCTCTCGCGCGCCGCGTTTGGCGCGGGGGAGGGGGAGAAAAAACCTGGCTGATGGAGGATGGGCCTGTTCCCTGCGCGTCTGTCGCACCCACGAAAAAAACCCAGGTCTCCAGTAGCTGAACAGGCCTCGATACGAACCAGGGCGCGGATCAAGCCATATTACAAACTGAAACAATAGAGGGGTAATGTGATCGACCTTTCGCGTCGGAAGAGCGCGATATCGAAGGCCATAGGTCGAATCATTCCGAAATTTCGATGCTCTAAACCTGTTTATGCGGCGCTCTGTTTGGCTTGCCGGCGGTCGGTCCTGAGACGAGACCGCGCCGCCGGGCAAGCTCAACCGAGCAGATTGAGAGAGAAGCGACATAACTGGACCCGAACCAATGGGGTCTTCTTGACAAGCACCGAACGCTGTCGCTCGAGAAATGGAATGCCCAAAATGAACCTTCACATCACTCAAACAACCTGTCCTGCGCTCCGAGCGGAAGCCGCGCTGAAAGGCTTTCTCGAAAGCCATGTTAAAGCGTTGGTTTGTGCGGCCGGCCTCCTCGGTAGCCGGCCCGCGGTCCGGCGCACCGCTCGCCTGATCGAGGCAATACTTACTGCACCACATCTTACACGGCGGATGCGGCAAGATCTCATCGGGCTGCACCGCCTTCTGTCGCTGGATTGTGTCGATGATTGCGCCAGCCTCGAGGCTGCGTGTTTTGGAGAGATCGATCCTGCTTCGCCCATCGTGGAGGAAATTTGCGAACTATCGGATGGCCTCCGCGGGCACTTGATCGCCTTGGCAGATACCGAGGCCCAAGACCCCCTTTGGAATGACCTGACAGCTGCGGCTTGAGCCGCATCAAGAGTTCCGGGTCGCGGAGCTCTCTTGACGCGCCAATACGGCGCACTGCAACCCGAAAAAGAGGAATGCAAATGCCGATCAGTTCAAACGGGACCGACTTCCATCTAAGGGCAAAGGCGATCCTCGCTGTCCGCCACGGTCGTGAGCTCGCGGAGCTCATGTCGAGGACATATAGCCTGCCATTAGGAGAACTACGGGGTGCTGCGCTCAGCAGCTGTCTCCGACGGCTCCAGAGCGGCGAAGTGACCGATGGACGCGACCTAACGGTTGTAGAGGTCATCTCTGAAAATATCACTCTGGTTCTTGCGAACGAAGTGGTCGACGTGAAGGTCGAATGGCGTCTGGAAGGGCGTGAGAACGAGGAAGAATTTTGGAGTGCAGTGAACGTGCCCATCTACACGCACCGGGGGCAAACGCTCCGGGAAATCCAAGTTCAGATAAAGCGGTTTATCGAGGTAAGGCAGCGGTTCATCGATCAAGCCAACGCCGAGCGTCTCGAGAAACGGCACCTCCGGTAAACTATCAACACCAGCCTCTGCTTCCGAAAGGCAGCCTTCGAAGCAGAGGCATCTTCGTAAGCTGGGGGACCAGCTACTCTGCATGCGCCGAATTACTCCGTAGGTTAAATGGCGTCGTCCACACAGGCACTGCGATCCGACTCATAGGCTCGCCAAAACCCGCACTATAGTTAAGCAGATCGATCCCCCCCCAGGCACTTCGTCCACAGCTAAGTCCTGGAGGCGAAGCCTACTTGTGCCATAGAGGGATAACCGCCAAGTTGCCCAGATCAATAGTAGGGAGCTTCGTAGGTTGGCTAAGAGAGATCCGAACAAAACCGCTCGGAATAGACGGTGCAAGGAAATTTCCTCTGAATTAGGGAGGCTGTGGCCCCAAGTTTCAGCGGACAGCGGATACGGCAATCAGTTGTCATTTAACGCTCTGATTGGAGGCAAGGTCGCTACGTTCATAGACTTGAAGGAGAAGGTAATAAAATCAGCGGATGAATACATTTCTGAATACCTGCGCGGGTTTAAGCGAGCTCGAGAAAACGAAGGATGGACCGCTGGAGGGGCATCTTTCAGCGCGGCTACCTTGCAAGAAAATTTTGATGTTCTGACCAAAACTAAGGCCACAAAGAGTTATTTTCTTCTCTTTCTCCAAAGGGCTTACCTACGGCACTATGACGAGTTAGTCCGAACTCGACCCTCCGCAGCGGACTCGGAGATTTGGATTGGCGAAAATAACAGCGATTATGGCATTCTCATAACACCAAGGTTTAACCCGGACGGTAATCCCCCCCGATGTTAAGGGGATGCGGAAGTAGAATTTTCTCGGCAGGATGAACGAGGAGATTCCGATGAAG
>NZ_JBIFFY010000004.1:0-254685 GCF_043558125.1 Sulfitobacter sp. 1A12056 | reverse complement strand
ACCGAGTGATCTGGCGGAAAAGCTGACGTGCGAACCGGAAACCGACATTCGCCACTGCGCAGCGAGTCCGGAACTTTGGGCTCGGAGGAGACATTCTCCGCGTCTCAGCACAAAATTGGGGAGCAGATGGCTGCTAAGCGGGACGTAGCGGCCGTCCAGTATTCTCTACTGCATCGACAAAAACGGGAATTTGGGATATCGCCGCACTATGAGGAGTTATATCGTAGACACAGCCGGGACAGTTTTATTCTTCACTGCGATCGCAGCTCTTAGCGAACTTCTTATCGCTGGTATGGACCCCATACAGGTTTTGACCGCGCGAATGATTATGATACCGGTCATGATGATTACGGCGCGGCCCTTTGGACTTTGGCGGGATTGGTTTTTTCTGAAGTTTCGACCGCTACGTAGGATGTCCAATGTCTTCTGTGACATCATCGCTTTCACCACATTTCAAGTGCCAGTCTATATGGCGACCCTTGTGGTGGCAGGCGCGTCCATTTCTGAGATCGGCGCGGCCGTCAGTTCATCTATCGTATTTATGATCCTCCTTAGCCGACCTTTTGGAATTTATCTCGATACCCTGAGAAACCTGGCTGGAACTTCCGTAAAGTAGGGCTCGGACTCGACCTTCGCTGCGGTTTCGGTCATGGGCAGCAATGCGGGACGGAGCGGGCTTTCGCTGCATCGGCGACGAAGGTCCGCTTCAATAGGCCATGCCCAAGCGAACCAGACTGCGTGCAACCGGCGACGTCGTATCAGTCAGGTGAAGAGGAACTGATCCTCCGTAAGGGTGTGCGCGTCGAGTCCGTAGACCGTGAGCGTAGTCACATCGTCGAACTCAAATTCGGTTCGCCCTCGTGAGCCCGATGCGAAGGCTAGTACATCGGTAAAGGTCTCGATGCCCTCGATGTCGAAGGCGATCTGATCGCCTTGCCCAAAGCCGTAGACTCGGTCCCTTCCACCGCCGTTGGCGAAGACCAGCACGTCGTCTCCGCTGCCGAGGAAGATGCGATCGTCACCCGCTCCACCCGCCACGCTGTCATTTCCCAACCCTGCGAAAATGCGGTCGTCGCCAGAGCCTCCGAGCAAGGTATCATCACCGCCTTGGCCGTAGAGCCGGTCGTCGCCTTGCCCACCGACGACGATGTCACCGCCATTCTGCCCAAAGAGCCGATCGTCGTCCGCTCCGCCCGAGAGCAGGTCGTTGCCTTTGCCGCCGTAAAGCGCGTCTTCGCCTCGATCTCCGAAGAGCCGATCATCTCCGTCTTGGCCGAACAACCGATCGCGCCCGCCCTCGCCGCTGATCTCGTCCGCGCCGCCGCGCCCGAACACTATGTCGTCGCCAGCGTCGGCAGCGATCAGGTCGGCGTCATCGTCGCCGAAGATGCGGTCGCGTCCACCCGTGCCTATAGTAGCATCTTCTTCCCGCCCGGCCTCAATGAAGACGCCCGCATCGGCGAAGTTGAACTCCTCAATGGTTAGGAAAACCTCGCCATTCACGTTCGTGAAGGCGAAGAAGCCGTCTGCGTCGAGATCCATTGTGGCTCGGCCGTCGCGCATACCCGGCTCCTGTTCCAAAGAAGCTATCCGATAGGTCAGCGCGAGGGGCATTGTGATGGTCCTATTCGAGGGCTGGAGAAGGCTGATTGGTGAGGAAGCATCGTAGAAGGGCGTCCGTGCGCTGCCGTATATCGCGCCATGCATCCAGATGGAGACGGCGGAACGTGAGCTGCGCTGTGAGGACGTCGCGCGTAACGCGACCCGTGCAGATCGGGACCCGGCCATCTTGACAGTTCGCGAGGAATGTCACCGTCCCGTCTTCGACGGCGACGAGGGTCTGGCCAAGGAGCGCTCCGGGAACGGCTTGTAGGCCGTCAGGCATATCCGTCGCCGAACTGCCGTCTGACGGATCGCCCGTCTTGATGGCCGACGCGGCTGCATCCGGGCCCACCACCGCTGCAAGATGCTCCTCCAGGGGGACGCCGGGCCCGAGAAGGATGGTGCCCCGATCCTCTTGCGGCACCGAGGTCTCGAGCCTGAAGGAGGAGGATGGCCCGTCCGCGAGGTACATCGGTGCGAATGAAGGTATCTCGACGAAAAGGCGCGCCGCTCCATCGGTGCCGTCGCGAGCGTAGCGCTTGCGCTCGAAAGGCCGAATGTATCCCTCGGGCACAGCGACTTGCACATCGGGACCATCGAGAAAACGCTCGAACCCCATAGGAAAGACAAGGATCGGCTCGTCGGAGGTGTGATAAGGGCAAGCCGATGAAGCGATATCCTCGGCGCCGAGGGGCGAGGCCATCAACGACAAGGCCGCAAGTGTGATGTGGATGACCTGTTTACCCAACGCCGGTGTCCTCGATATATCTGCCGGAAATATAAGCCTGACGGATCGCAAGTCGAGGACAAACCTGCACCGGCGCGTATCGGAATCGACTGGTCCAAACCGACCTATTTCCAGGCCACGGCCCGATCGGCTGCGCTCTTACAAAGCCTCTTAGTGGAACATTTAGACCGTTACAACGGGGTCGTTCCAGCGCTTCGAAACGGAACAGATGGCGGGCCTGGGCCCATGTGAAACGTCTGAAGCGGTCGTTCACTCGCTCCGCAGCATTGGTGACTTTGGGCTCGAAGCCGACCTTCGCCGCGCGCTGCACGAACGACCGCTGTCAGCTTAGCGTAGGATTTCACACTCTCCCGCAAACGACCCGAGCAGGGGCACACGGGCCAAAACCGACCGGATCGACGCGGAACTGATTGCGCGTTTCGTGGCTTTCAGACCTGATGCCGGGCGAACCCTCCCACATGGAAAGTTACGTCTTCTCAGAGCCTTGACCTCTAAGCGGGCGCAGCTGGTTAAAACCCGAAAACGCCTTCTTGGGCAGATCAAGGCGCAGGGGAAGCTCGGATCAACCGAGATGTTTGCAGCCATGGACGAAGACTTCAAAGGCTTGCTCGACAGGCAAATTGCCGGGCTCGAAGCTCAGATTGAAGATATCATCGCGGCCGATGCGAGCCTTGCCATGACTGCCGATATCCTGCGTTCCGTTCCTGGAATCGGCCCAGTTGCCAGCACAATGTTAATTGCAGAAATGCCAGAACTCGGTCAGATCAGTGGCGAGCAAGCTGCTGCCCTGACAGGCTTGGCCCCCATTGCACATGACAGCGGGGCGATGCGAGGCAAGCGTGCAATTGGAGGCGGTCGGCGGCTGCTGCGACATGTCATGTTCCAGGCTGCTCTCGTCGCCAGCAATCACAATCCAGTCCTGAAAATCTTCGCCGGTCGTTTGCGGGCCGCAGGAAAGCCACACAAGGTCAGCATTACAGCTGTCGCTCGAAAGCTCGTCACAATCGTCAACGCCCTCTGTAAATCAAGCCAGAAATGGACCGTTCCAGAAAGTTGAAGATACAGTTGCTAGACCGTGTAACCGGAACACCGCTTACCGTGTTTTTCTCCTATTCTGAAAATGAATTAGTCACGTGCTGCAGAGCACAAAACTACAAGACAAGACCTGCAAAAACTTTTGAAAGTGCGATTGCCCAGAAGATGAGCGCCGCGATAGCCCACAGACTCAGTTTTCGGTTCGGACGCTTCGCATTCGAAGCCTTGATGTCAGCTATAACCTTCTTAAATTTTCTTATCAACATAAAATCCTATTGGTGAACTATATAATTGAAATTAATATCCTTTTCCTGTTTGTTAAAATATGTAAACGTTCGCCGCGAAGCCTTCGTTCCCTAAAAAATTCAGCTCAAACGGATTGCTTTCGACGAGTTGCTCAGCGTCTGCAGAGCCCCTTCTTGGGGGTCTGCTCCGGCTCAGTGCCAAATCCTACGTTAAGGAATATTTGTCCTTGACGCTGGCACCCTTTGCGGAATTTACATTGAGACAGGAGCTGAGATGCACGACTTCGCTATCTGAGAGCCTATTTTACATCCGTTTCACAAACCTGCGTTTGTGAAAGCCGCCATTCGCCGCGATGTGCATCAAATCACACAGTGCGGGACTTTGCTGCCGTTCGAGTTTTGGCTGTTAAGGTCCGCTTTATGCGGTTTGCGATAGCCGTCATTCGTCCTTGGGGCTACCTGAGATATTCGCGGTTCCGATTGCGCGACCAAGTTCACCCGAAAGCAGCGGCTTCGAAAGCATTGCGTCCGGACGAATCGCTGCTTTCTCTTCGTCGGTCACTTGGTGCAGGCTCCCGCTCACGATGATGGACGGAATATCCATCTCACGACGAAGCACCAACGCTACATCCTGCCCGCGGCTCCCATCGGCAAGCTGAAGATCGACGATTGCAAGATCAGGAACGGAATCTCGGGCCATCTGGATCGCCTTTGACGCAGTCGCGGCGATGCCGACGACGTCATGTCCCATTTCATCAAGCTGCCCTTCCAGATCAAGCGCGATGAAGATGTTGTCTTCAACCACGAGAACTTTCAGAGTGGCGGTTCCCTCATTCGGGAAAAAGGATTTTTGTCCGCCAACCATTCTTACTCTCTATCTCGATTGTTCCACCCAGTTGCGATGCCATTCCCTCAATCAAACGCTGACCGAGACCTGACGATGGTGGCCTAATGTCCGAACGATCGGTAGCCCGGTTTGTTCCGTCGTCTGCAACCTCAAGAGTGATTAAGTCGTCGCCGTTACGCCGCAGACTGATGGTCACGGTGCCTTCTTCATCTGGTTCAAAGGCGTGCTTGAACGAGTTGGTGACCAGCTCGTTCACCGCCAGAGACAGCGTGACGGCCTTGTCGGTTGCAAGCTGGATTGGATCCACGTCGAGTGTGATCCGGACACCCCCGCCTTCACCTGAAAGCGAAGCGTGAAGGTGCTCTTTCAACCTTTCCAAGTATCTGTCGATCTGGACCGAACTGACGTCTTCGTCCTCGTAGAGCGAGGCATGGATCGCCGCGACGGCGTTCACGCGTGCCGTAGCGGCCTTGAGCGATGCGCGCGCGGCCGCGTCCTTGGTCGCAGATGCCTCCAGGTTAAGAATGCTCGCAACCATCTGGAGAGAGTTCTTCACCCTGTGGTTAACCTCTGCGATCAGCACGTCACGCGCTTGGACCGCCTCGCGCAGGCTCTCTTCGCGTTCGCAGATCGATGTCGCGTCAAGCACGATGCCGACGATCCTGACATGCTGCGTATCCGGATCTCGAACAGATTCGCCGTGCCCAATGGCCCATCGCACGGTTCCGTCGGGGCGCATTATCCGGTAGTCGAGATGCAGGTCCGACCCAATGGTGCGACCGGCGCGCTCAATCTCGGCTATGGTCGCCCCATGGTCATCGGGATGGATGCGGTCAAAGAACTCCTGTGCCGTTGTGACAGTCTCTCCTGGTTCAAAGCCGAACAGGGCATCCAATTGCGGCGAGCGGGTCAGCCTCCCGGAAGCCGGGTCGAACTCGAAGTAGCTGAGCTCCGCACCGCGCATTGCAGCCCTTCGCTTCGCAGCGTCAGCGCGCTCCCCCAGAATGCTCCGCGTAACGTCTTCTGCTGTATGGATCACGTGGGTCACCCGTTCCGGCTCGGATGCGTCGGCGAAGACGGGTGAGGTCAGGATGCGCCAATATCTTGTGCCGTAGCGACCGTCGGCTTGCTGGACATCGTGCTGTCGCAACGGCATTTCCTGTGCCTCTCCAGTCGCGACAACTGCGTCTGTCGAGGCCTGCAATTCCGCCTCGGCGTCCGAGTTCGGATCATCTGGATTAGCTGGGAAGGCCTCGAAAACCCGGTTCCCGATTAGTTCTTCGGGCTGGCGGCCCAGCATGGCGCAATAACGTTGGTTCGCCGCGACGATCCGGAGGTCCGGCGTGAACACCATCTGCGCCGTCGGCGCTGCGTCGAAAAAAATGCCCAGATCGATACCGCTGACTTCATCCATTCTAGTGCCCTCCAGCAGCACGATTTAGCGAGAGCTCAGCACAAATATGCAAGCTTCAGCGTGATGTTGGAAAAACGGATACCAAACAGACTCTTGAGTGAGCAAGACGCATTCTTAGGGCTGCTATATAGCTTTTCGGTTGTCAGTAGCCCTCAAAGATGAGCACTGGTCTTGCTGCGACAAGTTCCAAAGGCCGGTTCAAGGGGTGTCAGCTGAGGTGGCTAATTGGCAGCTGAGGCATGCTCGCGGCTCGGTTGATGTCGGCTTTCAGCGCTTCCAACCCGTTTGTGCTTCGCGCAGCAATTGGGAGGTATGGGCTCACTGCCGACCTTCGCTGCACTTGCAAACGAAATCAGCGTCAAACCGGAGGGCGAGCGGCGGCACTGCGGGACGGAACCGACCTCGAGGCGCTAATTACTTAAAGAGAACGTTGCGATATGAGACGCGTTCGCAACAGTCCCGAATGCGGCATTAGTCACATCGGACATGGTCAATTCGACTTGATCACGGCGCGGTAAATCACGCGTCGCGGTTCCTTGAACGGGCGCACCATCGGCAAACACATCATCGGTGATGATACTGACCGTTTCACGCAAATCATTGTTCAAAACGGCGCTCAAGATAGGTTCCAAATTGTATGTTTGGTATTTAGTCATCTCTTCGGGCAAGGCATCCCAAATGGCGCGCGCGGCAACGGGGTTGGTGAGATAGCTCACATGGTAGGCCGCCCCTTCCTTTCGAACACCAATCGAAAACGGCGCTGTAATGCTAGGCGCGTTCCCGTCATAGGCAACGATGTCGGATTGAACCCGGAAACGGGCGAATGTTTTGAATTCAACAGAATCACAACCGATGAACTCAGCGCCGTCAAACTGGGATTGGACAGCCACCAAAACAGTATCGGCTGTTTCCTTGCATTTCTTCTCGGAGCCGGCTTCCATACCAATCACCAAGGGCGCAGTGACCGCTTCGGCCTCGGTTGCGGCAACAAGGTCGCTGGTAAACAAATCGGTACCAATTTGGGTTTTACAGGCTTCCAACAAGAAGCAAGCAGCAATCAACGCAATTCTTTTCATTCTAATATCTCCGGTAAAAATCAACCTTTGGGTGCAGTAATACAGCGGGGCAAGCACATGTCCAGTAAACAGGAAATCCACCAAAGTAGACCGTCGTACACGGCCCACCACTGAGTGCTTTAGGGCTCGTTCCTGCCATTAGTCGCACTGAGCACTGAGACCTGCTTGGCGGGACGTAGGCGACATTGATGTCGCTTTGTGGAGCGTCCGCTTTTACTCGACCGGTGTTCCAAATACCGCGATTGCAACGCCTAACAGTGCCACACCGCCAAAGAGGGTTGCTTTCGCAAGGTGATTGCCTCGCCATGCACGGATAGCCGCGATGCCGGCCTGTAGAGCATAATAAAGCGCAAAGGCCCGCGAGGCATAGCTGATTATCTCGAAGATATTTGCGGTCCATGTCAGCAAGACCCCAATGCCAACCAGTAGCGCATACGCCACACGCTCCTTAATCGCACCTTTGGAAACCTCGGTAATCAGGCCACCCGACCCGCTGGTGTCCGCAATTGCTGCGCTGAATTGGGCGCTGAGCGCAGCGACAACCAGCAATAGCGGCAAAATCGGTGCGACAATCTGCATCAAATCAATAATCGCCGTCTCGTCTAAAGACAGAGGATCACTTTCGAACGCATAGGTCAGAAGCACAATGTAGATGCAGTAAATGACTGTAGATATCCACTGTGCCAACTGCATCGACTGGATACGCATTCGCGCATCGTAGGTCGATCCAAGGTAGCGTGACGTTTCGAAACCTTGAACAGTTACGATCAAACCCGCCATCAGTGTAAGGCTCGCCCATCCGGTGACCCGCGGCGCATCGAACTGCAATGCACCTCGGCCTGTGGCCTCGCCAAAATGCACCATGAGGCCGAGCAAAAGACCCGCGATGATCATCAGTTTCAGACACACTGAAACCTGCTCCATGCGTTCAAGCGCTGAAAAGCCTCGGGTCAATCCTGTGAAGAGAATCAATGTGAAGACCGCCGTGGTCAGTAACTTCGCGTGAAACTGGTCGTCAAGCTCCGTCAGGCTCACTCCAAATGCACCAAACAGGTTGAGGTAGTAGGCAACAGACACAATGAACGCGAACGCAAGCACGATGGACGCCATGGTTTCAAGTCCGTCGGTCAATCGTGATGCGGCAGGTCTCGTTTCAATGTCGGCAATATTAAATCGGATCGCGCTTCCAAATAGATAGGCCACCATACACAGGCCAACCATGACCAGCGGTGCATACCCCCCGTAACTAACATCAAGGATTGGCCCAAGAACCAGAAAACCGCTACCGATAATCGAAGCCAAAGGCGTTATTGTCGCGCGCCAGACAATAGAATTGGCAACACGGGGCCAAACCAATATCGCCCCAGCGAGCGTGACTGTTGCGAGGATGGCAGCGTTCAGCATGGGCCGACAAAAGCAGATAGGATGGAGCGGAGCAACAGCAGTAATGTCCTGAAAAGTGGACATTCATGCATCATGCAGCATCAGTGGATAAGGGCTCAAAGCCGACCTCGGATGCGGCGCAGCATCATATGGTATGATGTCTTGTCAACGTCGGGTTGTCGATGTGGGAGGGCGTGGTGGATCGGAGGATCCATCATGGAAACATCAAACTTACCGGCCATCCGCGCCTTACGCCCAGCCTGGAACAAAGGCCGGATCGTCGGCCAGAAAAGGCCGCTCAAGCCCAAACACGTCTGGGCGATCAGGGTGCGGCTGGAATTGGCCGAGAACCACCGTGATCTGGCCCTCTTCAATCTTGCCATCGACAGCAAGCTGCGCGGCTGCGATCTGGTGAAAATGAGGGTGGTCGATGTTATGGCATCCGGCCAAATCAAGGAACGCGCGTCGGTTCTTCAGAGCAAGACCCAGAAACCTGTGCGCTTCGAAATCTCCGAAGGCACCCGTGCATCGCTGGCAAGATGGATGCGGGAGCCGCTGATGGTCGGATCCGAATACCTCTGGCCTGGGCGTTTTCACTAACGGCTTCACATCTCTACCCGCCAGTACGCGCGCATTGTGCGTGACTGGGTGACATCCATTGGTCTGGAGGCAAGCGCCTATGGCACGCACTCGATGCGGCGAACGAAAGTCACGCAGATTTACAAGAAAACAGGCAACCTAAGGGCGGTCCAACTGCTGTTGGGTCACACCAAGATGGACAGCACTGTCAGGTACCTCGGCGTCGAGCTTGAAGATGCGCTGGTGATCGCCGAAGCTATCGAAATCTAAACCGCTGGGCCGTCGCCACAGACGGCCCATACCGGCCTTTCGGTACACCATGCGCTGCCGCAGTGCAGCGATCAAGTTTATGAGTTCATATTCGCGGGGTGCCAACGCAACCCCTATTGCCCAGGTGACTAAAATTGAGTGCGAGGAAATGCCTCGAAACGTGCGTTCACCAACCTCAAGAATTGGCCGGCGACGCGTGAAGGCTGACGGGTCGCGGGAAGCAGCAGATCGTAGCGAAAGGGCTGGGCCGGTGACAGTGGTCGCACGACGCAGCGTCCGAGTTCGGCAAAATGTCTCGCAGTCACTGGCTCCACGATCGAAACTCCCGCGCCTGCCGCGACCATCTCGCAAATCGAAGCGGACAATTGCGCTTCGGCGACAATCCGGGGGCGGGCGTCGCGAAGTGATAGAAAGGCATCTGTCTCCGACCGTGTGCCAATTTCTGCCCCAAGTGCGATGAAGGGCCGTTGATCGAAGTCCTTAGGCTCAAGCACGGTTTTTCGTTCAAGCTCATGTCCGGGCGGAAGCACAGCCAGCATTGCCCCCGTAAACAGCGGACGGCGCAGAACGGCGGGATGATCATTATCCAGAGCTGCAAAGCCGAGGTCGAACTGTTGCGAACTGAGATGGCGTAGCACCGCTTGGGAACTGCGCGTGCGTAGTGACACGGCGATGCCCGGCTCTTCGGCGATAAACTCGGCGATAACATCGGGAAGGAACTTCAGCGCGAGGGCCGGCATTCCAGCGATGAGCAAGCTACCTGTCCGGAAATCTCGGATATCTTCGATCACCCGTGAAATTTCCGCCATGCCGACAAAAGATCGCTCGACCTCTTCATAGAGCGCCCGGGCTTCCGGAGTGGGCACGACCTGCCGCCCCTGGCGCTCAAACATACCGAAACCGGCCGCATGCTCCAGATCTGCAATAAGCTTGCTGACAGAGGGCTGTGTCGTCCCAAGCACCTGCGCGGCGGAGGTGACCTTGCCGGTCTCCATCACAGCGCGGAAGGCTTCAATTTGTCGATGTGTGAGCCGGCCGATCATGGTGATATATAACCTCAGAGAATGAATAATGAAAATATTACGATTATTCTTATGTGATCAACCCTGCGATCTTGGACTCGGAGGAATCACATGCAGCACAGCGACCCTGAAATCACAATCGTCGGCGGCGGCCTTGTCGGCCTATCTGTCGCGCTCGGTCTGCTTTCGGCCGGAAGGCGAGTGCGGGTGCTGGACGGTGCTGACGGGGACGCGCGGGCTTCGCAAGGGAACTTCGGGCTTATCTGGGGACAGGGCAAGGGCTGGAATTTCGCGCCCTATGCGAACTGGACGATGGATGCGCTGGCCGCCTGGCCGGGTTTTGCGCGCCAGCTGAAGGAGCTTTCGGGCATTGATGTGGCTTTGGATCAGTCGGGTGGGTATGAGTTCTTTACCGATTCAGCCGAGATGGCCGGTTTTGCAGCGCAGCTTGAACAGCAAGCCGCCCACCTAAACGACCGTGCCAGCTTTGAAATTCTGACCGGAGATGACCTGCGCAGTCAATTGGGGGGCATCGGGCCGAAAGTCGTCGGAGCGAGTTTTTCGCCCCGTGACGGACATGTGAACCCGCTTCGCTTTCTTCGGGCCCTCCGCTGTTCCGTGCATGTCTTGGGCGGATGCGTGACCATGGGCGCGACAGTTTCCACGATCACGCCACAGCCGGACGGTGGCTTCTTGCTTACCTTGGCGAATGGTCAATCCCTTGGGGCCGAGATTGTTGTGCTCTGCGCCGGACTTGGCTCAACCGCTTTGGCCAGGGGGCTCGGGTTTGAGACTCAGGTAAGGCCGCAACGTGGCGAGCTCCTGATTACCGAAAAACTTGGTGATCGGTTGCCGTTCCTTTCCAGCACCATCCGTCAGGTCGACGAAGGTGGTATCCAGATCGGTGGCACCAAGGCGGAAACAGGGATGGACGACAGCGAGAGCCTTGACGTCATGGCAGGCCTCGCGCGCCATGCGGTGACCGTGTTCCCCGCGCTTGAAGGCGTGCGGGTCGTCCGCGCTTGGGGCGCGCTGCGGGTAATGTCTCCTGACGGCTACCCCGTCTATGCCAAGTCTGCGGCGCACCCTGGCGCCTTTCTTGTGACCTGTCACAGCGGTGTCACGCTCGCACCTCTGCACGCCAGCGTCCTTGCCGAATGGATTCTGAACACATCTCCCACCCCTGATATGGAGGCTTTCGATGAGCGTCGCTTCGCGCTTTCGCACGCTGCCTGACACGGGAGACTGCGTGCAATTTTACCTTGACGATCTGCCGGTCACGGCCCCCGCCGGTGTGACGCTGGCGGCAGCGCTGTTGGCGCATTCGGGAGATTGGACGCGGCAAACCGCACAGGGCGCGCCGCGCACGGCGTTTTGCATGATGGGCATCTGTTTCGACTGCCTCGTGAACGTTAATGGCACGCCTAATACCCAGGCATGCATGACGCCGGTGCGCGAAGGGATGGTAGTGCGGCGCCAGTTGGGTCTGCGCAGCCTGAACGGCGGCCAACATGACTGATGTGGACCTCATCGTCATCGGGGCCGGACCGGCGGGCATGTCAGCGGCCGCTGTGGCGGCGCGCAGCGGACTTCGGGTGCTGATGCTGGATGAACAGCCGCAGGCCGGCGGGCAAATTTACCGCCACGTCGCGCAGAACCAGGGCCGCCGTAGTTGGCTCGGCACGGCCTATGCGCAGGGGGCGGGCCTTGTTGAGGCGCTTGAACATCCGAACATCAAGTTGCTGTCAGGCGCGACCGTTTGGAAGGTGGACAAGGGGCCGCGGGTTACGTGGTCGCGCGGCGGGGCGAGCCAGACATCCTCGGCGGCTCATGTGCTACTTGCGACCGGCGCGCAGGAACGTCCGGTGCCCTTTCCGGGCTGGACGCTTCCGGGCGTCATGCCCGCTGGTGCAGCACAGATCTTGATGAAAACCGCCGGCATGCTCCCCCAAAATGCCGTGCTCGCAGGCTCGGGACCGTTGCTCTACCTCGTCGCGGCACAGATGATTGACGCCGGCTGCGCGCCGCAGGCGCTTGTCGAAACACAGACCACCCGCGGACTCCTCGGCGCGATGCGGCATTTGCCCCGGGCGATGTTCGGGGCGGCGACCCTGCTGAAGGGACTGGGCCTGATCGCGAAGATCCGCCGGGCGGGCGTGCCGCGCTATACGGCTGCTTCGGACTTCCGAGCTACTGCGGAGAGGAGCGGTGATATCCGCTTTTCCTTCCGCGCCGCGGGAGAGGCACAATCTCTCATCTGCGGCCTGCTGCTGACCCACCAAGGGGTGGTGCCGGGAACGCATATCACGCGGGCGGCGGGTATTTCGCACAGCTGGAACAAGGATCAGGGCGCCTACCAACCCGAATGCGACCGCTGGGGCGCCACCAATCAACCCGGTCTGCATACCGCAGGCGACGGCGCCGGAATCGGAGGGGCGGAAGCCGCCGCGGCGGCGGGTGAACTGACGGCGCTGAACATCCTGCGTCAGCTTGGCAAATGCGACGCCGATGCGCGCGACCAGCGTGCGGCGAGCCCGCGAGCCGCCCTGTTCCGCGCCCGAGCCATCCGCCCGTTTCTTGATGCCGCCTATGCTCCCCCGGCAGAGATCCTCGCCCCGGCAGACGACACGATTGTTTGCCGCTGCGAGGAGGTTTCCGCCGGCGCTGTCCGTCAGGCGATAGGCGAAGGTCCTCACGGGCACCGGCAGATCAAGACCTCTTTGCGTTGCGGCATGGGGCCCTGTCAGGGCCGCATGTGCGACGCCACCCTACGCGGTCTCCTGAGCGTCGAAGCGAAGGGCAACCACCCGATCACGCCGCCGCGCGCGCGCAGCCCGATCAAGCCGATCGCCTTGGGCGAAATGGCCGCACTTTCACCCATCAAGGAGGACCCGGCATGAGCGCTCCCGCCGCCCTGAAAATCAAGGATTTGCACAAGAGCTTCGGCTCCCACGAGGTCATTAAGGGTATCTCGCTCGAGGCACAGAAAGGCGAGGTCATCGCGATCCTCGGTGCCTCTGGTTCAGGAAAGAGCACGTTCCTACGCTGCATTAACCTGCTTGAGACCCCGAATTCCGGTGAGGTCTGGCTGCGCGGCGAACAGATGCGCATGACGAAGAACCGCCGGGGCGAGATCGTCCCGGCAGACCTGCGGCAGGTCGAGGGCATGCGCGCCCGTTTGGCGATGGTATTTCAGGGCTTCAATCTCTGGTCGCATATGACCGTAATGGACAACATCATGGAGGGCCCGCTTTACGTTCAAGGTATCTCGAAAACCGAGGCGCGCGGGAAAGCCGAGGCCCTGCTTGCAAAGGTAGGTCTGTCTGACCGGGCGGACTACTACCCGGCGCATCTTTCCGGTGGCCAGCAGCAACGGGTGGCGATCGCCCGGGCGCTGGCGATGGACCCCGACGTGATGTTATTCGACGAGCCGACCTCGGCCCTGGACCCCGAACTGGTTGGCGAGGTCTTGGGCGTCATGCGGGATCTGGCCGAAGAAGGCCGCACCATGCTTGTGGTGACCCATGAGATGGGCTTTGCCCGCGATGTCTCCACTCGAACCGTGTTCCTGCATCAGGGCGAGGTCTGCGAAGCGGGTCCGCCGGCAGAGCTGTTTTCCAACCCGCAAACCCCCGAGTTTCAAGCGTTCTTGTCACGCATGAACTGACCAACCACAGAGAGGACCAAACCATGTTTCGTAGAACCATCCTGAGCACCGTCGCGGCCGCCGCACTGGCCGCCATCGCCTTACCGCTTGCCGCCCAAGACACGCTGCGCATCGGCGTCGAGGGGGCCTACCCTCCGTTCTCCTCCAAAGAGTCCGATGGCACGCTGGTGGGCTTTGACATCGACAT
Source organism: Sulfitobacter sp. 1A12056 (assembly GCF_043558125.1). NCBI lineage: Bacteria > Pseudomonadati > Pseudomonadota > Alphaproteobacteria > Rhodobacterales > Roseobacteraceae > Sulfitobacter > Sulfitobacter sp. 1A12056. Next base: position 240,610 of record NZ_JBIFFY010000004.1, on the reverse strand, counting down.
TGCCAAAGCGCTCTGCGTCGAAATGCAGCGCGAATGCGAGCTGGTCGAGCAGGAGTGGGACGGCATGATCCCGGCCCTGAAGGCGCGCAAGTTTGATGCCATCGTCGCCTCCATGTCGATCACCGAAGAGCGCAAGCGCCAGATCGATTTCTCCGAAAAATACTACCAGACCCCGGCGCGACTGGTTGCCCCGAAGGATGCCGGTTTCGAAGGCACTCCCGATGGACTGGCCGGCAAGCGCATCGGTGTCCAGCGCGGTGCCACTCACCAGTGCTACGCCGAGAAGATGTTCCCCGAGGCCGAGATCGTGCTCTATGGCTCTCAGGACGAAGTGTTTCGTGACTTGGCGCTTGGCCGGGTGGATGCACAGCTGTCCGACAGTCTTATCGCGCAGGAAAGCTTCCTGAGTTCCGATGAAGGCTCGGACTACGCCTTTCTCGGCGGCGATCACACCGATGTCGACTGCTACGGTGAAGGCGTTGGCATCGCCGTGCGCAAGGGTGAGGATAAGCTGCGTGAAGACTTCAGCGAGGCCATCACTGCGCTCCGCGAGAACGGCACCTATGCCGAGATAAACGACAAATACTTCCCCTTCGACATCTACGGCGGTCGCCCTGAAGGGCAATGACCTGAAGAACAAGCTTTGCTTTGGGGCGGCAGAGCGCCGCCCTGATGATCCAACGGAGGACACGCGATGAACCTGCTCTTGGACTACCAAGACCAATTGATCGACGGCACGATCATGACCATCAAGCTGGCGTTGACATCGCTGGTGATCGCGCTGATCTTCGGCCTGCTGGGCGCTTGGGCAAAACTCTCATCCAATCGCGCGGCGCAGCGGCTGGCCGGCGCCTATACGACCGTCGTGCGCGGCGTGCCCGATCTGGTGCTGATCTTGCTGGTGTTCTTCGGCGGACAGGTGACCCTTAACAATCTCGGCGCGGCAACCGGGATTTGGGGCTATGTGGAGGTCAGCCAGTTCGCGGCTGGTGCGGGCACCATCGGGGTGATCTTCGGCGCCTATTTCACCGAAACGTTTCGCGGCGCCATCATGGCCATTCCCCGTGGCCAGATCGAGGCGGGGATCAGCTGCGGAATGCGCAGATCGCTGATTTTTCGCCATATCATCTGGCCCCAGATGATCCGCTTTGCACTGCCGGGCTTCACCAACAACTGGTTGGTGCAGCTCAAGACCACGGCGCTGGTGTCGGTCATCGGGCTTCAGGATCTGGTTTACAATGCCTTCACCGCCGGCCGCTCGACCGGCCAGCTTTTCACCTTCATGGCGGCGGCCTTTGTTATCTATCTGCTGCTGACCGGCGTCTCCGATTTAGCTCTGCGCGCGCTGGAGCGTCATTACAACCGTGGCGTGGTGAGGGCGTGATCATGGAAACTGTGCTGACCTATATTCCACTCGATGTTGCCCTCATTGCTGCTAACTTCGACCGCTTCCTCTATGGCGTCTGGGTGACGCTCAATCTGACCTTCTTGTCGCTTGTGCTGGGTGGACTGTTGTCGATCCCTATGGCGATTGCCCGCGCTTCAGGGCATGCGGTCCTTAACCCGCTCGTCCAAGGTTACACCTATGTATTCAGAGGCACGCCGCTTCTGGTGCAGACCTATCTCATATACTACGGCGTCGGGCAGTTCGAGGTGATCCGCCAGAGCTTTCTCTGGGACCCCATCCTGTCGTCGGCTTGGTGGTGCGCACTCATCGCCTTCACGCTCAACACTGCTGCTTACACGACCGAGCTACTGCGCGGCGCCATCGCAGATACGCCCAAGGGCGAGGTCGAGGCAGCCATCGCCACGGGGCATTCCTATCGTTCGCGCATGCGTCGTATCATTCTGCCCTCGGCCTTTCGCCGCGCGATCCCGGCTTATTCAAACGAGGTCATCTTCATGCTGCACGGATCGGTCATTGCCAGCACGATCACGCTTCAAGACATCCTCGGCGTCGGGCGCTGGCTTAACGGGCGCTATTATCTCGCCTACGAAGGCTTCATCACCGCCGCTGTGCTTTATTTCCTGATCGTTCTTTGCATCACATGGATCTTCCGCAGCATCGAACGCCGCTATCTGCGCCATCTAACCCGCCGCGCGACGACTGCTTCATCCGATGCGGTCGCCCTTCCTACAGCTGAAAGAATATGACCATGATCGAACGCCACCAGACCAATCAGCGCATGAGTAGAATCGTCAAGCACAATGGGGTCGTCTATCTCTGCGGACAGGTCGGCGATGGTGCCACCGTTGCCGAGCAGACCGAAGATTGCCTTGGCCGCGTCGATAGGTTGCTCCGCGAAGCAGGTTCTTCGCGTGAGCATATATTGCAGGCGATCGTCTGGCTGGCCGACATGGCTGACTTCGACGAAATGAACGCCGTTTGGGATGCTTGGGTGCCACGAGGATCTGCCCCGGCGCGCGCATGCGGCGAAGCCAAGCTGGCCGATGCAGACCTTAGGGTCGAGATAATCGTCACCGCCGCGGTGATTGAGTCATGACAAGTTTGCATTGTGACATACGCCACGTGCTGCACTAAGAGCCTATATCTAAACAAACTGATACTTGACTAATTGCCAAAGAGCGAACTTGCGGTCGCAGCGAACGACCGCTTTCCGCCGTTCACTTCGGCAAAGTTCATACTCAATCCTCAAATATCTGCGCAATGATTAGAATTTCGGCTGGTGTCACATCGCCGATGACGATGTACGGTCCAAATTCATCCATGCTCAATTCAATTCGGACCCGAAGGGCAGTTGATATCTTTCGCAGCACCGAGTGCTTAGCGTGAAGCTTCAGCCGCGGAGGCGGCCCGCCAGCAACTCGGCTCCGGACATCGTGGTCGTTCATGCCTAGCCTAAGATTTTCCGAACGACTATACGCTGATCCTGACGTGGCCTTCAATCTTCCCGATCCGAGCCTCAGACTCCTGTGAGGTGCTGATCGGGCACCCGCCACCAAGTAGGAGGCTTGGTGTTGCCCACAGGAAGCCAGAATACCTTTAGTAGCTTTCGCAACGTGGCGCGACGATGCCTTAACAGCCTTACAAGGAAATGGTTCAGTTCCAGTTGGATTGAAGGGTGAAGCTTGGGTTCGCGAGTGCAACCCGTGGTGAACAGTATAGTGCATAAAGCACCTCCTTTAGAAAGATTGATTTGAGCTGGGTGTTGTAGCGAATGAGGTTTCTGCCAGCACTCAATGTAATGGAGGCCGGTTGATCGCCTGTTCGACAGAATCCACCATTCTTGCAACTGATCGTAGGCTTATAAGATGCGGAGCTCTGATCGCCTCGATAACCTCCTTCACAGCATCAACAGCTTCGGCAGGTAGGTCTCGTTCGGCGCCCAACCGATCCGCAAATCCAAGCAGATGCTTCACTGAAAGCGACGGGAACTTTAAAGGCGGACAGCGGCTGAGAAACGGTGCTGGCAACCCCTCCACGCTGTTTGCAGTCATGATCCATGTAATCCAGGACATATCAAAGGAGACGCGGAAATATGGGCACGGCCATTGCACGGCGGTAGAGCGCTCCAGAAATGGCAAGAGGCCTTCGGATAAATCAAACCGCTGCCCTCGCAGCGACTCGACCGTACCAGCCTTCTCAACCTCATCGACGACAATGACAGGGTTCGCGACACCGCTGGCTATGATGGATTCCAAAGGCTTTCCCGGCCCGGCGGATCCCCAACCACGCTGGGACCCAGTGACTGAGAATGAAGCGGGTTCAGCGGTAGCTTCAATAACGGACGTCGGCACCATCAGATGCTGCGCTAACGACCGAGCCCAATAGGTTTTCCCAATACCGGGTGGCCCCACTAAGAGCAGAGGTCTCAAACGCGGTGCTAGATCACCGTTGCGCACCGAGGCGCGCATATCCTGCCAAATCGTCTCTGTTGCAGCTGCCATCCAAGGCATTTCGGAATGGATGGCGGAAGCAATTTCGTCTGCACGGTGTTCGGTTTCGACTGAAATAAGCTCTACGCCGTGGCGGAATACTTCCAACCTCTGACGGTCTTTGTCGGTTAGATGATCCATGCCGGATCTACGAAAAACCGCATCTTTGTAGGCGACTACCTTCCGTCGGATATTTATCCGATCTCGATCAGAAACATGATCGTCTCCTTCGAGTTTGCCTCTCTTCTTCCGCAAATTGATCAGGTGACGTTTTAGGCGGGCTTCGATGTCAAAAACTGACGGAGCATCGGGATCAGGGAATCTGACACCGGCAAATCTGATACGGGGCATTTGATGTCCTCTCTAGGTCGGTTCGCCGATAAGTCAGCGACCAACATTCGACAGCGATGGGCTGCCTTGGGTTAAACGAGAAGATCCGGATCTCTGAGAACGTTATGAGAACATAAACTCATCCACGTCAACCACGGCACCCAAGATGCGATGCATCAACAAAAGATGCCGACCCTCTCGGGCCGGCATTTCAAGACATTATAAATTTCAGTAGGTTAGCTAGGAGTGGAAGAAATAGTGTGAGAAAGTGGAAGGCAATTCGGTCAAAATGGCTCTGAATTGCCTGTCATTCCATCAGCAACTGGACTAAGCCATCTAACCACTACACTTACTATGCCCGCAGCTCCCGCAGGTCATGCAGCCCTCGACCATCCGCATGTCGAACTGACCGCAAGACGGGCAGGATTTGCCGCGCGGGGCGTCGAGGCCGACGACCTTCGCCTGCGGGTCGGTCTTCAGACCCATGCCCTCGCCAGCGATGAAGCCGGTGGCGATCATGTGGCGCTCGATCACGCCGCCGATGGCCGCGAGGATCGAGGGGATGTATTTACCCTGCATCCAAGCCCCGCCGCGCGGGTCGAAGACGGCTTTCAGCTCTTCCACCACGAAGGACACGTCGCCGCCGCGGCGGAACACGGCCGAGACCATGCGCGTCAGCGCCACGGTCCAGGCGAAATGCTCCATGTTCTTGGAGTTGATGAAGACCTCAAAGGGGCGACGATGGCCGTTCAGCACGATGTCGTTGATGGTGATGTAGAGCGCGTGCTCGCTATCGGGCCATTTGACCTTGTAGGTGTTGCCCTCCAACTCGGCGGGGCGGTCCAGCGGGTCGGACATATAGACGATCTCGCCGCCTTCGCTGACCTGATCAGGGCTGTCGGCGGGGGCCTTGTCGCTCTTCTCGGAAGAGACGCTCAGAACCGAACCGGTCACGTCGTTGGGGCGATAGGTGGTGCAGCCTTTGCAGCCTGTGTCCCACGCCTGCATGTAGACGTCCTTAAAGGCATCAAAAGAGATGTCCTCGGGGCAGTTGATGGTCTTGGAGATCGAACTGTCGATCCACTTCTGCGCTGCGGCCTGCATCTTGACGTGATCGGCGGGCGGCAGGGTCTGGGCGTTGACGAAATAGTCGGGCAGCGGTGCATCGCCCTTCAGCTCGCGCCACATCTGCACGGCGTAGTCGACGACCTCTTCCTCGGTCCGGCTGCCGTCTTTTTGCAGCACCTTGCGGGTGTAGGCATAGGCAAAGACCGGCTCGATCCCCGAAGACACGTTGCCCGCGTAGAGGCTGATCGTCCCGGTCGGCGCGATGGAGGTCAAAAGCGCGTTGCGGATACCGTGTTCGCGGATCGCTTCGCGCACGTCATCGTCCATCTGCTGCATGGTGCCGGAGGCGAGGAATTTCTCAGCATCGAACAGCGGGAAGGCCCCCTTCTCTTTCGCCAGGTCCACGCTCGCCAGATAGGAGGCGCGGGCGATGGCTTTGAGCCATGCCTCGGTCTGCGCCGCCGCCTCATCAGAGCCATAGCGCAGGCCGACCATCAACAGCGCATCGGCAAGGCCGGTGACACCCAGACCGATGCGGCGCTTGTTCTGCGCCTCGGCAGCCTGTTCGGGCAGCGGGAAGTTCGACACATCGACCACATTGTCCATCATGCGAACGGCGGTGGCGACCAACTCGCTCATCGCGTTTTGGTCGAGATGGGCGTCGTCCTCGAAAGGCTGGGCAACCAGACGGGCAAGGTTGATCGAGCCCAGAAGGCAGGCGCCATAGGGCGGCAGCGGCTGCTCACCACAGGGGTTGGTGGCGGCGATGGTCTCGCAATAGTTCAGGTTGTTCGCGGCGTTGATGCGGTCGATGAAGATCACGCCCGGCTCGGCGTAATCATAGGTCGCCTGCATGATCTTGTTCCACAGATCGCGCGCCTGCACGGTCTTGTAGACCTTGTCGCCAAAGACGAGGTCCCAAGACCCGTCGGCCTTCACGGCCTCCATGAAGGGGTCGGTGACCAGCACGGACATGTTGAACATGCGCAGGCGCGCGGGGTCGGACTTGGCGGCGATGAAATCCTCCACATCCGGATGGTCGCAACGCATGGTCGCCATCATCGCGCCGCGGCGCGAGCCTGCGGACATGATGGTGCGGCACATGGCGTCCCAGACGTCCATGAAGGACAGCGGGCCGGAGGCATCCGCCGAGACGCCCAGCACATCCGCGCCGCGCGGGCGGATGGTGGAGAAGTCATAGCCGATTCCCCCGCCCTGCTGCATGGTCAGCGCGGCCTCTTTCAGCATGTCGAAGATGCCGGACATGCTGTCGGGCACGGTGCCCATGACGAAGCAGTTGAACAGCGTCACGCGGCGCGCGGTGCCGGCGCCTGCGGTGATGCGGCCCGCGGGGAGGTATTTGAAATCCTCCAGCGCGTTGAAAAACTTGTCTTCCCAAACGTCCGCCTTCGATTCGACCTGCGCGAGGTCGCGGGCGATGCGGCGCCATGTGTCCTCCACCGTGACGTCCTTCGGGGTGCCATCGGCCCCTTTAAAACGGTATTTCATATCCCAGATTTGTTCGGCGATCGGGGCGGTAAAGCGGGACATGGGGTAACTCCTGAGGTCAGTGGCAGGGGCTCTTATTAACTAGGCTCCGCCTGAGAGAAAACCGGAAAATTACCCTCCATCATACAAGAATTTGCATGTGATTGAAATCCAACTACCTTATATGGCGTGGACCAAAGGAATCGCTGGGGGGCGATGTGACCGGTAAAACGAACCTAATAAAGCTTTCGGTCGGCACCGAAGGCGTCGAAAGCCTTGCCAAATGGCAGGCGCGCAAGGACGTGCGCACGCATGACGGGCTGCCGCGCCATGTGACCCGCATGTGGCCCAAGCGCGAGGCCGAAATTCTCAACGGCGGCTCGATCTACTGGGTCATCAAGGGCGTGATCCAAGCCCGCCAGCGCATCGTCCGGCTGGAAGAGGTCACCCGCGCCGACGGCATCCGCCGCTGCGCCATCGTGCTCGACCCCGAGATCATCCGCACCCAGAACAGCCTGCGCCGGGCCTTCCAAGGCTGGCGCTACCTCAAGCCCGAGGACGCGCCGCCCGACCTGCCCGAGGGCCGCGAGGCCGAGGCGGAACTGCCCGTGGAATTAAACCGCGCACTGGCCGAGATCGGCGTGCTCTGAGCTTCAGTCGGCGTAGAGCCCCTCGATCTGATCCCCATAGAGTTCGTAGACCTTGGCCCGGCGCACCTTCATCGTCGCGGTCACCTCGCCGTCGTCGTGGTCAAGCTCCTTGCGCATCAGCCAGACCTTCTTGACCTGCTCGACCCGCGCCAAATCGCGGTTTTGCTTGGCCACCTCCGCGTCGATCAATTCCTGCACCTTGGGGTGCTCGGCCAGCGAGCGGAAAGTGGTATAGGCGATCCCCTGCCCCTCGGCCCAGAGCCGGACCGTGTCCATGTCGATCTGCACCAGTGCTGTCACATAGGGCCGCTTGTCGGCCACGGCGACCACCTCCTTGATGAAGGGGCTGGCCTTGATGACATTCTCGATATGCGCAGGCGCGAGGTTCTTGCCCGCCGCGTTGATCATGATGTCCTTCTTGCGGTCGATCAGCGTGATCGAACCGTCGGCTTCCTCGCGGCCCACGTCGCCGGTGTGCAGCCAGCCGTCACGGAGCGTCTCGGCGGTGGCCTTGGGGTTCTTGTAATAGCCCTTGAAGATGGTCCCGCCCGAGAACAGCACCTCGCCATCCTCAGCGATCTTGGTGCGCACCCCGCTGACCGGAAAGCCGATGCGCCCGTCGCATTGGCCCCATGAGCGCTGGATCGTGCCCACGCCCGAGGTTTCGGACATGCCCCAAGCCTCGCGGATATTCACGCCGATGCCGCGCATGAAACCTAAGAGCTCGGCGCTGATCGGCGCGGCGGCGGAGATCGCGAAACTGGTCCGACCGAGGCCGAGATAGCTGCGGATATGACGGTAGATCAGCGCGTCCCAAAAGGCGTGGGCTAACCGGTCCCCGGCGCTCCATTTGTCGCGTCGGATCATGCCGCGCCGCTGCGCGCCCTTCAGCGCCATCAGCGTCATCGGCCCCTTGATCTTACCTGCGGTCTGCGCCTGCACCAGGACGCCCGCCTGCATCTTCTCCCAGATCCGCGGCACGCCGAAGAAGACCTGCGGCGCGATCTCCCGCAGGTCGAGCGTGATGGTCCGAAGGCTCTCGCCGAAGTTCATCACGAATTGCTGCGCCAATCCGTTGATCACCGTCACCGCCTGTTCCGCGATGTGGCACAACGGCAGGTAGCTCAGCACATCCGTCCCGGGCGGGTAGTCCCCGAAAACATCCCGCGCCACACCCACGCCCGCGTGGATGTTGCCATAGGAAATCTCCGCCGCCTTGGGCAGGCCGGTGGAGCCCGAGGTAAAGACCATCATCGCCGTGTCGTCGGGCTCGATCCCCGCTTGCCGCGCCCGCAGGTCGTCGGCGAGACCCGATAGCCGCGCCCGGCCCCGCTCAAGCAGGTCGTCGAAACTGATCAGCCCCAGCAGATCCTCGCCCCGCGTGCCCTTGGGGTTGAAGATCACCAACTGCCGCAGCTGCGGCACCCGGTCACCCAACTCCTTGATCTTGTCGAGCTGTTCCTGATCCTCGATGAAGAGCACCGTGCTGTCCGAGGCGTTGATCAGATGCTCCAGTTCCGCCGCCGGGCTGGTGGGATACATGCCCACGACCACGCCCGCCGCCGCGTTGATGCCGAACTGCGCCTGCACCCATTCGCTGCGGTTCTCGCTCAGGATGCCGACATGATCGCCCGCCTTCAGACCCAGATCGACAAGCCCCGCGGCGGCGGCCTGCATGATCTCCTGCAGCCCGGCCCAGGTGATCTCGTTCCAGATGCCGAATTCCTTTTGCCGCATGGCCACGCCCGTGGGGCGGTTCTGGGCATGGTTGTGCACCATGCGCACCAGCGGCGCGAAATCGCCCTTGAACTCGTCGAATGCCATCTCGGGCCTCCTTAGCTGAGCCAGCGTTTGCGGCGCTTGTAGTGTTTCACGTCACGGAAGGACTGCCGCGCACCGCCCTCTTCGCCCATGCCGAGGTAGAAAGACTGGATGTCCTTGTCGCCGCGCAGTTTTTCGACATCGCCCTCCATCACGATCTGGCCGCTTTCCATGATGTAGCCGTAGTCGGCGACCGAAAACGCCACGCCCGCGTTCTGCTCCACCAGCAGGATCGCGGTGCCGTCCTCTTGGTTCAGCCGCTTGATCGTGTCGAAAATCTCAGCCACCACCTTGGGGGCAAGGCCGAGCGACGGCTCGTCCATCAGGATCAACTCGGGCCGCGCAATCATCGCCCGGCCAAAGGCCAGCATCTGCTGCTCACCGCCTGAAAGATAGCCCGCGATCTGCCGCCGCCGCTCCTTCAGCCGCGGGAAAAACGCATAGACCTTGTCGTAATCGGGTTTCGCCTGCCGCCGGTCCAATGCGTATGAGGCGGCGATCAGATTGTCCTCCACCGTCATCTCGCTGAAGATCCGCCGCCCCTCGCGCACGTGGAACAACCCCTGCTGCACCAATCGGTCCGGCTGGATCGACATGATCGACTGCCCCTTGAAGGAAATCCGCCCCTCGCCGACCTCGCCGTTCTCAAGCGCCAGCAGGTTGCTCGCCGCCTTCAGCGTCGTGGTCTTGCCCGCGCCATTGGTGCCCAAAAGCGTGACGATCTTGCCGTCCGGCACCTCAAGCGACAGCCCGCGCAGCGCCTGCACCGTGTGGTGATACGTCACTTCGATGTTCTCGATGGTCAGCACCGCGGGCCCTCTCTCTTTTTGGCCAAAAAATACTTCGGGGGTCCGGGGGCAGCGCCCCCGAACCTCCTTCGTTTACACCGTGAACCAGTCCGATTTCGGCGTGAACAGCCCGTCCTCGGGGTTGTAGCCATAGACACGGCCGGTCCCGATGGCGTTGTTCTCCATGCTCACCGGCCCGCCAAAGAAGCCGCCCGAATCCCAGTTTGAGATGCCCGAGAGCTTCTCGGCGATATTGTCCGGCGTCAGTTCCAGCCCGGCCTCGGCGGTGTCGCGGAAGGCCTTCATGGCGATTTCCAGCCCGCACATGGTCTGGATCGCCCAAGTCGACATGTAGTTCTCCAGAGGCGTGCCCGCGAACATTTGCTTGCTGAGTTCGGCGTACTGCTGGTAGCGCGGCGCGTCTTCGCGGTCGTAGAAATAGCGGTAAGGCATGACGCCTTCGTAGCCCGCAAGGAAGGGCCCGGCCTCGGCGGTGATGCGGTCGGCGATGAGCTTCTCCATACCCCAGAAGGTGCCCTTGAACTTGACCGGCAGGCCAAATTGCCGCGCGCCGCCGATGAGCTGCGGCCAGACGCCGGTGACATAGCCCTGCAGGATGCAGTGATCCGCGCCGGATTGCGCCAGCTTGGTGACATGGGTGGGAATGTCCGCGCCCTCGGCCTTGGTGCTTTCCTCCAGCACGACCTCGAGGCCAAGCTCCTCGGCGGTCTTGCGGCCGTGTTCGATCGGATCGCGCCCGAACTCGGTGTTGGAGAAGATGAAGGCCACCTTCTGCCCGCCCTCGTTCTTGATGTTCTGCAGCAGGATGTCGAACTGGCTCTGATAGGTCGGCCCCGAGAGATACTGGTAGGGGTGGGTCGCCGGGTCGGCCAGTTCCGAGGCGAAGGACGTGGAGCCCATGATCCGCGCATTCTCGCCCTTCAACTCGGGCGCGATCAGCTTCATCGCGCCGGTGCTGTCGGCGAAATAGCCAATCATGTTCTTGCCTTCCGAGGCCAGCGCGCGCTGGTAGTTATTGAGCGCGTTCTGCGGCACATAGCCGGAATCCTCGGTGACGAAGCGAATGGGCACGCCCGCCACGCCGCCCTCATCGTTAAACAGTTTCGCGGCCATAGCGAAGGCGGGCGCGACGAGTTGCCCCGCCGTGGCGAAGGGCCCGGTGAGCGGCAGCGAGGCGCCGAGCACGTATTCCTTGGGCTGGGCGCGCAGGATCATCGGCGTGCCGATGGCCGCCGTCGCGGCAGCCGTGGTGGCGAGGAAGGATCGGCGGTTCATGGTCATCTGTCTTCTCCCTGATGTGGCCTTTTGATTACCCGCGCGCAAACGGCCAACGGTTTGTGGCGCGCAGGATGCGGTCGACGATCTGGTTGATGCCCAGGGGCTCCTTGAGCAGGAACAACACCAGCAGGACGCCGAAGGCGATCTGCTGAAGGGGCGCGCGCAGCTGCCCCGCCCCGGCGCTGTCCCCGGCGAGCGCGCCGAAGAGCACCTTGATCACCTCGGGCACCATGACGACGATGATAACGCCGAAGACCGGCCCCATCGTGCGCCCCATGCCCCCGATGATCAGCGCCGCCACGAGGTTGAGCGAGAGCGCCAGTTCGAACTGCTCGGGCAGGATACGGGCGTAGAAATAGGCGAAAAGCGCCCCGGCGAGGCCACAGTAGGCCGCCGAGAGAGCAAAGCTCATCAACTTGTAGCGCAGAAGCGAGATGCCGAGGATCTCGGCGGAATAGTCCCGGTCGCGGATCGCGATGAAGGCGCGCCCCACCCGGGTGCGGATGAGGTTCTGCGCCGCCAGCAGCGAGATCAGCCCCACCACGGCGATCAGCCCGAACATCTCGCGCTTGGTGTCGAGCTCCCATCCCAGCAGGTTGGGCACATTGGTGTTAAGCCCAACCATGCCGCCGGTCCATGGCGCGAAGAGGTCTTCCTCGATTAGAAAGATCACGATGAAATTCGCCGCCAGCGTCGCCACGGCGAGGTAAAGCCCCTTGACCCGCAGGCTCGGCAGGCCGACCAGCACGCCCACGGCTGCCGCCAGCGCTACAGCCAAGGGCACCGAGACAAAGGGCATCAGCCCCGCCGGGATCACCCCCGCCCCGAGGTTGCCGAAGATCGTCACCGCATAGGCGCCGATGGCGACGAAGGCGCCATGGCCCAGCGACACCAGACCGGTATAGCCCGTGAGGATGTTGATCCCCACCACGGCGATCAGCAGGATGCCCATCTGGCTCGCGATCAGAATGAGGTAGTCGTTGCCGAACAGCGTGAACAGCACAAGCGCGAGGATCGAGCCGTAGACGAAGGCCTGTTTGTAGCGGTTGTTCAGCACCCGCTCGTCGGCGGCATAGCTGGACTTCAGATTGGCGTTGATCATATCCGCTCGACCTCCTTTTGCCCCATCAGCCCGTGCGGGCGCCAGATCAGCACCACCAGCACGGTGACGTAAGGCACGATCTCGGCCCAGCCGCCGCCCATCTGCCACTGGGTCATCGCCTCCAGCACGCCCACCACCATCGCCGCGATCAGCACGCCCACGTAGCTATCCAGCCCGCCCATCAGCACGATCGCCAGAACCGAGAAGCCAAAAAGCCCGAGGCTCGGCGAGATGCCGTTACGCGTGGCGAGGATCGCGCCCGCGATGGCGCCGGTGGTGCTGGCCAGCACCCAGGCGCGCGAAAAGACCTTGGGCACCCAGATGCCCATGGAATAGGCGGTGGACTGGTCCTCGGCGGTGGCGCGGATGGCGATGCCGCCCTTGGTGAACTTCACGAAGGCGACGATGCCACCAAACAGCAGCAGCGCCACGGCCATATTCACCAGATCGGTACCGAAGAGGAAAATCATCGTGCCGAACAGTTCGAACCGGATCGGCATGTTAGGCGCGATATAGGGCACGCTTGCGGCATCCGCCGTCCAGATCAACTGCGCCGCGCCCGACAGGATTGAGATTAGACCGACCGTCACCATGATCATGGCAAAGATCGACTGCCCCATCAGCGGGCGCATCAACACGCGTTCGATCACCCGACCGAGGATCGCGTTGCAGACCAGCGCCCCCGCCAGTCCCAGCAGAATGCGCGGCAGGTTCGCCACCCAGTCGAGCACCGCCGCCACGGGTGAGAACATCGGCAAATCGCCCCGCATCTCGACCATCCAGCCGGGCTGCCATGAGGCCAGCCAGCCGGGCGCCCAAGGCTGGCCGGGGACGATCACGGCGAAGGTGAAATAGAAATAGGCCCCGAACATGATCAGGTAGCCATGGGCGAAATTCACCACCTTGGTGGCCTTGTAGACGCTCACGATGCCCACGGCGATCAGCGCGTAGATCGCCCCGGCCATCAGCCCGTTGATCGCGAATTGCACGAACTGCCCCATCAAAGCGCCTCCCTTTCCTTACCCTCGGAATTTTTCAAAAATTCCGGCCCGATTTCTTTAAAAGAAATCGGCGTCATGCCGCGGCCCCCAGATAGGCTTCGATCACCGCCGGGTTGTTGGAGACCTCCTCAGGCGTGCCGCTGGCGATCTGCTGGCCGAAGTTCAGCACAACGATGCGGCTACAGATGTCCATCACCATATGCATGTCATGTTCCACCAGCAGGATCGTGGTGCCGAACTGCTCCTGCACATCGAGGATGAAACGCGCCATGTCGGCGGTCTCTTCGCGGTTCATACCGGCCACCGGCTCGTCCAGCAGCAACACGCGCGGGCGCATCGCCAGCGCGCGGCCCAGTTCGACCCGCTTTTGCAGACCATAGGGCAGCATGGTGATGGGATATTTGCGGATGTGGTCGATCTCGAGAAAGTCGATCACCTGCTCCTCGATCTCGCGGCGCAGTTCCAGCTCGGCCTTCTGCGCCGCGCCGAAATAGCGCAGCGCCTGCCAGACATTGGTCTTGAGCCGCGTGTGCCCGCCGAGTTTGATATTGTCGAGCACTGTCATGCCGCGAAACAGCGCGATGTTCTGAAAAGTCCGTGCGAGGCCAAGGCCCGCGCGCTTGTCGGGGCTGAGCGTTGTGATATCCTGACCCTCAAAGGACACGCTGCCCCGGTCAGGCCTATAAAACCCTGAAATCGCATTGAAAAGTGAGGTTTTGCCCGCGCCGTTGGGGCCGATCACCCCGGTGATCTCTCCGGCTTTGGCTTCGAAATTCACCCCCTGCAGCGCCTTGATGCCGCCAAAGGACAGATGCAAATCTTTAACCCTCAGCAATCGCTCACTCCCATGCGGCGACGGCTGCGGCCCCCCGCAAGGGGCGCGTGACATCCGATCATCGACGGATCCTCCCTATGTCCCGACCCCTGCCCCTTTTGGCGGTGCTTGTGGTATCGGCCTGTTGACCCTTTCACCCTATCCGAAGCGCGGCATCTCGCAAGTCTTTCGATAAGACGCGCGGCAAAGCGCCCCCGCGCCGGGAGCGGCTCGGAAGGTGCAATGCCATGGAAGGCAAGGGAAAAACCCGGGGCTGTGACGCTACGTCAGGTCAGCTGTGCGATCAGGGTTTTCAGCGCTTTGCGGCTGTGATCCTCCAGGGGCGCCATGCGCGAGCGCCATAGCGTCGCCTGCGATTGCAGGATCAAACCGTCGCTGAGGATCTTCAGGTGATTGGCGCGCAGGGTTTCCCCGCTGGAGGTGATATCGGCGATGGCCTCCGCGGTCTCGTTCAGCACCGTGCCCTCGGTCGCGCCTTGGCTGTCGACCAGCGCGTAGTCGGCCACGCCATGGGTGCGCAGGAATTCCCGTACCAGCCGGTGATACTTGGTGGCAATGCGCAGACGGAAGCCATGTTCGGCGCGGAAGGCGGCGGCGGCGGCGTCGAGATCATCCAGCGTGTCGACATCGACCCAAGCCTGCGGCACGGCAATGATCAGGTCGGCATGGCCGAAGTTCAACTCTTCCAGCGGCTCGACCAGCTGATCCCAAAGCGCCAGCTTCTCTTGCACCAGATCGGTGCCAGTCACGCCAAGGTGGATCCGCCCCGCCGAGAGTTCGCGCGGGATTTCACCCGCCGAAAGCAGCACGAGCGAGACATCCTCGATCCCCTCGACCTTGCCCGCATATTCGCGGTCGGACCCGGTGCGTTGCAGGCTGACGCCCCGCGCGCCGAACCATTCAAAGGTCTTCTCCATCAGCCGCCCCTTGGACGGCACACCCAGTTTCAGCGTCATTGCCCGGCCTCCAGTTCCAGCATCAGGCCGGGGCGCATCACGCCGCCCACCGCCGGGATTTCATCGCCCTGCCCCAGTCGCCGGGTCAGCGCGTCATAGCGCCCGCCGGTGGCGATGCTGGGCAAATCGGGCCGTGAGGCCGCGCGGAAAGCAAAGACGAAACCGTCGTAATATTCCATCGATGACCGGCCATGGCTGGCCTCAAAGAGCAGCGCGTCGGTGTCGATCCCGCGGGTGCGCATCGCATCGGCGCGGGCCGCAACACGGGCCACAGCATCGCCGATGGCGGGCATGTCCACGGCCAGATCGCGCAGGCGGCTCAGCGCGTTCGGCAGGGTTTCCTTGACCTCCAACAGCGCTTCGAAAAGGTCGACCTGCTGCGCGGAGATCGGCGGCGTCTGCGCATCCTCGCGCAGGGCCGCGACGCGGGCTTCGATCTCGGCGCGGGAGCGCAGCCCCACCATCGGCGCGTCGCATGTCACCTCGGCCTCGGCCAGCAGCGCCTTGCGCCCCGCGGGCACCGGGCTGCGCCCGGCATAACGGTCAAGCAGCGCGCGAAAACGGCGCGGGCGCCAGATGTGACGCATCAACGCCTGTTTGCGCGCGGGCGATGTGCCCAAGCCCTGCACCGCCGCCATCAGCACGCCGATGTCGCCGGTCACCGGGCGCACCGGCAGCCCCTGCATCGCCTCGGCGATCAGGGCGAAAACCTCGGCATCCGCCGCCGCCGGATCGGCGCGGTCGAAAACCTCGAAACCCACTTGAATATACTCATTGGCGCGGTTCGGGTCGTGCTCCTGACGGCGGAAAACCTCGCCTGAATAGGTATAGCGCGCGGGCTCGGCCCCATGGGCCATATGCATCTGCACCACGGGCACGGTGAAATCGGGGCGCAGCATCTGCTCCCCGCGCAGCGCGTCCGAGGTGACATAGGCGCGCGCGCGGATATCCTCGCCATAGAGGTCCAGCAGCGTGTCCGCCGGTTGCAAGATCGGCGGTTCGACCAGAACGGCGCCCTGCCCCTCGAAGATCGCGCGCAGGGAGGCCGCGCGCGCCAGTGTTTCGGAACGTGTGGGCATCAGCTTGTCCGATCCAAAATATCGCGCACCGCTTTGATCAGATCGCCGCGTGGCACCTCATATTGGTTGGGGCGCTCTTTCCACTCGTCATGGCTGGCCTCTTGCGCCAGTTGCGCGCCCAGCACCATGTCCTTGATCTGCACCACGCCGCGGTCCTTCTCGTCACCGCCTTCGATGACGACCACGGGGCTTTGCCGCTTGTCGGCGTATTTCATTTGGTTGCCGAAGTTCTTCGGATTGCCCAGATAAACCTCCGCCCGGATGCCCGCCTGCCGCAGCTCGGCCACCATGGCCTGATAATCGGCCATGCGGTCGCGGTCCATCACGGTAACGACGACGGGGCCTGTCGCTTCGGCCTCAAGCCGCCCCTTGGCGGCCAGCGCGGCGAGAAGACGGTCAACACCGATGGAGACGCCGGTCGCTGGCACTTCCTGCCCGGTGAAACGCTTCACCAGATCGTCATAGCGTCCGCCGCCGGCGACCGAGCCGAAGTTCCGCGCGCGGCCCTTCTCGTCTTTGATCTCGAAGGTCAGTTCGGCCTCGAAGACCGGGCCGGTGTAATAGCCAAGGCCGCGCACGACCGAGGGGTCGATCTCCACCCGGTCGGGGCCATAGCCGCCCGCTGCCAACAGGTCCGAGATGAGTTGCAACTCATCCACGCCCTGCACGCCGACCTCGGAGCCTGCCACCAAGTCGCGCAGCCGCGCCACGGTCTCGGCCCCGGTCTCGCGCTTGGCCTGCATGAAGCCCATCACGACTTCGGCCTGCGCCTCGCCCAGCCCTGCACCTTTGGTGAAATCGCCGCTCTCGTCCTTGCGCCCTTCACCCAAAAGCGCGCGCACGCCCTCCGGCCCCAGCCGGTCGAGCTTGTCGATGGCGCGCAGCACGATACCGCGCTCGGCTTCCTTGTCGTCGCCCGAAAGCCCGGCCACTTCGAGCACGCCGTTGAGCACCTTGCGGTTGTTGACGCGCACCACATAATCGCCGCGTGCGATCCCGACCTCTTCGAGACAATCGGCCAGCATCGCGCAGATCTCCGCATCCGCCGCCACCGAAGGCGCGCCCACGGTATCGGCGTCACACTGGTAGAACTGCCGGAACCGCCCCGGCCCGGGCTTCTCGTTGCGCCAGACCGGGCCCATCGCGTAGCGCCGATAGGGCATCGGCAACTCATTGCGGTGCTGGGCATAGACCCGCGCCAAGGGCGCGGTCAGGTCATAGCGCAGCGCAAGCCAGTCACCGGGCTTGTCACCTTCGGCATCCTCTTGCCAAGCAAAGACACCCTCGTTCGGGCGGTCCACATCGGGCAGGAACTTGCCAAGCGCCTCGACCGTCTCCACGCCCGAGCTTTCCAGCGCGTCGAAACCATAGCGGTGATAGACGGCGGCGATCTTGTTCAGCATCTCGGCCCGATGGGTCACCTCGGTCCCGAAATAATCGCGGAACCCTTTCGGGGTTTGCGCCTTGGGACGGGGGGTTTTCTTGGGCTTTGCCATGGCAAGGATCCTCGGTGCATCAGTTGGCCTCGCGTCTAGCCCAAGCCCCCCGCAAGAGCAAGTAACGCGGCATCCCGCCCCTGTCCCGCGCCGCCGGTCCGTGCTAGATCGCGCAAAAAGGATGCGCGCCATGACTGACCAAAGCCCTGATCACACCCCAGACCAAACAGCCGAGCATATCAGCCGCCTTGAAGAGCAGATCGCCCATCTGACCCGCGCGGTCGACGATATGTCAGAGATTGTCACCCGTCAGGAGGCCGAGATCGTCACCCTGAACCGCCGCGTCCATATGCTAATGCAGCGCGAAGGAGAGCGGGACGCCTCGGGCGGTGGCGCGGTGCTTTTGGGCGATGAGCGCCCCCCGCATTACTGAACGACAGCGCCGCGCACCCGTCAATTGGCTGATTTCATTGCCACGGCGGCGACGGCCCCGTCATGCACCAGCACTTCGGACCAGCGCGCGGTCTGGCCCAAACGCTCATAGGCGCTGACGAAAAAGGTGGTCTTGTCGAGTTTGCCGATCTGCCGCCCGCAGGGTTTCCCGCGCCCCGCACCGCAGACGCGGGCCTTGATCGCCTCATAGGCCGCGTCGGTCTCGGCGGTGGGCAGGTTCTCTCCCCCCGGGCCGTAGTGCAGTTGTTCATAGACCGAAGGTTTGCCGAACAGCACATTGGCCGCCGTCAACTGACGCGCGCAATCATCCGCAAAGCCGGTGATGTAGAAACTGCGCGCCCCGGCGCTGCCGGGCTGCGAATCGAACAACCGGTAGCCCCGCGCCGCAGGTTCCTCGACCAGTTGCCCCAATTCGCTCAGATCCAGATCGCAGACACGGGCCACCTCGCCAAACGGCAGTACGGTGCCGAATGAAACCTCGGAGACCTGCGGGTTCGGCGCTGAGGGAGCCATGGCGCAGGCGGAGAGCAACGTCCCCATAATCAAAAGGCCGATGCGTCGTTTCATGCTCTGCTCCCCATAGCTTGGCAGGCAGGTAGCGCAGCCACCCGCCGCCGTCCACTGGATGCGGCAACGCGGGAGGCCGCCGAGGCGGCGGAGGTCAGATTTCCTCAACCTCCATCACCCCGTCGAGCGAGCGGATCGCGCCCTTGATCTGCGGTGTCACCGGGAACTCGCGCCCCAGATCGACTTCGACCTCACCGGGCAGGCTTGGATCCATCAGGCAGAACTGCACCGGCCCCTTGCCCGCCGCCTTCACTGCCTGACGCGCGCCGTCGAGCACATCGGCCACCGATTGAATGGCCCCCGGCCCGTCGATAAAAACGCGCAACCCCATGCTGCCCGCATCCGCCACCGCCGCGTCGATCGGGCCGATGCCGCGTGCCAAAAGCTTAAGCTGGTCGCTTTCCATCGTGGCCTCCACGGTGACGACGACCTTGGAGCCGACCTCCAGATGATCGCGCGAGGCTTCGAGCACGTCGGAGAAGATCGTCACCTCGTAGCCGCCCGTGGGGTCCGAGAGTTGCGCAAAGGCAAAGCGGTTGCCCCGCGCCGACTTGCGCTCCTGACGGCCCGCCACGACGCCCGCGAGCCGCGCGTTCATCGCGCCGCGGGTGCTGACCTTCTCGTTGAGCTCATCAAGCGTGAGGAAAGGCAGACCGGTCTCCCGCGCCCATTTGCGCTTCAGAGGCGGCATGTAGTCGTCCAGCGGATGGCCCGAGAGGTAGAAGCCCACGGCCTTGAACTCCTCGGCCAGACGCTCCGCCGACTGCCAGTCGTCGCAGGGCAGCATCCGCGGCTCGGGCAGGTCGTCGCCCGCCTCCCCGAAGAGCGAGACCTGATTGCTGGCCTTCTGTTCGTGAATCGCCGCCGAATAGCTCACCAACCCGTCGAGCGATTGGAACACCCGCCGCCGGTTGCTGTCGAGCTGGTCGAACGCGCCAGAGCGCACCAGCATCTCCAAGGGACGTTTGCCCACACGTTTCAGGTCCACCCGACGGGCGAGGTCAAAGAGCGTAGCAAAGGGCTTGTCCACACCATCCACCTTGCGCCCCTCGGTCACCAGCCGCATCGCCTCCAGCCCGACGTTCTTCAGCGCGCCCAGCGCATAGACAAGCGCGCCGTCGACCACTTTGAAAGTGGCATCAGAGCGGTTCACGCAGGGCGGCACCCAAGGCAGTTCGAGATGTTTGCGCACCTCTTCGAAATAGATCGCCAGCTTGTCGGTGAGGTGGATATCGCAGTTCATCACCCCGGCCATGAACTCCACGGGGTGGTTCGCCTTCAGCCATGCGGTCTGGTAGCTGACCACCGCATAGGCCGCGGCGTGGGACTTGTTGAAGCCGTAGTTGGCGAATTTCTCCAAAAGGTCGAAGACCTCCGCCGCCTTCTTCTTGTCGACGCCATTGGCCATCGCGCCTTTTTCGAACTTGGGGCGTTCCTTGGCCATCTCCTCGGCGATCTTCTTACCCATCGCACGGCGCAACAGGTCAGCGCCACCGAGCGAGTAGCCCGCCATGACCTGCGCGATCTGCATCACCTGTTCTTGGTAAACGATGATGCCTTGGGTTTCTTCGAGGATGTAGTCGATGCTGGGATGCACCGATTCAAGCTCGCGCTTGCCGTTCTTGACCTCGCAATAGACCGGGATGTTCTCCATCGGGCCAGGACGATAGAGCGCCACGAGGGCGACGATGTCCTCGATACAGGTGGGCTTCATGCGCTTGAGCGCATCCATCATGCCGCTCGATTCCACCTGAAAGACCGCGACGGTCTTGGCGCTGGAATAAAGATCGTAGGTCGCCTTGTCGTCGAGCGGGATGGTGGCGACGTCGTCGACATGGCCCTCGGGCGGCTCGTAGATCTGGCGCCCGTCCGCGGCGATATGCAGATGCCGCCCGCCCGCCTTGATCTGGTCGAGCGCGTTCTGGATGACGGTGAGGGTCTTCAGGCCGAGAAAGTCGAATTTCACCAGCCCGGCCTGTTCGACCCATTTCATGTTGAACTGCGTCGCCGGCATGTCCGATCGCGGGTCCTGGTAGAGCGGCACCAGCTGATCCAGCGGCCGGTCGCCGATCACCACGCCCGCAGCGTGGGTCGAGGCGTTGCGCAAAAGCCCCTCGACCTGCTGGCCGTAGGTCAGCAGGCGATCCACAACCTCTTCGTTCTTGGCCTCCTCGCGCAGGCGCGGTTCATCCGCCAAGGCTTTCTCGATGGAGACGGGTTTCACCCCCTCCACCGGAATCATCTTGGACAGCCGGTCGACCTGCCCGTAGGGCATCTGCAACACGCGCCCGATGTCGCGCACGGCCGCTTTCGACAAAAGCGCACCAAAGGTGATGATCTGGCCCACCTTGTCGCGGCCATATTTCTCCTGCACGTAGCGGATCACCTCCTCACGGCGGTCCATGCAGAAGTCGATGTCGAAGTCGGGCATCGAGACCCGTTCGGGGTTGAGGAAGCGTTCGAACAGCAGCGAATAGCGCAATGGATCGAGGTCGGTGATGGTCAGCGCATAGGCCACCAGCGAACCCGCACCCGAGCCCCGCCCCGGGCCGACGGGAATGTTGTTATCCTTAGCCCATTGGATGAAGTCGGCAACGATCAGAAAATAGCCGGGGAAGCCCATGCCCTCGATGATGCCAAGCTCGAAATCGAGGCGTTTTTGGTATTCCTCCACGCTTACCGCGTGGGGGATCACCGCCAGACGCGCCTGCAGCCCCTCGTTGGCCATGCGGCGCAGCTCGGCGACCTCGTCGTCGGCGAACTTCGGCAAGATCGGGTCGCGGCGATAGGCCATGAAGGCGCAGCGCTTGGCGATCTCGACGGTGTTGCTCAGCGCCTCGGGCAGGTCGGCAAAGAGGGTCGCCATCTCGGCCTGCGACTTGAAGTAATGCTGCGCGGTCAGACGGCGGCGCGGCTGGCTCTGGTCGACATAGGCGCCTTCGGCGATGCAGATCAGCGCGTCATGCGCCTCGTACATGTCGGGCTTGGGGAAATAGACGTCGTTGGTCGCGACCAGCGGAATGTCCATGGCATAGGCCATCTCGACAAAGCCGCGCTCGGTCAGACGCTCGGCCTCGGGCTGGCCGCCGTCCTCCGGATGGCGCTGCAACTCGACGTAAAGCCGTTCGCCGAAGGCGCGGTGCAGCCGCGCCATCAATGCTTCCGCCGCCGGGCGCTGACCGCCCTGCAACAGCATCCCCACCGGCCCCGAAGGGCCGCCGGTGAGACAGATGAGATCGGCGCTCAGCGCCTCGAGTTCCGCCAGCGTCACCTCCGCCGCTGCCCCGCCCTTGTCGAGGTAGAGGCAGGAGTTCAGCTTCATCAGGTTCTCGTAGCCCAATTCGCTCTGCGCCAGCAGCACCACCGGCGCGGGCGGGCGCGGTTTCTCGCCCGGCTGCACCTCGACATAGGCCACATCGACCTGACAACCGATAATCGGCTGCACGCCCGCCCCGGCCATGGCGACAGAGAACTCGAGCGCGGCGAACATGTTGTTGGTATCGGTCAGCGCCAGCGCGGGCATTTCCGCGTCACGGCACATGCCGGGCAGCTTTTTCAGCCGCAGCGCGCCCTCCAGCAAGGAATACTCGGAATGGCTGCGCAGGTGAATGAATCGCGGAGCATTTGACATGGGCGCAAACTATGCCAGCCACCTGCCCGGCGCCAGCGCCGGATGCGGCGGTGCTGCATTTTTCGCCCAAGGTATTTTTTCTTGCCAAAACGCCCCCCGCCCCGCTAGCCTGACCTCTACCTCGCCCGCGCCCGGTTCTACGCCGCATCGAACCCCGCGCATGTTAACGGGCCACTTTGTACCGCGGCGGATGAGAACCAATGGACATCACTTTTCTTCTCAATGGAGAAGTCGTGTCACTCTCCAACGTGTCCCCGACCACCACCCTGCTTGACTGGCTGCGCGAAGAGCGCGGCCTGACCGGCACCAAGGAAGGCTGCAACGAGGGCGACTGCGGAGCCTGTTCGGTGATGATCACCGACGAGAGCGGTCACCGCGCGCTGAACGGCTGCATCCTGTTCCTGCCGCAGATCAACGGCAAGGCCGTCACCACGGTCGAAGGCATGGCGAGCACCGATGGCGCGCTGCACCCGGTGCAGGAGACGATGGTCGAACACCACGGCAGCCAATGCGGTTTCTGCACGCCGGGTTTCGTGGTTTCCATGGCCACGGCGCATCTCAACGGGGCGCGGAACCATGACGTGCAACTTGCGGGCAACCTCTGCCGCTGCACGGGCTACGCGCCGATCATCCGCGCGGCGGAGGCCGCCGAGGACAAGCCCGTGCCGGAGCATCTGCTGGGCCTCAGATCGAAGCTCAAGCAGGACATCCCCGCCCCTGCCAAGGCCGAGGGCGCGCCCCATGTGCAGCCCGAGAGCAGTGACGAGCTGGCCGCGTGGTACCTCGACCACCCCGAAGCGACGCTGATCGCCGGGGCGACGGACGTGGGGCTCTGGGTGACGAAGGGTTTCCGCGATCTTGGCCCCGTCGCCTTCCTCAACCGCTGCGCCGATCTGCGCGGCATTACGGAGGATGAGACCGGCCTGCGCATCGGGGCGATGACGACCCTGACCGAGGTGGAGGCAAAGCTTTCCCCGCTGTTTCCCAGCTTGGGCGTGATGCTGCGGCGCTACGGCTCGACGCAGGTGCGCAACGCGGCGACGCTGGGCGGCAATATCGCCAACGGCTCGCCCATCGGCGACGGCCCGCCCGCGCTCATTGCGCTTGGTGCCACCCTGCACCTGCGCCGTGGCGATGCGCGCCGCGAACTGCCGCTGGAGGACTTCTTCCTCGACTACGGCAAGCAGGACCGCGCGCCGGGCGAATTTGTCGAAGCCATCACCGTGCCGCGCCAGCACGACACGCTGCGCTGCTACAAGCTGTCCAAACGTTTTGATCAGGACATCTCCGCGGTCTGCGGCTGCATCTCGATCACCGGCAATGGCTCTGAAATCCTCACCGCCCGCGTGGCCTTCGGCGGCATGGCCGCCACCCCGAAACGCGCCGCCGCGGCGGAGGCCGCCCTTGTCGGCCAGCCATGGAACGAAGAGACCATCCGCAAGGCGATGGAGGCGATGACGCAGGACTTCACCCCGCTTTCGGACATGCGCGCCTCCGCCGCCTACCGGATGCAGGCGGCGCAGAACATGCTGCTACGCTATTTCCACGACGCCAATGGCACCCCCACCAATCTGCTGGAGGTCTCGGCATGAGCGTTGCAAAGCCCCTTCCCCATGACGCCGCGAAGCTGCATGTCACCGGCGCCGCGCGTTATGTTGACGACATCCCCACCCCGCGCGGCACGCTGCATCTAGCCTTTGGCCTAAGCCCCGTCGCGGCGGGTGCGTTGACCGGGCTCGACCTCTCCGCCGTGCGCGAGGCTCCCGGCGTCGTCGCGGTGCTGACCGCCGATGACCTCGCGCATGACTGCGACACCTCGCCCTCGAACCATGACGAGCCGCTTCTGGCGACCGATCAGGTGCATTACGCGGGCCAGCCGCTCTATCTGGTGGTGGCCACCAGCCACCTCGCCGCGCGCCGGGCGGCCCAGCTGGGCAAGCCGCAGATCACCCCGCGCGATCCGATCCTGACGGTCGAACAGGCGCTCGCGGCCAACAGCCGTTTCGAGGATGGCCCCCGGATTTACCAGAAGGGCGATGCCGAGGCCGCGCTCTCGAAAGCCAGCCGCCGCCTCTCGGGCCAGATCGAGATGGGCGGGCAGGAGCATTTCTACCTCGAAGGTCAGGCCGCTATGGCGCTGCCGCAGGACAATGGCGACATGCTGGTGCATTCCTCGACCCAGCACCCGACCGAAATTCAGCATAAAGTAGCCCATGCCATTGGCCGTCCGATGCATGCCGTCCGGGTCGAAACCCGACGCATGGGCGGCGGTTTCGGCGGCAAGGAAAGCCAGGGCAACGCGCTGGCGGTGGCCTGTTCGGTCGCCGCGGCAATGACCGGCAAGCCCTGCAAGATGCACTATGACCGCGATGACGACATGATCATCACCGGCAAGCGGCATGACTTTCGTGTCGCGTATGACGTGGGCTTTGACGAGACGGGCCGCATCACCGCGCTGGACGTGACCCATTACACCCGCTGTGGGTGGTCGATGGACCTCAGCCTGCCGGTCGCCGACCGCGCCATGCTGCATGCCGACAACGCCTATCACTTGCGCGACATCCGCATCACCTCGCATCGTTTGCGGACCAATACCGCCAGCGCCACGGCGTTTCGCGGCTTCGGCGGCCCGCAGGGGATCGTCGGCATCGAACGGGTGATGGACCATATCGCGCATGAGCTGGGCCTCGATCCGCTCGCCGTGCGTCGCGCCAACTACTACAGCGACAACGCCCACCGACCGACCGAGGTGGAAAACACCGGCACCGCGATCGACAACCGCACCCCGCCGGATGCCGAGGCCGATCTGTCGTCACGCGGCGCGCCCCCTGCGCCCGGCGCGCAACCGTCGATCCCGGCCACGCCATCCGATGTGCAGACCACACCCTACCAGCAGCCGGTGACCGACTGCATCGTCAACGCGCTGACCGACCGGCTGGTCGAGAGCTGCGATTACGAGGCGCGCCGCGCCGCCATCGCCGAGTGGAACGCCGCAAACCCGCTAATGAAACGCGGCATTGCCATCACGCCGGTGAAATTCGGCATCTCCTTCACGCTCACCCACCTCAATCAGGCGGGCGCGCTGGTGCATGTCTACCAAGACGGCTCGATTCACCTGAACCACGGCGGCACCGAGATGGGGCAAGGGCTGTTCCAGAAGGTGGCGCAGGTCGCCGCCGCGCGCTTCGGCGTCTCGCCCGAGGTGGTCAAGATCACCGCCACGGATACCGCGAAGGTGCCCAATACTTCGGCCACGGCAGCCTCTTCGGGTTCGGACCTCAACGGCATGGCGGCGCAGAACGCCTGCGACACGATCCGCGACCGCATGGCCGCGCATCTGGCCGAACGCTACCAGACCACCCCCGATCAGGTGGTATTCGCCGAAGGCATGGTGCGCATCGCCGGGGAGGAGATTACCTTCGCCGCCGCCGCCGCCTCGGCCTATGAGAACCGCGTGAGCCTTTCCGCCACTGGCTACTACAAGACGCCCGAGATCGAATGGGACCGGATCGCCGGACGCGGGCGACCGTTCTACTATTTCGCCTATGGCGCGGCCTGCACCGAGGTGGTGATCGACACGCTGACCGGCGAAAACCGCATCCTGCGCACCGATATCCTGCATGACGCCGGGGCCTCGCTGAACCCCGCGCTCGACATCGGCCAGATCGAGGGCGGCTACGTGCAGGGCGCGGGCTGGCTCACGACCGAGGAACTAGTCTGGGACGAGAGTGGCACCCTGCGCACCCATGCGCCCTCGACCTACAAGATCCCCGCCTGTTCGGACCGCCCGCCAGTCTTCAACGTGGCGCTCTGGGACCAGCCGAACCCGGCGCAAACGGTCTACCGCTCCAAGGCCGTGGGCGAGCCGCCCTTCATGCTGGGCATCTCGGCCTTCATGGCGCTGTCGGATGCGGTGGCGGCCTGCGGCCCGCATTACGGCGACCTGCAAGCCCCGGCCACCGCCGAGGCCGTGCTCGCCGCCGTTGGACGGGCGCGGAAATGACCGCGATCTTCATCGAGGTCACCGCCACGCGCGGATCGGCCCCGCGGGATGCGGGCACGGCGATGAAGGTCACGTCTGATGCAATCGCGGGCACCATCGGCGGCGGCGCGCTTGAGCATCAGGCCATCGCGCACGCCCGCCAGATGCTGGCCGAGGGGCGGTGCGAAGACAGCCAGACCCTGCCGCTCGGCCCCGGTTTGGGCCAATGCTGCGGCGGCGCGGTCAGCCTGCGCTACACCACGACGCCGCGCCCGCTGGACGCGGCCACCCCCCTGCCCCTTCCGGATGTGCAAAGCGGCGTGCCGCTCTGGCTCTGGGGCGCGGGGCATGTGGGCCGGGCGGTGGTGGCGGCCTGCCCGCCCCGGGCCTTCGATCTGACATGGATCGACAGCGCCCGCGATCGTTTCCCCGACCAGATCCCGCCCCATGTCACCGTCACCCCCGCCGCCGACATGCCGCGGTTGGCCGCCCATGCGCCGCGCGAGGCGCACCACCTGATCTTCACCTATTCCCATGAAATCGACCTCGCACTCTGTGCCGCGCTGCTCAAACGCGGCGCTGCGAGCGTCGGCTTGATCGGCTCTGACACAAAAAAGTCACGGTTTTCCCGCCGCTTGCGTGACATGGGGTTGGATCCCTCTGGCATCACCTGTCCAATTGGCGATAAATCGCTGGGCAAGCTGCCTGCGCAAATTGCCCATGGCGCGCTGATCGCCCTCATCGCCCGGACCCAGACAAAGGTTTCCGCATGACTGTTTCACTTCTCGACCTCACCGGGTTGACCAAGGCCTACCCCGGCGTCGTCGCGAACGATGACGTTTCCCTGCGGATCGCCCCGGGCGAGGTTCACGCCCTGCTGGGCGAGAACGGCGCGGGCAAATCCACTTTGGTCAAAATGATCTACGGGCTGGTCAAACCAGACGCGGGCCAGATGCGGATGCGGGGCGAGAGCTTTGCCCCCACCGACCCCCATGCGGCGCGGCAGGCGGGCGTGGGCATGGTGTTTCAACATTTCTCGCTTTTCGATGCGCTCAGCGTGGCGGAAAACATTGCCCTCGGCATGGAAAACCCGCCGCGAATGCGCGAGCTGAGCCAGCAGATCCGCGATGTTTCGGACACCTATGGCCTGCCGCTTGCGCCGGACCGCACCGTCGGTGACCTTTCGGCGGGGGAGCGTCAGCGGGTTGAGATCATCCGCTGCCTGCTGCAAGAGCCGAAACTGCTGATCATGGACGAGCCGACCTCGGTCCTCACGCCGCAAGAGGTTGAAATCCTGTTCAAGACCCTGCGCAAACTCAGCGCCGAAGGCACTGCGATCCTCTATATCTCCCACAAGCTCGAAGAGATCCGCAGCCTGTGCGACAGCGCCACGATCCTGCGCTTGGGCAAGGTCGTCGGCCATTGCACCCCGCGTGAGACTTCGGCCCGCGACATGGCCGAGATGATGGTGGGCTCCGCGCTGAAAACGCCCACCCGCGACAGCAAGGAACCGGGCGAAGTGGCGCTGACGCTGAACAACCTCTCGGCCCGGTCGGCCCATGCCTTTGGCATGCCGCTGCGGGATATTTCCGTCGAGGTGCGGCGCGGGGAGGTGCTGGGCATCGGCGGCGTCGCGGGCAACGGGCAGGACGAATTGCTCAACGCGCTCTCGGGCGAAACACTGGTCGGCGCGGGCATGATCACCTTTGACGGGCGCGACATTGGCCTGCTCGGCCCCACCGCCCGCCGCGCGCTTGGCGTCCTGACCGCCCCCGAAGAGCGGCTGGGCCATGCCGCCGTGCCGGACATGTCGCTGACGGAAAACGCCATGCTGACCGGGGCCGCCCGTGAGGGGCTGGAGCGCGGCGGCATGCTCGACTGGGGCAAGGCGCGCAGCTTTGCCGAGAAGATCATCAAGACCTTCGACGTGCGCACCCCCGGCCCCGCCAATGCCGCGCGCTCGCTCTCAGGCGGCAACCTGCAGAAATTCGTCATCGGGCGCGAGGTGCTGCAACGGCCCGAGCTTTTGGTGGTGAACCAGCCCACATGGGGGGTTGATGCCTCTGCCGCCGCCGCGATCCGGCAGGCGCTTTTGGATCTCGCCTCGGGCGGAACCGCCGTGATCGTCATCAGCCAAGACCTTGATGAGCTGATGGAGATTTCCGACAATTTCGCCGCCCTGAACGAAGGCCGCCTGTCGCCCTCTCGCCCCGCGCAGGGGCTGACCGTCGAAGAGATCGGCCTGATGATGGGCGGCGCACATGGTATGGAGGTCGCGCATGTCTAAGCCGAGCCTCTCATCTTTCACTCTGACCATTGGGGGTGATCTGTGATCCGCCTTGAAAAGCGTCCGCAGCCCAGCCGGGCCCTCTCGCTGTCGACACCGATCATGGCGGTGCTGGCCACTTTCATCTTCGGCGGGCTTTTGTTCGCGGCCTTGGGCAAAGACCCGATCGAGGCGCTGCAAACGATCTTTTGGCAACCCCTGTTTGGCGATTACGCCTTTTACTACCGCCCCCAACTGCTGATCAAAGGCGCACCCTTGGTGCTGATCGCCATCGGCCTCAGCCTTGGGTTCAAGGCGGGCATCTGGAACATCGGGGCCGAGGGACAGTACATCATGGGCGCCCTCTTTGGCGCGGGCGTGGGGCTGGCTTTCTACCCGCTTGAGGCGTGGTATATCTTCCCGCTGATGGTCCTCGCCGGGGCGCTCGGCGGATGGCTCTGGGCGATGATCCCGGCCCTACTCAAGGTGCGTTTCGGCACCAACGAGATTCTCGTCTCGCTGATGCTGGTCTATGTGGCGGAACAATTCCTTGCCTCCATGTCACTCGGATTGCTGAAAAACCCCGAAGGCTACGGCTTTCCCGGCTCGCGCAACCTGCAACAATACGCTTCTGCCCATAACGCCGAACTCTTCGCAGGCTCTGGGATGCACTGGGGCGTGGTCGCAGCACTGATCGCGGTGATCTTTGCCTATGTCTTGCTGGCGCGGCACCGGCTTGGCTTTGCCATCCGCGTCACCGGAGAGGCGCCGCGCGCGGCGCGTTTCTCGGGCGTGAACCCGGCGCGGCTGGTGCTGTTTTGCCTCGGCACCTCTGGCCTGCTTGCCGGTCTTGCGGGCATGTTCGAGGTCGCTGGCCCCTCAGGGCAGGTCACCATCGACTTCAACGTGGGCTATGGTTTCACCGCCATCATCGTGGCCTTCCTTGGCCGGTTGCACCCGATTGGCATCCTGCTCGCCGGGGCGCTGATGGCGCTCACCTACATCGGCGGGGACATCGCGCAGTCCAACCTTGGCCTGCCCGCCGCCGCCATTCAGGTGTTCCAAGGCATGCTCTTGTTCTTCCTGCTCGCGCTGGACGTTTTCACTCATTACCGGCTGCGCTTTGGCGCGGCGGAGGCTGCCTGATGGATCTTTCCGCAATCAACCCGCTCTTGTTCGTCGCCGGTTTCCTCGTGGCCGCGACGCCGCTGATCTTCGCCGCCATCGGCGAATTGGTGGTCGAGAAATCCGGCGTTCTGAACCTCGGCGTCGAAGGCATGATGATCACCGGCGCGATCTGCGGCTTTGCCACGGCGGTCGAGACCGGTTCGCCGCTTTTGGGCTTCGCCGCCGCCGCCGCGGGCGGTGCCGTGCTCAGCCTGCTCTTCGCCTTCCTGACCCAAGTGGCGCTGGCCAATCAGGTGGCCTCGGGCCTGTCGCTCACGCTCTTCGGTCTCGGCCTCTCGGCCCTGATCGGGCAGAGCTACGTCGGGATCAAGCCGCCGCGGCTGGGTGACATCGACTTCGGCCCGCTGGCCGATATCCCCGTTATTGGGCCGATCCTCTTCACCCATGACATCATCCTCTACCTCGGCATCGCGCTGGTCGCCGGGGTCTGGGCGGTGCTGAAATTCACCCGCGCGGGCCTGATCCTGCGCGCTGTAGGAGAGAGCCACGACGCAGCCCATGCGCTCGGCTACAAGGTCAAGCGCATCCGCACCGCGGCGATCCTCTTTGGCGGCGCCTGCGCGGGCCTGGGCGGGGCCTACATCAGCCTCATTCGCGTGCCGCAATGGACCGAAGGGATGACCGCCGGGATCGGCTGGATCGCCCTCGCCCTCGTCGTCTTCGCCTCATGGAAGCCATGGCGCGCCCTCTTGGGTGCCTATCTTTTCGGCGGCATCACCCAGTTGCAGTTGAACTTGCAAGGCGCGGGCGTTGCCATTCCGGTAGAGTATCTGGCAATGTCGCCGTATATCATCACCATCATCGTTCTGGTGGTGCTGTCGGCGGACAAAAGCGCCGCGCCGGCCTCGCTGGGCCGTACCTTCCACGCCTCGAACTAGGGGCATCACGTCACGCGGCATCGCCCGCACATCAAGCCCCGGCAAAGGGGCACGCAAACAGGGGAAACCTCATGAAACTAACCACCCTTATGACCAGCGCGGCCCTTGCGCTCGGCCTTGCTTCGGGCGCTGTGGCCCAAGACAAGACCAAGGTCGGCTTTGTCTTTGTCGGCCCCGTGGGCGACGGCGGCTGGACCTATGAGCATAACGAAGGCCGTTTGGCCGTCGAAGAAGAGTTCGGCGACAAGGTCGAAACCGTCTTCGTCGAAAGCGTCGCCGAGGGCCCCGATTCCGAACGTGTGATGACGCAGATGGCGCTCGACGGTGCCGACCTGATCTTCACCACCTCCTTTGGCTACATGGACCCCACCATCAATGTCGCCAAGAAATTCCCCGATGTGAAATTCGAGCACGCCACCGGCTACAAACGCGCCGACAACGTCTCGACCTATTCCGCGCGCTTCTACGAAGGCCGCGCCATTCAGGGCCACATCGCGGGCTCCATGACCGAGAGCAACATCATCGGCTACATCGGCTCCTTCCCGATCCCGGAAGTGATCCGCGGCATCAACTCCGCCTATCTCCACGCCAAGAAGGTAAACCCCGACGTTCAGTTCAAAATCGTCTGGGCCTACACGTGGTTTGACCCGGCCAAGGAAGCCGACGCCGCCAAGGTGCTGATCGAACAGGGCGCCGACGTGGTGCTGCAACACACCGATTCCACGGCACCCCAAGCGGCTGCACAGGAAGCGGGCAACGTGATCACCTTTGGCCAAGCCTCCGACATGGCGCAATATGCACCCAAGCCGCGCGTGTCCTCGATCATCGACAACTGGGCGCCCTATTACATCGACCGCGTCAAAGCGGTGATGGACGGCACATGGGAAAGCCAAGACACATGGGACGGCATCGGGCCGGGCATGGTCGGCATTGGTGAGATCACCGACGCCGTGCCCGCAGATGTGAAAGCCGAAGCGCTGGAACTGAAAGAGAAAATTGCATCGGGCGAGTACCACCCCTTCACCGGTCCGATCAACAAACAGGACGGTTCCGCATGGCTGGCCGAAGGCGAGACCGCAGATGACGGCACGCTGGCGGGCATGAACTTCTATGTCGAAGGCATCGAAGGCACCATTCCTGAGTAAGCCGCACTGGCTGACCGACGACAGGGGCGCACGGGCAACCGCGCGCCCCTTTTTCGTCGCCGCACCGGTCGGGGCCCCATGCGTGCGGTCCCCAAGCGCGCCGCCGCCTGCCCCTGCGTAAACCCATTGCGCGCGGGCAGCGCACATGCCACCAATCTGGCATGATACAGATGCTCACCAGCCTTGATGGCACCCCCGCCAGCCGCCTCGCCTTCGGCACCATGCAGTTCGGCGGGCGCGCCGATGCGGCAGCCTCCCGCGCGATGTTCGACGCCTGTATCGAGGCCGGGATCACCCATTTCGACACGGCCCATGTCTATACCGACGGGGCGTCAGAGCGGCTGTTGGGCCAGTTCGTCCAAGACCGCCGCGAAAGCCTGATCGTCGCCACCAAAGCCGCCTATACCGGGGGCGCGGGCCGGGCCAATATCCTCGCCTCTGCCGAGACATCCCGCCAGCGGATGCAGCTTGATACGCTCGATGTGCTCTACCTCCACCGCTTCGATCCCGGCACCCCGCTGACCGAAAGCTTCGCCGCGCTGGCCGACCTGCAAAAACAGGGCCATATCCGCCAAGTGGGCCTGTCGAACTTCGCCGCATGGCAGGTCGTAAAAGCCGCCCATATCGCCGCCGACTTCGGGCTTGAGATCGCGGTGATCCAACCGATGTACAACCTCGTCAAACGTCAGGCCGAGGTCGAGATCCTCCCCATGGCCGACGATCTCGACATCTTGGTCGCCCCCTACTCACCGCTGGGCGGCGGCTTGCTGACCGGGAAATACGCCACAGGCGGCACCGGTCGCCTCAGCGAGGATGACCGCTATGCCGCCCGCTACGGGCAAGAGGTGATGCACGGCGCCGCTGCCGGACTGGCCGCCCTCGCGCGCGATCTCGGCACCCATCCCGCAACCCTCGCCGTCGCATGGGCCGCATCGCATCCTACGAAGCCGACGCCGATCATCTCGGCCCGCTCCTTGGCCCAACTAGAGCCGTCGCTCGCCGCGCTAACCTACCTAATGACGCCGCAGACCTACGCCGCCATCTCGGCCCTGTCGCCGACACCGCCCCCGGCCACCGACCGGCTGGAAGAGCAGGCATGAGCCGCCTACCCTCCAACGCCAGCGTCGCCGAAGACGCAGGCGGCGACCGGCTCTTCGCCCCCGCTGCCGCGCGCAATCTCGACGCGCTTTGCGACCTGCTGGCCGCCCATGCCCCGCCCCGGGGCCGTGCACTGGAAATCGCCAGCGGCACCGGCCAGCATGTCGTGGGCTTCGCCAAACGCTTGCCGGGCCTTAGATGGCAACCCAGCGACATCGACACCGCCCGCCGCGCCAGCATCAACGCCTATGCAGCCGAGGCCGCCTTGCCCAATATCGCCCCCGCCCTGCCGCTCGACGCGACCGCGCCCGGCTGGGCGGGCGACCACGGCCCCTTCGACCTGATCATGCTGGCCAATCTGCTGCATCTGATCTCGCCCCCCGCCACCCGGTGCCTGATCGATGAGACCGCCGCAGCCCTCGCCCCCGGCGGCACGCTGATCCTCTACGGCCCGTTCAAACGCGACGGCCAAACCACCTCCCCCGGCGATACCCGCTTTGACGCACAACTGCGCGCCGCCGACCCCGCGATCGGCTATAAGGACAATACCGAGATGGCCCGCTGGCTCAGCGATGCAGCCCTCAGCCCGATCGACGAAGTGGACATGCCCGCCAACAACCTCGCCTTCATCGCCAGAAAGCCCAGCCCATGATCCTCCGCCGCGCCCTGATCCTCTCGCTCCTCGGCCTCGCCGCCTGCGGCTCCCCCGGCAGCCCGCCCCCGGCCCCGCCCGGCGTGCTCTTCCCCGCCGCCTTCGGCGACAGCGATCCGGTGAGTTTCAATGGCCACACCCCCGCCGCCTACCCCGTGCACGGCATCGACGTGGCCCGTTTCCAAAACGATATCGACTGGAACACCGCCCGCCGCGCCGGAGTGAACTTCGCCTTCATCAAGGCCACCGAAGGCGGCGACCTCAAAGACATCAACTTCGACAGCCACTGGCAAGGCGCGGGCCAAGCCGCCGTGAAACGCGGCGCCTATCATTTCTACTATTTCTGCACCGCGCCCGAAGATCAGGCCCGCTGGTTCATCCGCAACGTGCCCAAGACAGGCGGTATGCTGCCCCCAGTGCTCGATATGGAATGGAACCCCTTCTCCCCCACCTGCGCCCATGTCCGCCCGCCCGCCGCCGACGTCCGCGATCAAATGCGCCGCTGGCTGCGCGTGGTGGAAGCGCATTACGGCCAACGCCCCATCATCTACACCACACCCAAATTCTACCGCGAGAACGACCTTGGCCGCTTCCGGGGATACGACTTCTGGCTGCGCACCACCGCCAAAACCCCGGCCGAGGCCTACCCCGGCCAAGCTTGGCGCTTCTGGCAATACAGCGCCACGGGCATCGTCCCCGGCATCGGCGGCGACGTGGACCTCAACGCCTTCTCAGGCAGCCGCGCCGAGTGGCAAAACTGGGTCGCCACCCGCGCCCTGCGCTAAACCTAAAGGGGGGAGCGCCCCTTCCCTCCTTCATCCTTTCCCAAATACCTCTGCACAACGTCCACCCCAGACGCCACGCCACCCTTCACCCCCGCGCATAATACCGCGCCACAACGAACAGCCCGCCCACCAACAAAAGCGGCAACAAGAATATCCGAAATACATGCACCCCGACCACCGTCAAAAGCGCGCCGATCAACTCATCCGCGCGGCTCCAAAGGTTGCTGGCAAGCTGCCGATACTCCGTCAAACCCGGTTCTTCCTCACCCAAAGCCTCGCTGCCGCCAACATGGGCGGTGATCTCCTCGATCACCTCCATGTTCCGCAGATAGACCCCTTCGGTGAGCGTCCCCGCCAGCGGCTCAGACACAACCAAGGCAAGCGGAAGCGCCAGCCCCAAAAACCCGCCATACCACGCCAACCGCCGGGGCAGCCCGGCATGACCGCGCTTGCTCAAAGCCCAAACCGCCAGCGCGACAGACAACAGCCCCAACCCGATCGCACTCACCGGACCAAGCGCCACGGCGATCACCCCCGTGGCCACCATGACACCGAAAACCAGCCCCGCGATCCGCTCCACCGTGTCGTCAATCGGCTCCAACACCTTTAGTGGCCGCGCCGAGCCGGAGGCGATGAAGGACAGCCCCACCTCGATCTCCTGCGCGGTGGAGAGAAAGGCGTTCAACGTGCGCAGCGTGACATAGGAGGCCGCCGCCGTGGTCGCCACATCCGCGGCATAGCCCTGCGCCGCGCCGACCACGGGATTGTCGCGCAGCAGCGCCGCCGTCAGCGCCAATACGCAAAAGAGTGCAAGCAGCCCGCGCCGGATCAACCGTCCACCCGGATGCGCTGGTTCTTCGGATCATAGGGGCTGTCTTCGACCACCTCGGCCTCCCACAGTTGATCAAGCATCTTTACCTTCAGCCTCGTGCCTACCACCGCATCCTCGGGTTTGACATAGCCCATGCCGATGCTCTTGCCGAAGGCCACGGAATAGCCCCCAGAGGTCAGCCGCCCGGTCCGGGTCTCGCCATTGTAAAGCACCTCACGGCCCCAAGGGTCGGCATCCTCCGGCCCGTCGATCAGCACGGTCACGCATTTCGCGCGGATGCCGTGATCGACCATCGCCTGCTTCCCGTGAAACTCTTTGTTCAGGTCCACGAAGCGCGGCAAATCCGCTTCCAAAGGCGTCGCATCCCGGCCCAACTCATGCCCAAAGGCGCGATAGCTCTTTTCCTGCCTCAGCCAGTTCTGCGCCCGCGCGCCGACCAGCTTCATCCCATGCGGCTTGCCGGCCTTCTCCAACTGGTCGAACAGATGGTTCTGCATCTCGATCGGATGATGCAACTCCCAGCCGAGCTCCCCGGTATAGGCCACCCGGATCGCGCGCACCGGCACCATGCCCAACTCGATGTCGCGCATGGTGAGCCACGGGAACCGCTTGTTGCCCAACACCGTCTCCGGCGCCGCATCCCGCACCAAAGCACCCAAAACATCGCGTGACTTCGGCCCGGCAATCGCGAAAACACCCCACTGCGTGGTCACGTCATGGCACTCAATATAGCCGACCTCGGGCATCTTATCGGCAATCGCCTTGCGCAGATAATCGCTGTCATAGGCCGTCCACGCCCCCGCCGAGACAAGGTAATATTCGTCCTGCGCCAAACGCACGATGGTATATTCCGTCCGCGTCGTTCCCGCCCCGGTCAAGGCATAAGTCAGGTTGATCCGCCCCACCGAAGGCAGCTTGTTGCAGGTAAACCAATCCAGAAACGCCGTTGCCCCCGGCCCGCGGACCAGATGTTTGGTAAAGGCCGTGGCATCAATCAGACCCACACCCTCACGGATGGCTTTCGCCTCTTCCACCGCATATTGCCACCAGCCCCCGCGCCGGAACGAGCGGCTGTCATGATCGCTAAACCCCTCCGGCGTGAAATAATTCGGTCGCTCCCAACCATTCACCTGCCCGAATTGCGCCCCCCGCGCCGCCTGCCGGTCATAGGCGGGCGAGGTGCGCAGCGGACGGCACGCGGGCCGCTCCTCGTCAGGATGGTGCAGGATATAAACGTGGTCGTAGGCTTCCTCATTCTTGCGCGCGGCATATTCCGTGGTCATCCAATCGCCGTAGCGTTTGGGATCGAGGCTCGCCATATCGATCTCGGCCTCGCCCTCCACCATCATCTGCGCCAGATAATAGCCGGTGCCGCCCGCCGCCGTGATCCCAAAGGAAAACCCTTCCGCCAGCCACATATTGCGCAGTCCCGGCGCTGGCCCCACCAAGGGGTTGCCATCGGGCGTGTAGCAAATCGGCCCGTTGAAATCATCCTTCAGCCCGCAATCCTCGGCCGAGGGAATACGGTGGTTCATCGCCATATATTGCTCTTCGATCCGCTCAAGATCGAGCTGAAACAGATCGGCCCGGAAACTATCCGGCACGCCATATTCAAACCGCGCCGGCGCGCCCTTCTCATAGACCCCAAGGATCCAGCCACCACG
Organism: Sulfitobacter sp. 1A12056; assembly: GCF_043558125.1. NCBI lineage: Bacteria > Pseudomonadati > Pseudomonadota > Alphaproteobacteria > Rhodobacterales > Roseobacteraceae > Sulfitobacter > Sulfitobacter sp. 1A12056. The sequence continues at coordinate 203,719 of NZ_JBIFFY010000004.1, read as the reverse complement.
CTCTTCGCGCACATAGCTCTGCGCATCGGCATCGCGGATCACCGGATGCTCCCCATTGCCCGCCGCCCGGTAATCGACCAAGGCCGGATCGCGGTCCATGACGATGAACTGATGCTCCACGGGAATCGCTGGCATCTTGATGCCCAGCATCCGCGCCGTGCGCTGCGCATGGTTGCCGCTCGCGGTCACCACATGTTCCGCCGTGATGACGATCTGCTCGTCCGACGGGACAAGGTTGCCGCCCTTCTCGACCATCTTGGTGCAGGTCACTTCCCAATGCGTCCCATTCCAATGGAACCCATCCGCCTGCCACTTGCGCTCGATCGCCACACCACGCTGCCGCGCGCCCTTGGCCATCGCCATCGTCACATCGGCGGGGTTAATATAGCCATCAGTCTGATGATAAAGCGCCCCCTTCAAATCCGATGTCTCGATCAGGGGCCACTTCGCCTTGATCTCATCGGGGGTTAACCATTGATAGGGCACACCACAGGTTTCGGCGGTAGAGGCATAGAGCATATACTCATCCATCCGCGCATCCGTCTGGGCCATACGCAGATTGCCCACCACGGCAAAGCCCGCGTTCAACCCCGTCTCCGCCTCCAGCGTCTTATAAAACTCGACCGAATATTGATGAATATGGGTCGTCGCATAAGACATGTTGAACAAGGGCAAAAGCCCCGCCGCATGCCAAGTCGAGCCAGAGGTCAACTCGTCCCGCTCCAAGAGCATCACATCATCCCAACCGGCCTTCGCCAGATGATAGGCGATCGACGTGCCAACCGCCCCGCCCCCGACAACCAATGCTTTGACTTGCGTTTTCATCTGCCAATCCCCCTGCGCTAGGCCCACTCCCGTTGTACGCAGCAGCACCACGCCCCGCAGGCAACAGCCGACCCAACATCGCCAAAAACCGACCTCACCCGCTCCCCCAAAGCGCCACCTCAGCCCCAGCGCGCCCCCTCACCTTCATCCTTTCTCAAATACCCTGCACCACCTCTCCTGCCGCACAACATCAAGGCAGAACACACCGCCCCCCCACCTTCATCCTTTCCCAAATACCCTGCACGACCCCTCCCGCCGCACAACATCAGGGAAAAACACCCAACTCACCCCGGCAAAATCTTCCCCGGGTTCAAAATATTCTGCGGATCCAGCGCCGCCTTTAGGGTCGCCATCACATCCACCGCAGCCCCCAATTCCTTGCGCAGATAGGGCCGCTTGCCCTGCCCGATCCCATGTTCGCCGGTGCAGGTCCCATCCATCGAAATCGCCAGTTCCGCCAACCAGCTGACGAAAGCCTCGCCGCGCGCGACTTCTTCGGGGTCGTCCATGTCGATCAACAAAGACGCATGGAAATTCCCGTCCCCCGCGTGGCCCACGATGGGGGCGATCAACTGCAACTCTTCCGCCCGCGCTTGGGCCGCCACCACGGCATCGGCGAGGCGCGAGATCGGCACGCAGACATCGGTGGCCACCGCCTTGCAGCCCGGTCTCAGCGCCAGCACCGCCCAATAGCCGTCATGGCGGGCCTGCCATAGCTTGCTGCGTTCTTCGGGGGTCGTCGTCGCCGCATAGCCGCTGCCGCCGAACTCTTCCGAGAGCATGCCAAAGGTCTCGGCCTGTTCCACCACGCCCGCCTCGGAGCCGTGGAATTCCAGCAGCAAAAGCGGCGTTTCGGGCAGGGTCAGCTTGGAATAGGCGTTCACGGCCTTGACCACATCGGCGTCCAGAAGCTCGATCCGCGCCACCGGCAGGCCGTATTGGATGACCGCCATCACGGTCTCGCAGGCGGCCTGTACCGTCGGGAAGGAACAGCGGGCCGAGGACATCGCCTCGGGGATGCCTTGCAGGCGCAGGGTGATCTCGGTGATGATCCCAAGCGTCCCTTCCGAGCCCACGAAAAGCCGCGTCAGATCGTAGCCCGCCGAAGATTTCCGCGCACGCCCGCCGGTGCGGATCACCCGGCCATCAGCCAGAACCACCTCAAGGCTCAGAACGTTGTCCTTCATCGTTCCATAGCGCACCGCATTGGTGCCGCTGGCCCGCGTCGCGGTCATCCCCCCGAGCGACGCATTGGCGCCGGGGTCGATCGGAAAGAACAGCCCCTGATCGCGCAGATGGGTGTTGAGCGCCTCGCGGGTCACGCCGGGCTGCACCCGGCAATCCAGATCACCCGCATTGACCTCAAGCACGCGGTCCATCTGCATGACATCGATGCAAATCCCGCCCGCCGGGGCGTTCACATGCCCTTCGAGAGAGGTGCCCGTGCCGAAGGGGATCACCGGCACCCGATGGGCGGCGCAGATACGCACCGCCTGCGCCACCTCTTCGGTCGAGCGCGCCATGACCACCGCGTCGGGCGCCTGCGTGTCGATCCATGTGGTGGTGTGGCCGTGCTGTTCGCGAATGGCTTGGCCGGTCAGCAGATTGTCCCCGAAGGCTTGTTGCAACTCATCCAGCGCGGCGGCGATCCCCACCTCATTTCGCGGCAAATCTGCGATTTTCGTCACGTTCTATCTCCCAATAGCATCCTCACGCCGCAAAATCTTGCGGCGGCATCTTTGTAAATTAATCACACGAAAGGTCCGCGTCGCCGCAGCCGTCCGTGGGTCAGAGCATGGAGGGCACGACCTGATCCGGCGGGCGGTGGCCGTCGTCGAAGGTCTTGATGTTGATCAGGACTTTCTCACCCATCTCAATCCGCCCTTCCAATGTGGCAGAGCCCATATGCGGCAGCAGCACGACGTTCTTTAGCTCGCGCAGGCGCGGATTGATCTCGCGACCATGTTCATAGACGTCCAGCCCCGCGCCCTTGATATCGCCAGATCGCAGCATCCGCGTCAGCGCGTTCTCGTCGATCACCTCCCCTCGGGAAGTGTTCACGATCACCGCGTCGGGCTTCATCAGACCCAAGCGGCGCGCGTTCATCAGATGAAAGGTGCTGGGGGTATGGGGGCAGTTGATGCTGATCACGTCCATCCGGCTGACCATCTGATCAAGGCTCTCCCAATAGGTGGCCTCTAGCTCGCCCTCGATCTCTTCGCGCAGGCGTTTGCGGTTGTGGTAATGCACTTGCATGCCAAAGGCCCGCGCCCGGCGCGCCACGGCCTGACCGATGCGGCCCATGCCCAGAATGCCCAGACGGCGCCCGCCTACGCGGCCCCCCAAGAGCGCCGTGGGCGCCCAGCCGTCCCAATTGCCCGATTGCATCACCGCCATGCCCTCGGGCATGCGGCGGGTCACGGCAAGGATCAGCGCCATGGTCATATCGGCAGTATCGTCGGTCAGCACGCCGGGGGTGTTCGACACCAGCACGCCGCGCTGGCGCGCGGTGGCCACATCAATGTGATCGACCCCGGCCCCGTAGTTGGCGATCAGCTTGAGCCGTTCGCCCGCTTGGGTGATTAGCGGCGCGTCGATCTCATCGGTGATGGTGGGCACCAGCACATCGGCCTGACGCATCGCCGCGCCCAATTCCTCGCGGGTCATCGGCCTGTCATCTTCGCGCAGGGTCACGTCAAACAGCTCTGACAGCCGTGTTTCCACGGCCTCTGGCAACCGTCGCGTCACTACAACACTCAACCGCTTCTTTGACATGCCTGCTCTCCCGGTCTTGGCGTCGCCTCGTTTCGCGGGCATGGTGTCTCATGCAGCGACGAGGCACAAGAACTCGCGCCGGAAAAAGAGCAACAATAACCCGCAGATTTGCACAGCACCGACCCACAGCAGTGAACCGCATAGCAGGCAATTCCATGATAACCGCTTTCTTTCGCAGCGCCCTGATGGTGGGCGCGCTGCTTTTGGCACAGCCGACCTCCGGCTTTGCAGAAGAGGCGCGTGGTCAGGTCACGAACCTGCCCCTGCCCCGTTTCGTTTCGATGAAAGCCTCCGAAGGCAACGTGCGCCGCGGCCCGTCGCTATCGCACCGGATCGACTGGGTCTACAAACGCCGCGACCTGCCACTGAGGATCACCGCCGAACATGGCCACTGGCGCCGGGTCGAAGACCGCGACGGTATGGGCGGCTGGGTCCACTACTCGCTTTTGTCCGGCACCCGCACGGTGCTGGTCGAACAGGACATGCTGCAACTGCGCATCAATCCCGACCCCAAAGCCGCCGTGGTGGCACGGTTGGAACTCGGCGTGGTGGCCCGTCTGGGCGAATGCACGCTGGAATGGTGCGAGCTGCGCTCGGGCGGCTTTACAGGCTGGGCGCCTAAGGTGCGGCTCTGGGGTGTTGGCCCCAAGGAGCTGCGCGAGTAACGCCCGCCCTCGCCACCGCAATTGCATGATCCCGGCGCATGCGCCACTCTGCCCGCGAAATTCAAGCCGGAGAGAGCGCCATGCAAGCCATCACCTATGACCAATTCGGAGCCGCAGCCGACGTGCTGCGCCTGTCGGAGGTCGACAGCCCCGCCCCGCAAGCCGGAGAGGTCTGCGTCGCGCTCAGCCATTCGGGCGTGAACCCGTCGGACGTGAAGGCCCGCGCAGGCACCCGCCCCGGCGTCAGCAAACCGCCCTTCCCGCAGGTCATCCCCCATAGCGACGGCGCGGGAGAGATCGTCGCCGTGGGCGCGGGCGTTGATGCGAGCCGCGTGGGCCAGAAGGTCTGGATCTGGAACGGCCAGTGGCAACGCGGCTTTGGCACGGCGGCCCAGCAGATCACCCTGCCCGCGCATCAAGCCGTGCCCCTGCCCGATGGCGTCTCGTCCGAGGTCGGCGCGCAGCTTGGCATTCCGGGGCTGACCGCCTGCCACGCCGTCTTTGGCGGCGGCGGGGTGGCCGGGGAAACCGTGCTGATCCAAGGCGGGGCAGGCACGGTGGGCTATCTTGCCGTGCAACTGGCCAAATGGGGCGGGGCCAAGGTGATCGCCACCTGTAGCCCCCGCGACAACGATCTGCTGCGCGATGCAGGCGCCGATGCCGTGTTCAACTACGCCGACCCCGATCTCGCCGCCGCCGTGCTCGATGCCAATGGCGGCAAGCCGGTCGACACCATCGTCGAGACGGAGTTCGGCCTGAACATCACCACCGACACCGAGGTCATCGCGCCCAATGGCCGCATCGCCGCCTATGGCTCGGCGGCGGAAATGTCGCCGGTGCTGCCCTTCTATCCGCTGCTGTTCAAAGCGGTCACCATCGACATCATCTTGATCTACCTGCTGCCCGCAGGCCCGCGCGAACAGGCAATCAACCGGTTGCACCACGCGTTGGAGGACGGCGCCCTGCGCTGCCCCGTCGACACGGTCCTGCCGCTTTCTGAGGCCGCCCGCGCCCATGAGTTGGTCGAGGCCGGACAGCGCAGCGGGGCGGTGCTGCTCGATTGTCAGGGGTAACGCGCTAATTGGCCAAGCCACCGCCCCCCTCGCCCGGGGGCGGTGGCCCATCCCGCTGACGGAGTTCCCCCATGCGCCTCACCGCCGCCCTGCCCCGCCTGTTCCTCTGCCTGCTGCTGAGCTGCGCGCTGCCCCTCACCCCGGCCTTTGCGCAGACCAGCGACCAGCCCGAGGGCACCATCGCCGTCGAAGGCGACGCCACGGAGGACGCCGCCATCGCCAAGCGCATCCGCGCCATCCTGCGCGAGCTTGAGGGGTTCGAGAAGGTCCGCGTCTCTGTCGCCTCCGGCATCGTCACGCTGACCGGCACCACGCTCGACACCGCCAGCGCCGCGCGGCTGAACGATTTGGCGGGCCGTGTCGAAGGGGTGGTGGCGATCCGCAACGAGGTGCGCGAAAGCACCGATGTGGCCGAGCGCCTTAACCCCGCCGTGGCGCGTTTTCGCGACCGGATGGCGCAGGCCGTGGCCTTCCTCCCGCTGGCCTTGGTGGCGCTTGGGGTCTTTGGCCTGATCGTCGTCGCCGGGCTGGCGCTGGCGCGGCTGCGCAACCCGTGGGATCGGCTCGCCCCCAACGCGTTCATCGCTGACATTTACCGCCAGATCATCCGGCTGGCCTTTGTCATCGCCGCACTGGTGGTGGCGCTGGATATCCTCGGCGCCACGGCGCTGCTCTCGGGCATCCTTGGCGCGGCGGGGATCGTCGGCCTCGCCATCGGTTTCGCGGTGCGCGACACGGTCGAGAATTTCATCGCCTCTATTATGCTGTCGATCCGCCAGCCCTTTCGCCCTAACGACACGGTCGAGATCGACGGCGACACCGGCAAGGTGATCCGCCTGACGAGCCGTGCCACGATCCTGCTGACCTTTGACGGCAACCACCTGCGCATCCCCAATGCCACCGTTTTTAAAAGCCGGATCACCAACTATTCACGCAACGCTGAGCGGCGGTTCATCTTTACCCTCTCGGTCGCCAGCGACGCCGATCTGGCCCGCGCGCGTGATTTGGCGCTGGAGGTGCTGAACGGTTTGCCCTTCGTTCTGTCCAGCCCCGAAGCCGCCGCTTGGGTGGACGAGGTCGCCGATCACTGGATCAACATGCAATTCGCCGCTTGGATCAATCAAGAAAGCACCGATCTGCTCGCCGCCCGCAGCGAAGCGATTCGCCTGACCCTCTCAGCTTTCGATGCGGCGGGCCTCACCGCGGGGCCACCAGCCTATCAGCTGATCTCTCAAAGCGAATCGCCCTCCGACGCGCCCATCGATTCGCCGCAAACGGCAGCCGCACCCACGAATCCCGCCGCTGTTCAGCCCGTCGAGCCCCAAACCGAGCGGGAATTGACCCGCATCGTCGCGCAGGAACGTGCCGAATTGCCCAGCAAAGACCTGCTCTCTGTTGATGCCGCCGAAGAATAGGCTAATTTCTTTAAAACGGGTCTTGCACCCCGGGCCAGAGAACTTTAGTTAGCGCCCTGTGTTGGGATGTAGCCAAGTGGTAAGGCAACTGTTTTTGGTACAGTGTACCGTAGGTTCGAATCCTACCATCCCAGCCAACACTCTCCCCCGATAGCCCCCCCCCCCCACACACACAGCGCCCGGCCTACGACATCGCGTCGCAGATCAAAGCGCCCTATAGCCTTGCCGCGACAGCCGGGGTATCAGGGCGTATGTCCGCCGTTTCGCGCATATCCTCGCTTCGGGTCAGCCTGACCCTCTTGCTGCTGCTGGCCCTTGCCAGCTTGCCTTTCGCCCATCGGGCGACCGCGCAGGTGCAGCAGGATCCGGCGTTCATCGCCTTTATCCAAGCGGGCGGCACGTTGAGCGATCTTTGCGACGGGCCGGTCGAAGGGCAGAACCATGCGGCTTTGGATTGCGAAGCCTGCCGCATCGTCAATGCGCTGATCTTGCCCAGCCCGGCGGATGTCTTGCTGCCGCGCGCGGCGCCGCACTTTGCCACGCCCCGCCTGACCCGCGCCTTGGGCGCACCACGCAGCCCCGCCGGGGCGCCACCGCCTGTCCGGGGGCCTCCCTTCGTCTGAGCCACCTCCTTTTTTTGCACATCTCAGACAATGGAACATGACAATGAAATCTTTCTATACCGCAGCTTTGGCTGCCCTCCTCGCCCTGCCCGCCGCCGCGCATGAGTACACCGCAGGCGCTTTGACCGTCGATCACCCGATGGCTTATGAGACCCCGAAAACCGCCCGCGTGGGCGGCGGCTATCTGACGATCACCAATGGCGGCGACACTGCCGACCGTCTTGTCAGCATCAGCGCTGAGGGCTTTGACGAAGTCTCTCTCCATGAGACGACCACCGATGACATGGGCGTCGCGCGCATGTCGCATGTGGACTTCATCGACCTGCCCGCGGGCGAAACCGTCACCCTCAAGCCCGGGGGGCTGCATGTGATGTTCATGGGTCTCGACGGTGACCCTTTTGAGGAAGGCGAGAAAATCCCCGCCACCCTGACCTTTGAAAAGGCCGGGACCTTGGATGTGACGTTCAATGTCGAAAGCCGCCGCGGGCATGACGCGGGCGGCATGGATCACTCCTCGCACGAGCATAAACACTAAGCCCCAGCCCATCGCAGGATGCGCCGCAAGGCGTTGACCGGCCCGCTTCAACACCTCTGCCTCTGGGCGGTGGTGTTGTTGTTTGGGGCGTTCTCGGCGCTCGCGCCCGGAACCATGCCAGAGCGCCAGCAAGGCGCGCTGACCATGGTGCTGTGCACGGGCTACGGGGTGGAGACGGTGACCATCGGGCCGGATGGCGAACCGGTGCAGCCCGAGCACAAGCCCTGCGACTGGAACCAGCACTCCCTCGCGGCCCTACGCAGGGGGCTGGCGGTACAGCCCTTGGCCGTCACCTTTCACCCGGCGCCACCGCTGCCCCCTGCCCCAGCCACACAGCCCAAACCGCGCCGTGCCTCTGTCAAACGCGCAAGGGCGCCGCCACGGGTTCTCTGACCTCCAAACCACATATCAATTCAGTCAGAGGACCAAACACATGGTTTCCATCGATCCTGCAGGCGCGGCAGCCCTGCAAAACGACAACACGCAACGTGCGAACAGCTTTTACCGCGCCGCTTGGCGCTGGCATTTCTATGCCGGGGTCTATGTCATCCCCTTTTTCATCATGCTCGCCCTAACGGGGCTTGTGATGCTCTGGATCGCCTTCATCGGGGGGCGGGACGGAGAGCGGATTGCCGTCACCCCCCAAGACGCGCCCCTCGCCCTCTCCGATCAGGCCGCCGCCGCACAGGTCAGCATCGAAGGCGGCACCCTTGTGCAATATGTCGCCCCCCGCGCCGATGATCTGGCCGCGATCTTTCGGGTGGACGCGCATGACGTAGCGACCATGGTCGCCGTCGATCCCTATACCGCCGAAGTGCTCGCCAGCTTCCCACGCCGCAGCGGCTGGTACGATATGGCCGACAACATCCACGGCAGCCTGCTGCTGGGTGTCACCGGCGACCGCATGATCGAGATCGCGGCATCGCTCGGCATGGTGCTGATCGCGACGGGGCTCTACCTCTGGTGGCCACGCGGGACGGGCTGGCGCGCGGCACTGCTGCCGCGACTGGGCCGTGGGCGGGCCTTGTGGAAATCCCTGCACGGGGCAATCGGGCTTTGGGTGTCGGTCGTGCTGTTCTTCTTCCTGATCTCCGGGCTGTCGTGGGCCGGTATCTGGGGCGAGAAAATGGTGCAGGCTTGGAGCCAGTTCCCGGCGGAGAAATGGGAGGCCCCGCTGTCGGATGACATCCACGCCAGTATGAACCACGGGCCTAAGGAGGTGCCTTGGGCGTTGGAGCAGACCCCGATGCCCGCCTCGGGCAGCGATGCCGGTGTCGCAGGACTGACCGAAGGCACGCCCGCCACGCTCGACACCATTGACGCGCTGGCCCGTCAGATCGGCTTTGACGCGCGCTATCAGATGAACCTGCCGCGCGGCGAGGACGGGGTTTGGACGCTGAGCCGGGATTCGATGAACACCGATGCCGAAGACCCCACCAGCGACCGGACGGTGCATATCGACCGGCACACGGGCAAGATCCTCGCCGATGTGCGCTATGAGGATTATTCGCTGGCAGGCAAGGCGATGGCCGTGGGCATCGCGCTGCATATGGGCACCCTGGGTTGGCCGAGCGTTTTGGCCAATACGCTGTTTTGCCTGTCGGTGATCTTTCTTTGCGTCTCCGGCGTGGTGATGTGGTGGAAACGCCGCCCGGCAAATCCTGCCGGTTGGCTCTCTGCCCCGCCCGCGCCGCGCAATATGACGCTGTGGAAAGGCGCGGTTGTGGTCGGTCTGGCCGTGGCGCTGGCCTTTCCCATGGCGGGGGTCACTCTGCTGGCCGTAGGGCTGCTGGATTGGCTCCTGCTGCGCCGCGTGCCCGCGCTCAAGCGCATGGTCTCCTAAGATGCCGCCCGCCCCTTTGCGGGGGCGGGCACCCTCGCGGCGTTCAGGCCGTGTGCTGTTTGATCAGCTCTTTGTACAGCGCTTGGATGCGTTTGGTGACAGGGCGCTCGCCCGTGCCGATAGGTTTGCCGTCAATCTCGGCCACCGGGGTTTGCGCACCAAAGGTGCCGGTGAGGAAAGCCTCATCCGCGCCGTAAGCCTCGTAGAGCGAGAAGTTCTTTTCCTTCATCGGGATGCCATTCGCGTGGCAGAGGTCGATGACCTTTTGCCGCGTCACGCCGTTCATGCAGTAGTCGCCCGTGGAGGTCCAAACCTCGCCCCGGCGCACGATGAAGAAGTTACAGGCATTGGTGGTGTTCACGAAACCATGCGGGTCGAGCATCAGCGCCTCATCCGCGCCTGCCGCCTCGGCCTGAAGGCAGGCGATGATGCAGTTGAGCTTGGAATGACTGTTGAGCTTCGGGTCTTGGCTGTGCGGCAGGCCCCGGACCTGCGGGACGGAGGCGAGCCGGATGCCCTTGGATTGCAGCCGGTCGACGGGTTTGGAATGCTCCATGATAATCACCAGCGTCGGCCCGGTGGTGCTGAGCGAGGGGTGCTGGAAGGGTTTGTCCTTGATCCCGCGGGTCAGCATCAGGCGGCAGTGCACGTCATCATGCATGTCGTTCGCCTCTGCCGTGCGGCGCAGGGCGTCGGCGATGCCGGCCTTGTCCATCCCCACATCGAGCGAGATCGCTTTGCAGGAGTTGAAGAAGCGGTCCATATGCTCATCGAAGAAGGCCCATGTGCCGTTGTAGAGGCGCATGCCTTCCCAAATGCCATCGCCCAGCATGAAGCCCGCGTCATAGACCGAGACTTTGGCTGCGTCGCGGTGCACGATGTCGCCATTGACGTAGATCTTGATGTCGCGGTTGCGGGCGTCTTCGTCGGCGGCGTGGGTGGTGGTGTGTTCGGTCATGGTGGAGTCCGTTGGTGAGGGCGGTTGGCGCTATTGATACGCAAATGATGCGCTCTTACCACCCCGGCCCGGAACTGAGTGTTTGGCGCCCGGCCCTCCCCCGGTATTGACTACCACCCCAAGACCGGAATCAAGCCGCAGGCGCCGGGCCATCGCCTGCCCGCCCGGACGGGTAGGCGATTTGGTGAGGCTAGGCCCGCCCTGGCGAGGTCTTATCACGGTTGAGCCATAAAGCGGCATGAACCGCCGTTTGGATCGCCGACCCGCGGGCAGGCGCTGGCCCTTGTGTTATACCCGCCAGCTCAACACGCGCCGCTCCACCGCCGCCACAGCCGCAGACACCGCCACCCCCAGTAGCGACAAGATCACCACGCCCGCAAACAGCCGCTCCAAGTCATAAAGACTCCCCGCCTGCAGGATATACGCCCCAATCCCATATTCCGCGCCCAGCATCTCTGCCGCCACCAGCAGGATAATCGCGATCGTCAGCGAAATCCGCAGTCCCGAAAGGATCCCCGGCATCGCACCGGGCACCACGATCTTGGACACGATCGACCACCAGCCAAGCCCGAAACTCTGTCCCATGCGGATCAGCACCCGGTCCACATTGTCCACCGCCGCATAGGTCGCCACCACCGTGGGCGTGAAGGTGCCAAAGGCGATCAGCGCGTATTTGCTGGCCTCATCAATGCCGAACCAGATGACGAAAAGCGGCAACAGCGCGATCTTGGGGATCGGAAAAATCGCGGCCACCAGCGGCACCAACCCGGCGCGGACCAAAGAGAACAACCCGATCAACACGCCAATGCCGATGCCCAATGAGGCACCGATCAGCGCGCCCACCGCCAAACGGGTCAGCGAGGGGCTGAGGTGTTTGAACAGCATCCCCGACTGGTAAAGCTCTTGAAAGGTCAGCAAGACATCGCTGGGCCGCGGCAGGGTCAGGGGGGAGATGAAACCGCTGCGCGTGCCCCATTCCGCCAGCAGGATCAGCACCACGAAAACCGCAAGCCCCACGCCGCGCCGCGTGCCGGGCTGGAAGCCACCGCCGCGAAAAGTGACCTCGCGGGCATTCACATCCGTCATTTCAGCCATCGATCAACTCCGCATCCGCCGCCGCGGCCTCATCACGCATCAAGCCCCAAAGGTGCTGCTGCTGCGCCTCCAAACCCGGGTCGCCGTGGCGCCGCTCGGCCAGTGGCATGTCCAACTCCACCACCTCACGCAGCTCACCCGGACGGCGCGACAGGACGACGATCTTATGCCCCAGCCGCACGGCCTCGGCGAGGTTGTGGGTCACATAGACCGCCGTGAAAGGCTGCCGCGTCCAGAGCGCTACAAGGTCATCCATCAGCAATTCGCGGGTCTGGCTATCAAGCGCGCTCAGCGGCTCATCCATCAGCATCACGGCGGGGTTCACCGCCAGCGCCCGGGCAATCGCCACCCGCTGCTTCATCCCGCCCGACAACTGCTTGGGCAGCGCATCGGCGAAATCGGTCAACTTGGTCCGCGCCAAGACATCGGCGATGATTGCCTCGCGCTGCGCCTTGCCCAGCCCATGCCCCTCCAGCACCAGCGCCACATTGCCGCGCACGCTGCGCCAAGGCAGCAGGGCGAAGTCCTGAAAAATATAGGTCAGCGGGTTCAGACAGCCCTCGGGCGCATCGCCCATTTGCAACACCCGGCCTTCGCTGGGGCGCTCCAACCCGCCCAGCATCCGCAGCAGAGTGGATTTGCCACAGCCCGACGGGCCAACGATGCAGACGATCTGGCCAGAAGGAATGTCGAGCGTGATGTCACGCAGCACTTGGGTATCGCCATAGTAATGGCTGACGGAGGAAAGCTTGAGGTCCATGCCGCCCTTTTTCAGCAAAAACGCACCGCGCGCAATGTGCGATCCGCAAGAGGGCGCGACCGCCCTGCCCCGCGGGGTCGGCTAAGAGGACGGCTCCCCCTTGCCGCGCAGCCCGTCCACCGCGATCCCGGCGGTGAAGCCATGCACCAAGGTCGACAGAAGGATGGCAAAACCCACCATCGCCCACAGCGGCTCCTCGTCCAGAAACTCGACCTTCCCCGCCGCATAGGCAAGGTAATAGATCGACCCGATCCCCCGTATCCCATAGAGCGCGATAACCCAGCGGGGGCGCGTCTCAAGCGGCGTGCCCATAAGCGACAGCCACCCCGCCAAGGGGCGCACGACAAAGATCAGCGCCAGCACGATCACCGCGCCTGCAAGGGTCAGATCGCTCAGCAATGCAGGCAGCACCGCGCCGATCGCCACCAGCAAAAGCGCCGTCAGCGCGTGTTCGACAGCGGCGGTGAAGTCATGCAAACGGCGGTGGAATGCGTGATCCGCCTCGACCCGCCGGATCACCAGACCGGCCATCGCCACGGCGATAAAGCCATAGCCCTCGGCCAATTCGGTGGTGCCATAGCACAACAGCACCCCCGCCAAGGCCACCACGCCTGAGGAGGTTTCGGCCAGCACCGCATTGCGCGGCACCGCGAAGAGAACCTGCCCCAAGGCCCAGCCCCCCGCAGCCCCCATGACGGCCCCCACGGCGATGCGCCAGAAAACGTCACGCGCCAGCCATTCCACGCCCCAAGACGCCGGGGCCAACCCCTCGGCGGCGACCAGAATGCCGAGGTAGACGAAAGGAAAGGCCAAGCCGTCATTGAGTGCCGCCTCGGTGGTCAGGGCGAAACGCACCGGATGCTCGCCACCCTCATGCGGCGGGCCGACCTGCACATCGGCGGCCAATACCGGATCGGTGGGGGCCATCACCGCGCCCAACAGGATCGCGCCCGCAGCGGTCATCCCCGCAAAGGCCCAGCCCATCAGCGCGACCGACAGGATCGTCAACGGCATGGTCAGCGCCAGCAACCGCGCCGTCGGCCCCCAGCGGGACCAATCCGAAAGCCGGTCAATCCTTAGCCCCGTCGCGAAAAGCGCGACGATGACGCAAAGCTCCGAGACGACCTCCCATGGGAAGGGCATCGCGCGGGGGTCGGGGAATGTCGGCATGCCGGGGACAAGGGCGAAAACTGCCATGCCGAGCAGGATCAACAACCCCGAGGCCGCAGGCTCACGACGGCTGAAAAAGCGGGGCAGCCAATGGGCAAGGATGACCACCGCCCCCACGGCCCCCAATGCGAAATGATAGCCGTTCAGGGCGAAAAAACTGCCGTCGCTCACTGCCGATTCCCGTTTTCTGCTCAGGGCTTGGCCCCGTCTCAGCATCATAGGTATCGTGGCGCGGCGGCATTGCCAGTCATGCGTTGCCGAAATCCCCTCGCAGGCCCGAAAGCAAAAGGCGCGCCCGTGGGGAGCGCGCCTTGAGCAGTGTAGCCTTCAAAAGGTCGGGCGTTTAGCTGCCCGCGGTCTCGACATAAGAGGTGTCGATCAGCGTCTCCAAAGTGATGTCGGCATCGACCAACCCCTCGGACTGGAACCACTCCAACTGATCGCGGACCGAGGCGACGTTCAGCTTGGCCCCTTCGTTCAGGCGCATGGTGCCATTGATGATCGAAGGCGCGGCCTTGTCGCGCGGGCGGTCGGTGTAGACATATTTATGGATCAGATCGACCATCTCATCCACGCCCCCATCGCCGCTTTCCTTGGCGATCATCGCCGCGTTGTAATCGGCGACACCTTTGGAATAACCGGCAAGGAAATTCTTGGTCATCTCCTGCTCATCCGTGGCGTTTTTGGTCGAGGTGAAGACCGTGGTCACCTGATAATCCGGCAGATAGGTCGCCACATCGCCGATGATATGCACGGCACCCGACCCGGCCAGCGGCTTGGCGATATGCGGCACGATCGACCATGCGTCGATCTGGCCCGACTTCAGCGCGCCGATCACCGCGCCGACCTTTTGCAGCGGCTTGAACTTGAGGTCGATCCCCTCAGCCGCGGCCATTTTGGAGCCCATGTAGTGAAAGGACGACCCCGCCTGCGTCATGCCAAAGCTCTTGCCGTCCAACATGCCCGGCGCGGTGATGCCCGCCTGATAGGCCGCGTCGGAGACGAGGAATTTCTGCCCGTCGATGCCCTGCTCTTCTTGCAGGCCGCCGCCGATCACCTTGACCGCGCCCTTTTGCGCCAGCGACACCAGCCCGCCGGAAATCGCGGTGATCGCATAGTCCACATCGCCGCTGGCAATCGCCACGGCCATTGGCTGCGCGGCCTCGAAAAAGCGCAGTTCGACATCCAGACCGGCCTCTTTGAAATAGTCCCGTTCAAAGCCGACGAAGCTGCCCGCATGGCTGGTGAAACGCAGCGCGCCCAGGGTGATCTTGCGGTTCTGCGCCAGTGCCGGTGCCGCCAGCCCCACAGCCGTTGCGGCGCCCAAAGTTGCGATGGCCTGACGGCGGGTGAACAGGGTCATGGTCTTACTCCTCCAATTTTGCCGCAGCATGGTCGGCGGCTGCGCAAAAAGTCAAGCGAGAGCAGTGTTTACCGATACAACCAAGGCTAGCATATCATCCCAAAGCGTGGCATCGATTTGTCCATGAAGCTCTTTTCATCCAAGACCCGCCCCATGCATCTCGGCCCCTTCCCGCTGGAACGGCTGCGCCGGTTACAGGCACCGCATGACCGGCTGCCCAAGACGCCCGAGCCGGAACTGCGGTTCGAGCGACCCGAGGCACCGCAGAGCATCTGCAACGCCATGGCGCCCTTTCAGGCCATGATGGACGTGCTGCGCGACGGGCCGGTCAACAGGGCGGGCGCGGTGATCCCCGACAGTCCGCAGGAGCGGGCCAACCATCTGAAATCCTTTGGCTATTACAACGATGCCTCGATGATGGGCGTCTGCGCCCTGCCGCGCGAGGCGCTGCTGCCCCACCCGCGCCGCAGCCAAGGCACCGCCCAATTGGCCGAAGGACTGCGCAGCCGACAGACCAAGACGCTGGCCGCGGGCGTCGATGTCATCATGGCCAACCTGCGCGACGCCGTAGATGCGCCAGAAACCCCGATCGACGGCCATAGTCATGCGCTGGTAATCCTCACCGCCTACCCCCGCGACCCGCGCGAGGGCGAGCCGGGCAGCGATTGGATCATGGGCGCGCAAGCCGAGCGCGCCTGCCTGCGCGGCACCGAGAACGCCACCGTGCTTGCCGAATACATCCGGCAGTTGGGCTTCGCGGCCAAGGTGCATTCGGCCACCACCTCCGACGTGAGCCTCGGGCAACTGGCCGTGGCGGCGGGGTTGGCGGTGATGGAGGACGGCAGCCTGCAAGCGCCATGGATCGGCCCGCGCTTCGGCCTTGCGGTGGTGACGACCGACATGGCCCTCGCGCCCGACATGCCGCTCGCGCCGCTGGCCGAACAGCCGTGGTCGGTGCTGAAGGGGCCGCATTGGCAGTTGGGCACCCACGGCGGCGTCAGCGCCCGCGACGTGGATCCTTACGCCCGGCGCGATTATGCCATGGGACCGCATCCTTTTGAGACGTTGAATAGGGTCGAGGAGCCCACGACCTATATCGACGCCGCCAACGTCCCCCGCGTGCCGAAACGCGGTGACCTTTTCGCGCGTGGCCAGTTCGGCGACATGGGGCCGAAGGTGCAGAACGCCATGAAGGGCGGGCATCACGTGATCAAATCCGCCCCCTCCGCCGCGCAACGCCGCCTGCTGGGCGCGCTGATCCTGTTGCAGGACGGGCCGGTGAACGAAGACGCCCCTGAGGTCGAGGATACCGCCCGCAATGCCGCGAACCTCAAGGCGGCGAGCTATTTCCTCGGCGCGGACGCGGCGGGCTTGTCGGCCTGCCCAGACTGGACATGGTACAGCCATGACGCCACCGGCACCCCCATCACCCCGCCGCATAATCAGGCGCTGAGCCTCATCATCGATCAGGGCTTCGACACGATGGAGGGGTCTTCGGGCGATGACTGGATCGCCGTGTCGCAATCCATGCGCGCCTACCTGCGGTTCTCGATGCTGGGCGGCGTGCTGGCGCAGCACCTGCGCAACCTCGGCCATTCGGCAAAGGCGCATACGGTGATGGACGGCGACGTGCTGCAACCGCCGCTGTTGCTGCTGGCGGGCTTGGGCGAGGTCAGCCGCATCGGTGAGGTGATCCTGAACCCCTTCCTCGGCCCGCGTCTGAAATCTGGCGTGGTCACCACCACCCTGCCTGTCGCCCACGACAAGCCCATCGACTTCGGGCTGCAGAAATTCTGCGAGGCCTGCAACAAATGCGCCCGCGAATGCCCCTCCGGCGCGATCACCGCCGGGCCGAAGAAGATGTTCAACGGCTACGAGATTTGGAAATCCGACAGTCAGAAATGTGCCACCTACCGGATCACCAACCAAGGCGGCGCCATGTGCGGGCGCTGCATGAAGACCTGCCCGTGGAACCTCGAAGGGCTCTTCGCCGAGGCGCCCTTCCGCTGGGCCGCCTCGAACATTCCCGCCGCGGCACCGCTCTTGGCCAAGCTCGACGACAAGGTCGGCAAAGGCCGGCTGAACCCGGTGAAGAAATGGTGGTGGGACATCGAGCGCAAGCCCTCGGGCCAGTTCGATACCCCCGCGCAACCCGTGAACGCGCGCGACCTGCAACCGGAGTTGGACCTTAGGTTTGAAGACCAGACCCTCGCCGTCTACCCCGCCCCGCTGGCCCCGCACCCCTGGCCCTATCCCGACCCGATGAACCGCGAGGCCGGGATCAAGGCCCATGCCGCCCTGATCAGCGCCGATGAACACCGCCGCAAGACGGCGGCGGGCGAGACCGATCACCTGCATCTCTACAAAGTCGGCAGCGATACCCCGGTGCTTGACCTGCGGATCACCGCGGTGGAGGAGCTAAACGCCACCACACGACTTTACGACATCGCCCACCCCGAGGGGCATGACCTGCCCGCATGGACCGCAGGCGCGCATCTCGATCTGGTGGTGGCCCCGGAATACCTGCGCCCCTATTCGCTTTTGGGCGACCCCGAGGACCGCAGCCGTTACCGCATCGCCGTGCTGCGCGAGGAAGCAGGCCGCGGCGGTTCGGCCCTGCTGCACCGGGTGTTCTCCAAAGGGCGGCGCATCTTCGTCGGCAAGCCGGTGAACCATTTCAAACTTATCGAGGACGCCCCCCACAGCCTGCTGATGGGTGGCGGCATCGGCATCACGCCGATGATCGCCTTCGCGCATCGTCTGCATGCGCTCGGGCGGCCTTTCGATCTGCACTACTCTGCCTCGACCCGCGAAGCCGCGGCCTTTGCCAAGGAACTGGCCGCGATGCCATGGGCCGACCGGGTGCATCTGCATATCTCCGCCGAGGGCACCCGCGCCGACCTGCCCGCGATCATGTCCCGCGCGCCCGAAGGCACCCATGTCTATACCTGCGGGGCCGAGCCCTTTATGCAGGCCGTACTGGGTGCCGCCGAAGACGCCGGCATCCCGGAGGACGCCCGGCATCTGGAATATTTCTCGACCCCCGAGGTGCCGGATTACGAAAACCACCCCTTCACGCTAAAGCTCACCTCGGGCCGCGAGATCGAGGTGGGGGCCGAGGAAACCGCCGCCGAGGCGCTTATCGCGGCGGGGGTGCCGGTGGACCTGAAATGCTCCGACGGCATCTGCGGGGTCTGCAAATGCGGGTTGCGCGGCGGCGAGGTGGAGCACCGCGACTTCGTGCTTTCCGCCAAGCAGCGTGAGGGGGCGATCATCCTCTGCCAGTCCCGTGCAACACAGCCCGGCGGGGTGCTGGAGCTCGACCTCTAGCCCTCTTTCCCCGGGGGCGGTCAGCCGTTATGAGGGGCCAACCCTCGTAACAAAGGCTTGCCCCCATGACTTTCGACCGTTCGATCAAGATCGCCCCCTCCATCCTCGCCGCCGATTTCGCCAATTTCGGCGCCGAATGCGAAGCCATCGAAGCCCAAGGCGCCGACTGGGTGCATGTGGATGTGATGGACGGGCATTTCGTGCCCAACATCACCTTCGGCCCCGCCACCTGCGCGGCGATCCGGCCCCATATCAAGGGCGTGATGGACGTGCATCTGATGATCGCCCCGGTCGATCCCTATATCGAAGCCTTCGCCAAGGCGGGCGCCGATTTCATCACCGCCCATGTGGAGGCCACGCCCCATATCCACCGCACCCTGCAAGCGATCCGCGGCGCGGGTGCCAAGGCGGGCGTGGCGCTGAACCCCGGCACGCCGGCAAGCGCCGTGGCCGAGATCCTCGACATGGTCGATCTGGTCTGCGTGATGACCGTGAACCCCGGTTTCGGCGGGCAGAAATTCATCGACATGACCGCCAAGATCCGCGAGTTGCGCACGATGATCGGCGACCGGCCCGTACATATCGAGATCGACGGCGGCGTCGATCCCAAGACCGCGCCGCTGGTGGCGCAGGCCGGGGCCGATGTGCTGGTGGCGGGTTCCGCCGTCTTCAAGGGCGGCTCGGTCAGCGATCCGGCACCCTACGGCGAGAACATCCGCGCGATCCGCGCCGCTGCCGAAGGCACCTACGTCTGATAGAGATGCGGGGCGCTTCTGCGCCCCGCCCTGTCACGCCAGTTGATCGGCAAAGGCTGTCAGCAAGCGGTGCTTCAGAATCTTGCCCGTGGGTGCTGCGGGCAAATCGGTCGCCACGATGATCTGCGACGGGCGTTTGTAGCCCGTGAGCCGTTCCTTGACGAAACCACGCAACTCCTCTGCCGTGACCTCGTCCCCCGGTGCCACCTGCACGAAGGCCAACACCTCTTCGTCGCCCTCGCGCCGCCGTCCGACCACCGCCGATTGCACCACGCGCGGGTGATCGTTCAACGCGGCCTCCACCTCAGGCGGATAGACGTTGAAACCGCCATGGATGATCAGCTCTTTTGAACGTCCGAGGATGTGCAGCCGCCCCTCCTTATCGAGCTTGCCCAGATCGCCGGTGTGTAGCCAGCCCTCGGCGTCGATGGCTTTGTCGGTCTCAGTCGGGTTGCGGTAATAGCCCTTCATCACATGCGGGCCGCGCACCAGCACCTCGCCCTCGCCCGCGCCATTGCCGCCGGGGGCTTGGTCGTCGATCTTGCACTCGGTGCCCGGCGTCACCGGCCCGACGGAGGTATCGGGGGAGCCAAGCGCATTGGTCGTGGCCGAGGCGCCCGAGCAGGTCTCGGTCATGCCGAAACCGTTTTGCAGGGGCAGTTCGTAGAAAGCCTCAGCCTTGCGCTTCCACGCAGGATCAAGCGGTGCACCGCCGGAGGAGACATAGCGTAGGGTCGGGCTTTCCAGTTTCGGCATGCCGCGCTCGCGCGAGTATTGCATGACCAGCGCATGCATCTGCGGCACCGCAGGCAGGATCGTGACATCCTCATGGGTCGCGGCATGGAGTTTCGCGGCGGAAAAGCGGCTCTCCTGCCGCACCTTCGCGCCCGCGCTCACGGCGGCCATCAGGACCGAGACGAGGCCAAAGACATGGGTCATCGGCAAGACGCCATAGACCACATCCCCCGGCACCATCTGACGCAGATCGGCCGAGGCCCGCGCCCCGAAGCGCAGGTTGGAATGGGTCAGCATCACGCCCTTGGGATCGCCCGTGGTGCCGGTGGTATAAAGCAGCACCGCCACGTCATGCAGATCGGCATCCGGGCTGCTGGGCTGTGGCGTGGCCAGATGCAAGCTGCCGAAATCGCCTGCAATCTCGCGTGCGTCCAGCCGCGCTGCATGGGCCGCCGCCTCGGGCGAGACTTCGCAGGTCAGCAGCACCGCCGCCGGGGTGGCGTGGTCGAGAATGCGTTTCACCTCGGCCTCGCTCTGGCGGGCGTTGACGGGGATCGCCACGGCGTCCAACTCCCACGCGGCATAGAGCCCGGCCACGGCGGAAACGCAGTTTTCCACCATCAACAGCACGCGGTCGCCCGCCTGCACCCCCGCGGCCCGCAATTCCGCCGCCAAAGCCCGACGCGCGCGGTCCAGATCGGCAAAGCTCCAAGCCGCACCGCTGGCGTCGCTCAGCGCTGGTGCCTCTGGGCGGGTCGCCAATTGCTCAGCTAGAAAATCCTGTACCCTGGCATTCATGGGTGTCTCCTCCTGCCTAATAGCGGCCCCCTCCTCCGGCAGCCGCCGCCCGGCTAGAACCGGGGCTTTCGTTTCTCCAAAAAGGCCGCGATGCCCTCGGCGGCCTCGTCGCCGCCTGCGGCGCGGGCCATGGCGTTGCGCTCGGCGTCGAGCTGCGCGGCCACGTCGGTCTCATAGGCCTGCCCGACCAAGGCCCGGATCGTGCCTTGCGCCGCGCACGGACCCGCGGCCAGCGTGTCGGCCAGCATCAGCGCCTCGTCGAGCGCGCGACCGTTCGGGCAGATGCGGTTCACCGCGCCCAGTTCGGCAAAGCGCATGGCCATGACCGGGCGGCCCAGCAGGCACATCTCCATCGCCAAGGGGCGCGGCAGGAGCCGTGCGAGTGACGCCGTCAGCCCCGCATCGGGCACAAGCCCGGCCTTGACGTAGGCGGCGGTGAACTGCGCGTCCTCGCAGG
This sequence comes from Sulfitobacter sp. 1A12056, assembly GCF_043558125.1. NCBI lineage: Bacteria > Pseudomonadati > Pseudomonadota > Alphaproteobacteria > Rhodobacterales > Roseobacteraceae > Sulfitobacter > Sulfitobacter sp. 1A12056. The sequence continues at coordinate 182,544 of NZ_JBIFFY010000004.1, read as the reverse complement.
CCACGATCATGTCGCAGGCCAGCGCCAGTGACAGGCCCGCGCCCGCGGCACCACCTTCGACGGCGGCAATGACAGGCACCGGGCAGGCGCGGATCGACCGCACCAGATCATGCAGCGCATCGACCCGCTCGCGGCGGACCTCTTCGGTCAGCTTACGGCGTTCGATCAGCACGTTGAGGTCGCCCCCGGCGCAGAAGAACCGCCCCTCGGAGGTCAGGATCACCGTGCGAATGCGCGGCTCCTCGGCCAGTCGCATCGCCTCGGCGATGGCGTCGTAGAGCGCGGGCGTCAGCGCGCCGCGTTTCTCGGCGTTACCGTTCCAGACGATCAGCCGGTCGCCGCGGTCCTCGATCCTTGCGCTCATGTCTTGGCCCTCTTGAATACGCCGGTGGCGCGCGACAGCAGGCGGCCTTCGGCATCGTGAAGCTGTGCCTCGGCGTAGAGAATCTTGAAGCCCCCGCCGGTGACGCGCCCCGTGGCGATGACCTGCCCTTCGCGGACCGCGCCGATGTAATCGGTGGTCAGCGAGAGCGTCAGCATCGGCACGAAAGGTCCGCTCATCGCGCAGTGCCGCGCGCAGGCGAAACCGGCAGCAACGTCAAGCATCAGCGTATGCAGCCCGCCGTGCAGCACGCCCGAGACATTGAGGTGCTGCGGGCCGAGATCAAGCGTCACGCGGGTGCTGCCATCGGGGTTCGACAGGTCGGGGGTAAACCCGATCAGCTGCTGAACCCCGCTGGTCGGTGCATTATGCGGCGGATAGTGCAATGAACCGCTCCAGATGATGGTCAACATCGCCAAAGCGGTGGTCCGCCATGGTGATGCGCTTGGCGATATGCGCCAGTTCGTACTCTTGCGTCATGGCGATGCCGCCATGCATCTGGATCGTGTCCTCCGAGACCAGACGGCCAACGCGGCCCATCAGGTTCTTCGCCGCCGAGACGTGACGCTCGCGGCTGGCGCGATCGTCCTCCAGATGGCCCGCCGCGTTGATCACGGCCGAGCGCGCCTGTTCGAGGTCGATGAGCAGGTCCGCCATGCGATGCGCCAGCGCTTGGAAGCTGCCGATGGGGCGGCCGAACTGCTTGCGGGTGCCGAGGTACTCGCGAGTGAGGTCGCAGGCGGTCTCCATCGCGCCCAGCGTTTCGGCGCAGAGCGCGGCGGTGGCCTTGGCGGTGCGTGTCTCGATGGCGTCAAATGCCTTGCCCGCCGCGCCCAGACGGGCGCTTTCCGGCAGGGTCACGTCATCCAGCGTTACCTCGGCGGCGCGGCCACCTGCAAGCAACGCATAGCCGGTCACCGAGAGCCCCTTGGCATCGGCGGGCACGAGGAAGAGCGAGATGCCGTCGCGGCCCCCCGCCTCACCGCTTTCGCGGGCGGAGACGACGAGTATGTCGGCGGCCTCGGCATTCGCCACCACGGCCTTGCGACCGCTGAGCACGATCTGGTCGCCGTTTTGCGTGGCCGAAGTGGTGACGCGCTCGAGGTCATAGCGGCTGCCCGGTTCGCCATGGGCGAAGGCGAGTTGCCGCGCGCCGCCGATCAGTTGCTCGATATGCTCCTGCTGTTCTTCGGTCCCAAGGTCGGCGATCAGCCCCCCGGCCAGCACGGCACTGTCCAGAAGCGGCTCAACCACCCCGGCGCGGCCCAGTTCTTCGAAGACCACGGCAAGGTCGAAACCCGCGCCGCCGAAACCGCCCTGCTCTTCTGTGAAGAGCGCGCCGATCACGCCCAGTTCAGCCAGACCTTCCCAGATCTCGGTCGAATAGCCGGTCTCGCTTTCAAGGATGCGGTTGCGGGTCTCGGTGTCGTATTTGTCGCGCAGGAAGCGCCGCAGGCTGTCCTGCAGCATCTGGCGTTCTTCGGTCAGGTCGAAATTCATTTGCCACCTCTCAGCATGGTCTTGGCGATGATCTGGCGCTGGATCTCGTTTGAGCCGCCGAAGATCGACAGCTTGCGGTTGTTGAAATATTGCGCGGCCACGGGGCCGGCCTCATGCGGGTCGGGCAGCGCGTCGTTGCTGCCTGCCACCGCTTCCGAGGCAAAGGGCATGGCGTAGACCCCGGCGGCGCGGCGGGCCAGATCGTTGATCTCCTGCCGAATGATCGTGCCTTTGACCTTCAGCATGGAGCTTTCCACGCCCGGCGCCTGCCCTGCAGCGGCTTTCGAGATGATGCGCAAGTTGGTCGTGGCCATCGCCATCAGGTCGATCTCGGCCTGTGCCACGCGGGCGGCGAAATGCGGGTTCTCGATCAACGGACGGCCCCCGGCCATCTCGGATTTGGCGATGCGTTTGACGGCCTGCAGACCGGCCTGAGAGAAGCCCACGCCCGCGATGTTGGTGCGCTCATGGGTCAGCAGGTACTTGGCGTAGGTCCAGCCCTTGTTCTCTTCGCCGACGAGGTTCTCGGCGGGCACTTTCACGTTGTCGAAGAAGACCTCGTTCACCTCGGCGCCGCCATCCAGCAGAATGATCGGGCGCACGGTGATGCCCGGCGTGTCCATGTCGATCAGCAGGAAGGAGATGCCCTCTTGCTGCTTCACCTCCTTGTTCGTCCGCACGAGGCAGAAGATCATGTTGGCGTGCTGGCCCAGCGTGGTCCATGTCTTCTGACCGTTGACGATGTAATGATCGCCGTCCTTCACCGCGGTGGTCTTCAGCGAGGCGAGGTCGGAGCCTGCGCCCGGCTCGGAATAGCCCTGACACCACCAGTCTTCACCCGAAAGGATGCGCGGCAGCCAGTAGTCCTGCTGCTCTTTCGAGCCGAACTTCTGCAGCACTGGCGCCAGCATCGACAGGCCGAAGGGCACGATGCGCGGCGCGTGGTGGGCGGCGGCTTCTTCCTCGAAGATGTGGCGCTGCACGGCGTTCCACGCCGCCCCGCCGAACTCCTTGGGCCAGTTGGTCGCAAGCCAGCCCTGTTCGTTCAGGATCGCGTGCCAGCGCTCATGGTCGTCCTTCGTCAGTTCCTGCCCGCGGCGCACCTTCTCGGAAAGCTCTTTCGGCAGTTTCTCGGCGAGGAATTGACGCACCTCCTCGCGGAAGGCGCGTTCTTCGTCTGTATAGCTCAGGTCCATGTCGGCCCCCTTTAGTAGATTTCGAAGAGGCCAGCCGCCCCCATGCCGCCGCCGATGCACATCGTCACGACGCCCAGTTTCGCGCCGCGGCGGTGGCCTTCGCGCAGGATGTGGCCGGTCATCCGCGCCCCGGTCATGCCGAAGGGATGGCCGATGGCGATCGAGCCGCCGTTCACGTTGCACTTATCGGGGTCGATGCCCAAACGGTCGCGGCAATAGAGTGCCTGACTGGCAAAGGCTTCGTTCAGCTCCCAGATGTCGATGTCATCGACGGTCAGCCCATGACGCTCCAGCAGGCGCGGCACGGCGAAGACCGGGCCGATGCCCATCTCATCGGGCTCGCAGCCCGCGACGGCGAAGCCGCGGAAGGCGCCCATGGCCTGAAGGCCCTGCTGCTCGGCTTGCTTGCTGTCCATCAGCACCAGTGCTGCGGCACCGTCCGACAACTGGCTGGCGTTACCGGCGGTGATGAAGGCCCCCTCGCCGCGCACCGGCGTGAGGCCCGCAAGCCCCTCCATCGTGGTATTGGGGCGGTTGCATTCATCGCGGTCCACGGTGACCTCGCGGGTGGAGATCTCCTTGGTTTCCTTGTCCTGCACGCCCATGGTGGTCTGCATCGGCACGATCTCGTCGTCGAAGAGACCGGCCTCCTGCGCCTTGGCGATGAGCTGCTGGCTGCGCAGACCGTAGGCGTCCTGATCCTCGCGGCTGATGTTGTAGCGTTTGGCCACGATGTCGGCGGTGTCGATCATCGCCATGTAGACCTCGGGCTTGTGCTCTTCCAGCCAAGGCTCCTTGACCGATTTCACATGCGGCTGGATGAGCGAAATGCTCTCGACCCCGCCCGCGACCATCGGGCCTGCGCCCTCCATGCAGATGGCATTGGCGGCCATGGCGACGGTCTGCAAGCCGGATGAGCAGAAGCGGTTCACGGTCACGCCCGAGGCGGTGACCGGCAGGCCCGCGCGCAGGGCGATCTGACGCGCGATGTTCGAGCCGGTGGCCCCTTCGGGGTAGCCGCAGCCGATCATCACGTCCTCGATGGTCGAAGGCTCAACGCCCGACCGTTTCACGGCCTCGGCGACCACATGGCCGCCCATGGTGGCACCGTGGGTCATGTTGAATGACCCGCGGAAGGATTTGGCCAACCCGGTGCGGGCGGCGGAGACGATAACGGCCTGTTTCATTTGGCAGCTTCCTTGTTCAGATCATCAAAGTTTCGGTTGGTTTTGACCAGTTCGGCCAGCAGCGGCGCGGGTTTCCAGAACCACGGGTCCTGTTCGGCGAAACCTTCGATCGCCGAGAGCACGTTGGGCAGTCCTTGAATGTCGGCCCATTTCATCGGGCCGCCCCAGTAGCGCGGGAAACCGTAGCCGAAGAGCAGCGTCATATCCACGTCGAGCGGGCGTTTGGCGATGCCCTCTTCCAGCACCTTGGCGGCCTCGTTGACCATGGCGCACATGTAGCGGCGCACGATCTCGGCATCGGTGAAGTCGCGCGGGGTGATGCCGCGCTCCTTCTGCTCTTCCTCGATCAGGCGGGTGACTTCCGGGTTCGGCGTGCCGCCGCGCTTGCCCTTCTCGTAGATGTAGTAACCCTCGCCGGTCTTCTGGCCGAAGTGGCCCTGTTCGCAAAGCCGGTCGATATAGGTCGGCACGCGCTCCTCGGGGTGGCGTGTCGCGGCCTTGCGCTTGCGCGTGGCCCAGCCGATGTCGAGACCGGCGAGGTCGGCCACGGCGAAGGGGCCCATGGCGAAGCCGAATTTCTCCAGCGCCGCGTCGATTTTGTAGGGGCTGGCGCCGTCCAACACCATATGGTCCGCCGCGGTGCGGTAAGTGGCGAGGATGCGGTTGCCGATGAAACCGTCGCAGACACCCGCGCGGACGCTAACCTTGCCCAGTGCCTTGCCAAGCGCGAAGCCGGTGGCGACCACGTCTTTCGCGGTCTTGTCGGCGACGACCACCTCGAGCAGTTTCATCACATGTGCGGGCGAGAAGAAGTGCAGCCCGATCACGTCCTCGGGGCGTTTGGTGGAGGCGGCGATCTCGTTCACGTCGAGATAGGAGGTGTTGGAGGCCAGCACGCAGCCGGGCTTGCATACCGCGTCGAGCTTGCCGAAGACGTCCTTTTTCACGTCCATATCCTCAAAGACCGCTTCGACCACCAGATCGACATCCCGCAGGCTGTCGTATTCGGTGGAGACGGTCAGCGCCGTGCCGGTCAGCTGGTCGAACTTCGCCTGATCGATCTTGCCGCGCTTCAGCGCGCCGGCGAGGTTGCCAGAGATACGCTCATGCGCGGCCTTGGCGGCCTCTTCCTTCATCTCGATCAGCACGACCGAGAAGCCCGACAGCAGCGCCGCGGTGGCGATGCCCGCCCCCATGGTGCCGCCGCCGATGACGCCGATGGCTTTCAGCTCGCGCGGCTCGACGCCCTTGAGTTCGGGCAGGTTGCTCACGGCCCGCTCGGAGAAAAAGGCGTGGATCATGCCCTGCCGCTGGTCGGTGTTCATCAGTTCCGAGAAGATGCGACGCTCGGCCTTCATGCCCTCCTCGAAGGGTTTTTCGACACCTGCCTGAACGGCGCGCACCGCCTCGGCGGGGGAAATCTGGCCGCGGCCTTTCTTCAGCGTCGCCTCATAGGCGGCATCCCAGTCGATGGGCGCAGGCGCGGGCATCTCGCAGATCGGACGGCGCTCGGCACCGCTGTCGAGCAATTCGCGGACGTAGGCGAGGCCAACCTCCTGCGGATCGCCCTCCTCCACGCGGTCGACGATGCCCATCTCCAGCGCCTGCGGTGCCTTGATGTGGCGGCCCGTGGTGATGGCGTCGAGCGCAGGTTCCACGCCGATCAGACGCGGCAGACGTTGCGTACCACCTGCCCCGGGGATGAGGCCAAGATGCACTTCGGGCAAACCGACACGCGCCGAAGGCTGGGCGATGCGGTAATGCGCCGATAGCGCCACCTCGAGACCGCCCCCGAGGCTCACGCCGTGCATGGAAGCCACGACCAGCAGCGGCGAGGCTTCGATGCGGTTGCAGAGATTAGGCAGATGCGGCTCCATCGGTGGTTTGCCGAACTCGGTAATGTCTGCCCCGGCGATGAAGGCGCGCCCCTCGCCCACGATCATCACTGCGCGCACGCCGTCTTCGGCCTCGGCACGGTCCATGCCATCGGCAAGACCCTGCCGCACGGCTTGGCTCAGCGCGTTGACGGGCGGGTTTTCGATGCGCAGCACGACGATGTCGTCATGGCGGGAATAGGCGATCTTGTCGGTCATTTTAATAACTCCTTTTCTATCCGCGCCGTGACAGGGCGGGTGCCCGTCCGGTGCGTTGTTCGATGCCGCTGACCACGTCGCGCAGGGCTGGCCCCACTTGTGACAGAATGCGGTCGTCGGGCAAGTCCGCCGGCAGCGCGCCGCAGCTAAAGGACACCGGCTCTCCGAACTCACCGGCGTAATAGGGCACGCTGACCGCGTTTACATTGCGGGCATAGCGGGTGTCGGGCGGGGCCAGCACGAAGCCCTGTGCCAGCAGTTGCTCATAGCCCTCACGGCGGAAATCGCGCAGCCGGTCGTCGGGTTCCAGCGCTTCGAAACGGTCTTCGTCAAGGCTGGCCAGCGTGGCCAGACCCGAGGAGGAGCCATAGACCGGAATGCGGTGCCCCGGCTCCAGCCAGATCGTCGAGGCCGTGCGCGGCCGCCAAGTGCGTACCAGCATCATCCGGTCGCCATCGCGCACGGCGATCAGCGCCAGCGTGCGGGTCTCATCCGCCAGTTCCTGCATCGCATCCGACGCCATATCCACGAAACTCACCGCGACAGAGGCGACGGAGCCGAGCGCTATCGCCGCAGGCCCAAGCCGAAACTTGTCGTTGCGCCCGCCATGCGCCAGATACCCCAACTCGCACAGCGTATAGGTCAACCGCGACACGGTGGGTTTCGGCAGCCCCGTCCGCTCGGCGATCTGGGCATGGCTCAGCCCGCTATCGCTTGCGCGAAAGGCCCGCAGAATGCCCAACCCCCGCGCCAGCGTATTGGCGAACTTGCGGTCCGTGACGGTATCGGAAGCCGCCTGATTCATCGCGCCGCCATCGGGATCAGGAGCGAGATCATCGGGAAGGACATGATCAGGATCAGCACGATCACATCGACGCTGAGAAAGCGCGTGATCCCGGCAAAGATTTTGTCGATCGGCGCTTCGCGGCCCACCACGTTGGCGATGACGAAGACGTTCAGACCCACCGGCGGGGTGATCAGGCCGATCTCCAGCAGCTTGATGACCACGACGCCGAACCAGATGAGGTTCAGGTCATAGCTTTCGACCAGCGGGATCATCAGCGGCAGGGTCAGCACCATGATGCCGATGGGATCAAGGAACATGCCCAAAAGCAGGTAGATCAGCGCGATGCAGAGCATCAGGACCACCAGCGACATCTGCGCGTCAGAGACGAAGCCCACGATGGTGCCAGCGACGCCAGTCAGCGCGACGAAGGCCACGAAGATCTTGGCCGAGGCGGCGATGAGGAAGATAGCGGAGGTCTGCACGCAGGTCTCTTTCACCGCAGCCCAAAGACCGGCCCAGTCAAGCTTCTTCTGCACGAAACCGATCAATGTGGCCGAGACGACGCAGACGGCGGCGGCCTCGGTCGCGGTGAAGATGCCGCCGTAGATGCCGCCGATGATGAGCACGAAGAGCAGCAGCGCGGGCCAGCTTTCGAGCGCTGCGGTCCAACGCTCCCCGGCGCTGTAGCGCTGGTCGGTCGAGGGGGCGACCGATGGATCGCGCCAGACCCAGACGGCGATGACCAGCACGAAGCCCATCAGCGTCAGCAGCCCCGGCAGAACACCGGCGAGAAAGAGCGAGGAGATCGAGGTCTCGGTGAAGATGCCGTAGATGATGAACAGCACCGATGGCGGAATGAGCGAGCCCAGCGTGCCACCCGCCGCGACCGAGGCGGTGGCGAGGCGCGGGTCATAGCCCATGCGCAGCATCTCGGGCGTGCAGATCTTGCCCATGGTCGAGGCGCAGGCGATGGACGAGCCGGTGATCGCGGAAAACCCGCCGCAGCCCATGACGGAGGCCATGGCGACCCCGCCCGGCAGCTTGGTCAGCCAGACCTTGGCCGCATGGTAGATTTTCGTCGTGATATCCGCGCGATAAGCGATATGTCCAAGCGCCACGAAGAGTGGGATCATCGACAGATCGTAGGAATGGATAAGGTCGAAGGAGTTCGAGAACACCATCGAGGTGGTCGCCTTGATCGCGCGTTCGGGCATGAAAGTCCCGGTGCGGAAGGCGAAGATAAAGAAGGTGGCGACGGTCGCGACCGAGGCCAGCGTGAAGGCGATCGGCACCCGCAGGGCCAACATGATCAGTACCGCGGCAAAGGCGATCATTCCGATGGTCGAAGCATCCATTAGCGCAAGTCCTCTTCAACCATAAGGTCAGCCGCGTGATGTTGCTCATCCGAGACGACGCCGCCCGCAAGCACGGTGCGCCCGTCGCGCCATGTCAGCTCGGCCAGCCGCAAGAAAGTGGCGATCATCCCGATCAGGAACAACAACCGTCCCGGCCATTTCGGCAGGTTCAGGTCGCCGTAGAAAAAACTGCCCTTCTCCACCACGGAGAGGAATTCGCGCCCGCCGGAATAGATCAGCGGCGCCAGCGCCAGCATCCCGATGGCAGAGCCTGCCACGATCAGCACCGAGCGTGCGCGTTCGGGGAAACGGTCGGTCACGAAGGCGACCGAGACATGCGCACGGGCAGCGGTCGCGGCGGCGAGGGGCAGCAGGATGGCGGCAACCATGAGCTCTCGCACCATGGTCACGCTATCGGGCACCTGACTGGCAAAGAGCGCGCGGGCGATCACGTTGGAGGTGATCAACACCCCCAAGGCAATCACGGCCAAAGCGCCCAGACCCAACAGGATTTTCTCCAGATTTACCAACATATGCTGCCCCTCCCCAGTGTCAGCGATCAGTTACCGGCGGCGTCCCATGGGTAGCCGTTGGCGTCACGCTCTTCGGTGTATTTGGCGATCAGCGCCTTATACTCTTCCAGCAGTTCCTCACCGGGCAGACCGGCGGAGCTTGCCGTTTGCACCCATTCGTCAAGGAACTTCTCACCGGCTTTGACCAGTTTCGCGCGGTCCTCTTCAGGCAGAGTGATGACCTCGACGCCCTGCTCTTTCATGGAGGCGATGGCCTTTTCGTTGGCGGTGGTGATCAGGCGACCGAATTCGTCGGCCATGTCCGCGCCAACCTCGGCCAGCGTGGCCTGCTGCTCTTCCGTCAGGCTGTCGTGCATGTCCTTGTTCATAAAGATGCCAAGACCGCCGACCTGACCCCAATCGAGGATCGTATAGCTGTCCATCACCTCGGCCTGTTTCAGCGCCGCGACGGCATAGCTGTAGCCCTGCGAGCAGTCGATCAGACCGGTGTCGAGCCCTTGGTAGGCGTCATAGATCGACATGTTGACCATGTTCGCGCCCTGCTCGCCGAAGACCTTGCCATAGGCGCCGACGCCGCGGACCTTCTTGCCCGAGATATCGTCGACGGATTTGATCGCGCCGCCCTTGCAGCCGATGTTCACCTGAGAGGTGGTCCAAGTGCCGATGTAGACGAGGTTCTTGTCGGCGAGGTCTTCTTGAATGGCTTCGTTGCTGCGCATCAGCTCATCGGTGGCGCGCATGCCGACCCAAGCGTCGGGGTTGTTCACCGGCAGGTCGGCGATACCGTAGCCCGCCATCTCCTGCGGGTAGTAAACCGCGATGACCGAGCCGGTGTCGGCCACGCCATCGGCCAGCGATTGCACGGCGGCATTGGCTTTGAACAGCGCCCCGCCCCACTGGATGTCGAGGCGCATATCGCCGTCGGACCGTTCGGCGACCTGATCGGCGAACCACTGCAACGCCTGCGCGCGCGCACCGCGGTTCGGCCCGGCTTCCCCATGAATCAACACGGTCTCAGCGCTTACCGCGCCACCAGCCAGCGCCAGAGCTGCGGCGCAGCTCAGGTGTTTGAAAATTGTCATGTCGGCTCCTCCCAGAGACTTGTTTCGCAATGCGAACTGTTGTTTCGCATTTGTCGCAGGTCACGCTAGTCCGCGGACCGAAGGCGATCAAGCGAAACTTCGACCATCGGCAGGGAGAGCGGTTAGGCTATTGAATTTGTTAAGGGAAAATTTCCCGAAGGATGGTGCAGGCGTGGAACAGCCCCACCAGACCCCGGAATCGGCTGCTCGGATCGAACGGCCCGTAGAAAAGGCGGCCACGCCCGCTCAGGACATGGCCGCTGAATTTCAATACCAGTCGCCGAATTTGACCTCGACATCGGTGCCGACGCGTTTGGCGAACTCTTGCGGGTCTTGGGTGCCGCCGTCTTTGCCCCGGAAGTGATAGGGGTAGACGTAAGCGGGCTTGAACTCGGCCACCGCCGAGGCGGCGGCGTTGGAATCCATGGTGAAGGGCAGGTTCATGCAAACGAAAGCCAGCGAGATATCGGTCAGCCCGCGCATCTCGGGCGTGTCTTCGGTATCGCCCGAAATATAGACGCGGAAGCCGTCGAAGCCGAGGATATAGCCGTTGTCGCGCCCTTCGGGGTGGAACTTCTTGCGCTCTTCGGTGGTGTTATAGGCCGGGATCGCGTTGATCGGCAGGCCATTGAACTCGGTATTCTCGCCATTGGCAATTTTGCTGGCCTTGGCGGCAAGCGCTTCGGGCAGCATGTCGAAAACGGCGGGGTTGGTGATGATCTGCACGTCATCGCCCGCCAGCGCGGCAAGCGTATCGGCATTGTAGTGATCGCCATGCTCATGGGTGATGAGGATCAGATCCGCCGCCGGGAAATCGCTGTATTGCGCGGGCTCGCCCACCGGATCGACATAGATCACGCCCTTTGGCGTCTCCAACACGATCGAGGCGTGATCGACGGGGTGCACGGTGATCGGCCCTGCGTCGGTGTCGAATGTATCACCGTTCTGCGTGGCGGCGCGGGCGGCGAAAGGCAGCAGCGTCACGACGCCAGCTGCGGCGGCGGAGGTGGCAAGGAAATGGCGGCGGGTATGGGACATTTCAGGCTCCTGTTGGTTGCTGGAACGGGACATAGCGGCCCCGCCCCGCATTTCAACGCGGCACCCGTTTCGCGGCAAGCCTATGAGGGGCGCAGGCCGAGAATCTCACGCGCTTGTGCAGCCGTGGCAACGGGGCGCTCATATTTCGCGCAGAGTTCCGCCGCGCGCTGGATCAGCGCCGCGTTGGAGGGCGCCAGCGTCTCGCGGTCCAGCCGCACGTTGTCCTCCAGCCCGGCCCGCGTATGCCCACCCGCCGCGATGGCCCATTCGTTCAGCACGATCTGGTTCGGCCCGATCCCGGCGGCACACCACTGCGCTTCGGGCGCCAAGCGGTTGAGCGTCTGGATGTAGAAATCAAAGGTCTCACGGTCCACCGGCATGGCGTTTTTCACGCCCATGACGAATTGCACATAGAGCTGGCCGGGGATGCGCCCGTCACGGTTCATCTCGGCGGCCTTGTGGATGTGGCTGAGATCGAAGGCTTCGATCTCGGGCTTGATCTCATGGGTTTTCATCTCCGAGGCCAGCCAATCGACCAATTCCGGCGGGTTCTCGTAAACCCGCGTCGGGAAGTTGTTGGACCCGACCGAGAGCGACGCCATGTCGGGCCGCAGCGGCAGCATCCCGCCCCGCTCCCGCCCCGCGCCCGAGCGCCCGCCGGTGGAGAACTGGATGATCATGCCCGGGCAATGTTTTTGCACGCCTTCCATCAGTCGCGCGAATTTTTCGGGATCGGAGGACGGAGTTTCATCGTCGTTGCGCACATGGGCGTGGCAGATCGAGGCTCCGGCCTCAAAGGCCGCATGAGTCGACTCGACCTGCTCAGCGATCGAGATCGGCACGGCGGGGTTGGCGGCTTTGGTGGGGACGGAGCCGGTGATGGCGACGCAGAGGATGCAGGGGGTGGTCATGGGTGGGGGTCCTGTGGCGGGGGTGTTTGGGGCGGAAGGTCGCATATGGTGGGGGCGGTGTACATTGGTTAGAGGTGCATTGCGTTCTTAAGGGGACGCCACGCCTGATCCGCTGGGTCAGCTCGCCAGCCTGCAACTTACTATTGAACTGTCAGAACTCATGCAGTTTAAAATTGCGAATGGGAAGAAACAATTAAAAATCAAAAATCGCCGTATCTGGATGCATAAGGGCGTCCTATCACCAGATTTTGAAAGTGAGCACGTTCTCTCAAGCAATCCTTGGCAGTATGTCGAGCTTTGGTTGAAGCGAGACAACAAAATTGAAGCTCTCGCCTATTGGCGGCAAGCGAGACGTTTTGCCGATGCATCGCTGAACCTTGGCCCCGAAGCCGCACCGCTGACTCTCTACTATTGCTATCTCAATGCGACGAAAGCACTTTTGGTAACGAAAGGCGTCGCCGCAAGCGATTCTCATGGCATACATGGCGATCGCCCTGAGGATGCAAAGAACATGCTGGCGAACGAACAAGTCAACTTTAAGTCAGGTGGCATCTTGCCAGGCTTGTGTCGGCACTTTGGCGAGTATGAAGAGAAGGCCAGTTATAACTTGAAGGATATTCTCTGGAATATCCCATTCATTCATAGGTCTTTCAGGCTCACCTTTCGCTCATCGAAAGAGCTTTTTATTCCGCTGGAGAAAGCAAGATACGTTGTAAAACCAAAATCGTCTGAGGCATACTTCGAGGCGGAAGTACTTCCTCGGTTTTCCGATCTACGTTCCCTAACAAGCATTCCAAGTTCGTTTGAGTGCTATGATGAGGGTGACGTCAAAATGGTTAGGCGCAAAAAGCCGTTTCGTTGGTACTCTGGCAAAGCGAAAGCCCCCACAAAGAGACGCGCAATTGAACGGTTGAAGCGCTACCATTCTACAACACGAAGAGCCGTTGTGCATATCAGCGGCAACCATGACCTCTGGTATCTGAAGCGCACCTACGCGACGAATTCTGTCGGACATAGGCATACATTAATCCTAATGTTTGCTGCTATGCATCGCTTAAGCGAGTTGTCTAGATATGATCCTGCCGGTTTCGATAGGCATCTCGCCGGACAAGCGAACTGGTTGCTAACAGAATTCATCGAGAATTCAGCTGATCAATTTGTTGATCAAATCGCAACGGAGATAACTGGCTGCCAATTCTGGCCCCCTAAAGTTCGCTGAAAAATGACAGCTAAAGGGCCTGCATCTCTTGTTTAGGCAAAATGCACTGTTTTTAGAGCTTCAATCGCTCTCTAAGAGCCTTTCCCGGGCCTAGGCCCCGGACCGACGGTCACCCAAACACAACCGAGCGGGAACGCGCATTGCTTCGCAATACGCTGCCTCCCGCGCGCACTGAAAATGGCCAGCTTTTAGCTGTCCATTTTCAGCGCGGAAATAAACGCCTCCTGCGGGATATCGACCTTCCCGAACTGGCGCATCTTCTTCTTACCGGCCTTCTGCTTCTCCAGCAGCTTCTTCTTCCGAGTGGCGTCGCCGCCGTAACACTTCGCCGTCACGTCCTTGCGCATCGCCGAGAGCGTCTCGCGCGCAATCACTTTGCCGCCGATGGCCGCCTGGATCGGGATCTTAAACATGTGGCGCGGGATCAGGTCTTTGAGCTTTTCCACCATCGCCCGGCCGCGCATCTCGGCGCGGTCGCGGTGCACCATGGTCGAAAGCGCATCCACCGGCTCGTCGTTCACGAGGATCTGCATCTTGACCAGATTGTCCTGACGGTAGCCGATCATCTGGTAGTCGAAGCTGGCGTAGCCCTTGGTCACGGACTTCAGCCGGTCGTAGAAATCGAACACCACTTCGTTCAGCGGCAGATCGTAAACCACCATCGCCCGCGAGCCGGCATAGGTCAGGTCTTCCTGAATCCCGCGGCGGTCCTGGCAAAGCTTCAGCACGTCGCCAAGGTAGTCGTCGGGGACGAGGATCGTCGCCTTGATCCGCGGCTCCTCCATGTGATCGACCAGCGTCATGTCGGGCATGTCGGCGGGGTTGTGCAGCTCTTGCATCTCCCCGTCCTTCATGTGGACGTGGTAGATCACCGAAGGCGCGGTGGTGATGAGGTCGATGTCATACTCGCGCTCGAGCCGGTCGCGGATCACCTCGAGGTGCAAAAGGCCAAGGAAGCCGCAGCGGAAGCCGAAGCCAAGCGCGGCGGAAGTCTCCATCTCGTAAGTGAAGGAGGCGTCGTTCAGGGCGAGTTTCTCGATCGCCTCGCGCATGTCCTCGAAATCGTTGGCGTCGACCGGGAAGAGGCCACAGAAGACCACCGGCACCGAGGGTTTGAAGCCCGGCAGCGCGGTTTCGCATTTGCGCTTCTCATGGGTGATCGTGTCGCCGACGCGGGTGTCACGCACCTGTTTGATAGACGCGTTGAGATAGCCGATCTCGCCGGGGCCGAGGCTCTCGACGCCGGTCATCTTGGGCCGGTATACGCCCACATCGTCCACGTCATAGGTGCCGCCGGTCTTAATCATGCGAATGCGGTCGCCCTTTTTCAGGGTGCCGTCGATAATACGGACGATACAGATGACGCCGAGGTATTGGTCATATTTACTGTCCACCAGCATCGCTTTCAGCGGCGCGTCGGGGTCGCCGCCCTTGGGCGCGGGCAGTTTGTTGACGATCGCTTCCAGCACGTCGGGAATGCCGACGCCGGTCTTGGCAGAGATCAGGCAGGCATCGGAGGCATCGATGCCGATCACATCCTCGATCTGTTCGCGTACGCGGTCGGGGTCAGAGGCGGGCAGGTCGACCTTGTTCAGCACCGGCACGATCTCATGATCCGCATCGATGGCGGTATAGACGTTGGCCAGCGTCTGCGCCTCGACGCCCTGGGTGGCGTCGACGACCAGAAGCGAGCCTTCGACCGCATGCATGGAGCGCGCGACCTCATAGGCAAAATCGACGTGTCCGGGCGTGTCGATCAGGTTCAGCACATAGGTCTTGCCGTCTTTCGCCGGGTATTCGATGCGGACGGTGTTGGCCTTGATGGTGATGCCCCGCTCCCGCTCGATATCCATGTTGTCCAGAAGCTGGCTTTGCATGTCGCGTTCGGCGACCGTGCCGGTGAGTTGGATCAACCGGTCGGCCAGCGTGGATTTGCCGTGGTCGATATGCGCCACGATGGAGAAATTGCGGATGTTTTCAAGCGGTGTCATGCAAGGGGATATGGCGCAGAGCCGCGCCTGCGTCAATTGGCCATGAACGCGCCCACGCCCCCTGCCCGCACGTCACGGCGCTTTATCGCGGTTCGAAGGGCGCAGCCCCCCAAAGGAGAATTGCGCGAAGCCCCGTTTTGCGGCATAGTGACGGGCAGAGCAGATCGGGCCGACAAGGGGAAAACCCCATGGTCCAGAACAATAGGGCAAATCAATGCGGACAGTTGCAAGTTTGATGGCGCTCGCCATCTTGGCGGGTTGTGGCGGATCACGTTATTCCAGCGATGCCGCCGTAGGACGTTTCTCCCCCACACCGGTTCTTTTCGCCACAGGGCCGATCCAAAAGGCATGTCTGGCCGATGGGCGCCGCGGCTCGAGCCATGCGCGCTGCGGCTGTGTGCAGGCGGTGGCGGATCAGACGCTGTCGCGCTCGGACCAGCGCCAAGGTGCCAAGATTTTCCGCGACCCGCACCGTTTGCAAGAAATGCGCCAATCCGACAACAAAAGCGACAACGCCTTCTGGAGCACATGGAAAGCCTTTGGCCAAAGCGCCGCGGCGGCCTGTTCCAACACCTGAACGCTCAGCTTTCGCTGAGCGGCGGGCCAAAGCGGTCAATCAGCCGTCCGACGATTTGATCGCGGGCGGCGCGAAACTGCGTGAGCTTGGCCTCGCGCCCCTCGCCCAGCCCCGTGGGGTCAAGGATCGGCCAATATTCCACGTCGAGATGATAGAACCGCGTCAGTTCCAGCGCCCGGCGCTGGCTGGCAGGGCTAAGCGCGATGACAAGATCGAATGAACCGAGGTCGTCGCCCCATTCCTCCATCTCATCGAAACTGCGGCTGCGGTGGCGGTCGAGCTCCACATCCAACTCTTTGCATACAGCGATGGAGAAACCGTCGATCTCCATATCGTTCTTGACGCCGACGGATTGGACATAGGTGCCGGTGCCGTAGAACTTCTTCATCAACCCCTCGGCCATGGGGGAGCGGACGGCGTTATGATCGCAGCAGAAGAGAACGGATTGAGGCAGCACCTGCGTCATTTATCCGCCGAAATGCAGAACGCAGATCAGGGTAAATAGCCGCCGCGCGGTGTCGGTGTCGATCTCGGCCTTGCCCGAGAGCCGCTCTTGCAGCACGCGGGAGCCTTCGTTGTGGATGCCGCGCCGGGCCATGTCGATCGTCTCGATCTGGCTGGGGGGCAGTTTCTTGACCGCTTCGAAATAGCTTTCGCAGATTTGGAAGTAATCTTTCACCACCTGCCGGAAGGGGCCGAGGGAGAGGTGGAATTCCGCTGCCTTTTCAGCCGCCTCGGTCTGCACGTCAAAGACCAGCCGTTTGTCGCGGATGGAGAGCGACAGATGGTAAGGCCCTTCGGGCACCGGCCCCTTTTCGCGTTCGGGCAGGATGAAACTGTTCTCTTCCAGCAGATCGAACATGGCCACCTTACGCTCCTGATCGATCTCGGGCGTGGGGGGCGGCATGTTCGCGTCATCAAGCGCGATATGGGTGATGCGGGTCATCGGCGCATCCTTTTTGCTGGCGATACCCTTTCGTGGATAGCGCAGCGGTGGGGAGGGGGCAATGCGCGAGAGCACGCGCGCCCGCGATTGCGCCTCGCCAGCGCATTTGACGATACGTCAGAAGCATCGGCAGGGCCGAGAGCGCGCAGGCGGGGGCAGCGCTGCCCCCTGCCCTAGTCGTTGAGTTTGCGCAGACGCGCGGTGACCGACAGGCCGTGCGCCTCAAGGCTCTCGGACTGGGCCAGTCGCTCTGCCGCGGGGCCGATGGCCTTGAGCGCCTCGAGCGACATCTGCGCCAGCGTCGTCCGCTTCATGAAATCCAGCACCGACAGGCCAGAGGAGAAACGCGCCGAGCGCGCCGTGGGCAGAACGTGGTTTGGCCCACCGACGTAATCGCCAATCGCCTCGGGCGTCCATTGGCCAAGGAAAATCGCCCCGGCATGGGTGATCTTGTCCGACAGCGCCTTCGGGTCCGCCACGCAAAGCTCAAGGTGCTCCGGCGCGATGCGGTTGCTGAGGGCGGCGGCGGCATCGAGGTCCGGCACGGTGATGATCGCCCCATTGTCGCGCCAGCTTGCACCTGCGATGGCGCGGCGTTCGAGGGTGAGCAGACGTTTCTCAACCGCCTTTTCCACAGCGTGGGCAAAGGCAGGGTCGGTGGTGATCAGGATGCTCTGCGCGCTCTCGTCATGTTCGGCTTGACTGAGCAGATCAAGGGCGATGAAATCGGGATCATTCTCTCCATCGGCGATGACGAGGATCTCGGATGGCCCCGCGATCATATCGATGCCGACCTTACCGAAAACGCGGCGTTTAGCGGCGGCGACGAAAGCGTTGCCGGGGCCGGTGATCTTGTCCACCGGGGGGATCGTTTCGGTGCCATAGGCCAGCGCCGCCACGGCCTGCGCGCCGCCGATGCGGTAAATCTCATCCACCCCGGCGATGCGGGCGGCCAGCAGTACAAGCGGGTTCAGCACGCCATCGGGCGTCGGCACAACCATCGCCAGTCGCGCCACCCCCGCCACTTTGGCCGGGACCGCGTTCATCAACACCGAAGACGGGTAGCTCGCCAACCCGCCAGGTACATAGAGGCCCGCGGCGGAAACCGGCGTCCAGCGCCAGCCCAAGGTCGCGCCATCAGGGTCGGTCCACTCCGCATCCTCTGGCAATTGCCGGGCGTGATAGGCGCGGATGCGGTCGGCGGCGAGTTCCAGCGCCTTGCGGTCTTCGGGGGAGACTTCGGCCACGGCGGCGTCGACCTCTTCCGCGCTGATGCGCAGGGTCTCGGCGGTCAGGGTCACGCGGTCGAATTTCTGCGACAGGTCGATCACGGCGGCATCGCCACGGGCGCGCACATCGGCGATGATCTCGGCCACCACGGCATCGACATCGGGGCTGTCCTCGCGTTTGGCGTTCAGCAGTTTGTCAAAAGCCGCTTCGAAATCGGCAGCGGAGGCATCGAGCGTGACAGGCATGGGTTCAAGCTTTCGTAGAGGGGCCGCCGCGCAGGGCTGGCCCAAAAATGTTAAGACGCCTGCGGGCGGCGCAGGCTCGGCTCGGCCCGCAGGCCCGCGGTTTTAGAGGTGGCAGCGGGGGCGGAGCGCTGCGCCAGTCGCATGGCGCGGGTGTCTTGCGCATTGTCGAAGATCGCGCGCGCCACCTGCGCCACCAAAATGGCGGAGAGGCCGCCCGAGACCAGCGCAAGCGGCACGACCAGGGTCGCGACAGAGAGCGACGCGATGAGTTGCGCCGCGCCCAAGACGCAGCCCAAGAGGATCAGCGCCCAACCGGACACCTCGGTCAGCAGCGCGGTGATCCGGCCCCGGGTAAATCTATTCTGTTTCAGTTCAGGCATCTTGCGATCCTTGCCCGCCATGCGGCGGCGTCACTCAGGGTGAACGGGCCGTTTCTTGGACGGGGCGACATAGGGGCGGGTCACGTCCTTGAGCGTCACCTCAAGCGCTTCGACCTCTAGCCGGATCGCGCCATCTCCGGCCAATGTCAGCGTCACATGGCCCGAGGGCGCGTCGCCCTCTTCAAACGCGATATCCAGCAGCGACAGAATCGTATCGGCATCGCCCTGCGGCACACCTTGGCTGGCGACACGTTGAACGTTGTTGAACATCAGCACCGATTGCACCCGCTCGGGCGCATGACGCGCCGCCCCCGTATCCTCATGCCGCAAACGGTTCAGCAGCAGCGCAAAGCGCGCGCCCGCGCGGTGCCAGCGCATTTCGGAGGCGGGAAAGACCGCGTCTTGGGTCAGCGAGGCGATCACCGTCAGATCATCGGCATCCAGAGCACCGAGGTTCAGCGGCGCTTCGCGGCCATCTTCGAAACGTGCATCTTCGGTCATTTGTCGCTGATCCTTTCGATATCCGCCCCAACGCCGCGCAGTTTGGAGACCACATGCTCATAGCCGCGATCAAGGTGGTAGACCCGGCTGACCGTGGTCTCTCCAGTGGCGGCCAACCCGGCGAGGATGAGGGAAATCGACGCCCGCAGATCGGTCGCCATAACCGGCGCCCCTTTGAGCTTTTCGACACCGGTGACCTTGGCCGTACCACCCTGCACATCAATCCGCGCACCCATGCGTATCAGCTCCGGCGCGTGCATGAAGCGATTCTCAAAAATCTTTTCTTCCAGAACCGAGGTGCCTTCGGCGGTGCAGAGCAGCGCCATCATCTGCGCCTGAAGATCGGTCGGAAAGCCGGGGAACGGCTCTGTGGTGACATCCACTGCCGAAATCCGCCCTTTGCGCCGTGCGACCTTGAGGCCCGCTTCAGTCTCACTCACGTCGATACCCGCAGCGTCGAGCTTTTCGCAAAACGCCTCCAGCAGGTCGATTCGCCCGCCCAGAAGCTCAACCTCACCGCCGCAGAAGGCGGGGGCCAGCATATAGGTGCCAAGCTCGATCCGGTCGGTCACGACCTTATGGGTGGCGCCATGCAGGCTGTCGACGCCCTGAATGGTGATGCTGGAGGTGCCGTCGCCTTCGATCTGCGCGCCCATGGCCCGCAGACAATCCGCCAGATCGACGATCTCAGGCTCGCGCGCGGCGTTGTTGATGACGGTGGTGCCCTTGGCAAGGGTCGCGGCCATCAAGATATTCTCGGTCGCCCCGACAGAGGCAAAGGGGAAGTCGATCACCGCCCCCTTCAGTTTACCGCCCGCAGCCTTGGCATGAAGATAGCCGTCCCGCAGGTCGATCTCCGCCCCCATCTTGGCCAGACCGTCGGTGTGAATGTCCATCGGGCGCGCACCAATCGCGCAGCCGCCGGGGAGCGAGACTTCGGCATGGCCTTCGCGCGCCAAAAGCGGCCCCAAGACCAGATTCGACGCGCGCATCTTGCGCACGATGTCATATTCGGCCCGTGTATTGATCTCCCCATGGCTTGCCATGGTGATGACCTTACCGTCTTGCATCGCGGCCACTTCGGCGCCGAGAGACTGCAAAAGCTGCGTCATCGTGCGAATATCGCTCAGACGCGGCGCATTGGTCAGCGTCAGCGGCTCTTCGCTCAGCAATGTGGCGGGCATCAGCGCCAGACAGGCGTTTTTAGCACCCGCGATGGGAATTTGCCCGTTGAGCGCACCGCCGCCCCTGACCAGAATGGAATCCATCGTTCAGCTGTCCTTTTCCGGCCCCTCGGGGCCATTGCCTGTATCCTGCGCCACATCCTCGGCACGCGCGCGCGCCTGCGCCTTGCGCCGCGCCATATTTGCCTTAAGCGCAGCCTTCAGCCGCGCCTCCCGCGCAGAGGGTGTTTTCGCGTTCTTTTCCGGGGCGTTTTGCTTTGCCATGCCGCCTATCTAGCGCAGGGGGCAAGAAGGGTCCAGATCAGGGGTTGCGCCCCCTTTCGATTGCGGCTAATCACCCGCCCACGGCGCTGCTGTAGCTCAGAGGTAGAGCACTCCCTTGGTAAGGGAGAGGTCGAGAGTTCAATTCTCTCCAGCAGCACCATTAACCTTCCTTATGGCCGGATATGTCACGTCTAGCACTCGTGCTGGTCTCTCGACTTACGCCCGACGCTACGCATCAGTCTGAGTGCGAGAGTTCAATTCTCTCCAGCAGCACCATTAATCTTCCTTGTTTCCAACTATGCCTCGCAAGAGCGATGGTCCCTCGACACCTCAAGCACCCTTACAGATCGAATCGACACCCCCGCCCCGATAACCTGGGACGAAGGTGCCAAAAATTCACATCAAATTACGACGCCTCAAACACACCACAAGCAATACGCGAACCCGCGTCGCCCGATGGCTGCGATTCGTAATCGTCTGCGCCGCTGTGAATGATGAAGGCCGCACCGTCCTCATCTTTGATCATGGTCTCGATATCGAGCAGGTCGAGAAAGACTTCGGCTTCCAGCACCCCATCTTCACCGACGACCATATTGGGCATATCACCGGGATGCGGCCCACCTTCGACGAGCACACCGTGCTTGCGGTCCCCCGCGATATGACCACCGGCGGATTTGAAATCCTCGGCCGAACAATCACCGGTCTCATGCAGGTGCACGCCGTGGGTACCCGCAGGCACGCCGGTCACGTCGATCTTGACCAAGGTGCGGCCCGATGCGGTCGTGTTCAGCGAAACATTGCCTGAAATATCGTTCGAATTGCCCGCGACCTGAGCCGTCGCCGCCGTTTGCATATGGCTTTCGGCCTGCGCCGCCACGGCGCCTGTTGTGGCCAAAGCGGTCCCGAGTAGGATATTGCGCAGATACATGGCTTCCTCCTTTGGGTTATATGTCCGATGACGGCTCAACCCACCCGGCCCGCGTCGGGTTCCTCTTGATGCAGGGCGAGGCTTGCCCCTATAAGCGGCCGAGTGCTCCCTTAGCTCAGCTGGATAGAGCAGCCGACTTCTAATCGGCAGGCCGAGGGTTCGAATCCTTCAGGGAGCGCCACTTTCCTCTACGCCTAGACCCTCTACACCTAGGCGTGCGAAAAATCCTCGATCGCCGCGGCGATCAGATGCGGAAAGGTCGGTTTGCCAAGCATGGCGACAGGCTCAAGCGCGCTTAGCCGCTGCTGGGTGAGATCGTCCAGATTGCCGCTCATGAAGACGCAGCGGATGTTGTGTTCCGCCAGCAGCCACTGCGCCACCTCTTCACCGGAATCGCCATTGGCGAGCCGCAGGTCCATGAAGGCCAGATCGGGCCGGGTCTGCGCCACCACCTCTCGGCAGGTTGCGAAATCCTTGACCGGGCCAAAGACGGAATGTTGAAGCTGTTCGAGCTGCATCTGAAGGTCCAAGGCAATCAAGAATTCGTCTTCGACAATCAGAATATTCACCGGGCATCACCCCGCGGGCATGGGAACCTCAATTTCAACGCAATAACCATGCTCTGTTGCCCTCTTATCCATCGTCGCCCCAAGCTGGCCGACAATGCCCGCCACGATCTTCGAACCGAGACCGACCCTACCTACACTCTCCGCGTTGCCGATCCCATCGTCCGACACCGTTAACGTCAAAAGGTCTCCCTCTTGATGCAAACGAACATCAACCCTGCCCTGTTCCCGCGCGACGAAGGCATGTTTATGCGCGTTGGTCACAAGCTCATTGATCAGCAGCGCAAGGTTGATGGCCAAATCGGTCGGCACGGTGACCGACGGCGCATCGACGACAGTCTCGATCTGCTTACTGTCGGTTTCGGTACTGGCTGAAAGGAAATCGACAAGCTGCGGGATGTATTCACCGACATCCACATGGGTAACGTTATGCGATTTATAGATAAGTTCATGGACCGAGCTTACCGCATGCACCCGGAGCGAGGCCTGTTGCAGGCTGTGTTTGACAGATGCATCGTCCACCGACGCAGCCTCAAGACGCAGAATGCTCGACACCAGATGCAGGCTGTTCTTGATCCGGTGGTTCACATCGCCAAGCAGTGTTTCCTTCTGCTTAAGAAGCTTGTCACGCTCGGTCAGGGTCTTCTGCAAGATCTCTTCGCGCTTCTTGGAATGGGTCAGATCGAGGGTGGCACCGATGAACCGCGCGGGCTTGTCATGTTCGAAAAGAACTTCACCACGCGTGTTCAGCCACCGGGTTTCCCCATTGGGCAAGACGATCCGATAATCGGCGTTCACCGTGGCATCATTGGCCATCGTTTCGCCCAAGCTTTGGTTCACATGCGCCAGATCATCTGGATGGATACGCCGGAACAGCTTGGCCATGGGGATTGTCCCCTCGGTATCGGCATAGCCGAAAAGATTGGCCAATTCCTGCGAGATATTCGCGGTCCCCGTCTGAAGGTCCAACTCGCCATAGCCGATCCCCGACACCTGCTTAGCTAGATTGAGCCGTATCGCCTGATCACGGCGACCGATAAATTCCGAGGTGACATCCTCGACATGGTGGATCAGCGCGATCAGCTTGCCATCTTCGAACACGGGCGTGTTCAACGGTTGCCAATATTTCTCTTCAAAGGCCCCGTCGGCGCTGTCGCGAATGGGAATATTGTACTTCTGCACGGCCATGCGGTGCTGTTTGCCCGTGGCGGCGACGATCTCAAGCGATTTGCCCAGATTATTGGTGCCATCTGCCGTCGCGTCGGAAGGGTCATCCGGGAAAGCGTCGAACAGATGTTTCCCGACGAGGTCCTCCGCTTTTGACCCGGTGATGAATAGGTACCGGTCATTCACGTCGATAATCTTCAAATCGGTATCTAGAACGAGATACCCATGGGGGGATGCCGCAAAAATTGCAGATCTCGACACGCTACCGTTCGCCGATCTTTCACCACCCATATTCTTCCCTATAAACTTCCTTCAATCCCTCTGGCCACCATATCCCCTTAACTTTGAACAGAAAAGCGCAGCCTCCTTGATATAAGTTAAGCAGCGATATGGCGACGCGCCGCAGCAAATGATGGACCGCTCAATTATTCGGCAAGCTAAGAACTCAGGTAATGAATGACGCGCATAAATGGCGCGTCTTTTTACGATTGGCGCTTTTGCGCCTCTATTCAAGCCGCAGCACCCTGAGGCGTGCCAATTGAATTAAAACCGCGCGCATTCGCTTACTCGATTGGCGTATTCAGAGGAAGAGACCCCGCCCCGAATTGGGAAGGGGCCGATCACGCGGCCACAAGCGCTTCCTCTGCCGCGATTTCCGAGGCGCAGAGGGGCAGATCGACGGTGAACTTCGTCCCGATGCCAACGGTGCTCTCTACCCGGATGTCCCCCTCATGCGCGGCGGCGAGCTTTTTGCTAATCGCAAGACCAAGACCAGTGCCGCCATCGGCGCTTTTGTTGGCTGTTTCCGCTTGAATGAAGGCTTGGAAAATCCGCTGCAAATCCTCCGCCGGCATCCCGCAACCATTGTCTTCGACCTCAAGCCGGCATGTATCGCCGACCTGCTTGGCGCGCATGCGAATGCTGGAGGCCGAAGAGAACTTCAGCGCGTTGCCCAAGAGATTGATCAGGATCTGTTTGCAGCGCCCCCGGTCGGCGAAAACGTCAAATTCATCATATTCGATTTCCAGCATCGCCTGTTTTTCCTTGGCCAGCCCCTGAAATTGCTCTGCCAATTCGGCCAGCAAATCGCCCGCCGCAAAAGAGGTTCTGTTGAGCTTCACGGAATTCAATTCAATGCTCGTATAGTCAAGCAGCTCATTGATGATGGTCAGCAGATGGTCGCCCGCCGATTTGATACGCCCGCCGTAGCGCTCTGTCTGGTCGCCCAACTCATCGAAATGCACCTTTGAGATCGGCTCGTTCGGTTTCAGCTTGGCCATGGTATGGCCTTTGAGGTTGGTCAGGAAGCTGGCGTAGCCGTTGATGATGGTCAGCGGCGTGCTCAGCTCATGGCTCAGAACGCTCATGAACTCCGACTTGGCGCGGCTGGCATCGCGGGCCTCATCCCGCGCTTGGCGCAGCTCGACGATGTTCTCCATCCGGGTGCGGTTTTCGATGAAATAGGTGAAAAGCCCGCCCATTACGATCATCGCAGCCGTCCCCGCGATGACCATCGCCAGCAATCTGAATTCATCCGGGTTGCTATGACCGGTCAAACAGGTCGGCGTCACGTGAAAGGCGGCCATGCCGGTGAAATGCAGCCCGATGATCGCCAGCGCAAAGCTGCCCGTCATCTTGCCCGTGGCGTATTTCCCGTTTTGCGCGCCAAAGAACAAGGCCACAGTCGATAGCACCATGGCCAGCAGAACCGAGGCGACGAGATAGGTCTTGTCCCAAAAGATGACCCCCTCGATCCGATAGGCGACCATCCCGGTGTAATGCATGGCCGAGATCGACAGCCCCAAGATCACCCCGCCAATCACGGTCGTGACCCTCTGACGGAACATCCCCGCGATCAAAATGCCGACCGTAGAGCCGATAATCGCGATCAACAGCGACACGAAGGTTAGCCCGAAATCAAAGCTTACCGGCGCGTCAGGCTGATAGGCCAACATAGCGATGAAATGCGTGCACCAGATGGCGATGCCCGAGGTCACGGCGGTCAGGAAATACCAAAGTAACGCCTGCCGCGGCTTCTGTTTGAGCGCATGCCGGTAAAGGTTTGCGATTACCCAGCTGCCGAATACGCACAAGAGCGCGGCAAGCAAGACCAGCATCATATCATGGTCAGAGTGCATAGAATGAGCCACTGTCAGCATTATTAAACCTCAAGATAATGAGGCAAGTGTTGCGCAAGGATTGCGTCGAAACAGTGTTCGAGTGCGTTCTTTTTGGCGGTAATTTCATCTGATGAAACTCCAGTCCGGCCCAAAGGGCGCAGGCGGCACGCCAACCGATGGACCGCCGCCCTCCCCTGCCGTTGAGGGCGCCGCGATCCCCGTTCTAAGCGCCCTTTCGCCCCGGCCCGGGCGGGGAATCACAGCGAGCAAACCACGGGGATGGCGGTACTAAAAAGAGCGATTCACATCCAAGGGTTGCATTTACCGGCCATAATACGTCACTACAGCGCCAAACTTGCGCCGTATTTTAATGCTGGTCTGCGCACATTCATTTTGGTTCATAGGTATTTCCGCCATGCTAACGTGTTTCCAAGGGCTGATGCTCGACCCGGTCTATTGGACCGTGCTCGCCGTCAGCACGATCGCCGCAGCTGTCGCCTTTTGGACGCTCAAGTTCCAAGAGTTCCATGGCAAAATTTACTATGCGCTCACCTTTTTGGGGATGATCTGGACCCTGATGATGGTCGGGGCCGAAGCGGCAACGCCCGCCTACGACTGCCAGATGCAACAGGCGCAGCTTGCGTGGCTGGGGCATGGGCTGGTGCCGGTGGCGTGGTCTTTCTTTATCTTCGAATATGTCGGCCCCTCCAGCCGGTCGCGCGGGTGGGTGAGCCTTCTGGCCCTGATTGCCGTGCCGCTTGCGGCCTTCGGCCTTGCCGCGACGAACGATTGGCACCACCTGATCTATACCGCCGAGACCGCGCTTCAGCCGGGCGACGATCAGATCACCTTTGAACATGGGCCGGGGTATTTCCTCGTTCTTGCGGTGCTCTATTGCTTCGTGATGGCGACGCTCATCGGGCTGGGCCGGGCGTTCTTTCGCGCGAAACGGGCCGCTTGGCCGCTGCTGACGATGCTGGTGGTGATCACGCTGATCCCATTGGGCGCGAACGCGGCCTATGCGCTGCTTGGTTTTACTGTCGTCGGCCTTGATCCGACCGCCTTCATGTTCACCTTGGGCATTTTCGCCTTCTCGTGGCTCTTGGTGACCAACAAGACGATGGACATGCCCTCGGTCGGGCAATCGACCCTGTTTGATACGATGAGCGAACCGCTCATCCTATTGGACGCGCGGCGGCAGGTTGTCCGCTCGAACGCCGCGGCCAAGCGCAGCCGGCTTTTGGCGGATCCGACTTTGGGCCACGATCTGATCGCCGGGATCGAAGCGCAGACGGCCCAGAACGCCTCGGCCCATATTTCCTGCAACGAACGGCTTTATGAGCCGCGCGTTCAGCCCATCGAAAACCCCCTCGCCCCCGCAGGCCCCGCCATCGGCTGGAGCGTTACTTTCGTCGATGTCACCGACCGGATCGCCACCACCACGGCGCTAGAGCGCGCGTTGAAAGAGGCGGATGAGGCGAACCGCGCCAAAGATGAATTCATCTCAGTCGTCAGCCATGAGCTGCGCACGCCGCTGACCTCATTGAAAGGCGGCTTGGCTTTGGCCCTCAGCGGCAAGCTGGGAGAGATCAAAGGCCCGCTGCGCTCCTCGCTCGACATTGCCCATCGCAACGGGGTGCGCCTGTCGCGGTTGGTCGATAATATCCTGCTGGTGCAAAAGCTTGAGGTGCAGGCGCTTTCGCTCGAATGGCTGCCGGTCGACCTGCCCGCCCTGCTCCGCGAAAGCATCGAAGAAAACCGCATGTATGCCCATGAGCGCGGCGTGCGGCTGGATATCGGCAGTGTCGGCCAGCCCGCCGTTGTCTTGGGCGATGCCTTTGCCATCCGGCAGGTCGTCGACAACCTGATCTCGAACGCGGTGAAATTCTCAAATGTGGGCGACACGGTCGAGGGCACGCTGACCACCAACAACGGGCGCGTGCGGGTCTCGATCCGCGATCATGGGCGCGGCATTCCCGAGGGGATGGAGGAAAAGGTCTTTGGCCGCTTCGGGCAGCTTGACGACGACGGGCAGAAATCGACCCAAGGCTCCGGCCTCGGCCTGCATATCTCCCGCCAACTGGCGCGGCAGATGGCGGGGGATCTGTTTTACGAAAGCGAAGTAGGCGTCGGATCGACCTTCCACGTCGAATTCGGCATCGGGGCCGAGGCAGAGACCGCCCAGCAAGCGGCCCCAAGCGCGCTGCAAAGCACCGATTAAGCCCCGCGCCTGCGCTTAAAGTTCGATACGGATATCGTGGATCCACAGTTTCGGCGGACGGGACAGGACAAAGACCACCACATCGGCCAGATCATCCGGCTCGGTGAAAATATGGTTCGGCACGTCCTCTCCGGCCTTGGCGAACATGCCGGTATTGGTGCCCGACTGATACAGCCCGCCCACCCGCACGCCGGTGTTTTCCTCATCCGCCTTCAGCACCTCGGTAAAACCGCGCACGCCGTATTTCGTGGCCGTATAGACCGACTGCCCCGCCTGCGCCACGACACCGGATTTGGAGACGACATTGAGGATGATCGCCTCGTCATTGTCGCGCAGCGCGGGCAGCGTGGCCTGTGTCATCTGCATCAGGCCGGTCAGGTTCGTCTGCACCGTGGCCTGCACCATCTCGCGCGCAATCGTGTCGAGCGGCCCTGCCTTGTGCCAAATCCCTGCGTTGTTGATCAGGATGTCCAAGCCGCCAAAACGGTCCACCACCTGCGCGGCGGTCTGGTCGATCGCCGAAGGGTCTTGCAGATCGCAGGTCAGCCCCACCGCCTCTGCCGCGCCAGCGGCTCGGCAGGCTTCGGCCACGGCCTGAAGACGTGTCTCATCCCGGCCCAGAATGGCCAGCCGCGCACCCGTCTCTGCCAGTTTCAGACAGATGTGGCGCCCGATCCCGTCGCTGCCGCCGGTGACCAAAATACGTTTGTCGCGCAGTTCCATATCGCTCTCCTATGTTGCGGGCGGCTTACCGCGCGGCGAAGCCGCCGCCAAGCCCTGCCCCGCCCGGTCAGATCGTGATGATCTGCGCACGGATCGCCTTGGCCACCGCATGGGTCTTGTTGGTCACGTCCAGCTTGGCGCAGGCGTTATAAAGGTGATGGTTCACCGTGCTGGCCGCCACCGTCATGATCTGCGCCGTCTCCCATGCCGTTTTGCCCACCGCGGCCCATTTCAGCACTTCCTTCTCACGGTTGCTCAGCCGTGGCCCCGGCGCGGCGGGGGCGATATCCGCCACCATATCGCTTTGGATCAGACAGCCCAGATAGATCGCATCGGCGATGATCCCGCGCTTGTACTTGCGCCATTCGTGAATGCGCAGGTCAGAGTTCAGCGTCAGCACCGCTTTGCCATGTGCGTGGTCCCGAATGGGGATCGACACACCGTTCTGGCGCACGCCGAACTCCATCGCCTCGCCAAAGAAATTGCGCGTGGTCCGGTCGACCTTGGGCAGCTCGCTCCAATCCACCGGCAGGGTACCTTCGAGGGATTTGTCGACCACCGGGTCGATCAGATGGTAGTTTTCCTCTTGGTAGCGCGTCAGCCAAGCGGGATCATAGGTCGAGTGAATGACCGGATCACTGCCACTGGCGCCGGTCTTGTGAAACCCCAGATAGGACAGGTTGTTCAGCCCCATATCCTGCGCCAAGACCTGCAACATCTCGGCGGGTTTGATGTCGGGGCGCTGTTCTTTCAATAGGAGGTAGCGGTCGGAAAGCGGTGTCACCATAGGGCGGCGTTCAAAAGCTCATGTGATTAAAAACTGAGCATTCAGTTAGGGCACCTCAACCAGTGAGGGAACATGCCCGCCGTCGAATGATTTCTCGGAATAGGGGAAACGGGCCAAAACGTTGCAATTTTGTCCCGATGACCAAGGGTCAACCGAAAGGCCCGCCCGACGAAAGGTCGGCACGTCCGCCTGCCCGCGAAGCGGTGCAGAGCATAAAGCGGCCCCCGCCCGAAAACCAATGCGCCCCTTACAAAAACACGATTGTCCAACACAGCGGACAGGGGCGCAGCTTCCGAAAGCGGGGACCGAAACAGAGCCAAATGGCAGGCCCTGTCAAAAGGTCGCGTCAGCCTGAGCGCGCATCTTATGTCTGACGGCCATTCAGCACAGCCGCAAACTCGGATAGCAAGATTCGCGCCGTCGATCTTCAAGCATTTGTTATAGTTTGATTAAATTTCCGGCGCATCTTGACTGCGCGCGCCCGGGCGCATCTGTAAAGCTGGTAATATTTATAGGTTTCGATGAATCGCGGTGGATAGGGGCGATACGGGCGCAGGCGATTTGACGCTGTTACAAAAACTTCACTGGCGCAAAGCTTATTAATTCTGTAATTCATGAATTGTGGAACAAGTGATCCCTAACCGCCTTGCCACCCTCGGCCATCCGCAGCGCCTCGCGCTGTTTCGGCTGCTCATGCGCCGCTACCCTGACAGGGTGCCCGCGACCGAACTGGCGCAGGCGCTCGGCCTCAAGCCCAACACCCTCTCGACCTATATCGGCGCGCTGATGCAGGCGGGGTTGGTAAGCCAAGAACGGCAGGGCACATCTCTGCGCTATGCGATCGATATCGAGGCCGCGCGGGACACCATCGGCTACCTGCTGAACGACTGCTGCCGCGGGCGGCCAGAGATTTGCCTCCCCCTCACCTCTTCAGATGGAAACGCTCCCATGACCGACGACAAGTTCAACGTCCTGTTCATCTGCACCGGCAACTCCGCCCGGTCGATCTTTGCCGAAAGCATCCTGCGCGACCTCGCGGCGGACCGTTTCAACGTCTACTCCGCAGGCACGCGGCCACAATCCGCATTGAACCCCTTCGCCGTAGAAGTGCTCAAGCAAAAGGGCCATGACGTGGCGCAGCTGCGGTCGAAACATATCTCTGAGTTTCAGAGCGAAGACGCGCCCGGTTTTGATTTCGTTTTTACCGTTTGCAATCAAGCGGCTAACGAAGAATGCCCCACATGGCCCGGTCAGCCGATCACCGCGCATTGGGGCCTGCCCGATCCGGTCAAGGTCGAAGGCTCCGACGCCGAAAAGAGCCTCGCCTTTCAGCAAGCCTATGGCACGCTGCGCAACCGAATGTTGGGCTTTACCAGCCTGCCACTGACCTCGCTCGACCGTATCTCGCTGCAAAAGGCGCTGGATGACGCTGGCCAAACCGACAAAGAAGGAACTCCCGCATGACCACCTACGCGATCAACGGCCTTGGCCGCATCGGCAAGCTCGCCCTGAAACCGCTGCTGGACCAAGGGGCCGAGATTGCATGGATCAACGATGCGGTGGGCGACCCGGAAATGCACGCCCATCTGCTAGAATTCGACACGGTCCACGGACGCTGGCAAGCCGATTTCGCCCATGACGCCGACAGCGTGACGATCAACGGCACCCGCCTGCCCTTCATCGGCACCCGCAACCTTGGCGCGCTGCCGCTCGACGGGGTGGATGTGGTGATAGATTGCACCGGCGTTTTCAAAACCGCGGCGAAGCTCGCCCCCTATTTCGAAGCGGGGGTGAAGAAAGTGGTGATCTCGGCCCCGGTGAAAGACGGCGATGCCGCCAATATCGTCTATGGCGTCAATGACAACGTCTATGATCCCGGCCGGCACCGGATCGTCACGGCGGCAAGCTGCACGACCAACTGCCTCGCCCCGGTGGTGAAGGTCATCCATGAGGCGCTGCGGATCAAACATGGCTCCATCACCACGATCCACGATGTGACCAACACACAAACCATCGTCGACCGCCCTGCCAAGGACCTGCGCCGCGCGCGTTCGGCCCTGAACTCCCTGATCCCGACGACCACGGGCAGCGCCACGGCGATCACGCTGATCTATCCCGAACTCAAAGGCCGCCTGAACGGCCATGCGGTACGGGTGCCGCTGCTCAACGCCTCGCTGACCGATTGCGTGTTTGAGGTAGAGCGTGAAACGACGGTGGAAGAGGTAAACGCCCTGTTCAAAGCCGCCGCCGAAGGAGAGTTGAAAGACATCCTCGGCTATGAGGAACGCCCGCTTGTCTCAACCGATTACACCAACGACACGCGCTCAAGCATCGTCGATGCGCCCTCGACCATGGTCGTGAACGGCACACAGGTGAAAATCTACGCGTGGTACGACAATGAGATGGGCTATGCCCACCGTCTGGTCGATGTGGCGCTGATGGTCGGGGCAAGCCTGTGAGCGAGAGCGCGACCCGCCCCGAGGGGCTTTCGGCCTATATCGCGGTCACGGCGGCCTATTGGGCCTTCATGCTGACCGATGGCGCGTTGCGCATGTTGGTGTTGCTGCATTTCCACCGGCTTGGCTTTTCGCCGGTGCAACTGGCCTATCTTTTTGTGCTGTATGAGATCGCGGGCGTCATTACCAACCTCTGCGCGGGCTGGATCGCGGCGCGCTTCGGGCTGGCCTCGACGCTCTATGCCGGGCTGGGGTTGCAGATCGTGGCGCTGCTGGCGCTGGCGCAGCTTGACCCCACATGGGCGGTTGGCGCCTCGGTCGTTTTCGTCATGCTGGTGCAGGGGGCCAGCGGCGTGGCCAAGGATTTGGCCAAGATGTCATCGAAATCCGCTGTCAAACTGCTCGCCCCGGCTGAGGATGGCGGGCTGTTTCGCTGGGTGGCGCTGCTGACCGGCTCCAAGAACATGGTCAAGGGCTTGGGCTTTCTGCTCGGCGCGGCTTTGCTGGCGACGCTTGGCTTTGTCTGGGCGGTGCTCGGGATGGCCGCGATCCTTGCGCTGATCCTGATTGCCGTGCTGACCGCCATGCCGCCCGGCCTGCCCAAGGGCCGCAAAGGAGCGAAGTTCTCGGAAGTCTTCTCAAAATCCGCCAATGTGAACTGGCTGAGCGCGGCGCGGGTGTTTCTTTTCGGCGCGCGGGATGTGTGGTTCGTGGTCGGCATCCCGATCTATTTCTACGCGGTCCTTTCGGACGGCACGGAGGAAAGCAACCGCGCGGCCTTTTTCATGATCGGCACCTTTATGGCGGTCTGGGTGATCCTCTACGGGCTGGTGCAAATCTACGCCCCGCGCCTGCTCCGCGCGAAATCCCGCCCGGCAGGCGACCTGATCTCAGCCGCGAAGGGATGGGCATGGTCGCTTGCCGCCGTGCCTGCGGCGCTGACGCTGGCGGCTCTGTTCAGCGACGGGCCGCAGGGCTGGCTTACCGTGACGCTTGTGATCGGCCTCTTGGCCTTTGGCGCGGTCTTTGCGGTAAACTCATCGCTGCATTCCTACCTCATCCTCTCTTTCACCAAGGCTGAGCGGGTGACGATGGATGTGGGGTTTTACTACATGGCCAATGCCGCCGGGCGGCTCTTGGGCACGCTGATGTCGGGGCTGAGCTATCAGATCGGCGGGCTGCCCCTGATGCTGGGGGCAGCGGCGATCATGGTGGCCCTGTCGGCGCTGCTGGTCGGGTTCTTGAAGCCCGACCAGAGCTAACCGTTAGCCTACCTTGCTGGCGCGACCGCTGCTCTGATCAGCCTGCGTATAGGCATCCATCGCCGCGACGGCGCCCTCGTCCCAAATGAGCGTGAGCCAAGCAACAAAGGCGTCGCGGAAGCCTTCGGCCTGCGCGAGATCGCCATAAAGACGGTCTTGCTCCAACCATGCCACGGGCCGCGTGCGTGCAGTCTGCGCCACAGCTTTCAGCTCGTCCCAGATCGGATCGTTTGCCGCAATCTCGGTGCCGTTTTCCCGCGTGCCTGCACACATCCGCGCCCAGAGCGCTTCGACCAAGGCCAAACCACTGACCGAACGCCCCGCCGCCAGTTGATCGCGCAAGATTGGCAGCACGAAACCGGTGTGCCGGGCCGAACCGTCAAAGGCCACGCGGCGGGTGGTGTCGACGATGCGCGGGTTCGAGAACCGCTGCTCGATCAGATCGAGATAGGCCAGCGGCGTCATGCCCGGCACCGGGGCGACCGTCTGGGTAATCTCTTCGGCCTGCACGCGGTGGAACATCGCGCGGATCGCCGGATGCGCCATAGTGCCGGAAATCGTCTCGATCCCCAGCACCTCACCGACATTGGCCAAGACCTGATGGCCCGCGTTGAGGATGCGGATCTTCATTTTCTCATAGGCGTGCACCTCGTCCGAGAAGGTCGCCCCCACCTGATCCCAATCCGGGCGGCCCGCGCAGAAGTCGTCTTCGATCACCCATTGGCGGAAAGCTTCATGGGTGACGGGAGCGGCGTCGTTCACGCCGAACTCCCGCGCCTGCGCGATTTCGGCGGCGCCGGTGGCCGGGGCGATGCAATCGACCATGGAGTTGGGGAAACTGGCGTTTGCTTCGATCCAATCGGCCAGCGCCGGGTCGGACATGCGCGCCAGCGACACGACCGCTTGGCGCAGGATATCGCCATTGCCTTGCAGATTGTCACAGCTCAGCCCCGTGAACGGCCCCTGCCCCGCATCCCGGCGCAGCCGCAGGGCCGCGACGATGGCCCCAAAGGCGGTGCGTGGGGTTTCGGGCTGGGCCGCGTCATGGATGATATCCGCGTGGGCCGCGTCGAACCCTTTGCTTACGGGGTCGATGTAATAGCCGCTTTCGGTGACGGTCAGCCCGACGATGCGAATGGCCGGATCGGCCATGGCGCGGATCAGGGCGCCGTTGCCCTCTTCGATCGGGAGGTAGTCGATCATGGAGCCCACAACCTCGGCCGAGGTCTGCGCGGGGTCGAGTTCGATCAGCGTCGTCAAACAGTCCTGCGCCAAGAGCTTCTCGCGCATCGCCGCATCATAGGGGCGCACGCCCGCGCCGAGGATCGCCCAATCATGCGCTTGGCCGTTCTGCATCAAACGGTGCAGATACCACGCCTGATGCGCACGGTGGAAATTGCCCACGCCGATATGCACGATGCCGGGGGTCAGGGCGCTGCGGTCATAGCTGGGGTGGGCGATGTCGAGATCACCCAGCGTCGCGTTCGAGAGGTCTACCAGTTTATCCATGATCCACATCCTTAAAGGGCCGCGCACCGGGGAAAGGGTGCGGGGGTCGGCCTGTCATTCCTGCCGCTTGCATTACTCGACCCGAAGGCCCTGCGCGTCGAACCGGTGCAGCTTGTCCGCCTGTGGGGTCAGGAAAATCCGGTCTCCATGTCGGACCGATAATTCGCCATCCACGCGCACGGTCATCGGGTCGCAGCCCGCTACGCCATGGACGTGCAAGAAGGTGTCGGAGCCCAGATGCTCGGCCACGCCGATGGTGCCCTCCCATGCGCCTTCGGTGGTGGAGACGTCGAAATGCTCGGGCCGGATGCCGATGGTCGGCGCGCCACGCGCTTCGGCTTCAGCGCCCTTGATCAGGTTCATCTTGGGCGAGCCGATGAAGCCCGCGACAAATTCGTTGCGCGGCTTGTAGTAAAGCTCAAGCGGGGAGCCGACCTGTTCGATATGGCCCGCCCGCAGCACGACAATCTTGTCGGCCATGGTCATCGCTTCGACCTGATCGTGGGTGACGTAGATCATCGTCGTGGCCAGCCGCTTGTGCAGCTCGCTGATCTCAAGACGCATGCCCACCCGCAGCGCGGCGTCGAGGTTCGACAGCGGCTCGTCGAAAAGGAAAGCCGACGGCTCTCGCACGATGGCACGGCCAATGGCCACACGCTGGCGCTGACCGCCTGACAATTGGCCCGGACGGCGGTCAAGATAGTCGGTCAGGTTCAGCGCTTTGGCAGCCGCTTCAATCCGGCGGTTCTGCTCATCCACGGGCAGCCCGGCCATCTTCATCGGAAAGGCGATGTTTTTGCGCACCGACATATGCGGATAAAGCGCGTAGGACTGGAACACCATCGCCAAGCCCCGTTTCGCGGGCGGCACGTTAGTCGCATCGGTGCCGTCGATCTCGATATGGCCCGAGGTGATGTCCTCCAGACCCGCGATCAGCCGCAGCAGGGTCGATTTACCGCAGCCCGAGGGGCCGACAAAGACCGTGAACTCGCCATCTTCGATGGTCAGATCAAGGGGCGGAATGACTTCCACATCGCCGAAGCTTTTGGAAACCTGATTGAGTTTGATTTGTCCCATGTGACTGTCCCTTGCTTACTTGACTGCGCCGAAAGTCAGGCCGCTGACGAGTTGTTTCTGGCTGAACCAGCCGAGGATGAGGATTGGCGCGATGGCCATGGTGGAGGCCGCGCTGAGCTTGGCGTAGAAGAGGCCCTCGGGGCTGGAATAGCTCGCGATGAAGGCGGTGAGCGGCGCGGCCTTGGCCGCGGTGAGGTTGAGCGTCCAGAAGGCTTCGTTCCATGCGAGGATGAAGTTCAACAGCAGGGTGGAGGCAATGCCCGGCACCGCCATGGGGGTGAGGACGTAAAGCACCTCTTCGCGCAGGCTTGCCCCATCCATCCGTGCCGCTTCCAAGATCTCACCGGGGATTTCACGGAAGTAGGTGTAGAGCATCCAGACGATGATCGGCAGGTTAATGAGCATTAGGATGATGACCAGTGCGATCTTGCTGTCGAGCACGCCGAACTGGATGCAGAGCAGATAGATCGGGTAGAGCACGCCCACCGCGGGCAGCATCTTGGTCGAGAGCATCCAGAGCAGGATATCCTTGGTCCGCTTGCCGGGGACGAAGGCCATCGACCATGCGGCAGGCACCGCGATCAGGATGCCAAGGATGGTCGAGCCGCCCGCGATGACGATGGAGTTCCACAGGAAGCGCCCGTAGTTCGACCGTTCCAGAACCGCCTCGTAATTCGCCAGCGTCCAGTCGAAGCCGAGGAAGATCGGCGGATCGGCGATGGCCTGTGCTTCGGTCTTGAAGCTGGTGAGGATGGTCCAAAGGATGGGGAAGAAGATCAGGAAACCGATGCCCCAAGCGAGGGCCGTGTTGACGATCTTGCGTTGCCTTGTGACTGCGCGTGCCATGATGTCTCCTCCTCAGGCGTCCAGATTCTTGCCGACGATGCGCATCAGGAAGATGGCGACGATATTGGCGAGAATGATTGCATAGACACCGCCCGCCGATCCGAGGCCGATGTTCTGGCTCTCCAGCACGCGCTGGAAGATGAGATAGGTCAGTGTTTTGGTGCCGAAGGCCCCGCCCGTGGTCACGAAAATCTCCGCGAAAATCGACAAGAGAAAGATCGTCTGGATCAGGATCACCACGGTGATCGCGCGGCCCAGATGCGGCAGGGTGATATAGGCGAAACGTTTGGTCACCGGCGCGCCGTCCATCTCGGCGGCGTCAAGCTGCTCGCGGTCGAGCGACTGGATCGCGGTGAGCAGGATCAGCGTCGCGAAGGGCAGCCATTGCCAGGATACGATGATGATGATCGACGACAGCGAAGCTTGGCTCATCCATTGCACCGGGGTGGCGCCAAAAAACTCCCACAGATGCGCGAACAGGCCATAGTTCGGGTCCATGAACATGTTCTTCCACACCAAAGCCGACACGGTGGGCATGACGAAAAAGGGCGCGATGACAAGGATGCGGACAAAGCCCTGACCCCACATCGGCTGGTTCAACAGAAGGGCAAGCAGGATGCCGAGGCAGACCGTGATCGCCAGCACACCGCCAACGATGATCAGCGTGGTCATCACCGAGGGCCAGAAAGAGCTGGAGGTGACGAAGCGCACATAGTTGTCGAACCCCACCCAGCCCAGATCGCCGCCGCGCATCGGCAGGTATTTCTTGAAAGAGAAATAGAGCGTCATGGTCAGCGGGATGAGCATCCATCCAAGGAGCAAGACCACCGCAGGGGCCATCATCAGGCGTGCCGCTGATCGGGAATGTTGGGTAGCCATCGGGCACATCTCCTCTGCCGGCGGCGGATGCCGCTGTTAGGTGAAGGGTATCATATCAGGTGGTGGGGCGGAAAAGGGCGGCGGTGGTCGCCGCCCTTTGAGCCGTGGAAGCGGCGGCTTAGCGGTAGCCTGCAGCTTCCATTGCGTCGTTGGTCAGGTCTTGGGCCTTCTCAAGCGCCTCTTCGACGGTCTGCTGACCGGCATAGGCGGCAGAGAACTCTTGGCTCACGTCGGTCGCGATGCCTGCAAACTCGGGGATCGCGGCGAATTGCACACCGACGTAAGGCGTCGGATCGACGGTGGAGTTCTCAGGATCAGCCGACAGGATCGAGTCGAGTGTCATCTGCGCGAAGGGCACTTTCTGGTACTCGGGGTTCTCATAGAGCGACTTGCGCGCGCCGGGAGGAACGTTTGCCCAACCTTCGTTCTCGGCAACCATCTCAATGTAGTCTTTCGAGGTGGCCCATTCGATGAACTCTTTTGCGGCATCTTCTTTCTGAGTGCCCGCCGGGATTGCCAGCGCCCATGCCCAGAGCCAGTTGGAGCGTTTGCCAAGGCCCGTGTCCGGTGCCAGCGCAAAGCCAACCTTGTCAGCCACGGTGGAATCGTCAGGGTTGGTCACGAAAGACGCCGCCACGGTGGCGTCGATCCACATGCCGCATTTGCCCTGCTGGAACAGCGAGAGGTTCTCGTTGAACCCGTTGGAGGCATAGCCCGCCGGGCCGCTTTCATCCATCAGGTCTTTGTAGAAGTTGATCGTGTTGGCCCATGCCTCGGTGTCGAACTGGGCATTCCAGTCTTCATCGAACCAGCGCGCGCCAAAGGAGTTGGACATCGCCGTGATCAGCGCACCGCCCTCGCCCCAACCGGCCTTGCCGCGCAGGCAGATGCCGTTGATGTCGTTCTGACGATCGGTCATGGCGGCGGCGGCTTCGCGGATGAATTCCCATGTCGGGTCTTTCGGCATTTCCATGCCGGCTTTTTCCATCAGATCGGTGCGGTACATGATCATAGAGCTTTCGCCGTAGAACGGTGCCGCATAAAGCGTGCCGTCATGGCTCAGACCACCGGCCATGGCGGGCAGGATATCGTCTGCGTCGTATTCATCGCTGAGGTCGTCCAGCGGCACCAGCCAGCCGTTCGCGCCCCAGATCGGCGTCTCATACATGCCGATGGTCATGATGTCGAAAGAGCCACCCTTGGTCGAGATGTCGGTGGTGACGCGCTGGCGCAGCACGTTCTCTTCCAAAGTGACCCACTCCACTTCGTGGCCGGTCTCTTCGGTGAATTTGTCGGTGTAGCCTTGCATGCGGATCATGTCGCCGTTGTTGACGGTGGCGATGGTGATCGTCTCGGCAACCGCGCCGCCCGCCATGATCAGGCCCAAAGCCGTCGCGGCGTAAAGTGATTTATCGCAGAACATCGATAGTTCCTCCCTCTATAGATGATGCACCGAGACTAACGACCTACGCAACGCGCAGTCAAATTAAATTTTACGCGCGATAACTATTTTCTGAGCAACTTGCGAACTCAATGACTTAGGCAGAGGTGCGCATCACCAGCTTGCCGTCAAACAGTGACTCTTCGCGCTCGGTCAGCCGGGTTTCGCTTTCGATGATGCGAAACAGGGTACTGGCGGCACGATTCGCGATGGCCCCGTAATCCTGTGCGATGGTGGTCAGCGGCGGGCAAGTATAGCGCGAGAACGGGTGGTCGTCCTGCCCCGCGATCCGCATGGCGCAATCCTTGCCATGCCCCACGCGTAGCCCCATCCCATAGGCCGCCGAGAGCATCCCGATGGCCAGACGGTCGTTCGAGCAGAGCACCGTATCCGTCTCGAACGCCCCCGCCGAGATCAGCTTGCCACCCTCGGTCGCGCCGATCTCTTCAAAGTTCCAGCCCTCCCCCGGCACCTGATGGATATGTGGTGCAAAGCCGTGCCGCTCCATCGCTTCCAGATAGGCTTGGCGGCGCTTGTTGGCGTTGGGGTTGCTGGGGGTCTTCATCTCGAAAAAACAGGGCGGCTCACCGCTGCGGCAGAGATATTCGACGATCAAATCAACGCTTTGGAAGTTGTCGGTGCCGACGAAAGCCTCGCAAACCCCTTCGACATTGGCGTCAAAGGTCACCACCGGCACATCCTTGCAAAAGCGCGCGATCTCGTCACGGTCCGAGGCTTTGCCGAAGGGCGCCAGCAGCACGCCCGCCGGTTTCAGCGCCCGAAGCGAGTCGAGATTGGCGCGCTCCTGCACCGGGTTGCCGTGCGAGCTGAGCAAAATCGGGCTATAGCCCTCGGCCAGACAGGCCAGTTCCACCTCGCGGCCAATCTCGGAAAAGAACGGGTCGGCGAGGTTGGGCACGACCACGCCGATGTTGCGGGTTTTGCGGCGGTTCTGGTTCACCGCATAGACGTTCGGGCGATAGTCATACTGGCTCAGCGCCGCTTCAATCCGCTCCCGGGTCGAGCGCCGCACGCTGTCGGCATCGTTAAAGTATTTCGACAGGGTGGGCCGCGAAATGCCGCTCACGGCGGCAAACTCCTCCATATTGCGGATCTTCTGCTGGCCCATCTTAACCCTCCCTTAACGAAACGCTGCGCGCGTAAACTAAAGTCAATATAGAGATAAGTTCGCCCAGCCAGCAAGGGGTTGGTGGCGTCAGGCTTTCCGCGGCCCTCTGGGGGGCAACGGAAAGCCTGCGCTCGGCCCTCTTCCGGGGTTAACCGGCCTTGCCCAATTGCGCTGCGGCGCGGGCCAGCGCTTCGATCCCGGCCCAGTCCCCGGCATCGATCAGTTTCTTCGGCGCGACCCAGCTGCCGCCTGCGCAAAGCACGTTGGGCAGGCTCAGGTAGCTTTCCGCATTGTCGGGGCTGACACCGCCCGTCGGGCAGAAGGTGATCTGCGGCAGGGGCGCGCCGATGGCCTTGAGCGCAGGCGCACCGCCCGAAGCTTCGGCGGGGAAGAATTTCAGCATTTCATAGCCGCGCGCGAACAACTGCATCGCCTCGCTCGCCGTGGCGGCGCCGGGCAAGAGGGGAAGCTCTTCCTCCTCGCAGGCCGCGATCAACGCATCGGTGGCACCGGGCGAGACGCCAAAGGTCGCCCCCGCCCGTTTCGCCGCGCGCACGTCTTCGGGGGTGACCAGCGTCCCCGCCCCCACGTGGCCGCCCGCAACCTCGGCCATGGCGGCGATCGCGTCGAGGGCGGCGGGGGTGCGCAGGGTCACTTCCAAAGCAGGCAGCCCGCCCGCGACCAGCGCCTCGGCCAAGGGCCGGGCGTCGGCGACATCTTCGATCACCAACACGGGCACGATCGGGGCAAGCGCACAGATTTCACGGGTGCGACCGCTGGCGTCTTTTGCAGTAAGGGTCATGGATCAGCCTCCAAAAATGGTTGCGCCGGTGGTAGCAGAACCGACGGTGTCGCGGAACATAGCGAACAACTCGCGCCCCGTCCCGGCATGATAAGCAGAAAGATCAGCGGTGACGTTGGAGCGGTCGTCGAATTCTTCGGCCAGCACGTCAAGCGTCCCTGCCACGGCATCAACCCGCAGCAGATCGCCATCTTGCACCCGCGCGATGGGGCCGCCGTCGACCGCCTCGGGGCTGACGTGGATCGCCGCAGGCACCTTGCCCGACGCGCCCGACATGCGCCCATCGGTGACCAGCGCCACCTTCTGACCGCGCCCCTGAAGGATCGACAGAAGCGGCGTCAGGCTGTGCAACTCGGGCATGCCGTTGGCTTTGGGCCCTTGGAAACGGACGACGACAACCAGATCGCCGGTCAGCTCTCCGGCCTTGAAGGCCGCCTTCACCTCGTTCTGATCCGCAAAGACTCGCGCCGGGGCTTCGATAACGTGATGTTCGGGCGCCACGGCAGAGACCTTCATACAGGCAGTGCCGAGCGACCCGGCCATGCGGCGCAGCCCGCCGGTGGGCTGGAAAGGATCGCTGGCGGGCCGGAGGATTTTCTCGTTCAGGCTCTCGCCTGCGCCCTTCTCCCAGACCAGACCCTCGCCCTTTAGCTTCGGCTCGGCGATGTAATGCTCCAACCCCTGCCCGGCGACGGTCAGTGTGTCGGGGTGCAGATGGCCGGAGTTGAGCAATTCGCCGATCATATAGCCCAGCCCCCCGGCGGCGTGGAAATGGTTCACATCCGCCAGACCGTTGGGATAGACCCGCGCCAGCAGCGGCGTGACATCGGAGATGTCCGAGAAATCCTCCCAATCCAGAATGATCCCCCCGGCCCGCGCCATGGCGATGAGGTGGATCAGCAGGTTGGTCGACCCGCCCGTGGCGTTGAGCCCGACGATCCCGTTCACGAAAGCCTTTTCATCCAAAACCGAGGCGACGGGCGTGTAATCATTGCCCAAAGCGCTCAGCGCCAGCGCGCGTTTCGCGCCTTCCTGGGTCAGCGCATCGCGCAGCAGCCCATTTGGCGGCACAAAGCTCGCCCCCGGCAGGTGCAGCCCCATGAACTCCATCAACATCTGGTTGGTGTTGGCAGTGCCGTAAAAGGTGCAGGTGCCCGGCCCGTGATAGGCGGCCATCTCGGCGGCCATCAGCGCGTCGCGCCCGACTTCGCCCGCGGCGAATTGCTGGCGCACCTTGGCCTTCTCATCATTCGACAGCCCGCTTTCCATCGGCCCGGCGGGCAGGAAGACGGCTGGCAAATGGCCGAAAGCCTGCGCCGCGATCACCAGCCCGGGCACGATCTTGTCACAGACCCCAAGGAAAACCGCCGCGTCAAATGTGTTGTGGCTGAGCGCCACCGAGGCCGCCAAGGCGATCACATCACGCGAGAAAAGCGACAGTTCCATCCCCGCTTCGCCTTGGGTCACCCCGTCGCACATGGCGGGAACCCCGCCCGCGACCTGCGCAGTGCCGCCCGCCGCCCGCACGGCGTCGCGGATCAGATCGGGGTAGCGCTCAAACGGCTGATGCGCCGAAAGCATGTCGTTATAGGTCGTCACGATCCCGAGGTTGCCCGCGCTGGTGGTCGCCAGCCGGTCCTTATCCGCGCCAGAGGCGGCATAGGCATGGGCCTGCCCGCTACAAGACAGATGCGCGCGGGCCGGACCCTTGGCGCGGGCGGCTTCCATCCGGTCGAGGTAGGGCCGCCGGGTCGCCTCGCTGCGGGCGATGATACGGTCGGTGACGCGGTCAATCGTGGAATGCAGGGTCATGTCTCGTCCTTTCGTGTGATCTCGCGCCAGCGGCGGCCGTCGCGGTGCATCAGCATCAGCGCCTCTTCGGGGCCGGAGCTGCCGGGGTCATAGGGATACGGAGGTTGCCGGGTCTCTTCCCAGCCGTGAATGATCGGATCGGCCCAAGCCCAAGCGGCTTCGACCTCGTCCCCGCGCATGAAGAGCGTCTGATCGCCGCGGATCACATCCATGATCAACCGCTCATAGGCGTCCTGCGGGGTGCCCTGCTCGCCCAAGGCATCGGCAAAGGTCATATCCAGCGCCACTTCGGCCAGACGCATGCCGCCGGGGCCGGGGTCTTTGATGGTGTTGCGCAGGGTGATGCCCTCATCCGGTTGCAACCGGATGATCAGGGCGTTGCCCTTATGCCCCTCTGTCGCGGGGAAGATCATATGCGGCGGGTCGCGGAAGATCACCGCGATCTCGGAACTGCGCCCGCGCAGTTTCTTGCCCGTGCGCAGGTAGAACGGCGTGCCCGCCCACCGCCAATTGGCGATCTTCACCTTCATCGCGACAAAGCTTTCGGTGCGGCTGTCGGGGTCGCCCGCATGGGCGCGATAGCTGCCCGCGCCATTGGCGGCGCGGTACTGGCCGCGAGCAATGTCCTTCTGCGCCACAGGCTCCAGCGCTTCAATCACCTTCACCTTCTCATCGCGCACCGCGTTGGGGTCAAAGCGCGAGGGCGGCTCCATCGCCGTCAGACACAGCAGTTGCATCAGATGGTTCTGCACCATGTCGCGCATGGCGCCCGATTTATCGTAGTATTCGCCCCGCCCTTCGACACCGAGGCTTTCGGACACGGTGATCTGCACATGGTCGATATGGGTGGAATTCCACAGCGGCTCCCACAGCGCATTGGCGAAACGCAGCGCCATGAGGTTCTGCACCGTCTCTTTGCCAAGGTAATGGTCGATCCGGTAAATCTGGCTCTCGTCGAAATTGGCACGCAGGTCGGCGTTCAGAGCCTGCGCGGTTTCCAAATCATGGCCAAAGGGCTTTTCGACGACGATGCGGCTCTCGGCTGTGGCGATGCCGTGATCATGCAGCTTGCCACCAATCGTGCCGAAGAGCGACGGCGAGACCGAGAGGTAGAAGGCCCGCACGACATCATCGCGCATCAGGTCTTTGAGATCCGCCCAGCCCGCATCGCCCGACGCATCCACGCGCACGTAATGCACCATGCCAAGGAACCGCTCCAAGGCGGCACTCTCTTGGGCCAGCTTGGGGGCGAACTCCAGTAGGCTGTCGCGGATCATCTTGCGGAAGGCATCGGCATCAAGCTCGGAACGGGCCGCGCCGACGATCCGCGCGGCCTCCGGCATCTGGCCGACGGTAAAGCGGTGAAACAGACCGGGCAGAATCTTGCGCCGGGCAAGGTCGCCGGTCGCGCCGAAAATAACAAGGTCGAAAGGATCAACGGGGATTACGCGCGATACCATGGGGTCAGCCCTCCTGCCTGCGCAGGTGCGCTACGGCACCCTGTTTTCGATTGCCCAAAGCCATCACCACCCCCTTCGCGCCCTCCTCCGGGCGGCCACTGGTAGCGCTAACATATTTGAGCGAAAAAGATAGGCGGTTCTTCAACATTTCATATTTCCTCTACCCAAGGCGGGTTTGCCCCGGCCCGTGAAACGGTCACGGCGGCAACCCGCGCACCATAGGCCAGCGCTTCGGACAGCACCTCCGGCGCAAGGGTGGCAAGCGCAGATTTATGCAACTGCCCCAGCTCCGACATCTTGGCCAGAACGCCTGCGTTGAACGTGTCGCCCGCGCCGACCGTATCGACGATTTCGGCTTTCACGGCGGGCACTTGCACCTCTTCGCCATTCGCCAGATAGCCCGTCGCCCCCTCGCCCCCGCGGGTCAGGATGACAACCGATGGACCCTTCTTTAGCAACTCGGCCACCTTGTCGCGCAGCGACAGCGGCGCGGGGTTGATCCAGTTCAGATCCTCATCCGAGACTTTCACGATATCCGACAGCGCCAGCATCCGGTCGAGCCTTTGGCGATAACGTTCGATATCTTTGATGAAACCGGGGCGGATGTTGGGGTCGATCATCACCGCGCGGCCCTCGGCGTTGCGCGCCAATAGCTCGGCATAGGCATCCGCCCCCGGCTCGCAGGCCAGACTGATCCCGCCGAAAT
This sequence comes from Sulfitobacter sp. 1A12056, assembly GCF_043558125.1. NCBI lineage: Bacteria > Pseudomonadati > Pseudomonadota > Alphaproteobacteria > Rhodobacterales > Roseobacteraceae > Sulfitobacter > Sulfitobacter sp. 1A12056. Next base: position 138,052 of record NZ_JBIFFY010000004.1, on the reverse strand, counting down.
AAAGCGCTGAAACCTCGCTCGACAGTGCGGGCATATCCTCGGGCGTGATCATCCGCCCGGCGGAGTTTTCGTCATAGAAATCATAGGTCGCATGGCCGCCCACCAGCCGCACGAAGGCCAGCGTCGTCGGACGGTCGGACAGGACAACATGCGACACATCCACATGGCTTGCCTTCAACCCGTCGACCAACTGCCGCCCGAACATGTCCGACGACAGGCCCGAGAGCATCCCCACCTGCGCGCCGAGCCGCCCCAATGCGATGGCCGTGTTGAACACCGCCCCGCCCGCATGGGGCACGAAACCATCGGGGCCCGCCTTGGTCGGGGTCGGGATCATATCGATCAGGGCTTCTCCGCAGCAAAGGATCATCTGTCAGCCTTTCAAAAATGCGTCACGGTCGACGAGGAAACGGTCCGAAAGCGGCAGGCTCGCCGCGCCGAGCGCACGGGCATCGCTGCCGACGGTGCCTTCGCGCAATTCGGGAAGGGTGACGCCCGGCAAGGGCCGGGCGGCGAGGTGGCGGCGGGTGCGGGTGACCAATTCGGCGCGAACCTCTGCGGGTACCGACCCGTCGATCATCACCGTGTCGAAATCAATCAAACATGTCGCGGCCCGGATCGCCTGCGCCAATGCCTCGGTCGTGCTGTCGAGCCATGGGTGCAAAATGTCATCGCCAAAGCCCCAAGCCGCCGGATCGCTCCAAGGGGCGCGGCGGGTCTCCCCGGCCTCTTGCAAGGCGCCCTCCAAAGTCGCCAAAGAGGCCACATCGACCAATTGCCGCGCCGCATCCCCGGCCAACGGCATGGAGCCGAGCGCCCCGGCATTGCCGCTTTTGCCGGTGTAGAGCTTGCTGTCCAGCACCAGCCCGCCGCCGACGAAATAGCCAATGTAGAAATAGAGGAAATCGCGCGGTTTGTCCTGCGCGCCAAAGACCAGTTCCGCCCCACAAGCGGCAGAGGTGTCATTGCAGATATAGATCGGCAGATCGACCAGTTCCGCCAAAGCCGCTTCGATATCAAAGGTCTGCCACGCACTCAGATCGCCGCCCGCGACTTCCCATTCCCAGATGCCAAACGGCAGGGCCACGCCCAGCCCGGCCACCCGCGCCTGCTGCTCGGCGGAGAGGGAGGCAAGCGCGTCCCGCAAAGCGCGCGCGGCAAAGGCCATGACCGCATCGGGCGTGGGATGGGCGTAGGTCTCGCTGCTGTGGCGGGTCACCTGCCCTTCGAAATCGGTCAGGATCAATTCAACGCTGCGCCGCCCAACCTTCAGCCCCAGAAAGAACGCACCCTCGGCGTTCAGGCTAATCGGCACCGATGGCTGCCCCACCCGGCCCCGCACCCGCGCGCCTTTCTTCAGCAAACCCTCGGCTTCGAGGGCGCGCATGATGACGGAGACGGTCTGCGCCGACAGGCCCGTAAGCCGGGCAATCTCGGCCTTGGACGTCGGCCCGCTGCGCCGGATGAGCGACAGAACCAGCCGTTCGTTATAGGCCCGCATCCCGCTTTGGTTCGAGCCGCGCGCGGCGCGGTCGGCGACTGTCTGTAGCTGCTGCAAACTGGCCTCCCCCCGGTTCATGCGGCGTTTCACCGGAGAAATCCCAGATGGGAGCAAGTGAGTCAACGCTTAAATCAATCTAATTGACTTATTGCGCGATGAAGGGCCGACCGCCTAAAGGCGAGCGGCCCGCTTTTGCGGTTAATCCGCCACCGTGATCCCGATTTTCCCCATATGGGACTTTTTGATGAAAGCTTCCTGCGCCTGTTTCAGATCGCGCAGCGCGTAGGTTTCCGCCACGACAGGCCGGATTTCCCCGCGTTCGATATAGCCCACCAGATCGGCAAAAACGCTTGGCTCTTGCCGCGTGCTGCCCATCAGGGTCAGGTCCTTGAGGTAGAGCGTGCGCAGGTCCAACTCCACGATCGGCCCGGCAATCGCGCCCGAGGTCACATAGCGCCCGCGCGTCACCAGCGCGTCAAGCAATTTGGGCCAACCCGCCCCGCCCACGAGGTCGAGCACCACGTCATAGCTGTCCTCCGGCAGGGTCGCATCCCGGTCGAAGGTCTCATCCGCGCCAAGCGCCTTCAGCGCCTCCATCTTGCCGGGGCTGGTCACCGCCGTCACATGCGCGCCGCGCCGTTTCGCCAGTTGCACCGCCGCCGAGCCGACCCCGCCCGAGGCGCCGGTGATCAACACACGCTCGCCCCCCAAAGCGGCACGCTGGATCATCCCCTCGGCCGTCGAAAAGGCGCAGGGAAAGGACGCAAGCTCAACGTCCGTGAGGGTGCTGTCGACCCGCAGCGCATTGCTGGCCTCGGCGGTGGCATATTCCGCAAAACCGCCGTCCCGCTCCGATCCGAAGGTGACGAGATCATCCGGCCCCGCGCCCGCCGGGCTGTACATGGGCCGGATCAAAACCCGCTCGCCGATGCGGCCTTGATCGACACCCGCGCCCACGGCCACGACCTCTCCGCAGCAATCGGCCCCTTGGATGCGCGGAAAGCTCAAAGCGCCAGACCAGCCGCCATCGGCGTCCGACGCGCCGCCGTAGCCCTCGCTCGCCGCCGAGCCGGTGTCGCCGCGCACCGCTTTGGAATACCAGCCCGTGCGCGTGTTCACATCCGTGTTGTTCACCGCCGCCGCGCCGACGCGAACCAGAACCTCCCCGGCGGCGGGCTTTGGCAGCGCGACATCCTCGCGCCACGCCAGCTTGTCCAAGCCGCCATGGCCGGTCAGCAGCATCGCTTTCATGGTCTTCGGTAGGGTCATCGCTCGGGCTCCTTCAGCGGCAGAATGGCAAAGTGTAGAATAATCACTCTACTTGCCCAGGTAGAGCGCCCCCTCTACATCGTCAAGCATGACAGAGACCAAAAGCAAGATCGCCGCCGGGCTGGAACGTGCCTTTGCCACCCGCGGCTTTGCCGACCCCAGCGTCGAAGACCTGCGCGATGCGGCCGGGGTGAGCCTGCGCACGCTCTACAAATACACCCCCTCCCGCGCCGAAATGGTACTGGCCGCGCTAGAGAACCGGCAGCAACGCTATCTGGCGCTGGTCTTCGGCGATCTGCCCGAGACCCCGACCGAGGCGCTTGAGACAATTCTGGCCCGCGTCGGGCAGTGGATGGAGACGGAAACCTCTCACGGCTGCCTGTTCCATGCCGCCGTCGCGGCTGATCCCGGCAGCGAAAAACTGCACGCCTTGCTCTCGCGCCATAAGGCAGAGGTCGCGGTCAAAGCCGCCGCGGCTGCCAATCTGCCGAATGCTGAGACCGAGTTGCTGTTGATCCTCGAAGGTCTTACCCAGACTTGGCCCCTGCGCGGCGCGCAGGCGGTGACTGCCGCGCAGCATTTGGCCAAAACGCTGCTGCGCGATGCGCACCAGCACCAATGACATGCTAGGGACGTTTCCATGATGCAGGGCCACCGCTGGGGCGTGATCGCCATCCTTTTCGCTGCTGTGGTCTGGGGCACGACCGGCACCGCCGCCACCTTCGCCCCCGAGGTCAGCGCCGCCGCCATCGGTGCCGCTGCCATGGGGCTGGGCGGGATCGCACAGGCCCTCTTGGCCGGGCGGGGCATCCTGAACCAACGGCGGCGGCTCTGGCAACAGCGCCGCCTGCTGGTCATCGGGGCGCTTGCCGTGGCGGTCTATCCGCTGGCCTTTTACGGCGCGATGCGGCTAGCGGGGGTAACGGTGGGCACGGTCATCACCATCGGCTCCGCCCCGCTGCTCTCGGCGCTGATCGAATACCTGTTGGATGGCCGCCGCCTGACCCTGCGCTGGTCCTTTGGTGCGGCGGTCGGGCTGATCGGCATGGGGCTGATCTGCTTGGCCGAGGGCGATGCCCATGGCAGCGCGGTAAGCGCGCCTTCCGTCCCTCTGGGCGTTTTGCTGGGGCTGATCGGCGGCTTCACCTACGCGCTCTATTCGTGGAGCGCGCGCCGGATGATGCTGCAAGGCACCGGCTCTGCCGTGGCCATGGGGGCGACCTTTGGGCTGGGCGGGCTGTTGCTGATGCCGGTGCTGACGGTCTCGGGCGGGGCGTTTCTTGCCTCTTGGACCAACGCCGCGGTGGGGCTCTACATGGCCGCCGTGCCGATGTTTCTGGGCTATATCGCCTTCGGCTACGGCCTCGCCCGGGTTGAGGCGAGCACGGCCACCGTGATCACCCTGTTCGAGCCGGTCGTCGCGGCGGTGCTGGCCGTGGTCATCGTGGGCGAACGCCTGCCCCCGCTGGGCTGGGTCGGCGTGGCGCTGGTGATCGGCTGCTTGGCCATCATCACCCTGCCCGCCCCGCGACGGCTGCGGCGGAACACCCCTGCCCCGCCCTCACGCGCCACTTAAAAGAGCCGCTGCCGCTAAAGCTGATCCGGCGGCGTCTCGCCCCGGAAAAAATGGTCGAGATTGTCCAGCGCCTTGAAGCCCATCGCATCCCGCGTGGCCAAGGTGGCGCTGCCGACATGGGGCATCATCATGACGTTATCGTGGGCCGCAAAGGCAGGGTTGCCGCCCGGCTCGGTCACAAAGCAATCCAACCCCGCCGCGCCAACATGGCCCGAGGTGAGCGCGTCGAGCAGCGCCGCCTCATCCACCAGATTGCCCCGCGCGGTGTTCACGATGACGCAGCCCTTGGGCAGCCGCGCCAAGCGCGCGGCGTTCATGAGGCCCACCGTCTCAGGCGTGGCGGGGCAGTGCAGCGAGAGGAAGTCCGAGACCGCCAGCAGGTCGTCCAATTCGGCGTGATATGTCGCCCCCGCCTCCGCCTCCGGGTCCAGACGGCGGCGGTTGTGGTAGTGGATCTCCATATCCAGCCCGCGCGCCTTGCGGGCGAAGGCCCGGCCCACGCCGCCCATCCCGATGATGCCAAGCCGCGCGCCGGAAAGCTGTTTGCCCACAAGCATCGCAGGCGACCACGACTGCCACTTCCCGCTGCGCACCAGCCGGTCCCCGGCAACCGCGTGACGGGCCGCGCCCAGCATCAACATCAGCGCCAGTTCCGCCGTGGCATCCGACAGAACACCGGGCGTGTTCGTCACCACGATCCCCCGCGCCTTGAGGCTGGGCAGATCGCAGTGATCGACGCCCACGGAATGGTTCGCGATGATCTTGAGCCGGGGGTCGAGCCGGGCCACCACATCGGCGCTGAAATGCTCGGAATGACAGGGGATCATGCCATCGACCCGCGCGCTCATCGCGATGATCTCCTCGGCGCTGCCGGGCCTGTCGGCGGGATCCCAGATCACCTCGTAATCCCGCCGGGCGCGGTCGAGCGTGGCCTCTGACAGCTGCCGGGTGATCCAGATGACGGGTTTGCCCATGGCTCAGTCCCGATCTTTCCGGCTGGAGGTGAAAAAGTCATAGGCCACAAAAGCCAGCGTCACCGCGACGATGATGATCAGGTCGATGCTGGGCACCTCCACGGCGAGGATCAGCAAAAACACCGCAATCGCGGCAAAGGCGAGCAAGGCAAGTAGGCGGTTCATGGTCTCATCCTCATTCAGTTGCACCATCGGCCCAGTCGAAAAGCCACTGGGCGCTGCGCATCAGACGCCCGTCTTGACCGTGACCGCCGACCAGTTGCACCCCCATCGGCAAGCCCTCTTCCGAGGTCATCAACGGCAGGGTCACACAGGGGCTGCCGCAAAGCGTCCAAAGACCGTTGAAAATCGGATCGCCGGTGGTCTCCAACCCACGCGGCGCGGGGCCGGTGGCTGCGGGGCAGAGCAGTACGTCGCAACGGGTCAGCAACTCTTCCAGCGCGGCGGTCAGCACTTTGGGCAGGTCGCGGGCCGATTGGTAATCACGGGCCAACACCTTGTTGCCCGCCTCCATCGCCTCCCGCGCCACGGGCGAGAGCAACTCGGCCCCGTCGCGCAGATAGGGGTAGAAGTGATAAGCCATCTCGGCAAAGTTGATGCGTTTGCGCGCCTCGGCAGCCTCGTTGAAGACCGGCGGCAGGGGCATCTCGAAAGCCTGATCGCCAAGGGCCGCGACCAATTCCTCGAAGGCGGCGTGAAGCTGCGGATCGGCGTCCTCCCACCCCGGCGGGCGGACGAAACCGAAGACCGGCGGGATCGGCGGCGCGCTGCTCGCCTCGGCCAAAAGCGCGGGGGTCGGGGCAAGCTCGGTCGCGCGGTCTTCGGGATCATGGCCGAACAGCACCTCGGCCAGCAGCGCCGCCCCTGCGGGATCGCTGGCAAAGACGCCGATGGTGTCGAGCGAGGGCGATTGCGTCAGCACCCCCCGGCGCGGGATCGCGCCGAAGGTTGGTTTGAACCCGGTGACCCCGCAATAGGACGCAGGTCGGATCACCGACCCGCCGGTTTGCGTGCCAATGGCCAAGGGCACCATCCCATCCGCCACCGCCGCCGCCGACCCTTGGGACGAGCCGCCGGGGCTATGCGCCGGATTATGCGGATTGGTGGTCTTGCCCGGATGCATGAAGGCCAGTTCGGTAGTGACCGTCTTGCCCATGATGATCGCGCCCTCGGCCCGCAGCCGCTCGACAATGAAAGCATCGCGCAGCGGCACGCGCCCCTTGTCCTGCGCCGCGCCGTTTTCGGTGGGGATGCTGCGCGTGTCGATCACGTCTTTCAGCCCCACCGGGAGCCCGTGCAACCGCCCAAGCGGCCGGCCCGCCCGGCGATGATTGTCGAGCGTTCGGGCCTGCGCACGGGCGAATTCGGAGTCGAACCACGCCCAAGCGCCCACGACTTCCTCGCGCGCTTCGATCCGCGCGATGTAGCTTTCCACCAGCGCCAGCGCATCCAATGCGCCGGTCGCCAGACGGTCCCGCAACTCGACCACGCCGAGCGCCGCCGGGGCGGTCATCCTTGGCTCAGCGCCCATAGAACACCTCCGGCAGGTAGAAGACGATCTGCGGGAAGACATACATCAGCACCATCGACAGGATCACGCAGAAGAGGAACGGCATCACGCCCGCGAAAATCTGCGTCAGACGCAACTCGGGCGGGGCGATCCCCTTGAGGTAATAGGCCGACATGGCCATCGGTGGCGTTAAGAAACTGGTCTGCAGGTTCAGCGCCACGAGGATGCCAAAGAACAGCGGATCAATTTCGAACACCGCTAGCAGCGGCAGGAAGATCGGCACGAAGATGATGATGATCTCGGACCATTCCAGCGGCCAGCCCAGCAGGAAGATGATCAGCTGCGCGAGGATCAAGAACATGATCGGCGAGAGGTTCAGAGATTGCACGAACTCAGAGATCACATGCTCGCCGCCAAGGTAGGAGAACACCGCCGAGAAGGTGTAGGAGCCGACGAAAAGCCAGCAGACCATCGCCGTGGTGCGCACCGTGAGATAGACGCTTTCGCGCATCCGCTGCCATGTCATCGCACGGTAAATGAAGGCGAGGAAGATGCCGCCCAATGCACCGATCGAGGCCGCCTCTGTCGGGGTGGCAAGGCCGAAAAGGATCGAGCCCAGCACCGCGAAAATGAGGAAGGCCAGCGGCAGGAAGGAGGTGGCGATCATCAGCAACAGCTTGCCCATCGGCATGTCTGGCACCTCATCCGCCGTGGGGCGCGGGGCCGAGGAGGGCTGCAACAGCGAGCGCCCGATGATGTAGATCAGGTAAAGACCCACGAGCGTGAGCCCCGGCAGGAGTGCGGCCGCATAAAGCCGCACGATGGAAACATTGGTCGCCGCCGCATAGACGATCAGCATGATCGAAGGCGGGATCAGGATGCCCAGCGTGCCCCCCGCGCAGATGATGCCGGCGGCAAAGGACGGGTTGTAGCGCGCCTTCAGCATCGCGGGCAGGGCCAGAAGCCCCATCAGCGTCACCACCGCGCCGACGATGCCGGTGGCGGTGGCGAAGAGCGCGCAGGTGATCAGCGCCGCCACACCCATGGAGCCGGGAATGTTCTTGGAGGCGATGTTGAGCGTAGTGAACAGCCGGTCAACGATATTCGACCGCTCCACGATATAGCCCATGAAAAGGAACAGCGGCACCGCCGTCAGCACTTCGTTCGACATCACCGTAAAGGTCTGGTTCACGAAAAGGTCGAATATTCGGTTGTTGAAGAACCCATCTATCCAGGTCGACCATTGCTCCCATTGGCCGGCCCCCTCGTCCAGCCGGTCGAAACTGCGCCACATGCGGCGCGCGTCGAAATAGGCGTAGTAGCCAAAGCCGATGCCCATGGCCATCAGCGTGAAAGCAATCGGAAAGCCCAAGAAAACAAAGACGATGAACAGCCCAAGCATCATCAGGGCGATTTGCGGATCGGTCATGTGAGATGGCCCTTTTCGGCCTTGTTGGCTTCGCGCATCATGAGGTCTTCGGTCTCAAAGACGTCTTCCTCAGCTTCGAGCCAGTAGTTGGAACGTATGGCGATAAGACAGCGGCAGACCTGCGCAATGCCTTGGATGAACAGCAGGATGCCCGCCGCTACGATGATTGCCTTGAATTGATAGATCGGAACCCCCGCCGGGCTGTTGACCGACACCTCGCCGTATGACCACGAGCGGGCGGCATATTTCCAACCTGCGAGGATCAGCGCGGTGACGCCGGGGAAAAAGAAGATGGTATAGAGCACGAGGTCGATCATGCCTTGGGTGCGCGGCTGGAACAGCCGGTAGAGGAAATCCCCCCGCACATGGCCGCCCCGCGACAGCGTATAGGCCCCGCCCATCATAAAGAGCGTGCCATACATGATGAAGGACACGTCCAGCGCCCAAGCCGTGGGATTGTTCAGCACATAGCGCACAAAAACTTCGTAGCCCGTGCCGATGGACATCAGCAAAATGAGCCACGCAAAAGCCTTGCCGAACCATGCGGAAAGGTTATCGGCGAACCGAATGAAAGATATCATGATGCCCTCGGTATCTCGCACGAACCCCGGCACGCCATGCGCCGGAGTTCGCGGTGATGTTATGGGTTTGCGGGATCAGAGTTTGATCTTGCCGGGGAAGTAATGCTCATAAGCAAGCCCGTAATCCGGCGAGTTCATCAACTCGTAATAGGCCACGCGGTCGACCCATTCGCGCTGGCTGTCGAGGGTCTTTTTCATGAAAGGATCGGATTCCAGCTCGGGGATCAGTTCATCCCATGCTTTGAGCTGCGCATCCAAGATTTCCTTGGACGTGCGTCGCACGGTCACGCCAGCCTCGTTTTGCAGGAACTGAAGGTCCGCCGAATAGCGGTCCATCGCCTTGGCCGTGTTCGCGGTCGAGGCCGCCTCAACCGCGTATTTCAAGATCGCCTGAAGATCGGGGTCGAGGTCTTCGAGGAACATCTTGGAGAACAGGAACTCAAAGCTCTCGGAGGCTTGGTGATAGGACGACAGGTAGTAGTTCTTGGCCACGTCCTGCGCGCCGAAGTCCTTGTCCGACGAGGGGTTGTTGAACTCAAAGGCGTCGATCACGCCACGTTCCATCGCGGGCACGATCTCACCGCCCGGCAGCTGTGCCACCGACATGCCCAGCTTGGCCATCAGATCGGCCGCCAGACCCACGGTGCGGTATTTGAAGCCCTGCAGGTCGTCGACGGTATTGACCTCATTCTTGAACCAGCCGAAGGGCTGGGCGAACATCGGGAAGCCCATGTAGCCCACAACGTCGAGGCCCATGATGTCCTGCGTCAGCTCGTTATAGAGTTCCTGACCGCCGCCCTGATAGAACCACGACAGCATCGTGGTGGCAGAGCCGCCGAAAACCGGGCCGGTGCCAAAGAGCGATGCGGCCTTGTTCTTGCCGTACCAATAGACGGGCACCGAATGCGCCGCGTCGATCAGACCGTCGTTCACCGCATCAAGCACCTGAAACGCCGCCACGACCGCGCCCGCGGGCAACACGTCGACCTTCAGACGCCCGCCTGACATTTCCTCGACCCGCGTCGCATAATCGCGGGCAAAGTCTTGCCAGATGTTCGCGTCGTTCCACGACGTCTGCATCTTGATGACGATCGGCGCTTGGGCCAGCACCGCCGGTGCGGCCAGCATGCTCCCCGTCGCCGCCCCCCCAGCAAGTGCGGACTTCGTCAGGAACGAACGTCGATTGAACTTTTTAGTCTCAGTCATGTTTCCTCCTCCCAGAGTGGCCGCCCCTTTGCTTACTTGAAATACGCTATTGGTCGGGCGACCCGAGATCAGAGACTAACCAAATGATCTCATTTGGCAAGAATTGTCCGCAAGGGACTCTTCAAGTGCAACTTTATTGTGCAAATGCTGCGAAAATCGACACTCTCCTTCGAAGCTGATGGCCTGCGTATATCGCGCGTTCTGAGCAGGGCGAAGACAGGCCCCGCCTGCCCCTCAAACCGCCCAGCGAAAGCCGGTTTCCACCTCGGACCGCTCCCAGAGGCTGACCATCGTCTCCTTGTCATAGGCATAGGGTTCCAACCTGCCGCGCCCAACGGGGCCGACCATCTCCATCCGGCCTGTGGGGCCGTAAAGCGCGCGCTGCTCTAGCCCATCCTCGGTGGCGCACATGACCTCGGGATAGGCGCCGCGCTCCGCCGTTTGAACGATCGGCAGTTTCGACATCAGCCACCAAGTGAACCGGGTCATCAGCCCGCCGCTGGTGCGGATCAAAGAGGTGGCCGAGGCGCCGGGGTGGCAGACATAGACCGCCACGTTCCTCCCCGCCCGCGCGACGCGGTCCTGCAACTCATAGGCAAACATCATCTGCGCCAGCTTGCTTTGGCTATAGGCTGGGTTGGCGCGGTAGTTCTTGTCCCAGTTCATGTCGTCGAACTGGATGGTGCGCAGGCCCATCTTGTAACCAAGGCTTGCCACCACCACGATCCGGCCATTGCTTTCGTCGATCCTGTCGAAGAGCAAACCGCAGAGCAGGAAGTGGCCGTAGTGATTGGTGCCGAGCTGGCTTTCGTGGCCTGCCTTGGTCAACTGGCGGTTTGGCACCTGCGCGATGGCGGCGTTGCAGATCAGCGCATCAATGCGGGGAATGTCGCGCAGAACCTCTGCCGCCGCGCGGCGCACCGACTGCAAATCGGCGAGGTCCATCTGCACGAAACGCACCCGCGCCGCCGCGCCAAATTCGTCTTTCAGCTTGGCCACCGCCTCTGCCGACCGTTCCGCGCTGCGGTTCAGCATCACCACCGCGGCACCTTTGCGCAGCAAGGTCCGCGCTGCCTGAAATCCGGCCCCCGCATTGGCCCCGGTGATCACGAAGGTCTTCCCCTCTACCCCGTCAATCTGCTCAGGGGTCCAGCCGTGCGCGCCGAAAGTCTTATCTGTCATGGTCTCGTTCCTTAGCTTTACTGAGGCATCGCGCCCCGTTGACCCTGCAGATAAATCTCAGCCCCCTACGGAAATAGACCGGATCGTCGCGATTACTTGCCTAATCCTCTCACACCCATTGCATGAAACACTCATGCGGCCCTAATCTGCACGCATGAGCAAAGACCAAATCCGCCATATCATCGAACGGCACAGCCACACCGACGGGCTGACCGAGACCGGCATCAAGGGCGTTCAGTATTTCCGGGCGACCAGCGCGATCCCCTGCGCGCCCGCGGTCTATGAACCCTCTGTCATCGCCATCGTCAGCGGCGCGAAAGAGGCGGTGCTCGACGGTCAGCGCTATGTCTATGACGACAGCCGTTATATGTGCTGCCCCATGTCGATGCCGGTCAAAGCGGGCACGCCAAGCGCCTCGCCCCAGACCCCGCTATTCGGCGTCTACATCGCTCTGGACGCGCGGCTGATGGCGGAGCTTTCGCTTGAAATGGAAAGCGCGGGGAGCCTCCTCCCCCCTGCCCCCGCCGACCTGCGCGCCGAGGGGATCAAACTCGCGGCATGGGACAGGGCCTTCTCCGACGCCCTGCTGCGCCTGCTCCAACTGAGCGAGAGCGAAACCGATCGCGCCGTGCTGGCCGAAGCGCGCCTGCGCGAACTTTACTACGCCATCTTGAAAGGAGAGGCAGGGCTCTTCGCGCGGCGGGCCTTCGGGGCGGGCAATGCCGTGGCGCGGGCCATCTCGCATGTCGCGGCCCATCTCGACGCGCCCATCTCCATCGACGCGATGGCCCAACGCGCGGGCATGAGCCGCGCGGTATTTCACCGCAAGTTCAAACAGGTAACGACGATGTCGCCGATACAATTCGTCAAATCCATGCGCCTGAACAATGCCGCCATAAAGATCGCAGGCGGCGCCACGGTCAGCGAAGCGGCAATGGCAGTGGGCTATGTCAGCGCTTCGCAATTCAGCCGAGAGTTCAAACGCATGTACGGCCAATCCCCCCGCGAATGGAGCGACGCGCAGCAGATAGCAGCCGGGGTGGTTTAGAGGGGGTCAGGCCGGGCGAGGCCGAAACACCAGCCTTTTCGCCCCGACAAAATTAAGCGCCATTGCCGCGATTGACCCCGCCGCCAAAGCCAATACGGTATGTAGCGCCGTAGGCCCGACAACGGCCAAAACCCCGGCATAAACGGCGTAGTTCACCACCGCCCCCGCCGACTGCACCCCGAAGTACCGCAGATACTCGCCACGGCAGGGACCCGTGGCGCGGCGAAAGGTCCAACTGCGGTTGCACCACCATGTCACACTGACCGCCACGGCAAAGCTGACCAGCCGCATGACGTAAGGATCCCCACCGAGCGTGACCAGCAGCAAGAGCGTGCCAGCATCGGCGATGAACCCCAACGTCCCGACGGCCAGAAACCTGACAAATTGCCCTGAGGGCCACATGCGCCTAACCTTTAGCGGGCGCTGCGGCCCTTTCTTTGTCCTGCGCGGCGACCACGCTCAGCACGCCGGGAACCGAAAGATAGCGCATGCGCTTGGTCTCTTGCCGGCCACGGGTCACGGTATCGAGGATCAGCCCCACCGCCCCCATCAGAAAGGCAAGCAGCATGATACTGGTCGACAAAACCGCCGTCGGCAAACGTGGAACGAGCCCGGTGGCAAAATACTCCGCGAAGATCGGCAGCGACAGCGCGACAGAGAGCAGAGCCAACCCGCCCGCGAGCGCCCCGAATACCGGCAAAGGGCGCTCTTGTTTGAGCAGTTTGGTGATCGTCGACAGGATGCGCACGCCGTCGCGGATGCTGTTGAGCTTGCTTTCCGACCCTTCGGCGCGGTCTTTGAAATGCCCCGGCACCTCGGCTGTCGGCATGTCGAGTTCCAGCGAATGCACGGTCAGTTCGGTCTCGATCTCGAACCCGCGCGACATCATCGGGAAGGTTTTCACGAAGCGGCGTGAGAAAACGCGATACCCCGAGAGCATATCAGATGACCCTCGACCAAAGATCGAGCGCACAAGGCCGGAAAGCACGCGATTGCCCAGCTTGTGACCCGGACGGTAGGCCGTCTCACTGCCCGCCACGCGCACACCGTTCACCAGATCCAGCCCTTCGGAGACCATGCGCGCGACCATCTGCGGCGCGGCGCTGGCATCATAGGTGTCATCGCCGTCCACCATGAGGAAGATGTCAGCCTCCACATCGGCAAACATCCGGCGCACCACATGGCCTTTGCCTTGGCGCGGTTCCCGCCGCACGATGGCCCCGGCCTCTGCCGCGATTTCCGCGGTGCCGTCGGTGGAGTTGTTGTCGTAGACATAAATATCCGCCTCAGGCAGGGCCTTGCGAAAATCGCCAACAACAGTGCCGATGGCCGCGGCTTCGTTATAGCAAGGGATCAACACGGCGATGCTAAGCGCACCAAAGCGTGGCACGGGGGCGGCCTGCTGAAAGGTATTTGAAACGACGACCTGCATCTTGCTCTCCTTCCCGGACCAATGCGCCGGTATCTTTGAAGGGAAAGATCCTTGCAGAAGGCGGCAGGATTGAGGCAAGTTCGCGACCATTCCACGCCGCCTATTTCCTATAGACTTGTCATAATTACGCCAGAGCCCTGCCTCTCTCCCGCCGGGATCGCTCGTTTTACACGGGGCGCGCCCCGGCAGAGGACGCCAAGAGCAGAAAGCAGACCCATGCAGACCCCCGACACTTCCCCCAGCCAACGCCGCATGTTCTTCGTCATCACCGGTTTCGCACTCCTCGTGACCGTTCTGAAGGCCGTCATTTTGGGCCATGAACCTATCGAGTTTCTGGCCGTCGCCGACAATGACAGCATTATGCGCTACTTATCGGTAAAGGCATGGTTTGAGGGGCAATCATGGTATGACATGACGCAATACCGCATGTTGCCGCCCGAGGGGCTGGACTTGCATTGGTCGCGCTATGTCGATCTGGGCATCGCCGTCATCGTCTGGCCCTTGGCGCAGCTAATGCCGCTGGAATCTGCAATGAGTGCGGCCATCGTGCTTTGGCCCACGCTCTTGCTGCTAACACTGCTCTTGCTCACTGCCACAGTCGGCTACCGTGTTTTTGGCCCCGCCGTTGCCCTCGGCGCCGTGCTCGGCATTCTGGGCTGGCCACCGGTTGCGCCGAACTACTTTGCCGTGGGCGGGCTTGACCACCACAACCTGCAAATTCTGCTCGCGACGGTTATGGTCTTCATGCTTTTGCTCTCGGGCCGCCCCCTATGGCGCGGCGTAATCGGGGGTTTGGCGGCGGCGCTTTCGCTGGCGGTGGGCTTGGAAATGCTCCCCCCGATTGCCATGGCTGGGTTGATCCTTGTGGGCAGCGTGGTTCTGAGGCGGCCAGAAGGGGACAGGGCCCTCATCGGCTTTAGCCTCAGCCTCGCCCTCGGCAACCCCGCGCTCTACGCGCTGCAAATTCCGACTGGCGAGTGGCTTATCACCCGCTGCGACGAAGTCTCTCCGCCCTTTATCGCGGTGACCTCGCTCGGCGCTGTTTTGGGTCTGATGACCGTGGCGCTGGCCCCGCGTTTGCCGAATGTCGCGGCCCGCAGCCTTGCATTTCTAGCGGCCAGCGGGGCTGGCATCGCGCTGGTTTGGCCCCTGCTTGCCACCTGTCTCTACGGCCCCTACGCCAGCCTGCCCGCCGAAGTGCAGACCATCATCACGGACCGCATCGGAGAGGCTCGACCCATATTGGAACCGCTTTTCGAGGGGGATGTGAGCGCCTTCGGCTTCTTCGTACCGACCGCCATCACATTGATCCTTGCCAGTGCCATGTGGCTTTGGGGCCGCTTCCAAGGCACGCAGACGTCTGATTTTCCCCGGCGCCTTGGCATCTTGCTAATCTTCGGCTGGCTTGGGCTGTTTGCCGGCCTGCATCAAGTGCGCCTGACGATCCTCGGGGCGTCGGCGGTGCCCATGTTGATGGGGTTGGTTCTTGCCCCCTTCCTCGTCAAAGACAACGCCCACCCTATGCGGCGTTTGGCGCTGATCCCGCTTGGGGCCGCCACGATCTTTGCGCCCGCGCTATATGGCTTTGTCACCGACATGAACCGGCCTGCCGATCACGGGGCCGAGACGGCCTACGTCAAAGTCCAGTCTTGCCGCCATCCCGACCTCATTCGCAGCCTCAACAGCGTCGCGCCGGGGGTGATCCTCAGCGGCAGTAACCTCGGCCCGCCTATCTTGCTACTGACCCATCACGACGTGCTGACCGGCCCCTATCACCGCAGCATCCAAGCCATGGCCGACGGCGTGCTGCCTTTCGATGGGGATGAGGCGCAGTTGCGCGCCGCCCTCAAACGCACTGGGGCGGAGTATCTGCTGCTGTGCCGGGACGGCCTATATGGAACGCCTGCCTCCTTTACCACGGAACTGGCGGGCGGTGCGGCCGCCGCGGGCTTGACCCCGGTCTCCGGCCCCGACCCGAAGCTATTGCTGCTGCGCGTGGAGAAGTAACATCGGGGGCGGGTCTCCGCCCCTCCCCCCTCAAGCCGTCAAGCGACAGAACAGCCCCGCCGCCAGTTTCGCACGTTCGGTGAGACTGCCGACATAGATATGCTCCTGCAACGTATGCAGCCCCTTGCCACGCACGCCGATGGAATCCAGCGTCGGCAGGCCAAGGAAACCGGTGAAATTGCCGTCCGATCCGCCCCCGGCAGAGCTTCCGGTGATCTCGATCCCCAGTTCGCCCCCAATCTCCTGCGCGAGCTTCAGCATCGCCAACGTGCCGGGCTGGTCGGGCTCCCAAACCGGGCGGGTGACGCCGCGGCGGATTTCCATGATCACGTCGCCTTCGTCCGAGTTCAGCGCCATCATCTTTTCCACGCCTGCGTCGAGCTGCTCTTGCGTTTTTGCCATGGTGAGCACTTCGGCATCGCAGACCGAGGACACGCAGTTGACCCATTGGCCCGCGTGAAAGACCCCAAGCGAGAAGGTGCAATCCTCGGTGGTCATGCCTTCGATCGTGCCCACGGCCTTTGCCATCTCCGCGATGGCCGAGCGGCCTTCGGAGAGCGCCCAGCCCGCGTGGCTGGGGCGCCCCCGGGTCTGGAGGTTGAATCGCGCGATGGCGTAGCGCCCGATCACCGCGCCGCCGTCGGGGCGGGCGGGTTCGGGGACGAGGATGTATTTATGGCGCTTCGCCTCCTCTTCGATCAGACGGCGTGTGGCGGGGGTGCCGATTTCCTCATCCGGGGTGAAAAGCACCGTCACCGGCAGCGGCGTCTCGACCCCGGCGGCCTGTAGCTTGCGCAGCGCATCAAGGTAGACGTAGTTGCCGCCCTTCATGTCCATCAGACCGGGGCCGTAGCAGATATCGCCTTCGCGTTTGTAAGGCAGGCTCGCCAAGGTGCCGAGCGGGTGAACCGTGTCCATATGACCCAAAAGCAGGATGCCCCCCTCGCCCGCGCGGGGATGGGGCATCTCAGCGCGCAGGCTGTCGCCCAGCCCCATCGGGCTTGGAATACGCTCTGTCCGCGCGCCCAAGACCGCCAGATCGTGCTGCGCCACATCCATCATCCGGTTCACCGCCGCCCCGTCGAATGTGGGGCTTTCGGTTTCGATCCATGGGCGCAGCCCGGTGAGCATCTCTTCGGTATCAAAAGGCAGATCGAGCGGGTTGGTCATGTTCAATATCCTTTCCTCCGCCGCGCGACAGCAGGCGGTTGGCTTAAATTAAAAGATTGGCGCAAGGGCCTAGCCGCCGACCTTTGGCAGGCGCGTCTCGACAATCCGCGCATAGATCGAGGCACCGACAGGCAGAATGGCGTCGTCCAGCACGAAGCCGGGGTTGTGCAAAGGCACGCTGCCCGCATGGCCCACCCGGCAATAGGCGCCCGGCACCACTTTCAGCATATCGGCGAAATCCTCCGACCCGCTGGCCTGTTCGGTCGAGACATGGGCGTTCTCGCCGCCCACCACGCTGGCCGCCGCTTCGACATAGGCGGTGGTCAGTTCGGGGTCGTTCATCAACACGTCAAAGACATTGCGGATGTCGACTTCGATCTCGATCCCATAGGCTGTGGCCATACCGGCGCAGAGTTCGCGTATCCGGGCCTCGGCCATTTCGATCACATCCTCATGGAAATAACGGATCGTGCCCGCAATACTGGCGGTATCTGGCACCACGTTATAGGCCGAGCCCGCGTTGAATTTGGTCACCGAAAGCACGATCGGCTTGGTCGGCGGGGTGTTGCGGCTGACGACGGATTGCAACTGCTGCACCAGCGCCGTGCCGATGACGATAGGATCGCGCGACTGATGCGGCATGGCGGCGTGGCTGCCAGTGCCCTTGACGGTAATGTCAAAGAAGGCCGCCCCGGCCATGGCCGCACCGGGGGTGACATTGACCACGCCCGGCTCTGCATTCGGATCGTTGTGCATGCCGTAGATTTCGTCGCAGGGGAATTTCTCGAAGAGCCCCTCCTCCAGCATCCGGCGCGCACCGCCCAAACCCTCTTCGGCGGGTTGAAAGATCAGCACCACGGTGCCGTCGAAATCGCGCGTCTCCGCCAGATAGCGCGCGGCCCCCAAGAGCATGGTGGTGTGGCCGTCATGGCCGCAGGCATGCATCCGCCCGGGGTTGGTCGAGGCATAGGGCACGCCGGAATCCTCTACAATCGGCAGCGCGTCCATATCCGCGCGCAGCCCGACACGGCGGTTGCCACCGCCCGCGCCCTTGATGATGCCGACAACCCCGGTGCCACCCAGCCCTTCGTGCACCTCATCCACCCCGTAGGCGCGCAGCTTTTCGGCCACGATGCCCGCGGTGCGGACCTCTTCGAACCCCAGTTCGGGGTGGGCGTGGATGTCTTGACGGATGGCGGTGAGATCGGCGGCGAAGGCTTCGATCTTGGGAAGGACGGTCATGCGGTGGCTCCTGTCGTCATGGTGGCGCTGCCGAGCGCGCGGTAGTTGGCAAAATCCCAATGGCGGCCCGGGGCCGCTTCGATCAGGTTGCGCGTGTAGTCGTGATGCGGGTTGGCCAACACATCGCCCGCGGGGCCGTATTCAACGACCTGCCCGCGCTGCATGACCAAGACCTCGTCACAAATCTGCGCGGCGACCCGCAGGTCGTGGGTGATGAACAACATGGCCACGCCGAACTTCTCTTGAATGTCATCCAAAAGATCGAGCACCTGCGCCTGCACGCTCACATCAAGGGCCGAGACAGCCTCATCCGCGACCAGCAGATCGGGCTTCATCGCCACCGCACGCGCGATGGCGATACGCTGGCGCTGCCCGCCTGAGAATTGATGCGGATAGCGGTCGAGCGCGTCGCGCGGCAGGTCCACCAGTTCCATCAGCTCAGCCGCATGGCGCATCGCCTCTTCGCGCGGGGTGCCGAAGTTGATCGGCCCTTCGCACAGGCTGCGCGCCACGGTCCAACGCGGGTTGAGCGAGCGGTAAGGGTCTTGGAACACGATTTGGAGGTGTTTGCGGTGGTCGCGTAGCTGACGGCGCGAGAGTTTGGCGATCTCGGTCCCGGCGACATTCACGCTGCCTGCTGTCGGGTCGATCAGCCGCATGATGGCCCGCGCCACCGTGGATTTGCCCGAACCGGACTCCCCCACGATGCCCAGCGTCCGCCCCGGCTGGATGGTAAAGCTCACGTCCTGCGCGGCTTTCACACCCTCGCTGCGGCGCAGGAAACCGCCGCCGCCATAGGTCATGTCGAGCCCGGCCACACGCACCACTTCGCTTTCCGATGCCGCCGCCCTTGCGGGCCGCGGGGTGAGGTTGGGCACGGCGGACAGCAGGGTGCGGGTATATTCCTTCTCCGGCTTGGTCAGCAGCTTTTCAATCGGCGCGCGTTCGACGATCTTGCCCTGCTGCATCACCGTCACGGTATCCGCGATCTCGGCCACCACGCCCATGTCATGGGTGATGAAGAGCACGGCGGTGCCGTGACGCTCTTGCATCTCGGCGATGAGCTTGAGGATCTGCAACTGCGTGGTCACGTCCAGCGCCGTCGTCGGCTCATCCGCGATCAGCAGATCAGGGTCGAGGATCAGCGCCATGGCGATCATGATGCGCTGGCGCTGCCCGCCGGAAAGCTGGTGCGGGAAAGCGCTAAAGATGCGGTTCACATCCGGCAGATGCACCTGATCCATCATGTCGAGCGTGCGTTTCTTGGCCTCGGATTGGCTCAGATCGCTATGCATGTTGAGCACTTCCATGATCTGCTCGCCCACCCGCAGCACGGGGTTCAGCGCGGTCATCGGCTCTTGGAAGATCATCGCGATCCGCCGCGCGCGCAGCTCGCGCATTTGCGCGTGGCTGGCGCTGGTGATCTCGAAATCGTCCAGCGTGATGCTGCCGCTTTGCACCTCCAGCGCCGATTTCGGCAGAAGCCCCATAGCCGCCAGCGAGGTCACGGATTTGCCTGAGCCAGATTCACCCACCAAGCAATGCGTCTCGCCCGCGCGGATGGTGAGGTCGATCCCGTCGATCACCGGCTTGGCCTGTGGCCGCCCGGCAAGCCCGATGCGCAGGTCGCGCACTTTGAGCACCTCACGCGCGTCGGAGAAGTCTTTGGTCTTGAATTGCATCTCTCAGCCCTCCCGTTTCTTCATGCGCGGGTCGAGCAGATCGCGCGCGGTGTCGCCCAAAAGGTTGATCGACAGGATGCAAAGCGACAGCAGCAGCCCCGGCCAGAAGATCAGCCCCGGCTTGATCTGGAAATAGGTCCGCCCCTCGGCCATGATGTTGCCCCAAGTGGGGATCTCCGTGCTGACGCCCGCGCCGAGGAAACTTAGGATCGCCTCGATCAGGATCGCCGAGGCGCAGATATAAGTGCCTTGGACGATCAGCGGTGCCATGGTGTTGGGCATCAGGTGCTGGATCAGGATCTTGGGCATCGACGAGCCGAGCGCGATGGCCGCCTCGACATAGGGTTCCTCCCGCGCCGACAGCACGACCGAGCGCACCAGCCGCACCACGCGGGGCACCTCCGGCACCGTGATGGCGATGATGACCGAGCCGAGCGATGGCCCGTTCAGCGCCACCAGCGCAATCGCCAGAAGGATCGCGGGGATCGCCATCAGGCTGTCCATGATCCGCATGATGATGCCATCCGCCACCCGAAAGAAACCGGCCACAAGCCCGATGGCCAAGCCGATGGCGACGCTGACCAAGGCCGCCCCGACGCCGATCAGCAGCGACACGCGCCCGCCGGTCATCACCCGCGAGAAGGTGTCGCGGCCATAGGGGTCGGTGCCAAGAAGATACTCTTCGGATGGCGGCTTCAGCCGCGCGGCCGAGTTCATCGCCAGCGGGTCATAGGGCACATAGAGCGGCGCCAAGATCGACGCCAACACGATAGCCACGAGGATAAGCGCCGCCAGCAGCGGGCCGATACCGACCCTTGCGCCCGCAGGCAGGGAAAGCAGTCCGGTCAGCACCTGAAAGGCGCTGTGACGGGATTGGGGTTGCTCGATCATGTCAGTACCGGATCCTTGGGTCGAAGAATGAATAAGAGACGTCAACCAAGAGGTTCACGAAGACGTAGATGCCCGCCGTCAGCAGGATCATCGCCTGAATGACGGGGTAGTCGCGCGCGAGGATCGCATCGACCGTGAGCCGCCCGATGCCGGGGATGTTAAAGACGCTTTCCGTCACCACCACGCCCGAGATCAGCAGCGCGAAACCGGTGCCGATGATGGTCAGGATCGGCACGGCGGCATTGCGCAGCGCATGGCGAAACAGCACGACATTCTCGCGCACGCCCTTGGCCCGCGCGGTGCGAATGTAATCTTCGCCCAGCACTTCAAGCATGGAGGCCCGCGTCATCCGCGCGATGAGCGCCACATAGATCGTGGCCAGCGTGAGCGAGGGCAGAATGGCGCGCGAGAAGAACGGCCCGATGCCCTCCGAAGGCGCCTTGTAGCCCTGCACCGGCACCCAACGCAGTTCGATCGCGAAGATTTGGATCAGGATATAGCCGATCACGAAGACCGGCACCGAAAAGCCCAGCACCGAGAAAGACATCACCAGAAAGTCGACCCATGTGCGGTGACGCCAAGCGGCGATCACACCCATCGGCACCGCCAGCAGGACGGAGATCGTGATGGTCATCAGCGCGATGTTGATGGTCGGCCCCAGCCGGTCGCCCAACATGCCCGCCACCGAGGTATTCGACAAAAGCGAGACGCCCAGATCGCCGCGCAGCAATTGGCCGATCCATGTGAAAAACTGTGTCAGCAGCGGATCATTCAGACCCAGACGGTCACGGATCCGTTCAAGCTGTGCGGGGGTGGCGGCATCGCCGGCAAGAATGGCTGCCGGATCACCGGGGGTGAGACGCAGCAGGAGGAAGACGAAGATGGCGACGATCAGCATGACCGGGATCGTGGCCAAGACGCGCTTCAGGATATAGACGAGCATTTTCCGGAAGGTCCCTTTCGGCGGAAAGAAGGCAGGCCCGGAAGCGGGGGCGCTGCCTGCGGGCAGAGATGACGGTGGAGAGCGCGGCGGCCGCGCTCTCCGAGAGGCTGGATTACTCCGCCTCTTTGGTCATGTTCCAAAACACCGGCACGGGCGATGGCAGCATGTTCTGGATCGTGTTGCGACGCGCCTGCGGGATCAGATATTCACCCATCATGATGTAGTTGACGTTATCCATGACGTGTTTCTGGATCTCGACGGCCACTTCCTTTTGCGCCTCGGGCCCTTCGGCCTTCATGAACTTCGCGCGCAGCTCTTCGACCTTGGGGTCATCGGGCCAGCCGAACCACGCCTCATCGCCACGGCCACTGACCATCACATTGGTCAGTGGGTCCGAAATCTCGGGCACCATCCAGTTGGTGAAGAACATGTTCCAGCCGCCCTCAGAGACCGGGCTTTGCTGGGCGCGGCGCTGCACGACCGATTGCCAGTCCATCGACTGCATATCGACTTCGAAACCCGCCTCGCGCAGGGCTTGGGCGGCCACCACCGGCTGGTTGATCAGGCTGATCACATCCGTCGGCGCCATCAGCACGATGGGCGTGCCATCATAGCCCGCCTCTTCAAGCAGGGCCTTGGCCTTTTCCGGATCCGCGCCGCCGGTCACGATCTCAGCATCCGCTTCGTCGCCCAGAGGGGTCGAACAGCCAAAGATCGCGCCGCAGACGTTGTAATAGGCCGGGTCGCCCTGCATCGTTTGCAGCATGGACTCTTGGTCCAGCGCCGCCATCGCCGCTTGACGGACCAGCTTGTTGTCAAAGGGCGGGTGCAGGTGGTTGGGCCGACCGATGGTGACATAGCCAAGGTCATCGCGGGTCTCGACCGTGACCTCGGGGCTGGCGTCGAGGATCGGCAGCAGGTCGATCTGCACCTGTTCGAGATAGTCAATCTCCCCCGCCGAGAGCGCGTTGATCGCAGTGAGCGCGTCGGGCATCGTGGTCCAGACCACACGGTCGACATTGACCACCTTGCCACCCGCCATCCACGAGGCTTCCTCGTCACGCGGGACGTAGTCGTCGAACTTCTCATAGGTGACGTTCACGCCGGGCTCGTATTCATCTTGGTTAAAGACGAAGGGGCCGGAGCCGATATATTCCGTGATCGTCTCATCCGCCGAGGTTTCGGCCACCCGCTTGGGCATGATGAAAGGCGGCACGGCGGATTGTTTGGAGATCACCGACAAAAGCGGGCCAAAAGGCTCGGTCAGGGTCCAGACGACGGTCTTTTCGTCACTGGCCTCAAGGCTCTCGGTCACGTCAAAGATCAACTGCCCGCCGCCGTCACGCTTGCCCCAGCGTTTGAGCGAGGCCACGACATCTTCGCCAGTCACCGGCGCGCCGTCATGGAACATCAGCCCATCGCGCAGGGTGAAAGTATAGACGAGCCCGTCATCCGAGACCTCCCAGCTGGCCATCTGGGGCTGCGGCTCAAAATTCTCATCCACGGCGGTCAGCACGTCATAGACCATATAACCGTGGTTGCGGGTGATATGCGCGGTGGTGATGACCGGATCGAGAACCCGCAGGCCCGAGTGCATGACCGCGGTGATGGTCGTTTCGCCATCCTGCGCCGCCAGAGAGCCGGGTGCCAAAAGCGCCGTGGTCGCGGCAAAGGCGGCGGCAAGTCCGCGCGACTGTTTCAGTGCCGATCGTAGAGGTATCATGTGGTTTTCCCTTGTTGAGTGATCTTTTGGTTTTTATTGGGCCAAGGCGGTCTTGCCGCCATGGTCAGGTGGTGCGCTTTGGGCACCGTCGGCCCCGAAACGGGGGCCATTCGGGGACAACCGAAGCCCCTCACGCAGGCGCGTGAAGGGCAAATCGGCCGGATTGAGCGGCATCGGCCCCGGCGCACAGGCGACAAGGATGTCGCGTGCGATGGGGGCAAAGTCTGCGCGGAAATGGGTGGAGCTTTTGACCACCAAGAGATCCATCTCTTCGGGTTGGATACCGACAAAGCGGAACATCTCGCGGTCGGCCATCTGGGCGATGCGGCTGGTCACGACGACATGGACCCCGCCGATGCGCAGGCAGGCCGAGGGGCCAAGGTTCAGCGCCGTGCCGCCATAATAGGGGCCGGTCGCGCGCAGCGTTCCGTCGCAAAGATGCTGAACCGTCGCCGTCGTTTCAAACGGCGCGTCATCCGTGATGTCGGCATGTCCGCCAAGGCGCAGGTTAACCTCGGCACCGACCCCGGCCTGATGCGCCGCTTCGGCGGCGGCGGGGTCGACGATCAACCCGATGGCCGCGTTCTGGGCCTCGGCCTTGACGAGCGCGCGCAACATGCCCGTGGTGGCCGATACGCCGCCCGCGCCGGGGTTGTCTTGAGTGTCAGCGATGACCACAGGCCCGCGCCCCGGCCCGGCGGCACGCGACAGCGCCTCGGCCACCGCCCTGTCGGGATCATAGGCTTCGTTTTCCAAAAATGCGGGCGCGGCCGCCTCATAGGCTGCGGCAAGCCTGTCGGCGGCGGCGTCTGCTGCGGTCTGCGTCTCGCCATAGGCAACAGCCACGGGGCCGCAATCGGGAATATCCGCCGCCGGGAAGCCCATGAACAGGCTGGCCGAGAGCGCCCCCGCGGCTTCACAGGCGGCGACCCCCTCATAAAGTTCACGCCCCGGCGACATTTCGGTCGATTGAAACGGGATCGGCACAAGATATGACATCTGGCGAAAGGCTTTGGCCGGGCGCTGGCCGGTGGTCATGATCCGGTCGAGCTGGCGGGCCGCGGCAGCGCCGGTATCGGCCATGTCCACATGCGGATAGGTGCGAAATCCGACGAGCACATCGACATTCGCAACGAAATCTTCAGAGATATTGCCGTGCAGATCCAGCGCCGTGGCGATGGGCACATCCGGCCCCACGACCGCACGCAGACGGCGGACAAGCTCCCCTTCCCCATCGTCGAGATGCTCCGCCACCATGGCGCCGTGCAGGTCCAGGAAGACCCCGTCAAGCGGCCCGGCTTGCCGAATGCCTTCGATGATCTCACCCGCAATCGTCTCATAGGCGTCGCGGCTGACATGGGCCGAAGGGATCGCCCCCGCCCAGAGGATCGGCACGATGTCCCAGCCCTGCCCTTGGCCCACCCGCAGCGCGCCCGCCATGCCGAGGTTGACCTCTTCGAAGGCGGGCAACATCGCCGCGCCGCGCACCATGGGGACATAGCCACCGCCCAGTTGGAAAGCCTGCATATCCGCCGGATTGGGGGCGAATGTGTTCGTCTCGTGCAGAAAGCCCGCAACAGCCACGCGCATTCCAGAACCACTTTCCAAACCTGTCTCCTTCGCATTCTCGGCCCCGTCATCCGTGGGACCACGCCCATTGTGTATCGCATTGCAATACACCTATAGTGCACAGCAAGCGTAAGCGGCGCTTTAACGATTCGTCAACTACAGGCCATTTATGAGTAGATTTTTCCGTGAAGACGCCCCGCAGGCGGCGCAGAATCAGGCAGAGGACGACCGTTTGTTCGTCCGGGCGGCAGATCGCGCAATGCAGGTGCTGGGCGCCTTTCACAACGCGACCGGGCCGATGACCCTTTCCGACATCGCCAAGACCGCAGGCATCGACCGATCCGCGGCACAACGGCTGGTCCATACGCTCACCAAACTCGGCTATATCCGGCGCAGCGGGGATGACCGCGGCTACCTGCCGGGCATTCGTCTGCTCGATCACACGCTCGATCTGCTACGGCTCGACCCCGTGGTGCAGAAAGCCACGCCGGTCCTGCTGGAACTGCGCAAATCCCTGCGCGAGCGGGTCGATCTCAGCCTCTATGACGAGACGCGCCTGATCTATGCCCTGCGCATGCAAAGCAAACGCGAGACCTTTTTCGCCACCCTCGTGGGCCATAGCGTGCCGACCTTCTGCACCGCGGGCGGACGTGCCGCGCTGGCACAGCTTCCCGATGACGCGGCGCGCGAAATTCTCACCCGCGCGCCCTTGCACCCCTTCACCGCCAGCACCAAGACCGACCCCGAAGCGATCATGGCCGAGCTTAGCATCGCCCGCGAAAACCGCTTTGCCGTGGTCTGCGATGAATATGCTTTGGGCGAGGTGGCGGTGGGCGTCGCCATCACCGACCGGAACGGCGCGCCTCTCAGCGCGATACATCTCGCAGGCTCCCTCTCGGAATACACGCCGGAGGAATTTGTCGCCAAGGCTGCCCCCCTCGCCATAGAGGCCGCCAGTGCCATCATGGCCGGGTGACCGCCCAAAGCCTCGAATATAGCCACCCTCGCCTTCGGCAAAGGGTTTCGCCGCGAATTTACTTGCGTTGCTAAATTCTTTCTCCGAAGTTCGCGCCATCAGAGTGCGGATGCCGCTTTGAAAACGACTGATTGAAAGGAACCGGAATGACCGACAGTAAACCGCTTTGGCAATGGGACGCGCAGGAAATCGCAAGCGCGACCCGCGCAGGAAAACTCTCGGCGGTTGAAGCGACCGAGGCGGCGATTGCCCGCATGGAAGAGGTCAATCCGGCTTTGAACGCGGTGGTCGAGACCCTCGCCGATGAGGCCCGCGCCGAGGCTGCCGCCCTCGACAAAAGCGACGCGCCCAAAGGGCCGCTGCATGGTGTTCCGGTCACGATCAAGATCAACGTCGATCAAAAGGGCCATGCCACAAGCAACGGCGTGCCTGCCTTCAAAGACATCATCGCGCCCGAGGATGCGCCGGTGGTGCGCAACCTCAAACAGGCGGGTGCCATCGTGATCGGGCGCACCAACACGCCGGAGTTTTCCTTTCGCGCCGATACCGACAACCCGCTTTATGGGCGCACCCATAACCCGTGGGGGCAGCACCTTTCGGCGGGCGGCTCCTCCGGTGGGGCGGGGGCGGCTGTCATGGCCGGGATCGGCGCGCTGGCCCATGGCAACGACATCGGCGGCTCCTTACGTTTCCCGGCCTCGGCCAATGGCGCGGTGACGGTCAAGCCGGGGTTGGGCCGCGTGCCCGCCTACAACCCCAGCCAAAAGGCCGAGCGCGGTCTCTTGGCGCAATCCATGTCGGTGCAGGGGCTGATCGTGCGCAAGGCGGCGGACCTGCATCTGTCGATGCCAAGCCTGATCGCCGCAGATGCGCGCGACCCTTTCCATGTGCCGATGCCATGGCGTGGCGCGCCGATCGAAGGCCCGATCCGAGTGGCCTTCACCCGCGATGATTTCGGCTTTGGCCTGCACCCGGATGTGGCCACCGCGCTCGACAAAGCCGCCTCTGCCCTGTCCAACGCAGGCTACGCCGTCGAAGAGGTGGAACCGCCCCTTGCCTATGAAGCTGGCAAAAACGGCTATCGCGCCCTGATGGGTGAAGTCGAAGCGCTGATGGGCGAGGACATCCGTGCCCATGGCTCCGACGATCTGAAGGCGATCTTTGAGGATTACTACGCCGAATACCCGCCCTTCAAAGGCACCGAACAGCTCGCCATGCTGGCCAAACGCACCCATTACGCGCGCGAATGGTCGCTGTTTCTTGAGGACTACCCCCTCGTGCTGACCCCCTTCATGTTCGCCCCCTTCTTCGCCGCCGGGCGCGACACCGAAGGCCCTGAGGGCGTGCGCGAAGTCTTGGGCAAGGGGCTTTGGTCCTTCGTCATGAACTTCACCGGCCTGCCCGCGGGCAACATCCCCACGCATATCGCGGAACTGCCCCAAGGCCCGCAGCCCATCGGCGTGCAAATCGCAGGCCGCCGCTGGCGCGAGGACCTGATCGTTGACGCGATGGCCGCGATCGAAGGTGAGATTGCCCCGGTTTGCACGCGACTGTGGGGGGCGTGAGCTAGCCTCAAAGTGTGACGCCGATGGCCCGCATCTACTGTGAGGCGGGCCATTTTCTAAAGATAACTCAGGCGGACGCGGGCGTCGTCCACAGCGGCTAGGCGTCTTTGATCCCGTAGCTGCCCCCGAAAATCTCCTCCACCGGGGGATGAAACAACGTCCTGTCAGGATATTGCGCGACCATCCGATCGAACTGCGCCTGCGCTTTGGCGTGATAGGCCATGTCGTCGACGCCGGGGATGACACCATCGCGCATGACGAACCGCCCCGCGATCATCACATCCGATACGTCGCGGCCTGAGCCGTTAAGCAGGATCGTCTGAATGGGGTCGATGCGCTGCCCGATGTCGGGGCTGTCCAGCCGGATGACGTTCAGGTCGGCGGCGGACCCCGGGGCCAGCCGGCCCAGATCAGGACGGTTCAGCGCCGCTGCGCTGCCGAGGGTGGCGGCATCATAGAAATCGGCGGCGCGGACGGCGGTCGGATCACCCTCCGCGATACGGGCGGTCATCACGCCCAGAGCCATGTTCTGGATCATGTCGGCGGGATGCGTGTCGGTGCCCATACCGATGGGGACGCCAAGGTCGCGGAACCGTGCGAAGGACTGCATGATCTTGCCGCTACGGGCCATCACCAGCGGGCAATGGGCAAGGGCGGCACCGGAGGCCGTCAGGATTTCGAGATCAGGCGCGGCATGGGTGATGCCGTTGAGGCCCGACAGGAACAGCCCATGGGGCAGGATTGTGGACGGAGCAAAAAAACCGGTATCGCGCAGCAGTTCCAACGGGCTTTTGCCAAGCTGTTGTAGCACCAGATCATATTCCAGCCGCGACTGGCAGCAATGCAGGCGGATCGGCACGCCAAGATCGCGGGCAGCCGCCCCGCTGCGGCGCAGAAGCTCGGGCGTGCAGGTCTCGATCCGGTCGGGGGCCAACATGGTGCGGATCAGCCCGCCGTGGCTATTTTCGTGCCGCGCGACAAAGGCTTCGGCCTCGGCCAGACCCGCAAAGCCGCGCGGTTCATCATAGTGAAAACCGATTTGCCGATCTTCATTCACCACCAGATTGCCGCTGCGATAGGCGGGGCCAAGGTAGACCCGCAGCCCGAGGTCCGCCGCCGCCTCTGCCGCGGCGTCGAATTCCTCTGCCGTCTCGCCCCAAGCGCGGTAGAAAAGCGAGGCAATGGGCAGCGCCGTGGTGATGCCGTTGCGGATCAGCCGGGTGAAGGCATAGCGTTTCTGAAAGGCCAGTTCCTCGGGCGTGTACATTTCGCGCGGGCCAGTGGCCATGTAGCTCTCGGGCCAGACGCGGCCCTTCAACTCCGGCGGATGGTTGTCATAGCCAAGCACAGTGGTGTCGAGATCGGCCAGCGCATCAAGGTCGATGAACCCCGGCCCGATCAGTGCCTCGCCGAAGTCGATTGTCTCGGCCACGTCGCCTGCGAAATCATGGCCGACGTGCAGTACCTTTTCGCCTTCCACGACCACGGTGCCATTGCGGTAAAGGCAATGTTGCCCGTCCTCATGCCCCACGACCCAAGCGGCGGTCAGGGCGCTGCGTTTCAAGCGCTCTGCCATGTCGCCTCCGTCTCGCCATTGCGGGCCACGATCTGGCCGCCCGACAGGGCCAAGCGGCGCGGCGGGCGTTGGGTGATGGCCTCCGAGACGGCCTCGACATCGACCAACACCAGATCGGCGCGGCAGCCTTCGGCGAGGCCGTAGCCCTCAAGCCCCATCACCTTCGCGCCTTCGGTGGTGCAGGTGTCGAGCGCCCAGCCGACCTCCACATCCGCACGAAAATTGTTGCGCAGGCCGACGAGCATCGCGCGCTCCAACATGCAGGCGTTGCCGTAAGGGGTCCAAGTGTCGCGGATGCCGTCGTTGCCCGCGCAGATCGCGATGCCACGCTCGCGGCATGCGGCGACCGAGGGCACCGGGCGCGCAGCGGGCGCGGTGGTGGCCAGCGAGACATCCAGCGCCCCGATCCGGTCGAGCAGCTCCGCCACCCGCGCCTGATCCCCCATGCCGAGGCAGAAGGCGTGGCTGACGGTCACCCTGCCCTGCATCGCCAGCGCCTCGGTCCGGTCGAGGATCATTTCAAGGCTAAACGCCCCCATCTCCCCCGGCTCATGCAGATGAATGTCGATCGGCTTGCCGTGTTTCTCTGCCAGCCCGAAGACCGCGTCGAGCTGCCCCTTGGGGTCACGGTCAATGCCGCAGGGGTCGAGCCCGCCGACGATATCGGCGCCCTCGTGCAGGGCTTCGTCCATCAATTCCAGCGTGCCGGGGCGGATCATCAGGCCCGATTGCGGAAAGGCGACCGTCTCGATCTGCATGACATCCGCATAGCGCGCCCGGGTGGCGGCCACGCCCCGGTGCAGGCTCAACCCATGTTCGGTGTCGATATCGACATGGCTGCGGATCGCCGTGGTGCCCTTGGACAGCGCCAGCGCCACCTGCCGTGCCGATTGCCGCTCTGCGTCCATGTCCAACTCGTGACGCAACTTCCGCTCCGTGTCGATCATCTCTTGCAGGCTTTTGCCCTGCTGATGCGGGTGCCAGGGCATGCCCCAGAGCGTCTTGTCGAGATGTGCATGCGCATCGACGAGGCCCGGCAGCGCCAGCGCGCCGCCGCAATCCTCTACGGAGACCTCCCCCGTCGGCGTGATCTTAGGCGCGATCTGCGCGATGCGCCCGCCCTCGATCAGCACATCGGCGGCATCCGCCCCCATGAGGCGGAGGTTCTTGAGCAGCAAAGGCTTGGTCATGTCTTGTCCTGTCTATCGTGTCAGAGGGGCGAGGCGCGCTTGCGGTGCGGCGACTTGCTTGACCCGCGGCAGGGCATAGGCGCCGGTCTTGGCGGTCACCAGCCCGGTCGCGGCAAGGCCAGCGGCCATGCGGATGGCAAAGCCTACACCGTCGATCACCGGCACGCCCGCGTCGCGGCCCAATTGCTCTAGATGCGCGCTCATGCCTGCGCAGCCCAGCACCACGGCCTCGGCCCGGTCTTCCTCAACCGTCTGGCGGATCTTGCGGGCGATCAGCGGCAGGGTCTGCACCGGCGCATATTCGAGGTCGAGCACCGGGATGTCGGCAGCATGTACGGCGCAGAGCGCGCGGCCACAGCCGTAGCGGTCGCCAAGGTCTTCGATGATCGGCACGGCCCGGGGCAAGGTGGTGACGACCGAAAAGCGTTTGGCGATCCGCCCGGCTGCAATGAGCGCGGCTTCGCACAGACCAATCACCGGCCCCTTGGCCACGGCCCGGGCAGCATCAAGACCGGGATCATCGAAACAGGCAATCACATGGGCCGCGGCCCCCGCCGCTTCGGCCTCAAGAATCGCGTCGAGCATGGCAGGCACGGCGCGGGCCTCATCGGCATAGCCTTCGATGCTGGGCGGTGTCGCCCGCGCGGTGGCGGCAACGACCTCGACCCCCGGCCCGGCTTGGGCGCGGGCGGTGCGGGCGATGGCCTCGGTCATGCCCGCGGTCGAGTTTGGATTGATCAGGTGAATTTTCATCAATTGGCTTTCTGTGTCACGCCAACCGGCGGCGTCTCGGGAACCTTGAGCTCGAACTGCCGGTCGGAGGTGATGTAATTGTCGGCATGCAGCCGCGCGATGGGCTGGTAATTTTCGGGCCTGACATAGCGGCCCGCCTCGTCAAGGCAGTTGTCGCGCACATGCATCTGCACGACACGGCCCAGAATGATCTCGCGCCGGGCATAGCGGATGGTCTCTTCGACCACACATTCCATGGCGCAGGGGCTTTCCGCGATCCAGCCACCGTCGATCTGGCTGGCGGGGGTCATGGTCAGCCCGGCGGTCGCGATCTCATCCACGTCCGGCGCATAGCTGATCCCGCAGGTAATCATCGCCTCGGCCAGCGCCATGTCGACCATATTGACGCAAAAGCTCTGACGCCGGTCGATGTTGGTGACCGTGTCTTTGATGCTGCCATCGGGACGGCACTGGATGCCAAGGATCACGATCGGCGGCTCCTGCGAGAAGACGTTGAAAAAGCTCATCGGCGCGGCATTGGGCACACCATCGGCGCTCAACGTGGTGACCAGCGCGATGGGGCGCGGCGCCACGAAGCTCGACAGCAGCCGGTAGCGGTCGCGTTCTGGCAGGGTGGTGAAATCGAACTCCATCCCCCCTACTCCGCCGCCAAACGAAGCCACGGCTTCAGCCGCCCCTCGTCCGCCGCGTGACAAGCCGACTTCTGCCCGCCCTCGCGCAGGTTGAGCGCGGGGGCCACGCTACGGCAGGTATCATTCGCCATCGGGCAACGCGGGTGAAAGGCGCAACCGGGCGGCGGCGAGATCGGGTTCGGCACCTCCCCTGCCACGGGCGCGCGTTCGGCGCCGCCCACGGTCAGCTTCGGCACGGTTTCCATCAACAGGCGCGTGTAAGGGTGCTGCGGGTTGCCGAAGATCTCCTCCTTCGGGCCGACCTCGACGATCTTGCCCAGATACATCACCGCCAGCACGTCGGCCATGTACCAGACCACCGCCAGATCGTGGCTGATGAAGATGTAGCTCATGTTGAACTCGTCTTGCAGGTCCTTCATCAGATTGAGGATCTGGCTTTGCACACTCACATCCAACGCCGAGGTCGGCTCGTCGCAGATCAGCAGTTCGGGGCGTGTCGTGAGCGCGCGGGCGATGGACAGGCGCTGGCGTTGGCCGCCCGAGAACTCATGCGGGAATTTCTTGGCATCGGCGGGGTTCAGACCGACCTGGCTCAGCAGTTTTTCGACCTCGCGGGTGACCTCGGCCCGGGTCTTGCAGATGCCGAAGTTCTTGAGCGGCTCGCCGATGATGTCGCGCACGCGCCAACGCGGGTTGAGCGAGGCATAGGGGTCTTGAAAGATCATCTGCATTCGGCGGCGCAGGGCGGCGGGTTTGCCGGGAGGCATATGGGTGATGTCGTCCCCCTCGAACCGGATTGTGCCGCCGCTCGGGCTGTGCAATCCCATCAACAGCCGCGCCACGGTGGATTTGCCGCAGCCCGACTCGCCCACCACGGCAAAGGTCTTGCCGCGCGGCACCTCAAAGCTGATGTCGTTCACCGCCGTCAGGATACGGCGCGGGCGGCGCTCCAACAGCCGGTTGAGGAAGGGTTCGGACACGTCGAAGCGTTTCGAGATGTTCTGCACGCTGAGGATGTCGTCGGGGGTGATCTGGGGTGTCATGACGTCTCTCCGTAAAGGTGGCAGGCGACTTGGCCGGTGCCGGCGTCCTGCGGCGCGGGGCGGATGCTGTGGCAATGGTCCATCGCCCGGGGGCAGCGCGGCGCAAAGGCACAGCCGGGCGCGGGATTGCGCAACCCGGGCATGGCGCCTTCGATCTGCGTGAGCCGCCGGTCGCGGATGCCGATCTGCGGGATCGAGGCCATGAGGCCGCGGGTATAGGGGTGCAGCGGCTCTTCGATGACCTGTTTCACATCGCCGATCTCAACCAGCCGCCCGGCATACATCACCGCAACGCGGTCCGCCGTCTCGGCGATCACGCCCATGTCGTGGGTCACCAGCACCACCGCCGTGCCGTTCTCGCGGCAGAGCCGCTTCAACAGGGAAAGGATCTGCGCCTGCACGCTGACGTCAAGCGCCGTGGTCGGCTCATCCGCGATGATGAGCTTGGGCTCGGCACAGAGCGCCAGCGCGATCACCACCCGCTGCCGCATTCCGCCCGAGAACTGGTGCGGATATTGGTCGAGCCGCGCCTCGGGGGCCGGGATGCCGACTTCGGCCAGCCAGTCGATGGCCCGCTGGCGGGCGGTCTTCTGGTCGAGGCCGAGATGCACGCGCATCGTGTCGATCAGCTGCTCGCCCACGGTATAGACTGGGTTCAGGCTGGTCAGCGGGTCCTGAAAGATCGCGCCGATCTCCTTGCCGCGAATGCGGCGCATCTTGTCGGCGGGCAAGTTGTCGATCCGCGCGCCGCGCAGCCGCACCTCGCCCGAGCGGATCAGGCCGGGCGGTTCAATCAGCCCGGTGATCGCCGCCCCCGTGATCGACTTGCCTGCGCCGGATTCACCGACCAGCCCGAGGATCTCGCCTTCGTCGAGGTCGAGGCTCAGCCCCTTGACGGCCTCCAGCGGACCGCGCCGGGTGGGGAATTCGACAACGATGTTGTCCAGTTCAAGAAGTGACATGGGATTACCTCAGCGCAGTTTGGGGTTGAGCGCATCGCGCAGCCAGTCGCCCAGCAGGTTGACCGCCAGCACAAGGATCGCCAATGCCGCGGCGGGAAAGACGACGACCCACCAGATGCCCGAGAACAGGAATTCGTTGCCGATCTGGATCAACGTGCCGAGCGACGGCTGGGTGGGCGGCATGCCGACACCGAGAAAGCTCAGCGTCGCCTCGGTCAGCACCGCCATGCCGAGGTTGATCGTGGCGATGACCAGCACGGGCCCCAGCACATTGGGCAGGATATGTTTGATCATGATTGCCAGCTTGCCGGTGCCGAGGGTGCGCGCCGCTTCAATATATTCCTTGCGACGTTCCACCATGGTCGAGCCGCGCACGGTGCGGGCATATTGCACCCAGTTGGTCAGCCCGATCGACAGGATCAGCACAATGAGCGCCGACTCGGCCTGCGCCGAACTGGGCAGCGCACCGCGCAGAATGCCGTTGATCAAAAGCGCCACAAGGATGGGCGGAAAGCTCAGCAGCACATCGGCGATCCGCATCAGCACCGCATCGACGATCCCGCCGAGAAAGCCGCCCAAAAGGCCAAGCGCCACGCCCATCACGGCGGCGAGGATGACGCTGGCAAAACCGACCAGCAGGGAAATCCGCATCCCGTACATGATCGACGAGAGCACATCGCGGGCCTGCGTGTCGGTGCCAAGCAGGTAGGCGGCGCTGCCGCCCTCGGCCCAGGCCGGGGGCAACTCACTGTCGAAAAGGTCCAGCTCGGCGATGTTGAACGGGTCCTGCGGCGCAAGGCTCGGGGCGAAGATCGCCGTGAGGAACATCGCCAGCAGCACCAGCGCCGAGATCACCGCCACGCGCGACTTGCGGAAGCTGTAGGTGATATCGCTGTCCCAGAAGGCGTAGAGCATGGGCATGAAGTTTGACATGGGGGAACCTCCTCAGACGCCGCGCGCGGGCGTTCTTTCGGCCCGCAGGCGCGGGTCGGCGACGTTGTACAAAAGGTCGACCAGCGTGTTGATGACGACGAAGATGAAGGACACCAGCACCAGATAGGCGGCCATCACGGGGACATCGGTGAAGTTCACCGCCTGAATGAACAGGAAGCCCATCCCCGGCCATTGAAAGACCGTCTCGGTGATGATGGCAAAGGCGATGAGCCCGCCCAGTTGCAGACCAAAGATCGTCATTACCGGGATGAGCGTGTTCTTCAGCGCGTATTTGAAATGCAGCATGCGGTTCGGGATGCCGCGGGCCTTGGCGAACTTGATGTAATCCGCGCGCAGCACCTCCAGCATCTCGGCCCGCACCAGCCGCATGATCAGCGTCATCTGGAACAGCGCCAGCATGATCGCGGGCAGGATCAGCGCCTTAAGGCCGGATACCGTCAGAAACCCCGTGGTCCACCAGCCGAGATCGACCACCTTGCCGCGCCCGAAGCTTGGCAGCCATCCCAGCGAGACCGAGAAGACAAGGATCAGCAGAATGCCGGTGACGAAGGTGGGCACCGAGATCCCTAAGAGCGAGATCACCTGCAACCCTTGGCTCAGCCAGCCGCGCGGGTTGAGGGCGGTATAGATGCCCAAGGGCACCCCAAGCGCCAGCGCCAGACCGGCGGCGACCAGCACCAGCTCGGCGGTGGCGGGAAAGCGTTCGGCCAGAAGGTCCGAGACGGGGCGGTTGTTGCGATAGGACTGACCAAAGTCGCCCTGCGCCGCATCTGCGATAAAACGCCCGTATTGCACCAGAACGGGGTCGTTGAGCCCCAGTTTCTCGCGCATCTCGGCGCG
Source organism: Sulfitobacter sp. 1A12056 (assembly GCF_043558125.1). Lineage (NCBI taxonomy): Bacteria > Pseudomonadati > Pseudomonadota > Alphaproteobacteria > Rhodobacterales > Roseobacteraceae > Sulfitobacter > Sulfitobacter sp. 1A12056. The sequence continues at coordinate 102,626 of NZ_JBIFFY010000004.1, read as the reverse complement.
GTCCTGCACGGTGGCGTCTTCGGGCAGAAGGTTGGAAATCGGGTCACCCAGAAAGCGGAACATCAGAAAGGCGATCGAGGCGACGACGAGCATCACCAGCGCGGCCTGTATGATGCGGCGGATAAGAAAGGCGAACATGCTGGCCTCCGGCTGGCAAGGTTATCGGTGGGCGGGCGTGGGGAGGGGCGCCCGCCCGCGGGCAGGTTACTCGATCCGGGCGAGCCAGAGGCGCGGTTTGTCATCCGCGGTCTGGGGGATCTTCACCGCATCGCGCGCGGCCCACGACAGGGGCTGGGCGTGCAGCGGCAACCATGCCACCTCTTGATCGGCGATGCGGAAGGCTTCGACCATCATCTCCATCCGCTTTTCGGCATCCAGCTCGGTCGCCACGGCCTTGGTCAGACGGTCAACCTCGGGGTTGGAATAGCCGCCGGGGTTCCATGTGCCCATCTGCCCTTCAGGCGTGTGCAGCATGGCCGAGAGCACCGAGAAGCCGTCGAGCATCGGCAGCGTGGCCCAGCCCAGCATAAACATGTCGGTCTCATTGGCGCGGGCGCGCTCGAAGTGGATCGCCTTGGTCTCTGCCGTGAGGTCTGCCTTGACGCCGACGCGGGCAAACATCGCCGCCAGCGCCTGACAGATCGCCGCGTCGTTGACGTAGCGGTCATTGGGGCAGTTCATGTTCAGGCTGAAGCCTTCGGGGTATCCGGCATCGGCCAGCATCTGCTTGGCCTTTTCGGGATCATAGGCGGGGATTTCATCGACCCCTTCGTCAAAGCCCGGCACCTGCGGGGCCAGCAAACCGCCGAGGTTGCGGGATTTGCCGCGCATGATCTTGTCGCGCAGCAGGTCATAGCTGATCGCATGAACCAGCGCCTGACGGACCTCGACCTTTTGCAGCGGGTTGCCGTCCTGATTTGGGTTGTTGGATGTGTCGGACATGTTGATGCCCATCATGATCGCGCGCAGGCCCGGCGCTTCGAGCACATGCATGCCTTCGGTCGCCTCGATCCGCTTGGCGTCCTGCAAGGGCGAGGGCACGATCATGTCCAGCTCGCCCGAGAGCATCGCCGCCACGCGGGTCGCATCGGAGTTGATCGGGTTCAACTCGATCCGGGTCAGGTTGTGCTGCGGCTCGTCCCACCAATCCTCGTTCACGGTCAGCACGGTCTGCGCGTCCGGGGTACGGGATTCAAAGCGGAAGGGGCCGGTGCCATTGGCGTTGGAGGTGGTGTAGCCCTCTTCGCCCTTCTGCGCGTCGATCGGGTCAAGCGCATCATGTTCCTCAAGCCAGCCGCTGTCGAAGATCAGCACATTGGTCAGGAAGTTATTCAAAAGGGGGTTCGGGCCGTCGAGCATGAGATCGACGGTCATCTCATCGACCATCTTGGCATCGACCAGACCGGCGATATTGCCGCGAATGGGGGAATCTTCATGCGCCGCCCGTTTGACCGAGGCCACCACGTCTTCGGCTGAGAAATCCTGCCCGTCGTGGAACTTGATCCCCTCGCGCAGTTTGTAGCGCACGGTGGTCTCATCGATCTGCTCCCAACTGGTGGCGAGCGCCGGTTCGATTTTGAGATCGGCGTCATAGCGGACCAGCGCCTCATAGACGTGGTTCAAAAAAGAGACGGTGAAACTGTCGGTCATCGAATGCGGGTCGAGACCGTAGAGGTCGCCATTGGCGCCTAGGCGGAAGGTCTCGCCCTGCGCCATGCCAGCGCAGCTGAGTGCCAGAGCCGAGGTGAATAGAAATTTGCGCGGTGTCATTGTTATCTCCCTGTTCGTGCCGCCCTGCGAGCACAGCGGACCTGCATCACAGCGACTAAAGCTAGGCTGGCACGATTCCATTTTTCTGTCTACAATTATTGTTAACAATTTGTGCTGACATTAATTGCTTGCACTTTATCGGGCGTTTCGACGACTATTGAGGCAAATTCAGTAAATAAAGATTTGAGGGGGGCCGATAGGTGACAGGAGCAAAGCTCACGGAGAAGCAGATCTATGAACGGATCTGGAAATCCATCGCCGAACGTCGCCTGCCGCCCGGCACGCGATTGAAAGAGGAACGGCTGTGCGAAATCTTTGGCGCCAGCCGTCCGCGCATTCGGCGGGCGTTGGACCAACTGACCCATGACGGGCTGGTCAGCCACATCCCGAACCGCGGCGCCTTTGTCACCACACCATCGGTCGACGAAGCCCGCGATGTCTTTTTCACCCGCCGCGTCGTGGAACGCGGCGTGATCGAAGCGCTGAAGAAACACGGCGCGCAAGAAAAACTGGCCGCCTTGGAAGCCCATATCGCCGAAGAACGCGAAGCGCTGGCGGCTGGAGACACGGCGCGTATCATCCGGCTCTCGGGCGCCTTTCATATGCTGCTGGCCGAACTCGCCGCCTCTCCCCTCTTGGCCGATATCCTGCGCGACCTCGTTTCAAAAAGCACCTTGGTCACGGCCGTGTTCAAACCGAAATGCGATACGCAATGCGGCCCGGACGAACATGCCGCCATCGTCGCGGCCCTCGCCGCCGGGGATTTCGACACCGCGATGACGGAGATGGAGGCCCATCTTTTGGAAGCGGAGCGCACTTTGAAACTTGAAGCCTCGCAAGACGGCGCTGCGGCGCAGGACGATGTCCTCGGGGCCGCGTTGAGCGAGGACCTGTAATGACCAGCCATGCGATCACCCACACCACCGCCATCACGATGGACGCGGAGCGACGTGTCATCGACGATGCCACCGTGCTGTTCGAAAACGACCGTATCACCGCCGTCGGCCCTGCAGGCAATGTGCCCCTCCCCGAGACCGCCGAGGTGATCGACGGGCGCGATATGATCACCCTGCCGGGGCTGATCGACAGCCATGCCCACGCAGGCCACGGGCTGACGCGCAACCTTGGCGGCGGCGATGGCGATGCGTGGTTTCAAGCCTGCGAGACGATCTACACCCGCGGCTCCACCCCCGCATTCTGGCAGGCCGAAGCCCGGCTTTCGGGGCTTGAGCGGCTGAAGGCGGGGATCACCACCTGCACGATGCTGCTCGGCGGCGGGGCGGATCATTACCGCACCGATACGGTCGAGGCGGGCAATCTGCATTGCGAGGCCACGCGCGAGATCGGCATCCGAACGATGCTCGCCGCGGGCCTGAACCGCCGCCCCTTCCCCAAGACCTACCGCAGTCTGGACCTTGACCGGGAGGTCAGCCTGTCCTTCGAGGATCAGTTAGAGGTCTGCGCTGAACTCGCGCAAACCAACGGGGGTTTCTTGAACGATGGCGCGGGGGTCTGCCTCATCATGCCGGTCTATTCGCCCGAGGACTTTGCGCAGGCCCCCGAGGACATCCGCGCGATGTGCCGCGCCGCGATGGAACTGCGCGAAAAACATGGGCTGCTGTTCACTCAGGATGGGCACCGGTCCGGCTCCATCGCGCTGGCCGAAAACCTCGGCATTCTTGGCCCATGGGCCTATCTGTCCCATTCGGTCGACCTCACCCCTGAGGATATGGCCGCGGCCAAACGCAGTGGCGCGTCGATCGTTCACAACCCCTCGGCCATCATGTCGGTTCTGGGCCGCTGCCCCGCGCCCGAACTGCGCGAAATGGGGGTGAACGTGGCCCTCGGCTCGGACGCCGCAGCGCCGGACCGGGGCTATGACATGTTCCGCCACATGGCCCAATGCCTGCACTACCACCGCCGCCACTTCCGCGACCCGGAGGTGATGATGCCGCGTGATGTCTTGGAAATGTGCACCATCGACGCCGCCAAGGCGATTGGGATGGAGGCGGACCTTGGCTCACTCGAACCGGGCAAGAAGGCGGATATCGTCATGCTCGACCGCCGCAAACCGCATCTCTACCCGCCGATGATGCCCCTGACCACGGTCGCGCAATTCGCCAATGCCGCGGATGTGCATACGGTCATCGTAAATGGGGAAGTCCGCATGAGAAACCGCAAAACGGCGCTGGACGAAGGCGGCATACTCGACGCCGCTCTGAGAGAACTGAACGCGGCCCTCGCCCGCTGCGACCTGTCGCATCTTCTCGTAGAATAACGAACATCACGCGCGGAACAGTAAAGGCGAGGGGCCACCCCCTCGCCTTCTGTCGCGTTCAGTCGGGCTTGGCGCCTTCCGTTTCACGGGCAACATTGCTGTTCCAGATCGTGTGATCCACGCCATCGCCAAGCTCGGCATATTCGGCGATCCTGAACATCGGCTCTTTCCCCGCCTTACGCTGCGCGAAATAGTCCCGCGTGAGTTTGGCGACGGTCTTGGACAGGATCAGGATGGCGATCAGGTTGACCGTCGCCATCAGCGCCATGGAGGCATCGGCGAAGTTGAACACGGTCGTGACCGCCTGCAACGAGCCCCAGACCACCATCGCGATCACCAGCGCCTTCAGCACGAGAAGCGGGATACGCTTGCCCATCCCAAGGAACTCCATCGCGTTCTCGGCATAGGAATAATTCCCGATGATCGAGGTAAAGGCGAAGAACAAGATGGCGATCCCGATGAAGATCGGGCCGAATGCGCCGATATGCTGCTCCAAAGCGATCTGGGTCAGCGCCATGCCGGTCGCCGCACCTTCGGAATAGTCGACCACGCCCGAGAGCAAGATCATCAGCGCCGTGGCCGTGCAGATCACCAGCGTATCTATAAAGACGCCAAGCCCCTGCACCAGCCCTTGACTGGACGGATGGTGCGGATCGGGCACCGCGACGGCGGCGATGTTCGGGGCCGAGCCCATGCCCGCCTCATTCGAGAACAGACCGCGCTTCACACCGTTGAGCAGGGCCACCATGAAGCCCCCCGTAAAGCCGCCTGCCGCCGCTTCGAAACCAAAGGCCGATTTGACGATCAAGGCCAGCATGGCGGGCACATCGGCGATGTTCAGAACCACGACGAGCAACGCCACGACGATATAGAGCCCGGCCATGGCAGGAACGATCTTTTCCGCGACACGCGCGATGGATTTGATCCCGCCGAAGATGACGATACCCGCGAAACCGCCGACGACAAGGCCGGTGACGAGTTTGGGAATGGCAAAGGCTTCCTCCATCGCGACGGAGATCGAGTTTGCCTGCACCGCCGAGAAGATCAGGCCGAAGCTGATGATAAGGCAGACCGAAAAGACATAGCCCATGGCGTTCGACCCGATGCCCCGGGACATGTAGAAGGCCGGCCCGCCACGGTATTGCCCATCCGCGTTCCGAACCTTGTAAAGCTGCGCCAAGGTCGATTCCGCATAGGCCGTCGCCATGCCGACGAGCGCCACAACCCACATCCAGAACACAGCCCCCGGCCCGCCGAGATAGATCGCCACGGCCACCCCGGCGAGGTTGCCCGTACCGACCCGGCTGGCGAGAGAGATCGTCAGCGCCTGAAATGGTGAAATGCCCGCGGCGGAAGTGTCACGCGAGGATCTGACCACGCGAAAGAATTCGGCGAAATACCGGAATTGCAGGAAACCAGTGCGCCAGGTGAAGTAAAGCCCGACAGCCAGCAGGCCATATACGAGGACGTAGCCCCATAAGACGGTGTTCAGGAAATCGACGATTGCGGTCATATTCTTGTCCCCCTCGTTTGCATGTTCAACAACTAACGCGTCGGCAGACAAGGGAAAGCTTTGAACCGAAATGAAAACGCCCGGCGGGCGTCAGTATCGATCGTCGCGGGGCTGCACGCCACCGCGCGAAAATGTGGTGCTACCTGCTACGCGGTCAGATGAATAGTGGCGCGGGCCGAAGGGCGGGCGCATGGCCCGCGCAAGCAAGCGACCACCTTCACACCCTCAGTGCGTCCACGCCCCACGGCGACCGGTCGCGAAATTCTCGCCATAGCCGCCGGGGCGGACGTTGGGCTTGCGCTTGTTGGGCAGTTGCACCTGCGCGTCGATGCCATGATCGCGGGCGTATTCTTCGGCGGCTTCGCGGGTGTCGAACTGCAAGCGCACTTGGCTTTGCGTATCATCGGAAGATGTCCAGCCCATCAGCGGATCGACCCTGCGCGCTTCCGCGGGCGAAAACTCAAGCAGCCAGACACGGGTCTTGGCCGTGCCGGAGGACATCGCTGTACGGGCGGGTTGGTAGATACGTGCGCGCATTTCGGGACTCTCGCTTCAATAACCTCGGGCTTTATCTAATATTCCGTGCCAAGGGGCAAGGGAATGCAGGCCCGCGCAAATAAACCCTACCATGCTGCGGTGCAGAGACTACATCATGATCACCCCATTGGAGTGTTCCATATGACCCCCTTCGCCCTCTTCGCCCTGCAAAGCCAGATCGCCGCCCTCGCGGTGGAAACCCAGATCGTGATGTCGCTGCGCCTCTTGGGCATGGCAGGCGCGCTGCCCGCCCGCCCCGGTGAGAACAACCGCATGGTGGCCGAGAAAGGCCCGGCCATGGTCAAAGCCTTCACCGCCGGGACGCAGGCCATGATGCTGGGCAAAAGCCCGGATCAGATCATGGACGCCTCGCTCGCTCCTCTGGCCCGCAAGGTGCGACAGAATCGCAAACGGCTGATGAAGTAGCGGCAAATGCGTCCTTCGCGGCCCCCTGCCCCTTGAACCCCGCGTGAAAGAGGGCACCTATGGGAAGCTTGACGAAGGATACCCGCGATGCCCTATGCCCATTCCGACAAGACCGAGGGGATGCCGATGCTGGCAAACCCCGCCCCAGACGTGCGCAACCGCCCCAAACTGGAGGGCGGCCATAAGTTCAAACTGGTCACCGAATTCGACCCGGCGGGCGACCAGCCCACGGCGATTAAGGAACTGACCGAAGGGGTGAACTCGGGCGAGCGCGATCAGGTGCTTCTGGGCGCCACCGGGACGGGCAAGACCTTCACCATGGCCAAGGTCATCGAAGAGACGCAGCGCCCCGCCATCATCCTCGCCCCCAACAAGACGCTGGCGGCGCAGCTTTACGGCGAGTTCAAGGGCTTCTTCCCCGACAACGCGGTGGAATACTTCGTCTCCTACTACGACTACTACCAGCCAGAGGCCTATGTCGCGCGCTCCGACACCTTCATCGAGAAGGAGAGCCAGATCAACGAGCAGATCGACCGGATGCGCCACTCCGCCACCCGCGCGCTTTTGGAGCGTGACGACGTGATCATCGTGGCCTCGGTTTCCTGCATCTACGGCATCGGTAGCGTCGAGACCTATGGCGCGATGACCCAAGACCTGAAAGCGGGCAGCATGTACGACCAGCGCAAAGTCATCGCCGATCTGGTCGCCCAGCAGTACAAGCGCAACGACGCGGCCTTCCAGCGTGGCTCTTTCCGCGTGCGCGGCGACAGCCTAGAGATCTTTCCCGCCCACCTTGATGACCGCGCTTGGCGCCTGTCTTTCTTCGGCGAAGAGTTGGAAAGCATCACCGAATTTGATCCCCTGACCGGCGAGAAGACCGACACTTTCGACCAGATCCGCGTCTACGCCAACAGCCACTACGTGACGCCGAAACCGACGATGCAGCAGGCCATTCAGGGCATCAAAAAAGAGCTGCGCACGCGGCTCGACCAACTGGTCGCCGAGGGCAAACTGCTCGAAGCGCAGCGGCTGGAGCAGCGCACCAATTTCGACATCGAGATGTTGGAAGCCACCGGCGTCTGCAACGGGATCGAGAACTACTCACGCTACCTGACGGGACGCGCCCCGGGTGAGCCGCCCCCCACCCTCTTCGAATTCATCCCCGACAACGCCATCGTCTTTGCCGATGAAAGCCACGTCTCGGTGCCGCAGATCGGCGGCATGTACAAGGGCGACTACCGCCGCAAGTTCACGCTGGCCGAACACGGCTTCCGCCTGCCGTCCTGCATGGACAACCGACCCCTCAAGTTCGAGGAATGGGACGCCATGCGCCCGCAATCGGTCTTTGTCTCCGCCACCCCGGCGGCGTGGGAGATCGAGCAATCGGGCGGTGTCTTCACCGAACAGGTCATCCGCCCCACCGGCCTCTTGGATCCCAAGGTCGAGATCCGGCCCGTGGAAATGCAGGTCGACGACCTCTTGGACGAGGTCCGGAAGGTGGCCGCCGACGGTTACCGCACGCTCTGCACCGTGCTCACGAAGCGGATGGCCGAAGACCTCACCGAATACATGCACGAACAGGGCATCCGCGTGCGCTACATGCACAGCGACATCGACACGATCGAGCGGATCGAGATCCTGCGCGACCTGCGCCTCGGCGCCTTCGACGTGCTGATCGGGATCAACCTGCTGCGCGAGGGGCTCGACATTCCCGAATGCGGGTTGGTTGCCATTCTGGACGCGGACAAGGAAGGCTTCCTGCGCTCGGAAACCTCGCTCATCCAGACCATCGGCCGCGCCGCGCGCAACGCCGAAGGGCGGGTGATCATGTATGCCGACCGCATCACCGGCTCGATGGAGCGCGCAATGGGCGAGACCGAGCGCCGCCGCGCCAAGCAGATCGCCTATAACGAGGAACACGGCATCACCCCCGCCACGGTGAAAAAGAACGTCGAAGACATCCTCGCCGGGCTCTACAAGGGCGACGTGGACATGAACCGCGTCACCGCCAAGGTCGACAAGCCGATGGCGGGCGGCAACCTTCAGGCCGTGCTCGACGGGCTGCGCGCCGATATGCGCAAGGCCGCCGAGAACCTCGAGTTCGAAGAGGCTGCGCGCCTGCGCGACGAGGTCAAACGGCTGGAGGCCGTGGACCTTGCCGTCGCCGATGATCCGATGGCGCGCCAACAGGCAGTCGACCGCGCCGTCGATGCCGCGCAGCAAGCCTCGGGCCGCAGCACCTCAGGCCGCGGCGGCATGCGTGGCGGCAATGTAAAACGCCGTAAACGCTAAAGAAAAAGGGCCACCCTACTCGGGGAGGCCCTTGAACAATTCAGCCCTAAAACGCCACAGCTACCGTCGCAGCGCCGCCACCAAGGCCAACACCAGCGCCGCACCGATTGCAGCGACGACCAGCAGCAACAGCAAGCCCCCCGCGGCCACCACCGTCACGCCCAACGCGGCAAGGATGAAGGGCAGCGCCACGGCGCCGACGACCCCCAGAACAAGGTAAAGAATACGGTTCCGGCCCGCCACGGCCCCGGCAATGGCCCCGGCGGCAAGCCCGACCACCACGAGCGCGATCAGCGCCACCGCGCCAAGCGTATCAAGAAAGGCTTCCATCGAAGGGTTCTCCTAAATCAAATGAAGGGGACGAATGGCACGCCGCATGCCCCAAGGGTCAGCAGCAGGCCGAGGGCAATCATTCGGCGCATCGGGGTTCCTTTCCAATCACGACCAAACCAGCCGCACTCTCATCAGAGCCGATCCGCTGCGCGAAAACAATGGGCTGCGCAGAATATCGCCGCTGCGAAAGGGAGGCGTCATCGCCTCCCTTAACCACTTGGAGCGCCCATCAAATCCAGTAATAAGGCACGCCATAGTGATCGAACGTCCGCTCTTGCCACGCGCGGTCGCTGTGCCACTGCTCGGTCCGTTCCGGCGCGCCTTTGACCGTCGCCTCATCTATGTTGGTCATGAAACCATCGCGAGAGGGGTCATAGTTCAGCGCGTTCCACGGCACCGGGTAATGCTCCTCCCCGAGCCCCAGAAAGCCGCCGAAGCCCATCACGGCATAGGCAACCTTGCCGGATTTCTTGTCGATCATCAGGTGGTCGATATGGCCGATTTCGGTTCCATCTGCGCCGAAAACGGCGGTGCCGTTCACGTTGTCCGAAGAAACCAGCGATGCGGGTGCTGTCGTGTCAGTCATGGCTTGTTCCTTTCATGATTGCTGTACCAACAGAACCCAAGGCGTGCGGCGCCGGTTCCCGCAATACGGGCAGACTGGCGGGGATCGGCTTAGCCCCGGCGCGGCGTGGTCCGGGAACAATTGCGCGCGCCCTTGGGTTGATCACCCAATAGACATGCACGCATTCGAGAGGGATCAAACAATGGAATATGGACTTTTAGGGCTCATCATCCTCATCGCCGACATCTACGCCATCTATCAGGTCGTAACCTCCAGCGCCTCGGGCGCGGCCAAGATCGCATGGGTCTTGGGCATCATCATCCTGCCAGTGCTGGGCTTCATCGTCTGGCTCATCGCAGGCCCCCGCGGCAACAAGGCCCACGTCTGAGCCCACGCCGGGCGACCCTGACATAGCAACTGCGAAACCCGGTGCCCTCGGCGCCGGGTTTTCACCTTCCTCCCGGCAAGCAACGATTTGTTAACCGCCATTAACCAAGATCGCAGCAGGAGCCTGCCATGCGATCTGCCCTTTGCCTTACCCTACTGGCCTGCCAGTTCAGCCCCACCGCCGCCCAAGCCGGGCCGTGGCTGCGTGAGGAGGGCACGACCTTCATCTCAAGCTCCTTCTCGGCGACTTACTTCTACGACCTCTCCCAAAGCACCTATATCGAATACGGGCTGCGCGAGCGGCTCACCCTCGGCTTCGACCTCAACACCGCACAAAGCCGTTTTGGCCTGCGAAGCGGCCATGCCACCGTCTTCCTGCGCTTCCCTTTGGGGGAGCCGAGCGATACGGGTCGCTGGGCTTACGATATCGGCGCCGGAGCAAGCTGGTCGGGGGAGTTCATCTCGCCCCACCTCAGGGCCGGGCTGTCTTGGGGCCGCGGCTTCACCTTGGGCGAACGGAATGGCTGGCTTACCGTCGATGCCTCCGCAAGGTGGGAGTTCGGCTTTTCGCAAGAGGTCATTAAGATCGACAGCACCGTGGGGCTCGACTTCACCCCCGTGACCACCGGAATGGCGCAGGTCTTTCTCACCTACACCGGGGGTGAGACCTATGCCAAATTTGCCCCCTCCATCGTTCTGTCGCCCAGCTTCACCAAATACCGCCTGCAACTGGGCAGCGAAATCCCCTTCGACGCGCCAGAGAATTCGGCCCTCACTCTCAGCCTCTGGCGGGAGTTCTAAGACAAATGGCCCCGCCGATCTCCGGCAGGGCCACTTCACAGCTCAGCGCAGCGCCACGGTTAGCGGTTGTCCATCCGCACCATGACAGAGACCTTGCCCTTCACCGGCGTCGGCCAAACCACATGCAGCTGATCCCGGTCCGGCCCTTCGGCGTGTTTCACATAAGGCATGTCGAACTGCGCCACGTTGTTGCCGTTGCGGATCGCCCCATGGGCCACCACCGCGTCGCTATTGAGCGCTTGCCCCTCGAAAGGCAGATGCCCAGCGGTATCAATCACCCAAGTCTCTGACGGGGTCGACTGGGTGAACTCGATCTCGGCCATATTCTCGACCTGCGTGGTCACCGCATGGAAGGAATTGCCCTTCATCACCACGTTCTTGCATCGCGACAGGTCAAGATCGGCAAAGGTCGTATCCACCCGCTCGGCGCGGTCGATGCTGCCGTTAAGGCTGCGGAACCGGTTGCCGGTGATGGTCACCCCGCTCAGGAAATGCCCCGCACCATGAGGTTTTACCACGATATAGCTGAACCACGGGGCCACCTCCCCGGACAGAAAGATATTGTCGCTGATGCTGAGCGCGCTGAACGAATAGCCCGTGGTGAAGGCCGGGGTCGGGTCCTGCTCATTCGTCCATTCGATAAAGCAATTGTCGACGTAATTCCCGGTCACCACCGCGCTGGTATGGGCCGAAGCAAGGATCAGCCCCGCCGAGCGCACACCGTTATCGACCGCATCCCCCTGAAAGAAGTGATTGCCCGTCACGATGCTGTTGCCCCCCGCCAGCAGTGCGAAGTGGCGGAACTTGGTCGCACGGCAGTCGCGCAGCTTCACGTCGTTGGCGTTGGTGTTAAGCGCGATGGAGGTCCGGTTCGGCACCGTCAGCGCATCCTCCGCCGACAGGAACTGGCAGCGGTCGATCAACATGCCCTGACAGCCCCCGCCGATCGAGGTGACGCCACGGTCTTTCGGGCGGCTGACGAAACAGTCCCGCAGGTGAAAGATCAGCCCCGAGGGCGCGAGGTTGATCGCGCTGCACCGGTTGTTGCACTGGAACTCGATATCATCGAGCACGAACTTCGACAGCGAGGCGAAGCCGCTGAAATCCACTATGTACTGGAACTTGCGGAAGGTGAAACTCTGCGTCCCCTCCGCATCGTAAAGCGGCGCGTTGAGCGTGATCTCCTGCGTGGCGACATTCTTGGACCGCACATAAATCTCGCGCCCCACCCCGGTCCCTTCGACCAGCGCGCCCACCGGCACATTGGCGATATTGGTCACATTGGTTAGCTTGCGCGCGTCCGAGGCCGCGTAGCGCGCCTGCGACGTCACCACCACCGTGTCCCAAGCGCTGCTCGACGCGGCCTCAAGCTGGCCGTTGCGGATCACCCGCCGGGTGGCATAGCTGGTCTTGTCCGGCACCGCCGCCTGCATGTCGAGCGGCCCGGTCACATTCACCTTGCGCCCCCCCATATCGAGCGAGTCGTGATCCGCGTTGTTCAAGAGCGCCTGAAAGGCTTTCAGAAAAGCGGTCTCTTCATTCTCGAAGGCTTCGATATAGCTGGGCAGATCGAAATTGCGGCGCAGCAACAGCACCGCCCCCACCGGCATGGTCACATGGCCCTCGAATTTGACCGGCGTGTCAAAGGTCACATCCCCGTTCAGCAGGTAGTTCCCCGCGGGCACCAGCACCGTGCGCCCCGCCGCCGCGGCATTTGCAGCCTCGAAGGCGGCGGAGTCGTCGCTCACCCCGTTGCCCACCGCACCAAAGTCGCGCACATCGACCTGCGCCAGCATGTCCCGCAAAAAGATCGAGGTGACATCCTCGATCACGATATCATCGATCCGCACCACGCCGCCCGTCGGCCCGGTCAGGTCCAACCCGAAATGCCCATAGACGGCCCCGGTGCCCCAGACCATATCGACCCCGCCGCGGTCGCCGCTGCCGATGATCGCGCTGACCTCGACCACCTCGCCATAGGCCGTCAGCGTGACCGACGGCCCGGCCTCCGTCACGCCGCTCACCCGGCCCCCGCCCGCCTGCGCCGGATAGCCCGCGATCCGCACCGTCGGCAGGTTGCCACTCACCGCCTTCACCCGCGCCGTGACCCGCAGATAGCAGCCCGGCAGCAGCGGGATCTGCCCCATGTAGCGCAGCCGTTGCGTGGCTTGCGTCTTCAGCAGTTCCAACGCCCCGCCAAAGTCCTGATCCGCGGGGACAAAAGCGGCATTTGCCGCGTTCTCATAGGTGTCCGACCCCGGCGTGCCATCGCCGCTCGACCAGACATCCAGCCCCGCCGCAAAGGGGGTGGGCATCAACACCACGCCATCGGTAATCGCCTTGTTCATCGCTTTTCCTTTCCCCGGTCCGCACCTCCCACCGGGGCGCGCCGCTCAACTGCTCAGGCTCGGCGAGGGCCGAACCGCGAGGTCAGGGAAGTATCAACGATGTATTAACCCGCATTTGCCCCGCCGCGCGGGAGCCGCGCAACAATGGTCAGACATTGGCCCCCGGCGCGTCGAGGATTTGCACCGCGCCGATGCGCCAGCCCGCCTCCGTCCGTTCCATCAGATAGCCCAACAGATGCGTGAACCCCTGAGGATCAACCACCTGCACTACCTGATAAAAACGCGCCCCATCCGCGCGCCGGTCAAGGAACCGCACCTCCGCCGGGTTCTGCACCATCGGGTAGCCATTGCTCACCATGCTGCGGAAATTCTCAGGGGTTTGGAAAAAACGCTGCAAATTCGGCGTGGCGAATTCTAATGCGGCGGCGAAATCATCCGCGCGAAAAGCGTCGAACTGGCTGTTGATCGTCTCTTCGATCTCTGCCTGCTGCGCCATCGCGCCAAAGCTCAGGAGGGCTGATAGCACCAGCCCTCCGAAAAACGTGAACATCCCTTTGCGCATTGCCTTTCCCCCTTGCCCTTGCTGAATGATCTAAGTCACGCAAGGGCAGAGGCAAAAGTTTCACGCGCCGGTCAGCTTGCCCGCCAGCGCGTCGTCGATCAGCGCGACGGTCTCTTCCACGCCGTAAAGCGCGATGAAGCCACCAAACCGCGGCCCCTGATCGGCGCCCAGAAGCACCTGGTACAGCGCTTTGAACCAGTCGCGCAGCGGGTCGAAACGCTCCTTGCCGACGGCAAAGACCATGCTCTGCAGCGCCTCGGCATCCAGCCCGCCGTCCCAGACCTTCAGCCGGTCGCGCAGGTCTTCCAGCGCCTCGCGTTCCAACTCGGTGGGCGCGCGGAACACCTTCGTGGGCTTCACGAAGTCGTTGAAATAGCGCACCGCGTGGCCCGCCGCGGCATCCATGCCGGGGTTGGTCTCGGGCGTGGCCTCGGGCGCGTAGCGCTGGATGAAACCCCAAAGCTGCGACTTGTCCTCGGCGCTCGACACGGAGGCGAGGTTCAAGAGCATCGAGAAGGGCACCACCATGTCCGACTTCGGCACATCACCGCCATGGATGTGCCAGACGGGGTTATTCAGCCGCGCCTTCACGTCCTGCGTCTCATAGGCGCGCAGCTGCTGGTGATACTCGTCGACCGCCTTGGGGATCACGTCGAAATACATGCGCTTGGCCGTCTTGGGCTTGAGGAACATGAAATACGACAGGCTTTCGGTGCTGGCATAGGTCAGCCACTGGTCGATCGAGATGCCGTTGCCGGAAGACTTGGAGATCTTCTGCCCGTTCTCGTCGAGGAACAGCTCATAGCTGAAATGCTCGGGCTTCTTCCCGCCGAGGATCTCGCAGATGCGGTCGTAGATCGCGGTGTTGGTGGCGTGTTCCTTGCCATACATCTCGAAATCCACGTCGAGCGCGGCCCAGCGGGCGCCGAAATCGGGCTTCCACTGCAGCTTCACGTTGCCGCCGGTGACCGGCAGGGTCATCTCGTTGCCGTCCTCGTCGTCGAAGGTGATCGTGCCGTCCTTGGCGTTGACCTCCTTCATCGGCACATACATCACGCGGCCCGTTTCGGGGTGGATCGGCAGGAAGATCGAATAGGTCTGCGCGCGCTCTTCGCGCAGCGACTTCAGCATCACCGCCATGATCTCGTCGTACTTCTCGCAGGCGCGCAGCAGCACCTCGTCGAACTGGCCCGAGCGGTAGAATTCGCGCGCGGAATAGAATTCGTACTCGAAGCCGAAGGTATCGAGGAAGCGGCGCAGCATGGCGTTGTTGTGATGGCCAAAGCTCTCATGCGTGCCGAAGGGGTCCGGCACGGAGGTCAGGGGCTTGTGCATATGCTCTTCCAGCATCTCCCGCTGCGGCACGTTGCCCGGCACCTTGCGCATACCGTCGAGGTCGTCCGAGAAACAGACCAGCTTGGTCGGGATGTCGCTGATCTCTTCAAAGGCGCGCTTGATCATCGTGGTGCGCAGCACCTCGCCGAAGGTGCCGATATGCGGCAGGCCCGAGGGGCCATAGCCCGTCTCGAACAGGACGTAACCCTTCTCTGGCGGCTTCTTGGCATAGCGTTTGAGCACCCGGCGCGCTTCTTCAAAGGGCCATGCTTTGCTGCTGAGTGCCGCGTCTCGGGTCTCGGACATGTCAGATCATCCATCTTTTGGCGTCCCTGCGCCCAATGCGCACGGGGTCGCCCGTTCCTATTGCGTCACTCCCTGAGGGTCAATATTCTGCACCGCAACATACCTGTGCAAAGGATACCGCGATGCCCGACACATCTTCCCTCTCGCTCAGCGCCCAAGACAGCCTTGTCGCGCTGATGATCGCGGTCTCGGCCTCGGATGAGGACATCCGCACCGCCGAACTGGTCAAAATCGAATCCGCGCTGAACCTGCTGCCGGTCTTCTCGGGCTATGACAATGATCGCGTCTCGACGATTGGCAAAACGGTCTTTGACCTGTTCGAACAGGAGGATGGGTTGGATGCCCTCTTTGGCCTGATCCGCGAGGCCCTGCCGGAGCGTTTGCATGAAACGGCCTATGCGCTGGCCTGCGACGTGGCCGCCGCCGATGGCACGCTGGACGAGGCCGAGCTGCGGCTGCTCGAAGAAATCCGCTATGAGCTTAACATCGACCGGCTCCACGCCGCCGCGATCGAACGCGGCGCGCGGGCGCGGCACCTGACCTAAGCGCGAGTTAGGACTTTTCCAGCGCGACTTCCGGCTCGGCCCCGACCTCGGCTTCGGCATCAGGGTCGGGCGCCGCTGGCGTCTCTGGCGCGGCTTCGCCCTCCGGCTCGGGCTTCACGGCGACGTTATACAACAGGCCCCACCGCTCCAGCAGCCCACGTTGCACACGTTTGGCCCGCCCGTTCCAGGTGCGCGCCCCCGGCGGACGCTCCCGCTCCGCGCGGCTGATCTTGGCGCGTTCATCGGTATTCGCGGTCAGGATCGCAAAGGCCAGCACCCGATCTTCGGGTGTGGTCAGGAACCCGGCCAGCGCCGAGACAAAGTTCAGCGTGCCGGTCTTCGCGTCGATCTCAATCGGATTATCCCGTTCAGGACGACCCCGATTATCGCGCAGATAGACCGGTTTCAAGATCGGCCGCAGCCCCGTGCCATTGATGCGCGCCAGCCCTCCGGCCATGTCATGCACGGTCATCTTGCTGTCATCGCCAAGGCCCGAGTGGTCGATCATTGCCGGGTTTTCCATGCCCAGCTCCTCAATCGCCCATTTGTTCATCTCGGCGGCAGAGGCGCGCAGGCTGGGCACCGTACCCAACCGTTTGGCGCTGGCGGCCATGCCGACCATCTCTGCCGTCAGATTGGTGGAATATTCCAGCATGTCTTTGAGGATCGGCCGCAGCTCGGCGCTGCGATGGGTGAGGAGGGTCTCACCTTCGGGCAGCGTCTCGATCAGTTCCGCATCGCCCAGTTTGATGCCATGGCTGCGGGCGATGGTGGCAAAGATGTCGCCCGCGTAGACACCGGGCCGCCGGATCGGCAGCCAACGTGCACCGCCCGAACCCAAGGCCCCTTTCGCGACCGTCCAAACATCGCGCTCAGGCCGGTTTTCGTAGGTATAGACCGGCCCGCTACGGTCCACGACCTCCATCGTGGCCACGCGCACGGCAGGCGCATAGCGCGCCGCGCGGCCTTCCATGGTCACGTCATAGCCGTTGCCCGTGCGCTTCCATTCGAAATGCACCCGATTGTAGTTCAGCGCGATGCCTGAGACGCCGGGGTTGTAGCCGACATGGTCGGGTTGTTCGGGGTCAATCGCAAAGGTCGCGGGCAGTGCGCCCTCATAGACCTTGAAACCGCCCTTCACGCCGATGATGCCCGCCTCTTTCAGGTCTTCGGCCATCTGTCCCAGATTGTCACTGTCGAGGGTCGGATCCCCCCCACCGACGAGGATCAGATCGCCCTGCACCTCACCATCGACGACACCGCCGGTCGCCAAAAGGCGCGTCTCGAACACATGATCCGGCCCCAGTTCATCCAGCGCGTAAAGCGCGGTGATCGCCTTGATGCTGCTGGCGGGCGGGATGCCATCGGTGGCGTTGGACGCCTCCAGCCAGATGCCGGTGTCTACGTCGACCACGGCAAAGGCCACCGTGCCGGTGATCCCGCTGTCGGCGATGATCTCGGACACATTGGGAATGGCCTGTTTATACAGGTCGGCATCGCGCCCCACGGGGCGCAACGAAGTGGTCGGCGGCTCGGCCCAAGCAGAGGCCGCCGCCAGCGCAGCGGCAGCCGTCCCAAGGAAAATGCGGCGTGTGAAACGTCGTGAAAAACTCTGGCTCATGGGCTTGATATAAACCCCAAGCGGCGTTCGGCCACAACCGGTCTGACAAGGGTGGAGCTTTCGCGGTTGCACAAAACCGCCGACCTGCTAACCCAACGTCATGCAACGCGCTATTCCGATCATGTTCATCGCCATGTCACTGATCCCCGCAGGGGACAGCGCGGGTAAAATCCTGACCTCTGGCATGGGGGTCGCGCCGGTCTTCGTGGCATGGTCGCGCTTTGCCATCGGGGCGCTGATGGTGCTGCCGTTCCTGCCCCGTGGCACATGGGGGCTGATGCGCGATTGGCGGCTCTGGCTGCGGGCGGGCACCTTGGCCTTGGGGATCACCTGCATTCAAACCGCGCTCAGGACCGAGGCGATTGCCAATGTCTTCGCCGCCTTCTTTATCGGGCCGATGATCAGCTACCTGCTGGCCGCGATCTTTCTGCGCGAACGCATTAGCCTGCTGCGCAGCGCGTTGATCCTCATGGGCTTTTGCGGCGTGCTGCTGGTGGTGCGTCCGGGACTGGGCGGCGGCACCGGCGGGCCGGGGCTGCTTTTTGCCGTGGCGGCGGGGCTGTTCTACGGCGTCTTTCTCACCATGTCGCGCTGGCTGTCTGACCTCGCCCCGCCCCTTGCGCTGACTTTCACCCAACTGGCGATGAGCGCGGTGATGCTGCTGCCTCTGGGTCTGATGAACCTACCCGCAGCCACCCTGCCCGTCGCGGGGCTGGCTACCGCGAGCGCGCTGTTTTCGATGCTGGGCAATCTGCTGCTGCTCTATGCCTACCGCCGGGCGCCTGCCACGCGGCTGGCGCCGCTGGTCTATTTCCAACTGATCGCGGCGGTGCTGCTGGGATTGTTTCTGTTCAGTACCCTGCCCGATGCACTGACTTGGGCGGGGCTTGCTGTGATCATCACGGCGGGCATCACCTCGGCCCGGCTACGCTGAGCGCCAGCCCCCCGCCGCGCGCAATGCGGTCGAAGAGACATCGACCATCGGCACATTGACGAAACACCACGCCGGCGCCGTGGCGCGGCCCAGCAACTGGCTGTTCCGCCCCGCGATCCGGTAGGGCGCATAAAGCGCCGCCGCCCTGCTCATCCGGGCCGATATACGCTGCCCGGGGCGCGCAAGCACGCCCACCGGCACCGTCTCCATGATCTGCTGCCAGTCTTGCCAGAGGTGAAACTGCGCAAGATTGTCCGCCCCCATCAACCAGACGAACCGCACACCAGGATAATGCCGCCGCAGCGCGGCCAGCGTCTCAGCCGTGTAACGGGTGCCCAACTGTGCTTCGATCCCCGTAATCTCGACCCGCGGGTGATCCATCACCGCCCGCGCCCGCGCCATCCGCTGCGCCATGGGGGCCGGGCCATGCTCTTTCAACGGATTGCCGGGGCTCAGCAGCCACCAGACCCGATCCAGCCCAAAGCGTTTCAATGCCTCGCGGGTGATATGCGCATGCCCCTCATGCGCCGGGTCAAAAGACCCGCCCAACAGGCCGACGACCTGCCCTTTGGTGGCGAATGGCATGGTATTGCGCAAGAAAATGGCCCCCGATCCGAAATCAGGGGCCAAAGGAGGGGCATTGCAGCCCTTTGTCAATGCGAAGCCCTTACTTGTGCTTCACAATCTCGCCCGAGCGCAGCCGCGCGACATAGCTGTTCAACTCACGCTTCACGATCGGCATCAGGAAATAGAGCGCGATGATGTTCACGATCGCCATGGAGAAGAGCATCGCATCGCTGAAGTCGATCACCGGCCCAAGGCTCGCCGCCGCCCCGATCACGATGAAGAGGCAGAAGATCACCTTGAAGGTCAGCTCCTTCGCCGCCCCCTCGCCAAAGAGATAGGTCCATGCCTTGAGCCCGTAGTAGGACCAGCTGATCATGGTCGAGAAGGCAAAGAGCACCACCGCCACCATCAAGAGCACCGGGAACCACGAGAAGGCCCGCGCATAGGCCGCCGAGGTCAGCGCCACGCCGCTCACGTCGCCCTCGGTCGCGATCCGGCCCGCCTCGGCGTTCCAGATGTAGAGACCGGTTTCAGGGTCTTGGTTGAGCACGCCGCTGATCACGATGACCAGCGCGGTCATGGTGCAGATCACCACCGTGTCGATGAAGGGCTCCAAAAGCGCGACATAGCCTTCGGTCACCGGCTCCTTGGTGCGCACCGCAGAGTGGGCGATGGCCGCCGAACCGATGCCCGCTTCGTTGGAGAAGGCCGCGCGGCGGAAGCCTTGGATCAACGCGCCGGTAAACCCGCCGACCACGCCAAGGCCGGTAAAGGCGCCCATGAAGATCTGGCCAAAGGCCCAGCCGATCATATCCCAGTTAATGATCAGGATCAGGATCGAGACCAGCACATAGAAGATGCCCATGAAAGGCACGATCTTTTCAGTCACCCGCGCGATGGATTTCAGACCGCCCGCGATCACCGCAAAGGTCACGCCCGCAAGGACAACCCCGGTGATCCAGCCCGGATAGTCCCCCAAGACACCGGCAAGCTGCGCATGGGCTTGGTTGGCTTGGAACATATTGCCGCCGCCAAGCGCGCCGAGGATGGTGAAGATCGAAAAGAGCACCGCCATGAAGCCACCCAGCGGCAGGCCCCGCTCGGAGAAGCCCTTGACGATGTAATACATCGGCCCGCCCGAGACATGGCCGTCGGGGAATTCATTGCGGTATTTCACCCCGAGCGTACATTCGGTGAACTTGGTCGCCATGCCGAACAGGCCCGCGATCACCATCCAGAAGGTCGCCCCCGGCCCGCCGATGCTGACCGCCACCGCGACGCCCGCGATGTTGCCCAGACCCACGGTGCCCGACAGCGCCGTCGCCAGCGCCTGAAAGTGGCTCACCTCGCCCGCGTCGTCGGGATCGGAGTAATCCCCCTTCACAAGTTGGATCGAATGCCAGAACCCTTTGAGCTGGATGGCCCCGAAATAGACGGTGAAGACCACGGCCCCCACGACCAGCCACAGCGCGATCCAAGAGAAATTCGTCCCCGGCAGCGGGGCAAAGATGAATGACACATACCAGCCGGTGTAATCGGCAAAGATCTGGTTGATACGTTGGTCGATGCCTGCAGCCTCTTGCGCGGCGGCAAGGCCCGGCAGCAATGACGCAAAGGCCGCCATCGCAAAGGTCAGTAACTTGTTCATGGCGTTTCCTTTCAGGGAATGATCGTGACCGGCACGCTGGAGCCCGCGACCAACCGGCCCGTCACCCCACCAAAGAGCCGCTTGAGGCCCCGCTCACCAACCCGCCCGACGACGATCTGAACCGCGCCGCGCTTCTTGGCCACCGCTTCGAGGATATCGGCCACATCGCCATGCCGCACGATTCCCTCGACCTCGACACCGGCGGCCTTGGCCTCGGCCACGGCAGGGTCGAGCACCACGTCATGGGCGCGCTGCAACTCCTGCTCGCGCCGTTTGTGGCGCTGCTCGTTCTCTTCCTTGGTCTGAAAGGTGAAAGGCGACCATTCGATCACAAAGCAAACGGTGATCGAACAATCCCCGATCTGTTTGGCCTGTGACTGGGCAAACGCCAAGGCTCGCGCGCCGGCCTCCGACCCGTCCAGACCCACAACGATGGTGGATTTTGTCATGAGTATTTCCCTGTTGTTGCGCTGAAACCGGCGCACCGCGAACGGCGAGAACCGCCTTCAACCTCCCTACTCTGCGGTAGGCGGTTTTTACCGTCCAACCGCAGATTGAATAAATTCTAGCGCGAAAACGGCCGAAAAGTCGACCGAATTTCACTGATCGACTGCGCGGATCGCCTGCCAAACCCTTGCAAAACCGCCCAATAGCCTGCCCAGCCATGCCGCCTGCGCGCGCCACAGGCGCGCCGCGCAAAGCGCCGCCGGGCAAGGTGCCTGCGCGGTACAGAGTGTTTGATATTGCGCCGTCCGGGCGATATTGCACTGCAAACCCCAAAACGCGTTGCAAGGATTCTCCAATGGCCGCCTATCAATACGTCTATCACATGTCCGGCGTCTCCAAGACCTATCCCGGGGGCAAGAAGACATTCGAAAACATCCACCTGAACTTCCTCCCCGGCGTGAAGATCGGTGTCGTCGGCGTCAACGGCGCGGGTAAATCCACCCTGCTCAAGATCATGGCCGGGCTCGACAAGGATTTCTCGGGCGAGGCATGGGCCGCCGAGGGCGCGAAAGTCGGCTACCTGCCGCAGGAGCCGAAACTCGACCCCGAAAAGACCGTGCGCGAGAACGTCATGGAAGGCGTGGCCGAGAAGAAGGCGATCCTAGACCGCTACAACGATTTGGCGATGAACTACTCGGATGAGACCGCTGAGGAGATGGCCAAGCTGCAAGACGACATCGACGCGCAGAACCTGTGGGACCTCGACAGCCAGATCGACGTCTCGATGGAAGCGCTGCGCTGCCCGCCGGACGACGCGATGCCGGAAAACCTCTCGGGCGGTGAGGCGCGCCGCGTGGCGCTCTGCAAACTGCTGCTCGAAGCGCCCGACATGCTGCTGCTCGATGAACCGACCAACCACCTCGACGCCGAGACCATCGCCTGGCTGCAGCAGCACCTGATCGACTACAAGGGCACCATCCTCTGCGTCACCCACGACCGTTACTTCCTTGACGACATCACCGGCTGGATTCTCGAGCTCGACCGTGGCCGCGGTATTCCCTACGAGGGCAACTACTCAGACTGGCTGGAGCAGAAGGCCAAGCGGCTGGCGCAGGAAGCACGCGAGGATAAGTCCAAGCAAAAGACGCTGGAGCGCGAACTCGAATGGATGCGCCAAGGCGCCAAGGCCCGTCAGGCGAAGTCCAAAGCCCGGATCGCGGCCTATAACGAGATGGCAGAACAATCTGAGCGCGAAAAGCTTTCCCGCGCACAGATCGTCATCCCCAACGGTCCGCGCCTCGGCAACAAGGTGATCGAGGTCGAAGGTCTGAAGAAGCACATGGGCGACAAGCAGTTGATCGACGGGCTCGACTTCTCGCTGCCGCCGGGTGGCATCGTTGGCGTGATCGGCCCCAACGGCGCGGGTAAATCGACGCTCTTCAAGATGCTGACCGGGCACGAGAAACCCGACGAGGGCACCATCGAATACGGCGACACGGTTGAGTTGTCCTACGTCGACCAGAGCCGCGACGACCTGAACCCCGAGGACACCGTCTGGCAGGCGATCTCGGGCGGGGCGGAGCTGATTAAGCTCGGCGACGCCGAGGTGAACTCCCGCGCCTATTGCTCGTCCTTCAACTTCAAGGGTGGCGACCAGCAGAAGAAAGTGGGCCTCCTGTCGGGCGGTGAGCGCAACCGCGTGCACATGGCGCGGCTGCTGAAAGAGGGCGGCAACGTGCTGCTGCTCGACGAGCCCACCAACGATCTGGACGTCGAAACCCTCCGCGCGCTCGAAGACGCGTTGGTGGATTTCGCGGGCTGCGCCGTGGTCATCTCGCACGACCGTTTCTTCCTCGACCGGATCTGTACGCATATTCTGGCGTTTGAGGGCGAGGCGCATGTGGAATGGTTCGAAGGCAACTTCGAAGACTACGAGGAAGACAAGAAGCGCCGTCTGGGTGCCGATGCGCTGGAGCCGAAGCGCCTGAAGCACAAGAAGTTCGCGCGGTAAGCCTTGCGACTTAGCGATTTGGAGGGCGTCGGATTTCCGGCGCCCTTTTTCGTGCGCTCCATTGCCACTGGGCCGCCCGGTGGCACACCGGGCATCGCCCTCCCTCCCCCCGGAGGGCGATTTTGCAACGCTGCAACAGCTTGCCAGACCTCCACATCTTGCAGCGCCCCGCCAAACAGCGCGGTAGCGGATCGCCCCCAGGGAGGGCGACGCCCTTACCGCTTACCTTCAACGCAAAAACCCGCCCGCATTGCGGACGGGTCTATCCCTTTAAAGGCTCCTGCCCTCAGCGTTCGTCGTCGATCGCCGTCTCCAGCTGGGCAAAGAGGTTATCCTCATCATGCCGCACCAAACCATGCAGCGGATCCCAGCTTTGCAGATATTCGCGCAGCTTATTGCTGGCCGACAGACCCGACCAGAGGCGCTGTTCGGTCACCGAATGCACCTGCAAGGACGGGGCCAGCCCGCCATTCATGCCCTTGCCGTCCCAGTTCTTCTCCAGATGCTCGCGCATCCGTTCGGCCATAGTGGCCGTGTTCAACCGCGCGCGGCTCATCACCACGCCGATGAAACGCCCGCTGCCCGCATAGGCCAGATGAAAACGCATACCCTCCAGCGAATGTACTGAAGCGCGGGCCACCTGCTCCATCTGGCGGCGGAAGGCCGGCGCCTTGACCGCGCGATAGATGCCGCGCGCCCCCTCGACCGAGATCGAAAACAGGCTCATCGAGAAACAGCCGCTCGGCAGGCGCAGCAGGTAGTTCTCAAGCGCAGAGACATTGCTACAGGCCGACACATCGAGGTCGAAATCCTCGTCAAAGCGGATCTGCATCATCTGCGTTAACTCGGTCAGCGTATGCTGCGCCTCGCGTTCGCGCAGCAGAGACGCGTTGAGCATGCTGGCGGCGTTGATCCGTGCGCTGAGTTCGACACCATCCAACGGTTTGCAAAGGAAATCCGTGGCACCCGCGTCAAAGGCCCGCTGCATCATCGCAGGCTCTTTGCTAGCCGTGATCATGATGATCGGCACGGCGCGGTAAAAGGGCACATCGCGGATCATCTCACACAGGCTGATCCCGTTGATGCCCGGCATCATGATATCAAGCAGGAAGGAATCGAAGGGCCGGTTCGACTCCTGCATGATCTCCAGCGCTTCTTCCGAGCTTTCGCAGCAGGTCAGCTCGTAATTGTCATTCTCGGTCAGGCAACCTGTGAGCAGATCAAGGATGACCGGGTCATCGTCTACGGCAAGGATACGCATCATGTCTCGTTACTCCACATGGGGGGCGCTGGCAGGCGCACTTGGGGCTTTCTGGCAAAAAACCACCTACGCCGGGCAGTAATGAGACCGGTTTGCGGCAAACTCGGGACGGTGCAATTTGGCGTGTTTACCGCAAAATATGGGGATCGCGAAACTTCGTGGCGGGAATTTGCCGAAATTCGCGCTGCTGAACCCGCCGAAACCCGCCAAGATGCGATGCCCCTTGAACGAATCCCCCCCGAGTGCAATATAGACGGTGCAGACGTTATCTTTTTCGACCCACTGTCTCCCTCATACGGCGCTCAGTCTATCGATCCAGACCAACCACGCCGGGCCATCGCACCAACGCGGATGGCATCAATATGGAGACTACGGATATGGCCACTGGCACCGTAAAATGGTTCAACACAACTAAAGGCTTCGGCTTCATCGCACCCGACGGCGGCAGCAAAGACGTTTTCGTGCACATTTCCGCTGTTGAGCGCGCTGGCCTGACCGGCCTGGCCGACAACCAGAAAGTGACCTTCGACATCGAAGCTGGCCGTGACGGCCGTGAATCCGCGACCAACCTCGCGCTGGCCTAAGGCCCGGGGGCTTCGGTCCTGATGCAAGAATTCGAACCGACCTGCTGACACCGGCAGGTCGGTTTTTTTATGTCCAGCCTTGCTAAAATAGCCTCCCATGGCAAAATGCGGGCGAAACGCATTATTTTGATGGAGCCTGCCATGCGCCGCCGTACCTTTTTGACCAGCACCGTGGCCGCAGCCGCCCTTCCCCTGATGGCGCAGGCGCGCACCGCCGCCTATGACCCCGCCCCGCAGATGGTCCCGGTCAAGGCGCAATATGCGCCCGGCCAATTGCTGATCCTGCCGCGGAGTCATTACCTCTATTTCGTGACGTCGCCGGGCCAAGCGATGCGCTATGGCGTGGGCGTCGGCAAAGCGGGGCTGGAGTTCACCGGCACCGCGACCATCGACGTGAAAAAGGAATGGCCCACATGGCGGCCAACCAATGAGATGATCGAACGCGACCCGCAGGCTTACAAACGTTTCATCGGCAACACCGACGCCCAGCCCGGCGGCCCCGGCAACCCCTTGGGCGCGCGGGCGCTCTACCTGTTCCAAAACGGGCGGGACACCTATTTCCGCATTCACGGCACCACGCAGCCGAACTCCATCGGGCGGTCCGTGTCGAACGGTTGTATCCGGATGCTGAACGAGCATGTGATCGACCTGTACCAGCGGGTGCCGATTGGGACGAAGGTTACGGTGCTCTAAGGCCAGCCAAGAGGAGAACAAGGGCGGAGCCTTGCGCTGGCCTTTACCGCCCACATCGGCTCCGGCTCCAAGGGCCATCGCCTGCCCGTGGGGAGGCGATCACAACAGCAGGCAATGCCACTTTATGGCGCAGATTTGATGTGCGGCGGAAAGCGCAGAGTAACTCTCGCCAAATCGCCTACCCGCCGGGACGGGCAGGCGATGGCCCGGCGCCTGCGGCTTGATTCCGGGCCCTGAGACCACTTGGGAACGTCGCACAAACGAAAAAGGGCCAGCGCAGCGCCGGCCCCTCCCCTCATCATAGACGCCAAAGCTTACTGAAGCGCCTTATCCGTCACATCATGCGTCCAAGCGCCCTCGGGCTCCTTGGTGATCATGCCACCTTCCATGGTGATCGCCGCACTGCGATCAAAGGCCGCCTCGTCCAGCCGCCCGTCGCTGCCCTCGGTCAGCTTGGCGATCTCGCCCATCATGCGGGTCTGGTGCTTTTCGGTCTGCGCGCCGGTCTGGTCATTTTCCAGCACGATGTCGGCGGCTTCCTCGACATTCTCCTCGGCGTATTTCCAGCCTTTCATGGAGGCCCGGACGAAGCGCGCCAGTTTGTCGACCATCTCGGGGTCTTCGAGGTTCTCTTCGGTGGTATAAAGACCGTCCTCCAGCGTGGAGATGCCCTCGTCCTCATATTTGAAAACCACCAGATCCTCGGGCGTCAGCCCTGCGTCGATTACCTGCCAATATTCGTTGTAGGTCATGGTGGTGGCGCATTCGACCTGCTTTTGCAGCAGGGGATCGACGTTGAAGTTGATCTTCTGGATCGTCACGCCGCCCTCGGAGCCATCGGTCGGATAGCCCAACTTGCCCATCCAGCTCATCAGCGGAATTTCATTGCCAAAGAACCAAGTGCCCAGCGTGTTGCCGGGGAAGTCCTCGGGGCTTTCGATGCCATGTTCCTTGAGGCAGGTCAGCATCAAGCCCGACTTCGCGAAAGGCTGTGCGATGTTCACGATCGGCGCGCCCTTCTCCCGCGCGGCCAGCGCCGAGGGCAGCCAGTCCACCATCACGTCGGCCCCGCCGCCCAAGAGCACCTGCACCGGCGCGATGTCCGGGCCGCCGGGCTTGATCGTGACATCCAGCCCCTCTTCTTCGTAGAACCCCTTGTCCTTGGCCACATAGTAGCCCGCGAACTGGGCCTGCGTGACCCATTTGAGCTGTAGCGTCAGGTCGTCGGCGGCCTGCGCCACGCCCCCCCAGAGGCCCAAGGCGGCCCCGGCGGCGATCTTCGTGATGGTTTTCATTTTTATCTCCCTGTTGGTTGGTCGTCTCTAGTTCCTTTGGCTGGGGTGCCAGAAAGTCACCCGTCCTTCGATAAGGGCCATGATACCATAGAACGCCGATCCGGCTATTGCCGCGACCACAATCTCGGCCCAGACCAGATCAAGCGCAAGCTGACCCACCGAGGTGGAGATGCGAAAGCCCATCCCCAGCACCGGAGAGCCGAAGAATTCAGCGACGATGGCGCCAATGAGGGCAAGGGTCGTGCCGATCTTCAACCCGTTGAAGACAAAGGGCATCGCCGCGGGCAGCCGCAGCTTCAGAAGCGTCCGCCAATAACCGGCGGCATAGGTGCGCATCAGGTCGCGCTGCATGGCGTCGCTGGCCTGCAGCCCCTGCACCGTGTTCACCAGCATCGGGAAGAACACCATGACCACGACAATCGCCGCTTTCGACTGCCAGCCGAAGCCGAACCACATCACCATGATCGGCGCCATGCCGATGATCGGCAGCGCGGCGACGAAATTACCCACCGGCAAAAGGCCGCGCTGCAAGAACGGAAAGCGGTCAATCGCCAGCGCCGTCAGGAAGGCCGCGCCGCAGCCGATGATGTAGCCGCTGATCGCCCCCTTGATGACGGTCTGCACGAAGTCGATCCACAGGATATCGAGCGACGTGGCCATGCGCGCCGCGATGACTGAGGGCGCGGGCAGCAGCACTTGGTTGATCTCGAACCCGCGCACCACGCCTTCCCAGACGGCGATCAGCGTGATGCCAAAGACCACCGGTGCCGCCAGCGACGCGCCCCGCGAAGGCCGCTGCCGCGCCAGCCAGACGTTGAGCGACAGGCCCGCGACCCATGCGACCACGGCAAAAAGAACCCAGCCCATCATGCCATCCCCATCCGCTTGAGTGTCAGCCTCTGTACCAGCCCGATAAGCCCCACCATCGCCGCCGCAAGCGCCGCCGCCATGAGAAGCGCG
Source organism: Sulfitobacter sp. 1A12056 (assembly GCF_043558125.1). Taxonomy (NCBI): domain Bacteria; kingdom Pseudomonadati; phylum Pseudomonadota; class Alphaproteobacteria; order Rhodobacterales; family Roseobacteraceae; genus Sulfitobacter; species Sulfitobacter sp. 1A12056. The sequence goes on along the minus strand of NZ_JBIFFY010000004.1, from coordinate 74,607 downwards.
CTCCAGATCTGCACGGTCTGGCCGTAGTAGCTACCGGCCAAGAGCCGCGCGCCGAGGCCAGCGACAGCCCCCGTCGGCATCTCGCCCACAATGGCCCCGACCAGCGAGGCCGCGACGCCGACCTTCAGCGAGGTGAAGAAATAGGGCATCGAGGACGGCAGCCGCAGTTTCCAGAAGGTATGCCAGCCGCTCGCGTTCCATGTCCGCATCTGGTCAAGCTGCATCTGGTCGGGGCTGCGCAGCCCCTTCACCATGCCCACGACCACCGGGAAGAACGACAGATACATGCTGATGATCGCCTTGGGCAGCAGGCCCGACAGGCCCACGGCATTCAGCACCACGATGATCATCGGTGCGATGGCGAGGATCGGAATGGTCTGGCTGGCGATCACCCAAGGCATCACGCTCATGTCCATCGTGCGGTTGAAGACGATGCCGACGGCGAGAAGCGTGCCGAGCGCGGTGCCCATGACGAAGCCCAGAAAGGTCGCGCTGAAGGTGACCCATGTGTGATAAATCAGCGAGCGTTTCGAGGTGACCTTCTTCTCCACCGTGGTCTTCCACAGTTCCGCGCCGACCTGATGCGGCGCGGGGAGTTTCGGTTTCTCCTGCGACCATGTGTCGGCCACCAATTCCGAGAATGTCAGCGTTTTGTCGGCCCGTGCTGCCACATCCCGCGCCCATTGCGCGTTGAGTGCTACGGCCGCGCCATACCAGACGACGATCAACAGACCCACGACCGTGAGAACGGGGATAATGTTACGCATCAATCGTCCCCATGCCCGGCGCGCAGCCCCTCGCGCACGCGGTGTGCGATTTCCAGAAACTCGGGCGTCTCGCGGATCTCCAGCGGGCGTTCGCGCGGCAACGGGCTTTCGATCACGTCGGCGATCCGTCCGGGACGCGGGCTCATCACCACGATCTTGGTGCTGAGGTACACCGCCTCGGGGATCGAATGGGTGACGAAGGCGATGGTCTTTTCGGTGCGCGCCCAGAGCTTCAACAGTTGCTCGTTGAGGTGGTCGCGCACGATCTCGTCCAGCGCGCCGAAAGGTTCGTCCATCAGCAGGATGTCGGCATCGAAGGACAGCGCCCGCGCGATCGAGGCGCGCTGCTGCATCCCGCCCGACAATTGCCAAGGAAACTTCTTCTCAAACCCCGAAAGCTCCACGAGGTCGAGCACCCGTTTCACCCGCTCGTCCTGCTCGGCCCGCGGCACGCCCATGATCTCCAGCGGCAAGCGGATGTTGCCGCCGATGGTGCGCCACGGATAGAGGCCCGCCGCTTGGAAAACATAGCCATAGGCCCGCGATTTACGCGCTTCCTCGGGCGAGACGCCGTTGATGGTCACGCTGCCGCCCGTGGGCTGCTCGAGGTCGGCCATGACCCTCAGAAAGGTCGTCTTGCCGCAGCCCGAGGGGCCGATGAAACTGACGAAATCCCCTTTGTGGATCTCGAGGTTCACGTCTTTCAACGCGTGGACCGGCCCGTCATTGGTTTGAAAGGTCAGGTCAAGATTGCTGGCGCTGATCACGCTCTGGCTGTCATTCACGTATTTTACTTCCCTGTTGGTCGGCCGCTTTTAGCGCGGCACTTTACCCGGTTGTCGTGGCGGTTCTACATGGCTCAAATCCCCGCCGGGATGTTCAGCGGGTCGCGCTTGATCATCTTGGGGCTGTTGAGTTCCTTCCATTTGCTGAGGGCGACGTTGGCGCTCGGGAAGGCCGGGCGCGGCACGAAACGGCCCCGGCCGGGCTGCGGCTGGCTGTTCTGCCCCCAAGCCCAGATCACCTCGCCGCGGCTCAGGGTGTAGCGGCTCTGCGCCTTGACCTCGAAGCCTTCGAAGACGTTGTAATCGAGCACCGAATGGTGGTTCGCGGGGCTGATTGTCTTGGTGATCTTCGGATCCCAAACCACGATATCGGCATCCGCCCCTTCGACGATGGCACCCTTCTGCGGATAGATGTTGAGGATCTTGGCGATATTGGTCGAGGTTGCGGCGACGAACTCATTCGGTGTCAGGCGTCCCGTCTCCACCCCTTCGGTCCAGAGCACGGCCAGACGCTCCTCCAGCCCGTTCGAGCCGTTGGGGATGATCCGGAAATCATCGCGACCCGCGCGTTTCTGCTCAGTGCTGAAAGCGGCATGATCCGTCGCCACCACCTGCAGGCTGCCCGATTGCAAACCGGCCCAGAGGCTGTCCTGATGGTCTTTCGAGCGGAACGGCGGCGACATGACGCGGCGCGCAGCATGGTCCCAATCGGTGTTGAAATACTCTGACTCGTCCAGCGTCAGGAACTGGATCAGCGGCTCGCCGTAAACCCGCATCCCCTTCTGCCGCGCACGCCGGATCGCCTCATGCGTCTGCTCGCAAGACACATGCACGATATAAAGCGGCACACCCGCCGTGTCGGCAATGGTGATGGCGCGGTTCGCGGCCTCGCCCTCAAGCTCCGGCGGGCGGGAATAGGCATGGCCCTCCGGCCCGGTGATGCCCTGATCGAAATACTTCTGCTGCAACTCGGCCACCAGATCGCCGTTCTCGGCATGGACCATCGGCAGCGCGCCCAGTTCTGCGCAGCGCTTGAAAGAGGCGAACATCTCGTCGTCCTCGATCATCAGCGCGCCCTTGTAGGCCATGAAGTGCTTGAAGCTGTTCACCCCCATGTCGACCGCGTCCTTCATCTCGTTGAAGACGGTCTCGTCCCAGCCGGTGACGGCCATGTGATAGCCGATGTCGCTGCAAATCTGCGGCGCCGACTTGCGGTGCCATTCGTTGATCGCGTTCTTGATGCTGCCATCCGCGCCGGGCAGGCAGAAGTCGACCACCATCGTGGTGCCGCCGACTGCCGCGGCCCACGTGCCGGACTCGAAGGTCTCAGCCGCCGTGGTGCCCATGAAGGGCATCTCCAGATGCGTATGCGGATCGATCCCGCCGGGGATCACATAGGCGCCTTCCGCGTCGATGTATTCGTCACCCGTGAGGTCCTCGCCGATGCGCTTGATCTTCTCTCCCTCGATCAGCACGTCGGCTTTCCACGTCCGGTCCGCCGTGCAGACCATGCCACCCTTGATTACCTTGCTCATCTTTCTCTCCCCATCTTTCGGGCTATTCACATCGGGGGGCCGGGGCAGCACCCCCGACCTCCGCCCGAGTGTTCAGCCCTTTATTTCCGCTGTCTCCAGCACCGCATGGAGCAGCACATCCGCCCCCGCCTTGGCCCAATCCTTGGTGATCTCCTCTGCCTCGTTATGGCTCAGACCATCGACACAGGGGCACATCACCATCGCCGTCGGCGCCACGCGATTGATCCAGCAGGCGTCATGCCCCGCGCCAGAGATCAGGTTCATATGGCTGTAGCCCAGCCGTTCGGCGGCGTTGCGCACAGCCGTCACGCAACCCTCGTCAAAGGCCACGGGATCAAAGCCGCCGACCTTTTCAAATTCGATCTGCACATCCATATCGTCGGCGATCTTTTGGCCCTCTTCGCGCAGACGGACCTCCATATCCTCGATGACCGACAGTTCGGGCGACCGGAAATCGACGGTAAAGACCGTCTTGCCGGGGATCACGTTGCGCGAATTGGGATAGACCTCGATATGGCCCGCCGCGCCGACCGCATGGGGCGCGTGGCTGAGCGCGATCTCGTTCACCTTCTCCAATACCCGCGCCATGCCCAGCCCCGCGTCGCGGCGCATCGGCATGGGGGTGGAGCCTGTGTGGCTGTCCTTGCCGGTGATCGTCACCTGCGTCCAGCTCAGCCCCTGCCCGTGGGTCACAACGCCGATATCCTTGCCCTCGGCCTCCAGAATCGGGCCCTGTTCAATGTGCAACTCGAAGAAGGCATGCATCTTGCGCGCGCCGACTTCCTCCTCGCCGCGCCAGCCGATGCGCTGCAACTCGTCACCAAAGCTTTTGCCCTCAGCATCGGTGCGCGCGTAAGCCCAGTCTTGTGTGTGGATGCCAGCAAAAACCCCCGACGACAGCATCGCGGGGGCGTAACGGGTGCCTTCTTCGTTGGTGAAGTTGGTCACAACGATCGGGTGTTTGGTCTTGATGCCCAGATCGTTCATCGTGCGGATGATTTCCAACCCGCCGAGCACGCCAAGGATGCCATCGTATTTCCCGCCCGTCGGCTGGGTGTCGAGGTGGCTGCCCACATAGACCGGCAGCGCATCGGGGTCAGTGCCCTCCCGCTGGGCGAACATATTGCCCATCTGGTCGAGCCCCATGGTGCAGCCCGCCTCTTTGCACCACTTTTGGAACAGGGCGCGGCCCTCGGCGTCTTCGTCCGTCAGCGTCTGGCGGTTGTTGCCCCCCGCCACGCCGGGGCCGATCTTGGCCATTTCCATCAAGGAATCCCACAGACGGTCGGGATCAATCTTGAGGTTCTCTCCGGGCGCGGGCATAGGTCACTCCTCTGTCATCGGCTGGGGCCGTGTTGTTTTTTTACCATTTGGTAAATCCACGATTGCGATTAGGTTAGGCTCTGTCAAGAACTGGTTTGAAACAACCCGCCGCCGATCCGGCAAACGCCTTTTTTAGCAGCACCAAGGATCATTGCCTTGCCCGAAAGCACCGCCAAGAAACCCAGCCGCATCCAACGACGCAACCGCCGGGTGATTCTGGATGCCGCGCTCGAAGTCTTTTCCAAACACGGCTACCGGGGTGCCACGCTGGATCAGATCGCCGCCGAGGCTGGGCTGAGCAAACCGAATATTCTCTATTACTTCAATGGCAAAGAAGACATTCACGTCACTTTGCTGTCGCAGCTGATGGAAACATGGCTCGACCCGCTGGTGGAACTGGACCCCGACGGCGACCCCCGGCGCGAGATTTTGGACTATGTCGAACGCAAGCTGACCATGTCGCGCGAACTGCCGCGCGAAAGCCGTCTTTTCGCCAATGAAATCCTGCAAGGTGCCCCGCGGATCGAGCCGGAATTGCACAGCCATCTCAAACCCCTGTTTGATGAGAAATGCGCCGTGATCGCGGGCTGGGTGGCGGCTGGCAAACTGCCCGCGCTGGACCCGCAGCACCTGATATTCTCGATCTGGGCGACGACCCAGCACTACGCGGATTTCGAGGCGCAGGCGCAAATCCTGCTCGGTCCCGAGACCGATCCCCGGCCCCGCGCGCAGGCCCATCTTCAGGCGATGTTCGGCGCGCTTTTGGACCAGCCCGCGCCAGCGCCAAACGGTTAACCATAGCGGCCAGTGGCGCCCTGCGTTTAATCCCCCGTTAACACATGCCCCCCAGTCTGTCTGGCGGGTGTGGGCTCCTTCCAAGGTTAAGGGGCAGTGATGAATGTAGGCGATATAAAGGGCGCAGGGGCTACGCGGGATGCGAAGGGCGCAAATCCGGCAGCGTCCGATGAACCAGCGGGCGCACCGCCCGTCACCCGCGAAGAGATGGCCCGGGATGCGGCCATGGCGCTGATCGTGGCGCGGCGGGAGGTGGCAGAGATACCGCCCCCCGCTGACGATACCACCACCCCGCCCCGCAGAAAATCCTGAACGCGGGGCGGCGGCTCTTGTCTTACTCTGCCGGTTCGACCACTTGGGCAGAGGGGTTGTTGGGGTGCGTGGTCCAGTTGGCATAGTCCGGCGTCACCGTCTTGCCCGTGCGCAGGTCGGTGGTGCCCGCCGCCAGTTCCTCCATTGAGATGCAGTCTTCGACCGGGCAGACGTTGACGCAGAGGTTACAGGCCACGCATTCCTCCTCGACCACCGTGAAGGTGCGGTCTTCGGACATGGCGATGGCCTGGTGGCTGGTGTCCTCGCAAGCGGCGAAGCAACGCCCGCAGGAGATGCATAGGTCTTGGTCGATCTTCGCCTTGGCGACGTAGTTCAGGTTCAACTGGTTCCAGTCAGTGACATTCGGCACCGCGCGGCCCACCAGTTGGTCGACCGAGGTCAGCCCCTTGTCGTCCATGTATTCCGACAGGCCCGAGATCATCTCTTGCACAACCTTGAAGCCATAGGTCATCGCCGCCGTGCAGACCTGCACATTGCCCGCGCCAAGGGCAAGGAACTCCGCCGCGTCGCGCCATGTGGTGACGCCGCCGATGCCGCTGATTGGCAGACCGTGGGTCTCGGGGTTGCGGGCGATCTCGGCCACCATGTTGAGCGCGATGGGCTTGACCGCCGGGCCGCAATAGCCGCCGTGGGTGCCCTTGCCGTCGATCGTGGGCTCAGGCGCGAAGAGGTCGAGATCGACCGAGGTGATCGAATTGATCGTGTTGATCAGGCTCACCGCATCCGCACCACCGCGCTTGGCGGCCTCGGCAGGGTAGATCACGTTGGTGATGTTCGGCGTCAGCTTCACGATGACCGGCATCCGCGTGTACATCTTGCACCAGCGGGTGACCATTTCGATATATTCCGGCACCTGCCCCACGGCAGAACCCATGCCGCGCTCAGCCATGCCATGCGGGCAGCCGAAGTTCAGCTCAATGCCGTCGGCGCCGGTCTCCTCCACATGCGGCAGAATGGCTTTCCACGCCTCCTCCTCACAAGGGACCATGATCGAGGCGATGAGCGCGCGGTCGGGGTAGTCGCGTTTCACCGCCTTCATCTCGCGCAGGTTCACTTCCAGCGGGCGGTCGGTGATCAACTCAATGTTGTTGAGGCCCAGCAGCCGCCGATCCGCGCCCCAGATCGCGCCGTAGCGTGGGCCATTGACGTTGACCACCGGCGGCCCTTCGGAGCCGAGAGTCTTCCAGACCACCCCGCCCCAGCCCGCCTCATAGGCGCGGCGCACATTGTATTCCTTGTCCGTCGGCGGGGCGGAGGCCAGCCAGAACGGGTTGGGGGATTTGATCCCGATGAAGTCGCTTCTCAGATCAGCCATGTTATGTCTCCCTCTCGGCGCGGCCTCAGCCCGCCGCCCCCATCAATGTGGTGTGAATGTCCATCGCCGCATCACGGCCCTCGGCCACGGCGGTCACCGTCAGGTCATCGCCGCCGCTGGCGCAGTCGCCCCCGGCCCAGACCCCGTCGAGGCTGGTGCGCCCGGTGCCATCGACCTTGATCTTGCGCCCGTCGAGTTCGGGCAGCCCCTCGCCCAACAGCGTCTGACCGATGGCCTTGAACACCTGATCCGCTTGCAGGCGCAGGGTTTGGCCGGTGCCCTTCATCGCCTCATCGACATATTCAAACTCGATCTCGCGCACCGACCCGTTGCCATGGACGGCAATCGGCACCGCATGGGTCACGATCCGCACCCCCTTGGAGGCAGCGAGGTCTTGCTCGAACACGCTTGCATTCATCCGGTCGCGCCCGCGGCGATAGACCAGCGTCACATTCAACGCACCCAGCAGCTTCGCCTGCACCGCGGCGTCCACCGCCGTCATCCCGCCACCGATCACCACCACATCACGGCCAATCGGCACGCCGGAAAGATCGCCAGACTGACGCAGCTCCGAGATAAAATCGACCGCATTGGCGACCCCGGCCTTATCCTCGCCCTCGGCCCCAAGGGCATTGACGCCCACCAGCCCCATGCCGAGGAACACCGCATCGTAGTCGGCCTTCAGCTCTTCGAGCGTGACATCCCGGCCCACGGCAACCTCGTGCCGGAAGGTGATCCCGCCGATCTGCATCAGCCAATCGACCTCGGCCTGCGCGAAGCCGTTCGGGGTCTTATAGGCCGCAATGCCATATTCGTTCAGCCCGCCGGGCTTGGGCCGCGCGTCGATGATCTCGACATCATGGCCCAGCATCGCCAGACGGTGCGCGCAGGACAGACCCGCTGGCCCTGCGCCGACAACGGCGATGCGCTTGCCCGTGGCTGCGGCCCGCTCGAAGGGATGCACGCCCTGCGCCATCAAATGATCCGTCGCATAGCGCTGCAACTGACCGATCAACACCGGCTTGCCCTCGGCCACCTCGCGCACACAGACCTCTTCGCAAAGCGTTTCTGTCGGGCAGACCCGGGCGCACATGCCGCCGAGGATGTTCTGGCTCAGGATCGTCTTGGCCGCCGCATCGGGCGTGCCAGTGGCGATCTGCCGAATGAACAGCGGAATGTCGATGTCGGTCGGGCAGGCCGTCATGCAGGGCGCGTCGTGGCAAAAGTAACAGCGGTCCGCCGCGACCAGCGCCTCATGTTCATCCAAGGGCGGATGAAGATCCGAAAACCCCTCGGCATAGCTCTGCGGTTCTAACCGCCCCGGAACGATCCCCGGCTCAAACACATCTCGTGCCATATCAAAATCCCTGTCGTTTTCTTGGTGTTTTGAAAACGCTCTCATGGAATCATTTTTTTATCAACTGGTAAATTTTTGAAAACCGCGCCTTCCGGAAAATCCCGAGATGCCTGCCAGTTTTGTAACAGGCAGGTTATATTTCATGGGCGCTTCCTTGCTTGCGGCCCCTCGCCCCGTAAAAATCCTTGATTTTAAAAATAGAGATTCCAATATCACAACTGCGACGCGAAGACTTTTCGACCCGGCTGCCCTAAGGCTCCAGCGATCACGAATTCGACCGAGCCGCGCTGCCGCATGTTGCGGGCAGATCAAAGAAAGGGAGACACGGGGCATGGCTACTGGCACCGTAAAATGGTTCAACACGACAAAAGGCTACGGCTTCATCGCACCTGATGCGGGCGGCAAAGACATCTTTGTCCATATTTCCGCAGTGGAACGCGCCGGGCTGACCGGGCTGGCCGACAACCAAAAGGTCACTTTTGACGTCGAAGCGGGCCGCGATGGCCGCGAAAGCGCGAGCAACATCGCGCTGGCCTGAACGGGCCACATCACGAGGATCGAAACGGACGCTGCGGCGTCCGTTTTTGTTAGCGGCGCTCGGCGGCGCGGGCGGCAAGCTCTGCCACCGCAGGGCCGATGTCCTCCACGATCAGCGCCACCCCTTCGGCATTGGGGTGGATGCCGTCGCCTTGGAAATAGCGCTGCACCGTCTCGCTCCGCGCGCTGGCGGCATTCTTTTCCTCGGCCAGCAGGCCGGTAAAGAAGTCCGGGTAGAACAGCGTGCCGTAAGCCTCGGCCAGATCGGGGTAGAGCCCTTCGAAATCCGCCTTATAGCCTGCCCCATAGTTGCCCGGCGCGCTCATGCCGACCAAGAGCACCTCAACCTCCGCCTTTTCCGCAGCGGCAAGGATGCCGTCGATGTTGCCGCGCGCCTGCGCCGGGTCCAGCCCGCGCAGCAGGTCGTTGCCCCCCAGCGTCACGATCATCGCGTCCACCTCGGGCGTCAGGGTCCAGTCGACCCGCGCCAGCCCGCCAGCGGTGGTATCGCCCGACACGCCCGCGTTGAGGATCTTGGCCTCGACCCCCTCGGCATCCAGCCAGCCTTGCAATTGCGGCACGAACCCCTCCTCGGCGGGCAGCCCGTAGCCTTGGGTCAGGCTGTCGCCGAGGGCTGCGATCACCACCTCCTCGGCCTGCGCCGCGCTGCCTAAAATAAAGGCAAAACAGATCAATACCTTGCGCATCCTTCGCGGACCTCCATATCCATCACGTATCCCAAGCCAGAGGCGACCCGATGAGCGACCCTGTCTATGACCTTCAAGATGTCACGCTGAGCCTCAAGGGCAATGCCGGCCCCGTCGATATTCTGCGCGGCATTTCGTTGCAGGTCCAGCAAGGGGAGAGCATCGCGCTGACCGGCGCTTCCGGGTCGGGGAAATCATCGCTGCTGATGGTCATGGGCGGGCTGGAGCGCGCCACCGGCGGCAAGGTCACCGCCCTCGGCCACGACCTGAGCGCGATGCGGGAAGACGGGTTGGCCCGGTTCCGGCAAGGGCGCATGGGGATCGTCTTTCAGTCTTTCCACCTCATCCCCACCATGACCGCGCTTGAGAATGTCGCCACCCCGCTGGAGCTTTCCGGCACCGATGACGCCTTTGACCGCGCCCGGGCCGAGCTTGAGGCCGTGGGACTGGGCCACCGGATCAACCAGTACCCCGCGCAGATGTCGGGGGGCGAGCAACAGCGCGTGGCACTCGCGCGCGCCGCAGCACCCCGCCCCGCGATCCTTTTGGCGGATGAGCCGACAGGCAGTCTCGACAGCCGCAATGGGGCCGCGATCATGGACCTGCTGTTTGAACTGCGCGACCGCCATGGTGCGACGCTGGTTCTGGTCACCCATGCCGATGATCTGGCGCAGCGCTGCGCCCGGGTGGTGGAACTTCGCGACGGGCGCCTCGCATGAGCCTGCGCCTTGCCGCCCGTTTTGCCCGCCGGGAAATGCGCGGCGGCCTGCGCGGCTTTCGCCTGCTGCTGGCCTGTCTTGCGCTTGGCGTGGCCGCGCTGGCCGCTGTCGGGACCGTCCGCGCGGCGATCGAAGCCGGGTTGGAGGCCGAGGGCGCGGCCCTTCTGGGCGGAGATGCCGAGCTTGATTTCACCTACCGTTTCGCCACCCCCGAAGAGCGCGACTGGATGGCCGAACGCGCCACGCGCGTCTCCGAGATCGTCGAGTTCCGCTCCATGGCCGTCACAGGCGCGGGCGAGACCTCAGAACGCGCGCTCACGCAGGTGAAGGCGGTCGATGACCTCTATCCGCTAATCGGCGAGATGGTCTTGGACCCCGCCCTGCCGTTGGAAGAAGCTCTTTCGCCCGAGGCCACCACCCTGCCCGGCGCGGTGATGGAACGGGCGCTGGCGGATCGGCTGGCCCTCTCCCCCGGTGACACTTTCGCGCTTGGCGAGGCTGAGTTCACCCTGACCGCGCTGATCAAACGCGAGCCGGATTCCGCCGCCAGCGTCTTTTCACTTGGGCCCCGCACACTGGTCAAACGCGCGGCACTCGAAGGCTCCGGCCTGCTTGCCCCCGGCACGCTTTTCAATAGCAAATACCGTCTCGAATTGCCCCAGGGCACCGCCCTCGCCCCGCTCGAAGACGAGGCCAAAGCGCGTTTTGCCGATGCCGGGATGCGCTGGACCGACGCGCGCAACGGCGCGCCGGGCGTGGCGCGTTTCGTCGAACGGCTAAGCGCCTTTCTGGTGCTCGTCGGGCTCTCGGGCCTTGCCGTCGGCGGGGTCGGCGTGGCGGCAGCGGTGCGGGCCTATCTGCAACGCAAAACCGCCGTCATCGCCACCTTCCGCAGCATAGGGGCATCCCGCGCGACGATCTTTCAGACCTATTTCATCCAAGTCGGCATTCTGGCCATGGTCGGGGTCGCCCTTGGCCTGCTGATCGGGGCGGGGCTGCCCTTGCTGCTCTCGCCGCTGATTGAGGCAAGCCTGCCCCTGCCCGCGCGTTTCACCATCTACCCCGCCCCACTGATTGAGGCCGCGCTCTACGGGCTGCTGACCGCCGCTCTCTTCACCTTCTGGCCGCTCGCGCGCAGCGCCGATGTCCGCGCCGCGACCCTATTCCGCGACGATTGGCAACGCCAATCGCCTTGGCCCGCCGCGCCCTATCTCGTCGCGATGGCGCTGCTGCTGGCCACTCTGCTTGTGCTGGCGGGTTGGTTCAACGGCTCGTGGTCGCTCACGCTTTGGACACTGGGCGGATTGGCCGCGACGCTCGCCGTGCTCGCGCTGGCGGCGGCGCTCTTGCGTCTGCTGGCCCGTGCTGCGGCCCGCCGGGCGCGGGGCCATCCGCGCCTGCGGTGGGCCCTGGCGGCCATCGGCGGCCCCGGCGAAGGGGCGACGGCGGTGGTGCTGGCGCTTGGCCTTGGCCTGTCGGTACTGGCCGCGGTGGGGCAGATCGACGGCAACCTGCGCCGGGCAATCTCGGGCAACTTGCCTGATGTGGCGCCCTCCTACTTTTTCGTCGACATTCAGAAAGACCAGATGCCCGGCTATACCGCGCGGCTTGAGGGCGATCCGGCCGTGTCGCGCATCGAAAGCGCCCCGATGCTGCGCGGCGTGATCACCCAGATCAACGGACGCCCCGCGCGTGAGGTCGCGGGCGATCACTGGGTCGTGCGCGGCGACCGGGGGGTGACCTATGCCGCGCTGCCGGGCGAAGACACGCGGATCACGGCGGGGGAATGGTGGGCGCAGGATTACAGCGGCGATCCGCAAATCAGCTTTGCCGCCGAAGAGGCCGCAGAGATCGGGCTGGAACTGGGCGACACGCTCAGCGTTAACATCCTTGGCCGCGACATCGCTGGCACGATCACCAGCTTTCGCGAGGTCGATTTTTCGACCGCCGGGATCGGTTTCGTGCTGACGATGAACCCCGCCGCCCTTGCAGGCGCGCCGCATAGTTTCATCTCGACCGTCTATGCCGAACCCGAGGCGGAGGCCGCGATCCTGCGCGATCTTGCCAGCGAATACCCCAACATCACCGCCATCCGCGTGCGCGATGCGATCGACCGGGTCGCGGCGGTGCTGGCTGGGCTCGCCTCTGCCATTTCCTTTGGCGCCTTGGCCACGCTGGCGACGGGGTTCATGGTGCTGATCGGGACCGCCGCCGCAGGCACCGGCGCGCGCAGCTATGAGGCGGCGCTGCTGAAAACCATGGGGGCCTCGCGCCGCGCCATCGCCACCAGCTTTGTGCTGCGCGCCGCGCTGCTCGGCCTCTTTGCCGGGGCGGTGGCGTTGCTGGCCGGGGTCACCGGTGGTTGGGCCGTGAGCCATTTTGTTATGGAGACTGATTTCGCCGTGGTCTGGCCCAATGCGCTTCTGATCATCGCGGGCGGCGTCTTGGCCACGGTGCTGGCCGGTCTGGGCTTTGCGCTGAAGGCGCTGAACGCCCGGCCCGCGGATATGCTAAGGGCGCAGGAATGATCCCGCGCCCTTAGGTGTTGTCTGGGTCTGAACCTTACTCCGCCGCTTCGGCGTAATCCTCCAGCGGTGGGCAGGTGCAGATCAGGTTGCGGTCGCCGTGCACGTTGTCGACACGGTTGACCGGCGGCCAATATTTGTCGACCCGGAAGGCGCCCGGGGGGAAGCAGCCCTGCTCACGGCTGTAGGGCCGGTCGCCCCATTCCACCACCAGATCCTCCACCGTATGCGGCGCGTTCTTGAGCGGGTTGTTGGCGCGGTCCATGCGGCCTTCCTCGATCTCGCGGATCTCCTCGCGGATCGCCAGCATGGCATCGCAGAAACGGTCAAGCTCGGCCTTGGTCTCGGACTCGGTGGGCTCCACCATCAGCGTGCCCGCCACCGGCCAGGACATGGTCGGCGCGTGGAAGCCGCAGTCGACCAGACGCTTGGCGACATCCTCGTTGGTGATGCCCGCCGTCTCCTCATAGGGGCGCACGTCAATGATACATTCATGCGCCACCCGGCCGGAGGGGCCTTTGTAGAGCACGTCGTAAGCCCCTTCGAGCCGCTTGGCGATGTAGTTGGCGTTGAGGATCGCCGCCCGGGTCGCCTGCGTCAGACCCTCGCCGCCCATCATCAGGCAGTAGGACCATGAGATCGGCAACAGCGAGGGCGAGCCGTAGGGTGCGGCCGAGACCGCGGCGCCTTCCTCATTCGGGTGGCCCGGCAGATGCGCGATCAAGTGCGATTTCACGCCGATGGGGCCCATGCCGGGGCCGCCGCCGCCATGCGGGATGCAGAAGGTCTTGTGCAGGTTCAGGTGGCTCACGTCGCCGCCCAGATCGCCGGGGCGGGACAGGCCCACCATGGCGTTCATGTTGGCCCCGTCGATATAGACCTGCCCGCCGTGGTCATGGGTGATCTTGGTCACCTCGTGCACGGTCTCCTCGAAGACGCCGTGGGTCGAGGGATAGGTGATCATGCAGCCGGCGAGGTTCTCGCTGTGCTGCTCGGCCTTGGCGCGGAAATCATCAAGGTCGATGTCACCGTTGGAGGCGGTCTTGATGACCACCACCTTCCAGCCCACCATCTGGGCCGAGGCCGGGTTGGTGCCATGCGCGCTCATCGGGATGAGGCAGATGTTGCGGTGCCCCTCGCCCTTGGCGCGGTGGTAGGCGGCGATGGTCAGAAGACCTGCGTATTCGCCCTGCGCGCCGGAGTTCGGCTGCATGGAAATCGCGTCATAGCCGGTGATCTCGCAGAGCTTCTCCGAGAGATCGTCGATCATTTCCTGATAGCCAAGCGCCTGATCGGCAGGCACGAAGGGGTGGATGAGCGAGAACTCGCGCCATGTCACCGGCATCATCTCGGCGGCCGAATTGAGCTTCATCGTGCAGGAGCCCAAGGGGATCATCGCCCGGTCGAGCGCGAGGTCGCGGTCCGCGAGACGACGCATGTAGCGCATCATCTCGGTTTCGGCCCGGTTCATGTGGAAGATCGGGTGCGTGAGGTAATCGCTCGTGCGCAGCAGCCCCTCGGGCAGACGGTACTCGGGCGTGAAATCATCATCCGCCTGACGGATGCCGAAGGCGCGCCAGACCGCCTCGATCGTATCGGGGCGGGTGCGTTCGTCGAGCGTGATCCCGACGCGGGTCTCGCCCACGCGGCGCAGGTTGATGCCCTCGTCCACGGCGGATTTCATCACCGCGGCCTGCAGCGGGCCGACCTCGATGGTGATCGTGTCGAAATAGGAATCGGGCTGCACCTCGAAGCCCGCGGCCTCCAGCCCCTTGGCCAGACGCACGGTCTTGCGGTGGATGCGCTGCGCGATGGCTTTCAAGCCTTCCGGCCCGTGGAACACGGCATACATCGAGGCCATGACGGCCAGCAGCGCCTGCGCGGTGCAGACGTTCGACGTGGCCTTCTCGCGCCGGATGTGCTGCTCGCGGGTCTGCAGCGACAGGCGGTAGGCGCGGTTGCCATGGGCGTCGATGGAAACCCCGACGATGCGTCCCGGCATCGAACGCTTCATCGAATCGCGGCAGGCCATATAGGCGGCATGCGGGCCGCCATAGCCCTCGGGCACGCCGAACCGCTGCGTGCTGCCCACGGCGATGTCCGCGCCCATGGCGCCCGGCTCTTTCAGCAGGGTCAGCGACAGCGGGTCGGCGGTGACGATGCCCACGGCCTTGACCTCGTGCAGCGCCGCCATGTGGTCGGTGAAGTCGCGCACATGGCCATAGGTGCCGGGATACTGGAAGATCGCGCCGAAGACCTTCTCGGCCTCCATTTCCTCGGGTTCGCCAACGATGACCTCGATGCCCAGAGGCTCAGCGCGGGTCTTCATCACGGCGATGTTCTGCGGGTGGCAGTTCACGTCGATGAAGAAACCCTTGGCCTTCGATTTCGAACTGCGCTGCGCCATGGTCATCGCCTCGGCACAGGCCGTGGCTTCGTCGAGCAGCGAGGCGTTGGCGATCTCCAGCCCGGTGAGGTCGCTCACCATAGTCTGGAAGTTCAGCAGCGCTTCGAGGCGGCCCTGCGAAATCTCGGGCTGGTAGGGCGTATAGGCGGTGTACCACGCCGGGTTCTCAAGGATGTTGCGCTGGATCGCCGGGGGCGTGACGGTGCCGTGATAGCCCTGCCCGATGAGGCTGGTCAGCACCTTGTTCTTGCCCGCCACGCGGCGCATGTGCTCAAGCACCTCACGCTCGCTCATCGCCTTGCCGAAATCCAGCGGCTCTTTCGCGCGGATTGCTTTGGGCAGCGTGTCGTCGATCAGCGCATCAAGGCTCTCGGCGCCCACGGTGTCGAGCATCTGAGACATCTCGGAAGGGGACGGGCCAATGTGACGCCGATTGGCGAAATCATAGGGCAGATATTCGGTGGGCTTGAAGCTCATGTCGGGTTCCTCGTCACGGCGCGGCAGGGCGCCCCCTGTTTGTGGCGCGCCGCCCATGGGGCGACGCAGGTGATCAGCATCGCCGGTCCCCCGGCGCGCGCGGCGGTTTAGCCGATGAATTTCTGATAGGCGGCTTCGTCCATGAAGTCGTCCATCTGGCTGGCGTCAGAGACCTTCATCTTGAAGAACCACGCCTCGCCCTGCGGGTCGTCGTTGACCATGCTGGGGTTGTCGGTCAGCGCGCCGTTAACCTCGGTGATTTCACCGTCGATGGGCGCAAGGATGTCCGACGCCGCCTTCACGGATTCGATCACGACGACCTCGTCGTCCTTGCTGACGGTGGTGCCTTCCTCGGGCAGTTCCACGAATACGACATCGCCCAGCTGCTCGGCGGCGTGATT
This sequence comes from Sulfitobacter sp. 1A12056, assembly GCF_043558125.1. Taxonomy (NCBI): domain Bacteria; kingdom Pseudomonadati; phylum Pseudomonadota; class Alphaproteobacteria; order Rhodobacterales; family Roseobacteraceae; genus Sulfitobacter; species Sulfitobacter sp. 1A12056. The sequence goes on along the minus strand of NZ_JBIFFY010000004.1, from coordinate 58,624 downwards.
GGTGATGCCCACGACCACTTCGTCACCCTCGACGCGCAGCCATTCATGCTCTTCGGTAAATTTCATAATGGAGTTCCCTGTGTAGATTCAGCGTTTGAAGTTCGCCGCGACGAACGGCATTTTCGTGACAGTCAGCGGCAAGCGCTTGCCGCGCACCTCGCCCCAGAGCGCGGTGTCGACCTTCGCATGCTCGGCGCTGACATATCCCATGGCAACCGGGCCGCCAACCGTCGGACCAAAGCCGCCGGAGGTCACGCGGCCGATCTCGTTGCCGCCCTCGGCGGCATCATAAATGGCGACCCCCTCGCGCATCGGGGCACGCCCCTCGGGCAGCAACCCCACGCGCTTGCGCGGCGCGCCGTCGGCCAATTGTTGCAAGATCACGCCCGCGCCCGGGAAGCCGCCCGCGCGGTCGCCATCCTCGCGCCGCACCTTCTGGATGGCCCAGTTCAGCGCCGCCTCGACCGGCGTGGTGGTGGTGTCGATGTCGTGACCATAAAGGCAAAGCCCGCCTTCCAGCCGCAGACTGTCCCGCGCCCCAAGGCCGATCGGTTCGACCTCCTCCATCGCCAAAAGCTTTCGCGCCAGCGCCACCGCGTCACCATTGGCGACGGAAATCTCGTAGCCATCCTCCCCGGTGTAACCCGAGCGCGACAGGGTGACGGTGATCCCATCAAGATCGACGTCCCGCGCCACATCCATGAATTTCATATCCACCACCGAAGGCTGCAACCGCGCCAAGGCGGCCTCGGCCTGCGGCCCCTGCAGCGCCAGCAGCGCGCGGTCGTCCAGCACCTCGATCTCGCAACTGTCCGACAGCGCCTCCCGCATCAAGGCGATGTCATCATCCTTGCACCCGGCATTCACCACGACAAACAGATGATCGCCCAGATTGGCCAACATCAGGTCATCCAAAATACCGCCATTGGGATCGGTGAACATGGCATAGCGCTGGCGCATCTCACCAAGGCCCAGCACATCGACGGGCACGAGCCGCTCCATCGCCAAGGCCGCATCCTCATAGCTGCCAGACTTCGCGCGAACGACGACCTGCCCCATGTGGCCCACATCGAACAACCCGGCGGCGGCACGGGTGTGCAGATGTTCCTTCATCACGCCAAGAGGGTATTGCACGGGCATGGAATAGCCCGCAAAGGGCACCATCTTGGCCCCCAGTTCCACATGCAAATCATGCAATGCCGTCTGCTTGAGATCGCTCATCCGGTTCGCCTTTCCTGTCGCTTCCGGATGACCTTTTGACCATGCCGGCACCTTGGCGCCGCAAATGCTGCGCCTGATGCCCCCTCTGTCCTTCCGCCTGAGATCGTTATCCCTTCGGCGTGCGCATCCGCGCCCCTCTCCAGAGTCTTGGTCACATCACGGTCCTGGGGCCTGAGAGTTTCCGGGGCGGTTGCTCCTTCGGCATCGGCGTTAACCGATTCTCCCGTGACGATTGGGCCTTTCGTATGCTGGGGCATACCTCTGCGTCAAGCATGCTTGTGAGCCGATGCAACACATGTTTTCTTACCGGCAACACGGCAGATGGAAAGCACCCCGCATGACCCCCTATTTCTTTGGCTACGGCAGCCTCGTGAACCGCAACACCCATAGCTACCCCGATGCCCGCCCGGCGCAGCTCGACGGCTGGCGCCGCCAATGGGTCCGCACCGAAGGCCGCGATATCGTCTATCTTTCCGTGGTGCAGCACCCCGCCGCCCGGATCGACGGGCTGATCGCCGCCGTGCCGGGCGCGGATTGGGCAGCGCTGGACAAACGCGAATACAGCTACGAACGCCACGCCTCAGGCGGCGCGGTGGTGCATGACCTGACCCCCGCCCCCGACATCGCCCATTACGCGATCCCCGCCGACATCGCGGTGACCCACGGCGATCACGTCATCCTGCTCAGCTACCTCGATGTGGTGGTCCAAGGCTTCCTGCGCGAATTCGGCACCGATGGCGCAGCACGTTTCTTCGACACGACCGACGGCTGGGACACGCCCATCCTCGACGACCGCGCAGCCCCCCTCTACCCGCGCCACCAAACGCTGACAGAGGCGGAAACCGCCGTGGTCGACCAGCACATGGATCGCCTGTCAGTGCAGATCAAAGAACGCGCCGAAACAACCTTCGCCGCAAGGAACTTCTAAGGGCCAAAACACGCCCCCCCAAAACTTCCTTCATCCTTTCTCAAATACCCTCGGGGGTCCGGGGGCAGCGCCCCCGGGAGGCTGCCTCAAGCCCCCAAGCACGCCAATCAGCCGCGCGCCCTCACCACCTGCAACAGCGGCATCACCTGCGCCATCTCCGGCCCATGCTCCTGCCCCGTCAGCGCCAGACGCAATGGCCGGAACAGCCCGCGCCCCTTGCGGCCCGTGGCTTCCTTGACCGCTGCGGTCCAGCTGGACCAAGTGGTCTCATCGAAGGGCATTTCGGGCAGCAGCAGCATGGCCTGCGCCACGAATTCGCGGTCTTCCTCGGCAATCACGGGCTCCGCCCCGTCGCGGAACATGGCCCACCAAGGGCCGAGGTCTTTCAGGGTCGAGATATTCTCGCGCGTCACGGCCCAGAACTGCGCGGCCTTATCCTCAGGCACGCCGAGAGCGGTGATGTCGTCTTTCACGGCTTCCAGCGGCAATTGCTGCAAGTAGCGCCCAGTCAGCGGGAAGAGGTCAGCCACGTCGAATTTCGTCGGGGCCGAGCCGAAGCGGTTGATGTCGAAGCCGTCGATCAGCTCTGCCATATCCGTGCGCAGTTCCACCGGATCGGAGGACCCGAGCCGCGCCATCAGGCTCAGAAGCGCGAAGGGCTGGACCCCCTGCTCACGCAGATCGCGCAGCGCCAATGTGCCCAAACGCTTGCTCAACGCCTCGCCCTGCGGGCCGGTCAACAGGGAGTGGTGCGCGAAGGAGGGGACATTACCCTGCCCAAGCGCCTCCATGATCTGGATTTGCGTGGCGGTGTTGGTCACATGGTCCGAGCCGCGCACCACATGGGTCACGCCCATCTCGGTGTCGTCCACAACGCTCGCCAATGTATAAAGGATCTGCCCGTCGCCGCGGATGAGCACCGGGTCACTGACCGAGGCCGCGTCGATGGAGATATCGCCAAGAATGCCGTCATCCCATTCGATCCGCGCGTGATCCAGCTTGAAGCGCCAGACCCCATCGCCGCGTTCGGCCCGAAGGGCGGCTTTCTCTTCGTCCGACAGGCTCAGCGCGGCGCGGTCATAGACCGGCGGCTTGCCCATGTTGAGCTGTTTCTTGCGCTTGAGGTCCAACTCCGTCGGCGTCTCGAAAGCCTCGTAGAAACGGCCCTTCTCGCGCAGGTCATCGGCGGCGGCGTGGTAGCGGTCCAGCCGCTCGGACTGACGCTCGACCCGGTCCCACTCCAGACCCAGCCATTCGAGGTCTTGCTTGATGCCATCGACATATTCTTCCTTGCTGCGCTCGGGATCAGTGTCATCGATGCGCAGGATGAAAGTACCGCCCGCCTTGCGCGCGATGAGGTAGTTCATCAGCGCGGTGCGCAGGTTGCCCACATGGATATAGCCAGTGGGGGACGGGGCGAAACGGGTGATTGTGGGGTTGGACATCTGGCGTACTCCTGTTGCGCGCGGGCTTGCCACAGGGCGCGGGCGTTGTCCAGCAAAGGCGGGGGTCAGCCCCCGTCTGCTGCGGTGCCGGTCTGCGCGGGCGTGGCCTCTGACGTATCCGCGCCGGTGCTGTCCTCGGGCGCGGGTGTTTCGGTGGCCGCGTCCTCACCGCCAGCCTCTTCCGAAGCCGCCTCCGCCGCTTCCGAGGCTTCGGCCTCGCTAGCCCCATCACTCAGCGCGCCGTTCTCCCATTGGCCTGAGGCTTCCTCGCCGCTGGCATAGCGCATGGTGCCGCTGCCCTGCCGCTTGCCCGCTTTGAATGTGCCCTCATAGACATCGCCATTGGCATAGGTCGCAACACCCTGCCCTTCGATCTCACCCTCGGTCCACTCGCCCTCATAGACGAAACCGCTGGCCATGGTGATCTTGCCCTGACCGTGGCGCTGGCCGTCCCTAAAGGCCCCCTCGTAAACGGTGCCATCGGGATAGGTCGCCTTGCCCTGCCCATGCCGCTGGCCGTCTTGCCAGCCGCCCTCATAGCGGTAGCCATCGGCATAGGTCATCACGCCTTGGCCGTGGTTACGGGCGTCCTTGAACGCGCCTTCATAGACCACGCCGTTGGTATAGGTGGCGATGCCCTCGCCCTCGATCACCCCGGCGACCCATTCGCCCTCATAGGTGGAGCCATCGGGATAGGTGATCTTGCCCGTACCATCGGCCAGATCATTGCGGAAGGTGCCGACATAGACCGACCCGTCAGGATAGGTCACCTGACCCTCGCCTTCGATCTGCCCCGCCACCCAAGAGCCGGTATAGACATAGCCATCGGTGCCGGTGAAGGTACCCTGCCCATCGCGGCGGTCATCCTTGAAGTCGCCCTCATAGGTGTCACCGTTTTCATAGGTGACCTTGCCCTTGCCCTCACGCCGCCCCGCGACCAGCGTGCCTTCGTAGACGTCGCCATTGGGTTGGGTCAGTGTGCCGGTGCCGTCGATCTGGCCGTCTTTCCATTTGCCCACATAGACCAGCCCGTCGGGCATGGTCAGCGTGCCTTCGCCGCTGCGTTTGCCGGCTTCGATCTCACCTTCATAGACCGCGCCATCGGGATAGGTGATCGTGCCGACGCCCTGTTTGACGCCATCGACCCAATCGCCCTTGTATTCATAGCCACCGGGGCTTTGCATCACGCCTTTGCCGTGGTGTTTGGCGTTGCGGAACGCGCCCTCATAGCGCACGCCATTGGCGTAGATCGCCACGCCCTGCCCCATGATCGCGCCCGCTTCCCATTCGCCCTCATAGGTGCCGCCATCGGCAAAGGTGATCTTGCCCAGACCGTCAGGCTTGCCCTTGGCGAAATTGCCTTCATAGACCGACCCATTGGGGAAACGCGCGACGCCTTCGCCCTTGATCTCCCCCTCGACCCATTCGCCGGAGTATTCATAGCCATTGGGCAGCTTATAGGTGCCGGTGCCATGCTGAAGACCGCCTTGAAAGGTGCCCTCATAGATGCCGCCGTCGTCATATTCCTTGGTCAGCACCTGCCCGTCCTGCGCCGCAAGCGGCGTGGCCAGAAGGGCGATCAGACAGAGGGGCAGGCTGCGGTGCAACATGGGCGGAAATTCCCGATCTCGTTAAGTGGCATTCGGCCCGAGGTTACGGGTGATAGAGGGCAGAGGCAACGTGTTTGCAAGAGGGGCACGCCGGTTTGGGCGGATCCCGCGCACCCGGTGCTGCGGGTCAGCTCTGCGCACGGGGGTTTCGCCCCCGGTCCGATCTGCTAGACCCACCCGGTGCCAGCCAGCCCGGAGCCTTGCCATGTCAGACCGTTTCCGCCTCACCCTCGGGCAGTTGAACCCCACCGCCGGTGATCTGACCGGCAACGCGGCATTGGCCCGCAACGCATGGCAGGCCGGGCGCGACGCAGGCGCGCAGATGGTCGCCCTGCCCGAACTCTTCCTGACCGGGCATGACGCGCAAGGGCTGTCGCAAAACCCTGCCTTTCAGCACGATGTCTTGGCGCAGCTTGAAGCGTTGGCCGCGCATTGTGCTGATGGCCCCGCCTTGGCACTTGGCGCGCCGTGGGTCGCGGCGGGCAAGCTCCACAACGCTTACCTTATTCTGCAAGGCGGAAAGATCGCGCACAGGGTGCTGCAACACGCGCCCCGACCGCGCGCGCCCTTCGATCCCGTGCCGATCAGCGGCCCCTATGCGGTGGCGGGGCTGCGCATCGGCTCTCCCATCGGCGCGGATGGTGAGACGGGCGACGTGGCCGAAACGCAGGCCGAGACGGGGGCCGAACTGCTGCTGATCCCCCATGCCGCGCCCCATTTGCGCGGCGCGATGGAGCGGCGCCTCAACCACATGGTCGCGCGGGTGATCGAAACGGAATTGCCGGTGATCCACCTCAACATGACCGGCGGCGAGGGTGAGACGGTTTTCGACGGCGCCACATTCGCGCTGAACCCCGGCGGCAAGCTGGCATTGCAGATGCCCGCCTTCGACACAGCGTTTGCCCATGTCGATCTAGAGCGCGGTCCCGAGGGCTGGAGCATCGCCGAAAGCGCCTTCGCGCCGCAGCCAGATGCGCTGGAACGGGACTATCTGGCCTTGGTCGTGGGGCTGCGGGACTATGTTGCCAAAACCGGCGCTTCCAAAGTGCTGATCGAACAGGCCGAGGGGAACGATACCGCACTCGCGGCGGCAATCGCGCGGGATGCCTTGGGGGCCGAGAATGTCCGCCAGATTGCCCTGCCGCTGTCGGACAATCTGCACGCCGCGCTGCGGGATGAACTGGCCGCGCTCGGGGCAGAAGTCAGCACCGAGACGCTCACCCCTCCCCTGCGCGGCCTGATGCTGCACGCCTTGGCCGATGACGCGGGGGAGATGCTGCTGACGGCACAGAACAAATCCGCCGCCGCCATGGGGACTGTGGCCCTGCCGGGGGATTTCAACCCGGTCAAAGACCTGTACCAAACCGAGGTGCGGGCACTTTGCGACTGGCGCAGCAAGACGGCGCGGGCATGGATGCAGGGGCCGGCGCCCAGCCCGGCCTCCTCCCCCGACACGGAAAAGGCCCGTGCAGAGGACGCCATCCTGCGCATCCTGCTGGAGGACGGCGGCAACGTTGATGACTGCGTGGCGGCGGGCCACGCGCCGCAGAGCGCGCAGAGGCTTGCAGGGCGGATCGCAGCGGCGAAGGCGCGCAACGGGCCAACCGTTCCCGGCCCGCGTTTGAAAGCAGCGACGGCCTAGACCGTCTCGCCCGCGTCCAACCGCTGCAACCATTTATCCGCATCGCGCAGGACCGCTTCGCGCCGGTCGTCGTCCATACGGTCCCAAGTGGCATAGATGTTTTTCATCCGCATGTTGCCCTGAAACCGCTCGCGGTGGCGGTAAAGGAAATGCCAGTAGAGCAGGTTGAAGGGGCAGGCCTTCGGGCCCGCCTTGGTGCTGACGCTATAGCTGCACCCTTTGCAGTAATCCGACATGCGGTTGATATAGGCTCCGGACGACACATAGGGTTTCGAGGCGATCACCCCGCCATCGGCGAATTGGCTCATGCCCACCGTGTTGGGCGCTTCGACCCATTCATAGGCGTCGGCGTAGACCTCCAGATACCACTCATGCACCTGATGCGGGTCGATCCCGGCCAGCAGGGCGAAATTGCCCGTCACCATCAGCCGTTGGATATGGTGGGCATAGGCGTGTTTCTGGGTCTGGCCAATCGCCTGACGCAGGCAATTCATCTGGGTATCGGCGCCCCAGTAAAAGGCAGGCAAGTCCCGGTCGTGGCGCAGCACGTTGCGCTCAACATAGTCCGGCCCTTCGAGGAAATAGATGCCGCGCACATATTCCCGCCAACCGAGGATCTGGCGGATAAACCCTTCGGCGGCGTTGATCGGCACGTCTCCCGCCTGCCAGGCTTCCTCAGCAGCGCGGCAGACCTCTAACGGGTCCAGCAGCCCGAGGTTGAGATAGGGCGAGATCAGCGCGTGAAAGAGATAGGGCTGCCCCTCTAGCATCGCGTCCTGATAGTCGCCGAAACGCGGCAGGGCGTGGGCGATGAAATGCGCCAACACTTGCAAGGCTTCCGCGCGCGTCGTGGCAAAGTCAAAGGGGTGCAGATCGCCGAAGTTGTCGCCATAGCGCGCCGTCACCAGTTCCAGCACCGCCTCCACCTCCGCATCGGGGGCGAAGGTCAGCGGGTCGGGGATATCCAGCCCTTCTTTCGGAGGTTTGCGGTTGTCGTGGTCGAAATTCCACTTGCCGCCTGCGGGGTCATCGCCCTCCATCAACAACCCCGTCTCGCGGCGCATCTCGCGGTAGAAGTATTCCATCCTGAGCGCCTTGCGCCCCTCGGCCCAATCCTCGAACCGTTTGCGGCTGGCGATGAAGCGGTCATCCGGCACAAGCCGTGTGGGGATCGGCGCGTGGGTCAGCGCGTTGATCAGCCGCCACTCCCCCGGCTCGGTCACGATCACCTCACCCGCGCCCGCCTCTTCCGCACGGCGGAGCAATTCGCCCACGATTGAGCCCGCATTCTCGGGATCGTCCAAGGGGGTATAGCGCAGCGTCCAGCCGTCTTTCTCCAACGCACGCGCGAACTTGCGCATCGCGGCAAAGACCAGCGCGATCTTCTTAGGGTGGTGGCGGACATATTCCGCCTCTTGCGCCACTTCGGCCATGACCACCACATCGCGCGCCTTATCCGCTTCGCGCAGGGACGACAGGTTTAGCGAGAGTTGATCGCCCAAGACCAAGATCAAACGGCTCACCACGGCACCGCCTCTCCGGCCCAGTCGAAGAACCCGCCGCTATCGTCCGGGGTCAGCCCATCGATCACCCGCAGTAGATTGCCCGCCGCTTGGGGAGCCGGAACAGCCGGATGGCGGCCAAGGTATTTCTCGGTGAATGGTGTCTCCACAGTGCCGGGATGCAGCGCCACGCAGATGCTTTGCGGATGGCTGCGGCTCAGCTCGATCGCGGCGGTATGCACGATCTGGTTCACCGCCGCCTTGGCGCTGCGATAGCTGATCCACCCGCCCAGACGGTTGTCCCCGATGGAGCCGACCCGCGCCGAGAGCACGGCGAACACCGCACGCCTGTCGCGGGGCAAAAGCCTTGCTGCGTGGCGCAGCACCAGCGCCGGGCCGACCGCGTTCAGCGCGAACTGATCCAGCATCGCCTTTTGCGTGACGGCACGCAGCGATTTCTCTGGTGTGGCCCCGTCGATCTCCAACGCGCCGGTGGCGACGATCACCGCGTCGAAAGGGCCACTCAGCCCCTCCAGCGCGGCATTGACCGATGCCTCATCCGTCAGGTCCAGCCCATCGCCCGTGCGGGACAGGGCCGTCACCGTATCGCCGCGCGCACGCAGAGCCGCACTTAGCGCCGCGCCGATCCCGCCGCTGGCCCCAATTACCAGCACCCGCGCGCTCATGCCGCCACCCATGGTATCACTTGTCGCTGCATCCTGATCTCCCTTGCTTATTGGCAGATAGGCGGCGCTGACGCAGGGGCAAACAAAAGCCGCAACACCCCCTTTTCATTTGAAAAGACGGGCGTATAACTACTCCCATGACACAGGCCGTCCATATCCCGACCCTGCCGCGCAACTGCGCGGGCCTGCTGCGCGCCAACTTGCTGCACCTAATCCGCCTCTGAGCGTGCCCTTCGGCGCGCCCGCTCAGAGGGATGTGTTGCGCGCCAAGGATACCAGCAAAGAAAGAACCCAGGATGACAGATATGACGAAACAGGACCGTGTGCTGATTTTTGACACCACCTTGCGGGATGGCGAACAATCCCCCGGGGCGACGATGACCCATGCCGAGAAGCTTGAGATCGCCTCGCTCTTGGACGAGATGGGCGTCGACATTATCGAGGCCGGCTTTCCCATCGCCTCAGAGGGCGACTTCAAAGCGGTGTCCGAGATCGCGCGGCAGAGCCAGAATTCCGTGATCTGCGGCCTTGCCCGGGCGCAACTGGGCGATATCGACCGTTGCTGGGAAGCGGTGAAACACGCAGCCCAGCCGCGCATTCACACGTTCATCGGCACCTCGCCCCTGCACCGCGCCATTCCGAACCTCACCAAGGACGAGATGGCCGACCGCATCCATGAGACGGTGAGCCACGCGCGCAACCTCTGCGACAACGTGCAATGGTCGCCGATGGATGCCACGCGGACCGAGCTTGACTACCTCTACCGGGTGGTGGAGATCGCCATCAAGGCGGGTGCCACCACGATCAACATCCCCGACACCGTGGGCTACACCGCCCCTCGCGAGAGCGCCGATCTGATCGCGAAGCTTCTGGAAAACGTGCCCGGTGCGGATGAGATCGTCTTTGCCACCCATTGTCACAACGACCTCGGCATGGCGACGGCCAACAGCCTCGCTGCCGTCGAGGCTGGCGCGCGGCAGATCGAATGCACCATCAATGGCTTGGGCGAACGCGCGGGCAATACCGCGCTGGAAGAGGTCGTCATGGCGCTCAAGGTGCGCAATGACATCATGCCCTATGAGACCCGCATCGACAGCCGCAAGATCATGAACATCTCGCGCCGTGTCGCCGCCGTGTCGGGCTTTGCCGTGCAATTCAACAAGGCCATTGTCGGCAAGAACGCCTTCGCGCACGAAAGCGGCATCCACCAAGACGGCATGCTGAAGAACGCCGAGACTTTCGAGATCATGCGCCCCGAGGACGTGGGCCTGACCGAGACCAATATCGTCATGGGCAAGCATTCGGGCCGCGCCGCGTTGCGGTCCAAGCTCGAAGAGCTCGGGTTTGAACTGGGCGACAACCAGCTCAAGGATGTCTTTGTGCGGTTCAAGGAATTGGCCGACCGCAAGAAGGAAATCTACGAAGACGACCTCATCGCGCTGATGCGGACCGCGACGGACCCCGAGGAAGACCGCATTCGCCTGAAATCGCTCAAGGTCGTTTGCGGCACCGATGGCCCGCAGACCGCCGACATGATGCTTGAGATCGACGGCGCAGAGCAGACCACCAACCAAACCGGCGACGGCCCCGTCGATGCGGCGTTCAACTGCATCAAGGCGCTGGTGCCGCATTCCGCGCGGTTGCAGCTTTATCAGGTGCATGCGGTGACCGAGGGCACCGACGCGCAGGCGACGGTTTCCGTGCGGATGGAGGAAGAGGGCCGCATCGTGACCGGCCAGTCGGCGGATACCGATACCGTGGTGGCGAGCGTGCGAGCCTATATCCACGCGCTGAACCGCCTGTTGGTGCGGCGCGAGAAGGGTGGCACGGACAAGCGCGAGATTAATTATAAAGATGTGAGTTGAATTATGGGGCGGGGGTGACCCCGCCTTTTTACGTATACAGTATGGAAGTAGGGCATCGCCTGCCCGCGGGGTGGCGAACCAAACCTTAGTTCATACCACTTTATTGATCTGCCATGGCGCACCCTCAAAATGGCATACCCAGCCTCACTAAATCGCCCCCCCGTCCGGGCGGGCAGGCGATGCCCGGCGCCTGCGGCTTGATTCCGGGCCCGGTGGCATTCGTCAACCGAGGGGCACCGCCTGCCCGCGGGTTGGCGATCCAGCGGGTGCCCCGTGTCACTTTATGGCTCAACCATGATGTGCGCTGGCAAGGTCGCACCCAGCCTCACCAAATCGCCTACCCGGTCGCACCAAAGGTGCGCCAGTGTATATCGGCACGCCTTTGGCGTGACGGGCGGGCAGGCGATGGCCCGGCGCCTGCGGCTTGATTCCGGGCCCGGTGGCAACTTCAATACGGATTCTTCGCCCCACGATCGTCACTCAGCGACGCCTGCCCCCGCTCTACGATCTTCACCACTGCATCCGCGAGATGCTGGCGCTGGATATGATCATCCCCCGCCGCCACGCGCAGCTTGTGGGCCTCCAGCATCACCTCGGCATGGCTCGACCCGCGCGGTGGGATGAAAGTGTAGCAAGCCAGTTCGATCAACAGCCCCAGCGGATCCTTGAAATAGATCGAATGCATGAAGCCGCGGTCCTTCACGCCGGAATGCCCGATGCCCCGCGCCTCCAACCGCGCGGGCACCTGATCAAACATCGCGCGGTCCACCTCGAAGGCCAGATGATGCACGCAGCCCGGGTCCATCGGCGTGCGGTTGTGCACCCGCTTGCGGTTCTCATTGGTGAAGATCGTGATCAGCCGACCATCGCCGGGATCGAAATACAAATGCCCCTCGTCCGGGTCATCCAGATTGGGCTGGTCAAAGATGAAAGGCATCCCCAACACCCCCTCCCAAAAGTCGATGGAGCTTTGCCGGTCCGCCCCGGTGAGGGTAATGTGATGCACCCCAAGTGTCTGTAACTTCTGCATGGTATCGCCGTCCTCTGCCTGTGCTGCGCCCTAAATATTCCGCTCTATGATAGCGCGGCGGCAATATCGCGCCACCTTTGCGGTCTTGCCCCTTTCACCCTGACCCCGTGCGCCCTATAAGAGCCAATAGCCCGCGCGTGGACCCATGCAGGCGGGCCTGTCCGAATAGTTGCAAGGCTCCGCTACTCTATGTCCATCCTCGATCAATTCCGCGGCCTGTTCTCCTCTGATATGGCGATCGACCTCGGCACCGCGAACACGCTGGTTTACGTCAAGGGCAAGGGCATCGTGTTGAGCGAACCTTCGGTTGTGGCCTATCACGTCAAGGACGGTGTCAAGAAAGTGCTCGCCGTGGGTGAGGATGCGAAACTCATGCTGGGCCGCACCCCGGGCAGCATCGAGGCGATCCGCCCGATGCGCGAAGGGGTCATCGCGGATTTCGACACCGCCGAGGAGATGATCAAGCACTTCATCCGCAAGGTGCACAAGCGCTCGACCTTCTCGAAACCCAAGATCATCGTCTGCGTGCCGCATGGCGCCACCCCGGTTGAGAAACGCGCGATCCGCCAGTCGGTGCTGTCGGCAGGCGCGCGCCGCGCCGGCCTGATTGCAGAGCCTATCGCTGCGGCCATCGGCGCGGGGATGCCGATCACCGACCCCACCGGCAATATGGTCGTCGACATCGGCGGCGGCACGACCGAAGTCGCGGTGCTGTCGCTGGGTGACATCGTCTATGCCCGCTCGGTCCGTGTCGGCGGTGACCGGATGGACGAGGGCATCATCAGCTACCTGCGCCGCCAGCAGAACTTGTTGATCGGGGAGACGACGGCCGAGCGGGTGAAGACCTCCATCGGCACGGCGCGGATGCCCGACGACGGGCGCGGCACCTCGATGCAGATCCGCGGCCGCGACCTGTTGAACGGCGTGCCGAAAGAGATCGAAGTCACCCAAGCCCAGATCGCCGAGGCGCTGGCCGAACCGGTGCAGCAGATCTGTGAGGCAGTGATGACCGCGCTGGAGACCACCCCGCCCGACCTGGCCGCCGACATCGTTGACCGCGGCGTGATGCTCACGGGCGGCGGCGCGCTTTTGGGCGACCTCGATCTGGCGCTGCGCGAACAGACCGGGCTTGCGATCTCAGTCGCGGATGAGCCGCTCAACTGCGTGGCCCTCGGCACCGGCAAGGCGCTGGAATACGAGAAGCAGCTGCGCCACGCGATCGACTACGACAGTTAACACTGGCAAGTTAGCCAGACCCGGCACGTGGCGAAGACGCCCCGCCTGACCGGGTGGGAGTTTCGGCACAGATGGCCAAGGACCGTTCCAGTTCCAGCGATTTCACCGGCCCGCTGCGGCGGCTGCTGCTGGTCGTGTTGGTATTGGCGCTGACCGGCATCTTCCTACTTTGGCGCATTGACAGCCCCCGCGTTGAACGCTTTCGCGCGCAGGTGACGGATCGTTTCGTGCCCAATCTCGACTGGGCCATGGCCCCGGTCACCGGCACCATCAACCTCTTGCGCGACTTCCAAAGCTACCAGCGCCTGAGCGAGCAGAACCGCGAGCTGCGCTCGGAACTGCGGCAGATGCAGGCGTGGAAAGAGGCCGCGCTGCAACTTGAGCAAGAGAACGCCCGGCTGCTGGACCTCAACAACGTGCGGCTCGACCCACGGCTGACCTTCATCACCGGCACGGTGCTGGCCGACAGCGGCTCGCCCTATCGCCAATCGGTGCTTCTGAACGTCGGCGCGCGCGACGGGCTGGTCGAAGGCTGGGCCACGATGGACGGCATCGGCCTTGTGGGCCGCATCGCGGGCGTGGGCAAGAACACCGCGCGGGTGATCCTGCTGACCGATGCCTCAAGCCGCATCCCGGCGACGATCCAGCCTTCGGGACAACGGGCCATCGTGGCGGGCGACAACAGCGCCGCGCCGCCCTTGGATTTCATCGAGAACCGCGAGCTGGTCCGCCCCGGCGACCGGGTGATCAGCTCGGGCGATGGCGGCGTGTTCCCCGCGGGCATCCTGATTGGACAGGTCGCCGCCGATCCGGGCGGGCGGCTGCGCGTGCGGCTGGCGGCGGATTACGAACGGTTGGAATTCCTGCGCGTGCTGCGCCACCACGGCAATGAAACCGTGCCGGACACCGCCCATGTCATCACCTCCGACGGCCCCTTGGCCGATCCGGCAGCGCCGGTCGGGGTGCAGCCATGACCGATCTGTCGCGCAGCCGCCTTTGGGTCATGCGCCTGAGCTTTGTCGCGCTGGCGCTGGTGATCCTGTTCTTCCACCTCCTCCCGCTTGAGACGACCCCGCGGGCTTGGGCCGGGCCGGACCTGCTGCTGGGCTTTGCCTGTGCTTGGGGGCTCCGACGGCCTGAATACGTGCCCTCGCTTTTTCTGGCGCTGGTCTTTCTGCTGGCGGACCTGTTGCTGCAACGCCCGCCCGGCCTTTGGGCGGTTCTGGCCTTGATCGGGGTCGAGAACCTCAAATCGCGGGGGCGGCACCTGCGGGACGCGAGCTTTGCCGCCGAATGGCTGACCGTGGCGGTGATCCTGACCATGGTGATCTTTGCCAACCGGATTCTCCTGAGCCTTGCGCTGGTGCCGACGCCTTCGCTGACGCTGAACCTCACGGAATTGGCACTGACGACGCTCGCTTATCCGCTGATCGTGGCGGTGACCCATGGTATCATGGGCGTGCGCAAGACCGCGCCGGGCGATCTGGATGCGCTTGGCAAACGGGTGTGATCGGGGAGCGATGAGATGAGACGAAGCCGCGCCGACAATGATGCAACCCACACGCGCCTGACGCGCCGCGCCGCCCTTTTGGGCGGGGCGCAACTGCTGTTCATGGGCGGGCTGGCCGCGCGCATGCGCTATCTACAGGTCGATCAGGCCGACCAGTTCCGCCTGCTGGCCGAAGAGAACCGCATCAACATCCGCCTGATCCCCCCCGCCCGGGGTGAGATTTTCGACCGCAACGGCATACAGCTTGCCGATAACGTGCCCTCCTACCGGATCGTCATGGTCCGCGAGGATGCGGGCGACGTGGAAGCCGTGATGGAGCGGCTCGCCCAAGTCATCGAGATCGACGAGGAGACCCGCGAACGCGCCATGACCGAAATGTCGCGCTCTGCCCCATTCCTGCCCGTCACCATCGTTGATGACGTGAGTTGGGAAGTCGTGAGCAAAGTCAGCGTCAACGCCCCCGCCCTGCCCGGCGTCACGCCCGAAGTGGGCCTGACCCGCGTCTACCCGCGCGGCGCGGATTTCGCCCATGTGGTGGGCCGCGTGGGCCGGGTGAGCCAAGCCGACCTCGACGCGCTGGAAAACCCCGATCAGGTGCTGCGCATCCCGCGTTTCCAGATCGGCAAAATCAACGTCGAAGCCCGCGCCGAAAACCTGCTGCGCGGTGCGGCGGGCACCAAACATGTAGAGGTGAACGCCACGGGCCGCGTGATGCGCGAGTTGGAGCGGCGCGAGGGGCAGGCCGGGGCCGATCTACAACTGACCGTGGACGCCAATCTGCAACGCTATGTGCAGGCCCGTCTGGGCGAGGAAAGCGCCGCCGTGGTCATCATCGACTGCGAGAATGGCGATCTGGCCGCGCTTGCATCCTCGCCCAGCTATGACCCGAACCTCTTTATCGGCGGCATCTCTTCGGCGGATTACAATCCGCTGCTCAATTCCAAATACCGCCCCTTGGTGAACAAACCCATACAGGGCACCTACCCGCCCGGCTCGACCTTCAAAATGATCGTGGCGCTTGCCGCCATCGAAGAGGGCATCGTCACCCCCGATGAGACGGTCTATTGCCCCGGTCATCTGGAGGTCGCGGGGCGGCGGTTCCACTGCTGGAAACGCGCGGGCCACGGCTGGGTCGACCTGCAACATTCGCTGAAACAATCCTGCGATGTCTATTACTACGATCTGGCGGTAAAAGTCGGGATCGAAAAGATCACCGCCATGGCGAACCGCTTTGGCCTTGGGATCAAACATGATCTTGCGCTGTCCTCGGTCGCGGGCGGGCTGGCGCCCACGAAACAGTGGAAACGCTCGGCCCGGGGTGAGGATTGGGTCGTCGGCGACACGGTCAACGCCTCTATCGGGCAGGGTTTCACCCTCTCCTCCCCGCTGCAATTGGCGGTGATGAGCGCGCGGATCGCCACGGGCCGCGCGGTGACGCCGCGGCTGATCAAATCCATCGATGGGGTAGAGCAACCCAGCGGCGCGGGCGAACCGATGGGGCTGAACGAAAACAACCTGCGCCAATTGCGCAAGGCGATGTACGACGTGGTGAACGACCGCCGCGGCACCGGCTACCGCAGCCGCATCATCGACGACACGATGCGCATGGCGGGCAAGACCGGCACCAGTCAGGTGCGCAACATCACCGCCGCCGAACGCGCCCGCGGCGTGACCAGCAACGCCGACCTGCCGTGGGAACGCCGCGACCACGCGCTTTTTGTCTGCTTTGCGCCCTATGACAAACCGAAATACGCAGCCTGCGTGCTGGTGGAACACGGCGGCGGCGGCTCGACAGCCGCGGCCCCGATTGCGCGCGACGTGATGTTGCAGGCCATGGCGGGCGGCGAGCCGCCGCTCGAAGCCTACCCCAAGTCCGACCGGGGCCGCATCGCCACCCAGCAAGAGGAACTGCGCAACACCACGCCCGAGACCACCGCCAATCTACAGGGGGAGGATCAGGCATGAGCTATCTTGAGCATACGGTCAAATCCGTCCCCACAGGGCTGCGCAAGATCCTCTTTATGAACTGGCCGCTGGCGATCCTGCTGACCAGTGTCGCGGGCGTCGGTTTTCTGATGCTCTATTCGGTTGCGGGCGGGTCATTCTCCCCTTGGGCCGAACCGCAGATGAAACGTTTCGCCATGGGCATGGCGATCATGTTCACCGTGGCGATGGTGCCGATCTGGCTTTGGCGCAACCTGTCGGGCGTGGCCTATGGGGCGACCTTGGTGCTGCTGGTCGCGGTCGAACTTTTCGGCTCGGTCGGCATGGGCGCGCAGCGTTGGATCGACATCGGCTTCATGCGGTTGCAACCGTCGGAACTGATGAAGATCACGCTGGTCCTGTTTTTGGCGGCCTATTACGACTGGCTGCCGGTCAAAAAGGTCTCGCGCCCTTTTTGGGTGCTGGTGCCGATCCTGATCATCGTGATCCCCACCGCGCTGGTGCTAAAACAGCCCGATTTGGGCACCTCGATCCTCCTGTTGACCGCGGGCGGCGGGCTGATGTTCCTTGCAGGCGTGCATTGGGCCTATTTCGCCGCCGTTATCACCGCCGCCATCGGGCTGGTCACCGCTGTCTTTCAATCGCGCGGAACGCCGTGGCAATTGCTGAAAGACTACCAATACCGCCGCATCGATACATTCCTTGACCCCAGCCAAGACCCGCTTGGCGCGGGCTATCACATCACCCAATCCAAGATTGCGCTCGGCTCGGGCGGCTGGTCGGGGCGCGGCTATATGCAAGGCACCCAGTCGCGGCTGAACTTCCTGCCCGAGAAACACACCGACTTCATCTTCACCACGCTGGCCGAAGAGTTCGGTTTCGTCGGCGGCGTCTCCCTTCTGGGTCTTTACGCGCTGATCATCCTGTTCTGCGTGGCTTCGGCGGTGAAGAACAAGGACCGCTTCTCAAGCCTGCTGACCCTTGGCATCGCGCTTAACTTCTTTCTCTTTTTCGCCGTTAACATGTCGATGGTCATGGGGCTGGCCCCCGTGGTCGGCGTGCCGCTGCCGATGGTGAGCTATGGCGGCTCGGCCATGCTGGTGCTGCTGCTGGCCTTCGGCTTGGTGCAATCGGCGCATGTTCATAGACCGAGGTAATTCATGACGATCAACATTCTCTTCGCCGCTAAAGCCGAACGCTGGGACGGCTACGAACAGCCTTTGAACGAAGCGCTGCGCAAAGCACTGCCGGGGCAGGATTTCACGCTGGCCACCGATCTGCCGCCTGAAGAGGTCGACTATATCGTCTACGCCCCCAACAGCGATTTGCAGGATTTCACCCCCTATACCCGCGCCAAGGCGGTGCTGAACCTCTGGGCCGGGGTGGAGGCGATCACCGGCAATGAGACCCTCAAGATCCCCCTGGCGCGGATGGTCGATTTCGGCCTGACCCACGGCATGGTGGAATGGTGTACCGGCCACGTGATGCGCCATCATCTGGGGATGGATACCGACATTCTGCGCAAGGATGCCAAATGGGAGCCGCGCACCCCGCCGCTGGCGCGCGAGCGCAGCGTCGCAGTGCTGGGCATCGGCGCGCTTGGGCAGGCTGTGGCCGAGGCGCTGGTGGGAGTGGGCTTTGACGTGACCGGCTGGTCGCGCAGCGAAAAGCAAATCGAGGGCGTGCGCTGCCTGCATGGCGACGAGGGTCTGAAGGAGGCGCTCAAACGCGCCGAGATCGCCGTGCTCCTGATGCCCGACACGCCCGCCACGCAGAACGTTCTGAATGCCGAGACGCTGGCGCAAATGCCCGAGGGCGCCTTCATCATCAACCCCGGTCGCGGGCCGCTGATCGACGACGATGCGCTCTTGGCAGCGCTCGATAGCGGGCAGATCGCCCATGCAACGCTCGATGTCTTCCGGGTAGAGCCGCTGCCCGAGGATCATCCCTATTGGGCGCATCCGAAGGTGACCGTGACCCCGCATATCGCGGCGGCCACGCGCAACGACACGGCCTCGGAAGTCATCGCGGAAAACATCCGCCGCAGCGAGGCCGGCGAGCCCCTGCTGCATCTGGTCGACCGCGACCGGGGATATTGACCCCCGGCCCCGGCAAGGCTCAGGCGGCCAGCCCGCGCCCCTTGAGCAGCGCCTCAACCCCCGGCAGTCGCCCCCGGAAGGCGGTGTAAAGCTCTGCCGGATCGCGGCTGCCGCCGGTCGAGAGGATGTGTTCCTCCAACGCCTCGGCGCGTTCGGCGTCGAAAGCCCCGCCAGCCTCCTCGAAGGCGGCGAAGGCGTCGGCGTCCATTACCTCGGACCACATGTAGCTGTAATAGGCGCTGGAATAGCCATCGCCTGAGAACACATGCGCGAACTGCGGGGCGGCGTGGCGCATGCGGATCGCCTGCGGCATGCCGATGCTGCTGAGCACCTCGGCCTGTTTCGCCATCGGATCGGCAGGTGGTTCGCCGTCGTGGAACTCCAGATCGACAAGGGCGGAGGCGATATATTCCACCGTCTGAAAGCCCATGTCGAAGGTCGCGGCGGCCAGCACCTTGTCGAGCATCTCCCGCGGCATGGCCTCGCCCGTCCGCGCATGGGTCGCGAATTTCTGCAGCACCTCTGGCTGGTCCAGCCAGTGCTCAAAAAGCTGGCTCGGCAACTCCACGAAGTCGCGCGCCACCGAGGTGCCGCTGACGCTTTCATAGGTCACATCCGAGAGCATCTGGTGCAGCGCATGGCCGAACTCGTGAAACAACGTGCGGGCGTCGTCGTAGGACAACAGCGCTGGATCGCCCTTGGCGAAATTGCAGACGTTGATCACCACGGGGGCCTGTTCGCGCGGGAACTTCGCCTGCGCGCGCATCGCCGAGCACCACGCGCCCGACCGTTTCGAGCCGCGCGCGAAATAATCACCGATGAAGACCGCCACATGCTGGCCGTCCCGCGTCACTTCCCACGCCCGGCAATCGGGGTGGTAGAGCGGCACGTCAAGGGCTGCGAACTCCAGCCCGAACAACCGGTTGGCGCAGTCGAAGGCCGCGTCGATCATCCGGTCGAGCTGGAAATAGGGTTTCAGCGCCGCCTCATCGAGATCATGCTCCGCCGCGCGCCGCTTCTCGGCGTAGTAGCGCCAGTCCCAAGGCTCCAGCGCCCCGTTCACGCCGTCCTCGCGCATCAGCGCGGTCAGCACCTCGGCATCGGCGTCGGCCTGCGCCTTGGCCGGTCTCCAGACCGACATCAGCAGGTCGCGCACGGCTTGCGGGGTCTTCGCCATCTCGGTTTCCAACTTGTAGGCGGCGAAATTGTCGTAGCCCAATAGCGCCGCGCGCTCCTTGCGCAGGGCGAGTGTTTCGGCCGCGATCTCGCGGTTGTCGGTCTCGCCGCCGTTCGCACCGCGGGCTTCCCACGCGCGGAACGCCTTCTCGCGCAGGTCGCGGCGGTCCGAAAATTGCAGGAAGGGCGTGATGAGCGAGCGCGACAGCGTGACCACCGGGCCTCGCGCGCCCTTTTCTTCGCCCGCGGCCCGGGCGGCATCGATCACGAAATCCGGCAGGCCGGTCAGATCGTCCTCGGACAGCGGCATGAACCAGTCGCGCTCATCCGCCAGCAGGTTCTGGGTAAACTGCGTGCCCAGCACAGCCAGCCGCGCCTTGATCTCTTTCATGCGCTCGGCCTCCGACCCCGTCAGCGCGGCGCCTGAGCGGACGAAGCCACGGTGCGTCAGCATCAGCACGCGGGCCTGTTCCTCGCTGAGGTCGAGCCTGTCGCGCGCCTCCCAGACGGCGTTGATGCGGGCAAAGAGTTTCGCGTTGCCCGAGATCGCCGATTGATGCGCGGCGAGCTTGGGCGAGAAGTCGCGCTGCAGTGCCTCGCGCGCCGGGTTGCTGTCTGCGCCTGCGACGGTGAAGAAGACGCTCAGAACCTTGTCGAGCGCCGCGCCGGAGGCTTCCAGCGCCTCGATGGTATTGGCGAAGCTGGGGGCTTCGGGGTTCTCGGCGATGGCGTCGATCTCGGCCCGGTGGGCGGTGAGCGCCTCCTCCAAAGCGGGGGCGAAATCATCGTCGGAAATGCGGTCAAAGGGGGCGATGCCGAAGGGAGTCTCCCAATCGGTCAGAAGCGGGTTAGTCATGCAGGTCTCCTTTGCGCCCAAGATGGGGCGCGCCGGGGTGACTTGCAATCACCCGCCGCAGGTTTCGCAGCCCGCGCGGCGTTTGAGCCCGATCTTGCGGGTCTCGCCGTAAAGCCCGTCGTAGATCATCATCTCGCCGCGCAAGACGCTGCCTGCCCCGGTGATGAGCTTCACGGCCTCCAGCGCCATCATCGTGCCGATCACGCCGGGCAACGGGCCGATCACCCCGGCCTCGGCGCAGGAGGGCGCAAGCCCCGCCGCCGGCGCCTCGGGGAAGATGCAACGATAACAGGGCGCGCCGCGGGCGGGATCGAAGACGCTGAGCTGCCCTTCCCACTGGCTGAGCGCGCCCGAGATGAGCGGCGTGGCCGTCGCGACGCAGGCCGCGTTCACCCGGTAGCGGGTGTCGAAATTGTCGGTCCCGTCGAGCACGAGGTCATAGTCGGCCACGAGCTCCTCGGCGATCTCGTCGGTCAGGCGGCGGTGGTAGGGGCGCACGGTGACATGGGGGTTCTGGGCCAGCATCTCGGCCTCCGCCGAGAAGACCTTTGGCATACCGATGGAAGCATCCTTATGGATCACCTGCCTTTGCAGGTTGGCGTTTTCGACTGCGTCATCGTCGATCACCCCAATGGTGCCGACCCCCGCCGCAGCGAGGTACTGTAGCACCGGCGCGCCGAGACCGCCCGCGCCGATCACCAGCACTTTCGCGTTCTTCAGCGCCTTCTGCCCGGGGCCGCCGACCTCACGCAGCACGATGTGCCGGGCGTAGCGGTTCAACTCACTCTCCGAAAAACGGCCCGAGGTGGGGGCTTCAGTCGGCGCGTCCGGCGTGGCGCGCGCGCGCAGGGTCGCCAGCCCCTGCCGGTAGAGCAGCACCAGCACGACGAAACCGCCCAAGAGCAGCCAAGGCGCGGCGCTGCCGCCGGTGGCGAGCCGCAGCGGATGGGTGGCCGGAAACAGCAGATGCAGCGCGACCAGCGCCAGATACATCAGCCCGACCAGCCCCGCGCGCAGCCCGCGCGGCAGGCCAAGGAAGCCGCCGCCAAACCAAAGCGCCGCCGCGATGATCAAAACAGCCAGCATCACTGCGCCCCCGTCGAGCCAAACCCGCCCGCGCCGCGCGGGGTCTCATCAAGGCGCTCGGCCAGATCGAAGCCCGTCTGCACCACCGGAGCCACGACCATCTGCGCGATGCGCATGCCATGTTCGACGGTGAAGGCCTCCGCCCCCATGTTACCCATGATCACCCCCACGACGCCGCGATAATCGCTGTCGATGGTGCCGGGGCTGTTGATCAGGGTGATCCCATGCTTCAGCGCGAGACCCGAGCGTGGGCGGATCTGCACCTCGAACCCCTGCGGGATCGCCATCTGCAACCCGGTGGAGATCAGCGCCCGCGCGCCGGGGGCCAGATCGACGGCGCCGCCGGGCAGATTGGCCCGCAGGTCCGCCCCCGCGGCCCCGGCGCTTTCATAGGCGGGCAATGGCAGGCTGCGGTCCGCGCCCTCGGCCCAGCAGAGTTTGATCGTAGTCATAGCGCCCCCTCAGGCAAGTGCTGCGGCGATACGTTCGGCCAGACGGGCGGCCACGGCATCTTTGCCCATGCGCGGCCAATCCTCGGCCCCGGCCTCGGTGATCAGCGTCACGGCATTCTCGCGCCCGCCCATGATGCCGGTGGCGGGGGAGACGTCATTGGCGACGATCCAGTCACAGCCCTTGCGCACGCGTTTCGCGGTGGCATGGGCCAGCACGTCGTCGGTCTCGGCGGCAAAGCCCACGACAAGCGGCGGGCGGCCTTCGCCACGCTGGCTGACGGTTTTCAGGATGTCGGGGTTTTCCGCGAAAGACAGGCTGGGCAGCCCGTCTTTAGATTTCTTCAGCTTACGGTCCCCTGCCCCCTGCACATGCCAATCGGCCACCGCGGCGGCAAAGACGGCGGCATCGGCGGGCAGTGCGACCTCTACCGCCTGCATCATCTCTTGCGCCGTTTGCACCGGCACCACCTCGACGCCCTCGGGCGGGACGACCTCGGCGGGGCCGGTGACAAAGACGACCTCAGCCCCCAGATCCGCCAGCGCCCGCGCGATGGCTGTGCCCTGCGCCCCGGAAGAGCGGTTGGCGATATAGCGCACCGGGTCGATCGGCTCATGGGTGGGGCCGGAGGTGACGAGGATGCGCTTGCCCGCAAGCGGCCCCTGCCCAAGCCGCGCCTCGACTGCCGCGACAATCTCAAGCGGTTCGGCCATCCGTCCCGGCCCGTATTCACCGCAGGCCATATCTCCGTCGTTCGGTCCGACCATGGCGATGCCATCGCCGCGCAGGGTGGCGATGTTGCGCTGCGTCGCGGCGTGCTGCCACATCCGCACGTTCATCGCAGGTGCCAGCAGCACCGGCGTATCGGTGGCCAAAAGCAGCGTCGAGGCCAGATCATTCGCAGCCCCCTGCGCCATCTTGGCCATCAGGTCTGCCGTGGCGGGGGCGACCACCAAAAGGTCCGCCGCGCGGCTCAGTTGGATATGCCCCATCTCGGCCTCATCACCGAGGTCGAAGAGATCGCTAAAGACCTTCACCCCGGTCAGGGCGGATACGGAAAGTGGGGTGACGAACTCTTCGCCCGCACGGGTCAGCACCGGCGTTACCTTGGCCCCACGCTCGCGCAGACGCCGGATCAGATCGAGGGATTTATAGGCGGCAATGCCGCCGCCGATGATCAGCAGAATATGTTTGCCCGACAGCATAAAGGCCCCCCGTTTGCGTTGGGGAGACCTTAATCCGGGGCGGCGAAATCTGCCAGCCCCGGAAGGGATCGCGATGCGGGGTTAGGCCAGAAAGGCAAAGACCTCACGCGATTGCATCTCGAGGGACTTGCGCATCTTGCCAAAGGCCGCGGCCTCAAGCTGGCGGACCCGCTCTTTGCTGAGGCTGAGTTCGTCACCAAGGCTTTCCAAGGTACGCGCCGGATCCCGCAGTTTACGTTCGCGCACGATGAATTGCTCGCGCTCGGACAGGCCCTGCATTGCCGCCAGCAACCAGTTCCGCAACTGCGCCGTGTCATGCTCTTCCTCGACACGCTCCGCCGCCTGCGCGCTTTCGTCAGCCAGTGCTTCGATCCACTCGCGGCCCTCATCCTCAGCGCTCTGCGTGGCGTTCAGCGAATAGTCCGAGCCCGACAGACGGCCTTCCATCATCTCGACATCATGCAGCGGCACGCCGATCTCGGTCGAGATCATCTGGCGCAGCTGGTGCTTATCCAGCGTCTCGCCCATGGCCGTGGCCTCACGCTCCAACCGAGCCTGCACGCGGCGCATGTTGAAGAACAACGATTTCTGAGAGGAGGTCGACCCTGTCCGCACCATCGACCAATTGCGCATCACATGGTCTTGAATGCTCGCCTTGATCCACCAGACCGCATAGGTCGAGAAACGCACGCCGCGGTCGGGGTCGAATTTGTCGGCGGCTTTCATCAGGCCCAGACCGGCCTCTTGGATCAGATCGTTCATCGGCGCGCCGTAACGCTTGAACTTGCCGGCCATCGAAATCGCCAGACGCATGTAGGCGGTGATCAAACGGTGCAACGCGGCCTCATCCCGGTGATCGCGCCACGCATAGGCCAATTCCAACTCCGTTTCGGCATCGAGCAATTCGGCCTTCATTGCGGTGCGGGTGAGTGAAAATTCGCGAGCGGTTTGCAATGACATTTGGTATCCCCCTTGAGAAATGCGCGGCGCACCTTGTGATGGGCCTTTGGTGGAGATACGCAGAGACATGCCATTTGGTTCAAATATTTGGTGAGAAGATGTTGCCTAGAACTACCTTTGCCCTAGGTGGGGCGGCCTCGGGCAAGTCGGAATGGGCAGAGGCCCTCGTAAATTCCAGCGGCATGTCAAAGACTTACCTCGCCACCGGTCGCATATGGGATGACGAAGTTCAAGAACGCGTGAACAAGCATCAAGCAAGGCGCGATGCGGGGTGGCGCACCGTCGAATGCCCGCTCGATCTGACCGAACCGCTGGCGAAACTGCCCGCCGGCGAAATCGTGCTGATCGACTGCGCAACCATGTGGCTGAGCAATCACCTGATGGAAGGCAGCGATCTGGAGGCCGCGCAGGCGCAGCTTTTGCAGGCCCTGCGGGGCTGCGCCGCGTATTGGATCGTGGTCTCGAACGAGGTCGGCCAAGGGATCGTGCCCGAGAACGCCATGGCGCGCCAATTCCGCGAGGCGCAGGGGCGGCTCAACATCGCCTTGGCCGCCGAGGCAGAAACGGTGGTGCAGGTCGTCGTCGGCCTGCCGCAACTGTTGAAAGGGGAGATGCCATGACCATTTGGCACTGGGTGCGCCACGGCCCGACCCATGAGAAGAACTTCGTCGGCTGGCGCGATGTCCCGGCGGACCTTTCCGATGCGCCCCGACTGGCGCGGTTGAACCTGCATCTGCCGGACGAGGCGCTGCTCGTCTCCTCGGACCTGATCCGCGCTGTGCATACGGCGGATGCGCTGGCCCAGCCCGCCCGCCGCCGCCTGCCCCATGAGCATGAGCTGCGCGAGCTGCATTTCGGCGCTTGGGACGGGCTGCATTTTTCCGAAGTCGCCGCGCGTGACCCGGACCTCAGCCGCGCCTATTGGGAGACCCCCGGCGATGTCATGGCCCCCGAGGGCGAAAGCTGGAACCAGACCAAGGCGCGCGTCGACCGAGTTGTGGCACGGATCAACGCGGCCCACCCCAATGCCCATGTGATCGCCGTGGCCCATTTCGGCGTGATCCTCACGCAGGTGCAGCAGGCCCAAGGTGGCGGCCCGCTGGAGGCGATGGCCCATAAGATCGACAACCTCTCGGTGACGCATCTGTCCCACGACAACGGCCAATGGCGGGTTGAAGGGATCAATCATACGCCCTGACCCACAGTGCCGTTAACCATTCCTAAACCCCTCTTGCCTACCGATTAACCATAGCAAGACGGAGCAGGGGTAATGGTATCGCGGGCCTATACGGTCGCATTTCAAGGGGTCGACGCGCGCATCGTCGAGGTGCAATGCGCGGTCACCGCCGGGCTGCCGGGCTTTTCGATCGTCGGACTGGCGGACAAGGCCGTGTCGGAAGCCCGCGACCGGGTGCGCACGGCGCTCAGCGCCTTGGCCATCGCGCTGCCGTCCAAACGCATCACCGTCAACCTCTCCCCCGCCGACCTGCCCAAGGAAGGCAGCCATTTCGACCTGCCCATCGCGCTGGCGCTGCTCTCGGCCCTCGATATCCTGCCCGATGACATCACCCAGAATGTAGTGGCCTTGGGGGAGCTTTCGCTCGATGGGACACTGATGCCCGTGGTCGGCGCCCTGCCCGCCGCCATGGCCGCCGCCGCCGAGGACCGCAGCCTGCTCTGCCCCGCGGGGTCGGGGGCGGAGGCCGCATGGGTGGGCAAGACACAGGTCATCGCCGCCGCCAATCTGGGCGATGTGGTGCGCCACTACACTGGGCAAGTACCGATCGCCCCCGCCGAGCCGGGCGAGGTGCCCCTCACATTGGCGGGCCGCGACCTGCGCGAGGTTAAGGGCCAAGAACGCGCCAAACGCGCGTTGGAGATCGCCGCCGCCGGGCGGCATCACCTGATGCTGGTCGGCACGCCGGGGTCGGGCAAATCCATGCTGGCCGCGCGGCTGCCCGGCATCCTGCCGCCGCTGACGGCATCCGAGGCGCTGGAGACCTCAATGATCCACTCCCTCGCCGGGCTGCTGGATGAGGGCGGCATTTCCCGCAGCCGCCCTTTCCGC
Source organism: Sulfitobacter sp. 1A12056 (assembly GCF_043558125.1). Taxonomy (NCBI): domain Bacteria; kingdom Pseudomonadati; phylum Pseudomonadota; class Alphaproteobacteria; order Rhodobacterales; family Roseobacteraceae; genus Sulfitobacter; species Sulfitobacter sp. 1A12056. Next base: position 32,105 of record NZ_JBIFFY010000004.1, on the reverse strand, counting down.
GAGCCGCATCACACGGCCTCCATGGCTGCGATCATCGGCGGCGGTCGGCAGGCGCGTCCGGGGGAGGCATCTCTGGCCCATAACGGCGTGCTGTTCATGGATGAGTTCCCCGAGTTCAACCGCACCGTCCTCGAAACCCTGCGCCAACCGATCGAGACCGGCGAGGTCATGATCGCGCGCGCCAATGCCCATGTGAAATACCCCTGCCGCTTTATGCTCGTCGCGGCGGCAAACCCCTGCAAATGCGGCTACCTGCCCGACCCGGCCCGCGCCTGCGCCCGTGTCCCGGCTTGCGGGGAAGACTATCTCGGGCGTATCTCCGGCCCGCTGATGGACCGGTTCGATCTGCGCGTCGACGTGCCGCCCGTCAGCTACAGCGACCTCAACCTGCCCGCCAACGGCGAGACCTCGGCCGAGGTCGCGGCAAGGGTCGCCGCCGCGCGGGCGCTTCAATCCACGCGCTACGCGCCGCATGACGGGATTTCGGCCAATGCTGATGCGGCGACTGACTTGCTTGAAACCGTCGTCAGCCCGGATGCCGAAGCACGCACGCTGCTTCTGCGCGCAGCAGAACGGTTTTCCCTGTCGGCGCGCGGGTATCACCGGGTCATGCGTGTCGCGCGCACCATCGCCGACCTCGCGGGGGAACCCGAGGTCCGCCGCCCCCATATGGCCGAGGCGATCAGTTTTCGCCTGCCCGATCCGACGGCAGGGCATTGATCCAATCGGCGAGGGCCGCAAGGCTCTGCCGCGCCTCGGGCAGGTGGTTCTGAAACAGCGGCCAGACATGCGGCAGGTCATGGAGCTCCTGCAAAGTGGTCGACACGCCCGCTTCGCGCAGACGGGCCGCCAATCGGCGGCTATCATCACGCAGGATTTCGCTGTCACTTACGGTGAGCCAGACGGGCGGTGCGCCTTTGAAATCCGCGAGAATGGGACTCGCCCGGGGGCTCTCCGCATCCTGCCCCTGAAGATAGAGCCGCGCCATTTCCGTCGCGCGGGCGGCGGGCAACAACACGTCGCTTTCGGCATTCTGAGTGAAACTCGGGCCTGAAAACGTCAGGTCCAACAAGGGGGAAAGCCCAAAGGCGCCAGCAGGCAGCGCCACCCCCTCGCGGCAAAGCTGCGCCAAAAGATCGAAAACCAGCGCGCCGCCCGCGCTGTCGCCGCCAATCACGATGTCCCCCGCGGCGATGCCCATTTGACACAGCGCATCCCACGCCGCGCGAATGTCTTGCGCAGGTTTGGGAAAGGCCGCTTCCGGCACGCGCGCATAGCGCGGCAGCACCGCCCGCGCGCCAGTCAGCAGAGATAGGCGCGCGACCATCGCCCGGTGCGTCGCCGGGCTGCCAAACACGAACCCGCCGCCATGAACGTAGAGGATCACACGCCCTTGCGAGGCCTGAGGCGGCGTAAGCCAAAGCGCCGATCCCGCCCCCGGCAGATCACGCCATTCCGCATGCACCTCGCGCGGCCCGTTGAAAAAGAGCCGCGCTTGCATCTCCATCGTGGCCCGCAGGAATTGCGGGTTTGCATGCGCCAGCAAAGGTTTCTCTGTCAGACGCAGGTAGCGGTTCAGAAGATGCTGGCGCAGGCTCACCCGCGCTTGGCCTCGATCGCCTCCCAGATTTTTCCGGCGATATTCTCGCCATCGAACCGTTCCATCTCTTGAATGCCGGTGGGAGAGGTCACGTTGATCTCGGTCAGATAATCACCGATCACATCGATCCCGACAAAGATTTGGCCCTTTTCTTTAAGCAATGGCCCGATGGCGGCGCAGATCTCCAGATCGCGCTCGGTCAACCCGACCTTCTCAGGCCGCCCGCCGACATGCATGTTCGACCGCGTCTCGCCCTCCGCCGGGACGCGGTTGATCGCGCCCACCGGCTCCCCGTCCACGAGGATGACGCGCTTGTCACCCTTGGACACGGCAGGCAGGAATTTCTGAACGATCAGCGGCTCACGCGAGAAACCGGTGAACAATTCATGCAGGGAGGTGAGGTTGCGGTCGTTGGCATCCAGCCGGAACACACCGGCCCCGCCATTGCCGTAAAGCGGTTTCAGAATCACATCGCCATGCTTCGCCTTAAAGGCTTTGATGGTCGAAAGATCACGCGCAATCGTGGTGGGCGGCGTCAGATCGGGAAAGTCGAGCACCAGAAGTTTTTCGGGGTAATTGCGGACCCAAAAGGGATCGTTGACCACTAAGGTGGTTTCTTTCAGCCGGTCCAGCAGGTGGGTCGAGGTGATGTAATGCATGTCGAAAGGCGGGTCTTGGCGCAGCCAGACCACGTCGAAATCCGCCAAATCGACCTCGCGCTCTTCTCCGAACCGGGCGTGATCGCCCTGCACGCGCTGCACGGTAAAGTCATAACCCCGCGCGGTGATCCGCCCCTCTTGGTACGCCAGATGATCGGGCGTGTAGAAGAACAGCTCATGCCCCCGCGCCTGCGCCTCTTCGGCCAGCCGAAAGCTGCTGTCGGCATTGATGTTCACGTCCCCGATCGGGTCCATTTGAAAGGCGATTTTCATCGGCGTCCCCCGCTGCTTACCTTTGTCGTGATCCGACCCGGACCGACGGTGCAGGCTTCTGGGATCGCTTCTTAGATGGCGCAGCAGGGGCCTATGCGCAATGGGTTAGCCGTGGCCAAAGGCGTTTTCGATGATTTCGGTGGCCCCCTGCCCATCGACAAGCGCCACGTCAAAGCGCACCTCGGTCAGGCTTCCTGCAGGTTCGCCAGCAAGAAATTCCTCGGCGGAGCGGTAGATGCGCTGCATCTGTCGGGCAGAAAGGCTTTCGGCGGCCCGTGCGAAACTACGGCTTTGTTTCACCTCGACAAAGATCAAGGCAGCCCCATCGCGCAGGATCAAATCAATTTCACCAGCGCGGCCCCGCCAACGGCGGCGCGCGATGGCAAAACCGCGCCTTTCATAGTCTTGCGCGATGCGGTTCTCGGCAGCGATCCCGGCGTGATAGGCCATGCGCCCCCGTTGGCGCTTGGTCGCAGTTCGTATCCCCGTATCACCCTGCACCATTTTCATTGCTCCGACCCATGTTCTAACCTTTGCCGAGCGCCAATGCCGCTTGATAGACCTGCCGCCGCGGCAGGCCATGGGCCTGCGCCACCAAATCGACAGCGTCACGCATCGACATATCTGTAAGCGCCCGTTGCAAATCTGTTTCTAGGTCAAGGTGATTAACAGAGTCTGAACGGCTGCGATCAATCAGCACCACCACTTCGCCTTTCGGAGCCTTCGCTTGATAAAGCTCGGCGAGGTTTTCTAGGGTATCGCGCTGAATCTCTTCGAATTTCTTGGTCAACTCCCGGCACATTGCCGCTTTGCGCCCCGCGCCCAGTGCGGTTGCCGCATCGCGCAGCATGGCGCCGAGCCGTTTGGGCGATTCGTAGAAAACTAGTGTCCCCGGCACGTCGCGCAGCTTTTCCAGCGCCGCGATGCGTGCCGATTTACTATTGGGCAGGAAGCCCGCAAAGAAAAATGCATCCGTCGGCAGGGCGCCCAAGGCCAGCGCGGTCAGCACGGCCGATGGTCCCGGCGCGCAGGTCTGCATCACGCCCGCTTCGGCTGCGGCGCGGCTTAATTCAAACCCCGGATCGGCGATCAGCGGCATGCCCGCCTCTGACGCATAGGCGACTGATTTGCCCTCGCAGATGGCCGCGATCAGCCGCTCTTGCACCGATGTACCGCTGTGATCGTGCAGCGCCAGCACCTTGCGCCCATCAAGCGGCACCCCATGAATTTCCATCAGCCGCCGCAGGCTGCGCGTGTCCTCTGCCGCCAGCAGATCCGCCGAGGCCAGCGTGTCGAGCGCGCGCAGCGTGATATCGCGTGCGGTGCCGATGGGGACGCCCACGAAATAAAGTCCCGGGGCTAGCTCTGTCTTGTCAAATTTCAACGCTGGACCCGCCTTTCGCAGTCACTATGATCGCGGCCATGTTCCGGCGACCATCGTCGTCTTGCCACCACCGGGGAGTGAATACAAATGATTGCCTGTTTCCGCGCCATCCGCAAGAAGATGCACCTGCTCTTGCTGCCGCTCTTCGCGGTCCTGCTGGCGGCCTGTCAGCCTGTCGCCACGGGCGGCGCCAATTCCGGCGGCCCGCGCATTGACCCTGCGGCCCCCGTCCCCGTGGCGCTCTTGGTTCCGCGGGGCGGCACGGCCGGTGATGAGTTGCTGGCCAAGAACCTCGAAAACGCCGCGCGTCTTGCGATGCGCGATCTGGATGGCGTCCAGATCGACCTGCGCGTTTATGGCACCGCAGGCAATGCCAGCACAGCCGCATCCGTCGCTGCGCAGGCGGTGAATGAAGGGGCCAAGATCATCCTTGGCCCCGTTTACGGCGAAGCGGCCAATGCGGCTGGGGTGGCCGTGGCCTCCTCCGGGGTCAACGTGATCTCCTTCTCGAACAACCCAACCATCGCGGGCGGCAATGTTTTCGTGCTTGGGCCGACTTTTGCCAATACCGCCAACCGGTTGGTGAGCTTTGCCAAGCGCAACGGCAAAGACAAAATGGTCGTGCTGCATGGTCAGGACCTTGCCGGACAGTTGGGCCGTGACGCGATCGTTCAGGCGATCAGCGCCAATGGCGCGACGCTGGCAGGCACCGTCGATTACGCGCTGAGCCAAGAGTCGGTCGTGGCCGCCGTGCCGCGCGTCAAAGCGACCATCGAAGGCAGCGGCGCCAATGCGCTCTTCCTCACCACCTCCTCGGCCAGTGCTCTGCCGCTCTTCGCGCAGCTTCTGCCCGAGGCTGGTATCCAATCGGCCACCACGCAATATGTCGGCCTGACCCGTTGGGACATCCCCGCCCAAACGCTGGAACTGCCCGGCGTTCAGGGCGGCTGGTTCGCCCTGCCCGACAGGGCGGCGAGCGGTGCCTTCTCCAACCGTTACACCGCGGCCTATGGCAGTGATCCGCACCCTCTGGCCGGGCTGGCATTTGACGGGATCGCGGCGATCGGCTCCTTGGTGAAGGGCGGCAAATCCAACGCGCTTTCCGGGGCCGCGCTGACCCAAGGGGCGGGCTTCCAAGGCGCCAGCGGCATCTTCCGCCTGCGCCGCGATGGCACCAACGAACGCGCCTTGGCCGTGGCCACGATCCGCGACAACCGCGTCGTCGTGCTAGACCCGGCACCGCGCGGCTTTGGCGGAGCTGGTTTCTGAATTGGACCTCGCGAAACCGACAACAACATCAGGCGCGCGTCGACACCCGCGCCTGATTTGCGCGCCCGAGCAAATCTTTGACGACACGGCCATCTGGCAGGCCCTCGCCCAGCGCGACAGCACGCTGGAGGGCGCGGCCCTCAGGGCCGAGATCGTTCCCCTGATCCAAGAAGCCCAGCAGGCGGGCCGCAAGGCCATCGCGGCGGGCTTTGCTGAATCGCCCTTCGACGCGCGGGCGATGACCTCTTCCTACACCTATCTCACCGACCAACTGCTGCGCTGCGTCTTGCAGATTGCCACGCAGGTGCTGCACCCCAACCCGAACCCGACCGAGGGTGAACGGCTCGCCATGATTGGCGTCGGCGGCTATGGCCGGGGAGAGATGGCGCCCTTTTCCGATGTCGATCTGCTGTTCCTCATTCCCTACAAGGCCACCGCATGGTCGGAGAGCGTGATCGAATCGATGCTCTACATCCTGTGGGATTTGAAGCTGAAGGTCGGCCACGCCACGCGCACCTTCGAAGACTGCCTGCGGCTGGGAGCGGATGATTTCACCATTCAGACCGCCCTGCTGGAAAACCGTTTCATCGACGGCGATGTGATCCTTGCGCAAGAGCTTTCCGAACGGCTCAAGAACGAACTTTTCTCAGGCGCGGGAAAGGATTTCATCGAAGCGAAACTTGAAGAGCGCGACAACCGCCACCTGAAACAGGGTGAGCGCTATATGGTCGAGCCCAACGTCAAAGAAGGCAAAGGCGGGCTGCGCGATCTGCATTCGCTGTTCTGGATCGCCAAGTTCATCCATGACGTCGACCGGGTCGCGGATCTGGTCGATCTCGGCGTCTTCCGCGCCGATGAATACGACACTTTCCGCGAGGCCGAGGCCTTTCTCTGGGCCGTGCGCGGGCACCTTCACCTGATCGCGGGACGTGCGACGGAACAGTTGACCTTCGACATGCAGGTGCAGGTCGCTCAAGCCATGGGCTATCAGGATATCGGGGGCCGGCGGGGCGTCGAGATCTTCATGCAGGCCTATTTCCGCCATGCCACCGCGGTGGGGGATCTGACCCGTATCTTCGTCAGCGGGCTAGAGGCGTCGCATATGAAGGCCGAGCCGCTGCTGGAACGCATCTTCCGCCGCCGCCCGAAAATCCGCGAAGGGTTTCAGGTGGTCCACAACCGCATCGCGGTGAAGGACGACGAAGAGTTTCTGCAAGACAAGCTGAACCTGTTGCGCATCTTTGAAGAGGCGCTGCGCACGGGGATGTTGATCCACCCCGATGCGATGCGTCTGATCAAGGCAAACCTCGCGCTGATCGACGATGACATGCGTCGCACGCCCGAGGCGCGCCGCATCTTCCTTGATCTGCTGCTGAAACACGGCAATCCCGAACGCTCCCTGCGGCGGATGAACGAATTGGGCGTCTTGGGCGCCTTCATCCCTGAGTTCGAGCCGATCGTCGCGATGATGCAGTTCAACATGTATCATTCCTACACCGTCGACGAACACACCATCCAATGTATCGCCAACCTCGCCCGGATTGAGAAGGGCGAGCTGGAAGAGGAATTGCCCGTTGCCTCTTCGATCCTGAAACGTGGGGTGAACCGCAAGGTGCTCTATGTGGCCCTGCTGCTGCATGACATCGGAAAGGGGCGGCCCGAGGACCATTCCATCATCGGCGCGAAACTGGCACGGCGCATTGGCCCGCGGCTGGGGCTGAAACGCGATGAGGTCGACACGGTGGAATGGCTGGTGCGCTATCACTTGCTGATGTCCGACATGGCCCAGAAACGCGACATCGCCGATCCGCGCACGGTGCGTGACTTTGCCAAGGCAGTGCAGACGGTCAAACGGCTCGACCTGCTCTGCGTGCTGACGGTCTGCGACATTCGCGGCGTCGGGCCGAACACGTGGAACAATTGGAAAGCGGTGCTGATCCGCGCGCTCTATCGCCAGACCGAGCGGGCGCTGGAAACCGGGCTCGAAGACCTCAACCGCGAAAACCGAGGCGCGGAGGCCAAGAAAGCCCTGCGCGCCGCGCTCTCCGATTGGCCGCGCAAACACCTGCAACGCGAGACGGCCCGCCATTATCCGCCCTATTGGCAGGGTCTGCATGTCACCGCGCATGTCGCCTTTGCGGAACTGCTGCGCGACATCGGCAATGACGATATCCGCATTGATCTGCACCCCGACGAAGACCGCGGTGCGACGCGGGCCTGTTTCGTCATGGCCGATCACCCCGGCATCTTTGCCCGGCTTGCAGGCGCGCTGGCGCTGGTCGGCGCCAATGTGGTGGATGCGCGCAGCTACACGACGAAGGACGGTTTCGTAACTGACGCTTTCTGGATTCAGGACAGCGAAGATCAGCCCTATGAGGCCAGCCGCCTGCCGCGGCTGCGCGAGATGATCCTCAAGACCCTGCGCGGTGAGATCGTTGCCCGCGACGCGCTGAAATCCCGCGACAAGGTCAAGAAGCGCGAGCGCGCTTTCAAAGTGCCCACACATATCACCTTCGACAACGAAGGTTCGGAAATCTACACGATCATCGAGGTCGACACCCGCGACCGGCCCGGTCTGCTCTATGATCTGACGCGCACCTTGGCGGCCTCCAACGTCTATATCGCCAATGCGGTGATCGCGACCTATGGCGAACAGGTGGTCGATACTTTCTACGTCAAGGATATGTTCGGCCTGAAATACTATACCGAGGCCAAGCAGCGCACCTTGGAGAAACGCCTGCGCGAAGCGATTGCCGCAGGGGTGGAGCGGGCGGAGGGCTAGCCCCCGCCTCCGCCTCATCGGCGGGTTTCCGCCAGCCGCTCTTTGGTCGCTTTGCTTTGCGCATCAGATCCTCAAAATCCCTGCAACCCGCCGCTGAGACGGGATTCCATGAATGAGGGACATATGAGCGTGACACGCGCCGCACCGCCGAACCGGGGCCTGATGGCCCTTTGCGCCACACTTCTTCTCACGGCAGCCTGCGCCAATGCGCCTGACCTCCCGCAGACCTATGATTTCGGCGGCATCGATCCCCAGCGGCATTTCATGGCCGTGCAGACCGCCAAAGACATGCGCGCCAAGGGCCAGCGCGTTTGGTGCGTGCCCTTCGCCCGCAATGTCAGCGGCATCCAGATTCGCGGCAATGCGGAGACATGGTGGGGCAAGGCCAAGGGGCTTTACCCGCGCGGCGATGATCCCGTCGTCGGTGCTGTGATGGCCTTCAGCGCCACCCGCTCCATGCCGATGGGCCATATCGCTGTGGTTTCCGATATCGTCTCACCCCGCGAAATCCGGGTGGATCACGCCAATTGGAAGCGCAACGAAGTGTCGCTGAAAATGGCCGTGATTGACGTGTCCGACGACAACGACTGGTCCGCCGTCCGCTTGGAAAGCCAGCCCGGCGCCTTTGGCAGCACCTATCCGATCAACGGGTTCATCTACCCCACGGGGGGATAAGCGCCGGCTTGCCAAAGCGGCGGGCGGGGCCATTCAGCACCGCTCACCGCGATTGCACCGGATGAGCGCCCGCGCTAGGGATCACCGCAGCGCAATTTAAGGCTCCTCCGATGAAACCTATCCGTCTTATGTCCGGCTTTTTCACTGTCGGGGTCTGGACCCTGCTGAGCCGTGTGCTTGGCTTCCTGCGCGAAGTGCTGCTGCTGTCGCTCATCGGGCCCGGCCCTGTCATGGACGCTTTCGTCGCCGCCTTTCGCCTGCCCAATATGTTCCGCCGCTTCTTTGCCGAGGGCGCGTTCAACGCGGCCTTCGTGCCGATGTTCGCCAAAAAGCTGGAGGGGGAGGAAGGCGCCGGGACATTCGCCCGCGATGCGTTTAACGGCCTATCGTTGGCGGTGCTGGCGCTGACCGCTTTGGGCATGATTTTCATGCCCGGTCTGGTCTGGCTGACTGCCGAAGGTTTCGTCGGAGACCCGCGCTTTGACATGACGGTCGCCTTTGGCCGCATCGCCTTTCCCTATATCCTCTGCATGTCGCTCTCGGCGCTGTTCTCAGGCATCCTCAACGCCACCGGGCGCTTTGCCGTGGCCGCCGCAGCACCGGTGCTCTTGAACATCTTCGTCATCGCCGCCATGACCTTTGCCGCGCTTACCGGGGGCGAAGTGGCGCTTTGGCTGATCTGGTCGATCCCCGTCGCCGGTGTGGCACAGCTGGCGCTGACATGGCGCGCCGCGGCCCAAGCGGGTTTCCCGCTGCGCCCCTCCCGCCCGCGCTGGACCCCCGACATGCGCGCGATGATCGTCATTGCCCTGCCCGCTGCGCTGGCCTCGGGCGTGATGCAGATCAACCTCGTGGTCGGGCAATTGGTGGCCAGCCAATATGACAAGGCCGTCTCATGGCTCTTCGCCGCCGACCGCCTTTATCAACTGCCCTTAGGCGTGGTGGGCATCGCCGTGGGCATCGTGCTGCTGCCCGACCTGTCGCGCCGCCTGCGGGCCGGAGACGACGCAGGCGCGCAAACCGCGCTCAGCCGCGCCGCCGAGATTTCGCTGGCGCTGACGATCCCCTCGTCGGTCGCGCTGATCGTGATCCCCTTCGCGCTGGTCACCGTGCTGTTCGAGCGCGGCGCCTCGGGCGTCGATGACACCGCCGCGATTGCCACGGCGGTAATGGTTTACGGCCTCGGCCTGCCCTCCTTCGTGCTGCAAAAAATCCTGCAACCGGTCTATTTCGCGCGCGAAGACACCCGCCGCCCCTTCCATTTCGCTGTGATCGCCATGGTGGTGAACGCAGCGCTCGCCATCGGCCTTGCCCCCTTCATCGGCTGGATCGCCCCGGCGGTCGCCACGACGCTGGCGGGCTGGGCGATGTTTGCCTGCCTCGCCATCGGCGCACGGCGCTTTGGCGACGCCGTTAAATTCGACGCGCGGTTTCACAAACGCATCTGGCGCATCCTCATCGCCTCTGTCGCCATGGGCGGCGCGCTCTGGCTGGGCAATGCTGCGCTGCAACCGATGCTTGGCCTGCCGTGGTGGCGCGGGCTGGCGCTGGTGCTGCTGCTTATCATCGCGGCACTCAGCTACTTCGGTGTCGGCCAGCTGATCGGCGCATTCCGCCTGTCGGAGTTCAAATCGGCAATGCGGCGCGGTTAACGCTGCTGCAACCGCGCCCGCAGTCGCGCCCATTCCCCGGGCGCGACCAGAAAGCTCAGCCCGAAACCACAGATGAACCCGGCCAGTTCCGCCACCCAGAGAAAGCCAGTCTCGAAAAACATACCCCAGAACAGCTGCAACCCCATCAGCAGCCCGATCAGCGTAAAGGCCTGATACTGCGGCCCGCCCGAGCCCAGCAACCGCCGCCACATCACGAAACTATAGCCGCCGATCAGCCCGTAAACATTGGGATAGGCCCCGGCGAGCCAAACCGGATCGTTCAATAGCGCGCCGTAAACCAACGCCCCGCCAATGCCCGACAGCACGAAGATCACCAGAAAGGCCAGTTGCCCCATCGCCTCGGCCACCATCTTGCCCAGAGCCAATAGCAGCACCACGGCAAAGATCGCATGGGTAAAGCCCAGATGGATGAAGGGGTAAGTCACCACCCGCCAGATATGTTCGATCGGGTACTGGCCTGCCCCGATCATCGCGTCAAAGATCAGCCCCGAAAAGCCAAAGTCGCGCACCAGCGCTAGTCGCCAGCCTACGGCAGCGGGGCCACCCACCAGCCCGGCCTCGGCCAAAGAGAGCACCACCTCGACCCCGGCGATGGCCAGAAACAGAATGACAACCGCGGGCGGCAGCGGGTTCACGGGGGGCTGGAGGTCTGGGTCTTGCATGGGCGCTCCTTGACGGGGTTCGCGGCCAGAAGTAAGCCTGCCGCGCAAGACTTTCCAGCCCAGAGGTGCCTCCAGATGTCCGAGACCCAATTCACCCCGCGCGTGTTTTCCGGCATTCAGCCCTCGGGCGACCTGCATCTGGGCAACTACCTCGGCGCGCTGAAACGGTTCGCCGATGCGCAGGAAAAGGGCGTGCAATCGATCTACTGCATGGTGGACCTGCATGCGATCACGGTCTGGCAAGACCCGGCGGACCTGAAGAAAAGCACCCGCGAGCTCTGCGCCGGTTTCATCGCCTCGGGCATCGACCCTGAAAAATCCATCCTAATCAACCAAAGCCAAGTGCCTGAGCACGCGCAGCTGGCTTGGGTCTTCAACTGCGTCGCGCGCATGGGCTGGATGGGGCGCATGACCCAGTGGAAGGACAAGGCCGGCAAAAACGCCGAAGCCGCTTCGCTGGGCCTTTTCGCCTACCCCGCGCTGATGGCCGCCGACATCCTGATCTACCACGCCACCCATGTGCCGGTGGGCGAGGACCAGAAACAGCACCTTGAGCTGACCCGCGACATCGCCGCGAAGTTCAACCACGACTACGGCGTCGACTTCTTCCCGCTCACCGAACCGGTGATCGAAGGCGCGGCCACCCGCGTCATGTCCCTGCGCGACGGGTCCAAGAAAATGTCGAAGTCCGACCCCTCGCCCGCGAGCCGCATTAACCTGACCGACGATGCCGACACGATCGCCAAGAAGTTCCGCAAGGCCAAGACCGACCCCGACGCCCTCCCGTCCGAGGCTGAGGGCCTGAAGGACCGCCCCGAGGCGCGCAACCTCGTGAACATCTACGCCGCCCTCAGCGACCAATCCGTCGATCAGGTGCTGGCGGAAGTCGGCGGCCAGCAATTCGGCACCTTCAAGCCTGCGCTGGCGGAACTGGCCGTCTCCAGAATGGGCCCGATCACCGCCGAAATGCAGCGCCTGATGGCCGACCCGGCCGAGATCGACCGCATCCTCGCCCGCGGTGCGGAACAAGCGCGCGAGATCACCGCCCCGATCCTCAAACGCACCTATGAGATCGTCGGCATGGTCGGCTAACCACCAAAACCCCTAGCGCCCCCCAAAGGCGCTAGGGCCACCCCAAGCCCTACGATTTCCACCCAAAGCGCCCCCCCTCCCCCCCTTCATCCTTTCTCAAATACCAAATCCCGCACCCACCTCACGCGCCACCGCCCGCGTGAGCCCCCCGCGCCATGGACAATCCCGCCGCCCTGCGCCACCTTCCCCGCAAGGATGAAGGGGAGCACAAGATGACCACAGGTTTTTTCTGGGACGAACGCTGCTTTTGGCACGCAGGGGGCAACTACGTCTTTACCATGCCGGTGGGCGGGCTGGTGCAGCCCCTCGCCGCCGGGGGCCTGCCGGAAAACCCCGAGACCAAGCGCCGGATGAAGAACCTGATGGAGGTGACCGGGCTCTTCGCCGAACTCGACACCCGCAACGCTGCCCCCGCCAGCCGTGAGGCCTTGGCGCGGGTGCATCCCGAAACCTATCTTGATGACTTCAAACGCCTCTCGGATGCGGGAGGTGGTGAGTTGGGCCATGCGGTGCCCTTCGCCCGTGGCGGCTATGAACTGGCGGCGCTCTCTGCCGGGCTGTCCATCGCCGCCGTCGATGCCGTGGCGCGGGGCGAGCTTCAGAACGCCTATGCCCTCAGCCGCCCGCCGGGGCACCACTGCCTGCCGGACCTGCCCAACGGTTTCTGCCTTCTCGCCAATATCGCCATCGCCATTGAGGCCGCGCAGGCCAAGGGGCTGGCAAAGCGCGTCGTTGTGCTGGATTGGGACGTGCATCACGGCAATGGGACCGAGGCGATCTATTATGACCGCGATGACGTGCTGACCATCTCGCTCCACCAAGAGGGGAATTACCCCATCGACACCGGCGGCCTGACGGAGCGCGGACGCGGGGCGGGCGAAGGCTATAACATCAACCTGCCGATGCACGCAGGCTCGGGCCATACCGCCTATCTTCATGCGATGGACCGCGTTGTGATCCCGGCGATCGAGGCTTTCGCCCCCGACATGATCATCGTCGCCTGCGGCTATGACGCGGCGATCATCGACCCGCTGGCGCGAATGCAGGCCACCGCCGAAACCTTTGCCGAGATGACCAAACGCATCCGCAGCACCGCCGAGCGGCTTTGCGATGGCAAGCTGGTGCTGGTGCATGAGGGCGGCTATTCCGAGGCCTATGTCCCCTTCTGCGGCCATGCCACCATCGCCGCGCTGAGCGGCAGCGCGATTGACGCGCCGGACCCGATGGCGCGGTCGCTGAATGCGCGCCAACCCTCGCCCGCCTTTGATGCCTTCCTCCGCCAGTCGATTGACGATATGGCGCAGCAACTGGACCTGTGAGAGACCCCGATGCCCGTAGCTGATCCTTCCGCCCTCGCCTTTTTGCAAAACCGCCGCTCGCGCCCGGCCAAGACGCTGGGCCTGCCGGTGCCCGATGCCGAGGCCCTGCGCCCGCTTCTGACCGCCGCTGCGCGCACGCCGGATCATGGCAAGTTGGAGCCCTGGCGTTTCGTGGTCATCGACCGTGCCGCGATGGCGCGTTTGGCAGGTGTGGTAGAGACACGCGGCGCGGCGCTTGGCCTTGGGGCCGAGGATATCGCCAAGGGGCGTGGCCAGTTCGATCAGGGCAACCTTGCCGTGGCGGTGATCGAGGTGCAAAAGCCCTCTCCCAAAATTCCGCCGCTGGAGCAGACCTATTCCGCCGGGGCGGTTTGCCTCGCGCTTCTGAATGCCGCCCTCGCCGCAGGCTGGGGCGCCAATTGGCTGAGCGGTTGGCCCGCCCATGACCGGGGCTTTATGGAAGAGGGCTTGGCCCTCGCCCCGCATGAGCGCATCGCGGGCATCATTCACATCGGCACCGAAACCACCGCCCCGCCGGAGCGTCCGCGCCCGGACATCGACGGGATCACCACATGGCTGTAAACGCGATCCTCAGGTCATTCACCCGCGCGCTTGGCCAATTGGGCGATGCGCGCTTTCGCAAGGTGGTGCTCTTGGGCGTGGGCCTGTCGCTGGCGCTGCTGATCGCGGCCACAGCGGGCTTTGCCTATCTGGTGGATTGGGTCACCCCCGAAGACGCTTGGCTGCCCGTGCTGGGCGAGGTCAACTGGCTCGACGATCTGCTGAGCTGGAGCGCGCTGATCCTGCTCATGGTGCTTTCGGTCTTCCTGATGGTGCCCGTGGCCTCGGCGATCACCTCGATGTTTCTCGATGAGGTGGCAGATGCGGTGGAAGAGGTGCACTACCCGCACTTGCCCCCCGCGAACCAAGTCGGCATGGGCGACGCCATCCGCGACACGGTCAATTTCATGGGCGTGTTGGTAGGGGCGAACCTGCTGGCGCTGGTGCTCTACCTGCTCTTCGCCCCGGCGGCGCTGTTCATCTTCTGGGGGCTGAACGGGTTTCTGCTGGGGCGGGAGTATTTCACCCTCGCCGCGCTGCGCCGCCACGGGCGGGACGAGACCAAGCGCCTGCGTCGCCGCCATGCGGGCACGATCTGGATGGCCGGGGTGCTGATGGCGGTGCCGCTTTCGGTGCCGCTGCTGAACCTGCTGATCCCGATCCTAGGGGCGGCGACCTTTACCCACCTGTACCATGCGTTGGTGCCGCATTCGGATGCAGCCAGCCTTCGATATCCGCCACGCTGATCCAGCCCGACAGAATGATCGTCGCGCTGATCGCCCAGATGATCGCGGCGACCAGCGTGGTCCACAGCGCCTTGCGGCCCAGATGATGCTGCTCGGGCGCGCCCGCATGGGTGCCCGGCACCACCTCGCCCGCGTCGCCTTGGGTTTGCACCCGGATCGGCAGGGCGATCAGAAATGTCATCGACCAGATGACGGCAAAGAGGACGAGCCCCGAAACGATACCCATGATCAGACCTCCTCAAGCTCGACGAGCGCGCCGTTGAAATCCTTGGGATGCAGGAACAACACCGGCTTGCCATGGGCCCCGATCTTCGGCTCGCCTGAGCCCAAGACACGCGCGCCGGTGGATTTCAGATGGTCCCGCGCGGCGAGGATGTCTTCGACCTCATAGCAGATGTGGTGGATGCCGCCTGCGGGGTTCTTTTCCAGAAAGCCGTTGATCGGGCTGTCTTCGCCCAAGGGATGCAGCAATTCGATCTTGGTGTTCGGCAGTTCGATGAAGATCACGGTCACCCCGTGGTCCGGTTCGGCCTGCGGCGCGCCGACCTTGGCACCAAGCGCGTGGCGATACTGATCCGCCGCCGCTTCGAGATCCGGCACCGCGATGGCCACATGGTTAAGACGTCCGATCATCCTGAATGCTCCTCGTGATTTGCCAGCTTTATGCCCGCCGCCCCGGTAAACAACAATGCGTCACGTTAACGCGTCATTAGCCAACGCGGCGTAACGATGGCGCTGCAGTTGTTGTTGGAGGCGATGATGGACGATACCGACCCCTTTGAAAGACCGACCCTCACCCCCACGGCGGAGCGGCCATTGCTGGGCCTTACCGTTCTGGTGGTCGAAGACAGCCGTTTCGCCTGTGAGGCGATGCGCCTGCTCTGCTTGCGCTCGGGCGCGCGGATCAGACGGGCGGACTGCCTGCGCTCGGCCCGGCGGCATTTGCAGGTCTACCGCCCCAGCGTGGCGTTGGTCGACCTTGGCCTGCCCGATGGCAGCGGGTTGGACCTGATTGCCGAACTGATGCAAAGCACACCGCGGGTCGAGGCGATCATCGCCATCTCCGGCGACAGCCATATGGAGCCTGACGCCCGCGCGGCGGGGGTGGATGGGTTCCTGTCCAAGCCGATCACCTCGCTGTCCTCCTTTCAGCAAGCCATCCTCCCCGCGCTGTCCGACGACCGCCGCCCCCGGGGGCCGCGCATCCTGCCGGATGAGGATGTCACCCCCGACCGGATCGGTTTCCAAGATGACATTGCCCATATCGCTGACGTGCTGGGGGACGCGCCCGACAATCAAACGCTGGATTACGTCGCGCAATTCCTGTGCGGGGTGGCCCGTTCGGCCAATGACCAACGTTTGGAAGAAGCTGCCCGCGCCTTGGCCCATAAACGCGCCCTGGGCCAACCTGCGGGGCCAGAGACCGCAGCCATCACCGGGATGATCCAGCACCGCCTTGCTGAAAAGCTGGCGATCTAGCCTGACGGGTTAAAGCGTCGGATCCCCCGCCACCCGGACAAGGCGGGTCAGATCGCCAAGCCGCTCTTTCTGCTGCCCCTGCCCGTCGAAATTGCCGGGGGCAAGCCAGACCTCGAACGCCTCTTTCAGCGCGGGCCATTCCGTGTCGATCGCGGCGAACCAAGCCGTGTCGCGATTGCGCCCTTTGACGATGGTCGCCTGCCGAAAGACGCCCTCATAACTCAGCCCCAGACGCTGCGCCGCGCGGCGCGACGGACGGTTCAGCGCATCGCACTTCCACTCGAACCTGCGATAGCCCGCCTCAAAGGCCCATTGCATCATCAGGAATATCGCCTCGGTCGCCGCCGGGGTCCGCTGAAGCGCGGGGCTAAAGTTGATATGGCCCACTTCGATACTGCCCGCCTCGGGCTTGATCCGCAGGAAACTCGCCACGCCGAGCCATTGATCCCGCGCGCGGTCCTTTACGGCCATGAAATAGGGATCGGCCTTTTCCGCATTGTCGCGCACCCAGCGGTGGTACTGCGCCGCCGAAGAGAATGGCCCGTAGGGCAGATAATCCCAAACGTGATCCTCCCCCACATAGGCGGGGTAAAGCAGCGCCGCGTGTTTCTCGGCCGAAAGCGGTTCCAACACTACATGACGGCCGGTGAGCACCTCACCCCCCGGGCGCGGCGGCTCGGACCAATTCTCGACAAGGGGCCCAACGGGGCGCGGATCAGATTTACTGTTCATGGAAAAGTTATGCACCGGCGTTTTCGAGCCGCCAAGCTGAATAAACTTGAAATAATCGCATCAGACCCCAGTCTTGGCCCCCAAGCTACACATTGATGCCACAATCAGCCTTCAGCATCGTCGCAACCGCAAAGGCCCGGGAGGGTGAGATGAGCCAGCAGCACGCCAAAGACAGCGCGACACCCGCAAAGCCGGTCGACTGGATCGTTGTGGGCGCGAATGCGCTTGGGCTGGTCGTCGTCGCATTGGCAGCATTTCACGCGCAAACCGGCGGGCTGTTTCAAGAGGTTGCCAGCCAAGCGGCGCAGGGCACGGTCTTCTAAGGCGGGAACCTGCCGGTGGCTGCGGCGTTAGCCACAGGTAACACCAAAGGATTTCCCATGCCCTCTATCTATGACGCGATCAAAGAAGATCATGATGAACACCGCGCCCTGTTGAACACCATCGCTGACACCGAAGGCGATAGCGCCGAGCGCCGCAAAGCTTGGGACCGCTTTTACCATGACGTGAAATCCCACGCCGCCGCCGAGGAAGAGACCTTTTATTCCACGCTGATGTCCGAAACATGGGGCCAAGATCACGCCCGCCATTCGGTGCATGAGCACCAACAGCTTGACGACATCATGGAGGAATTGCGCGAAACCGATATGTCCTCGTCGGCTTGGCTGACTCGTTTCAAGCAGCTCAAGCATGATTACGAACATCACATGGACGAGGAAGAAGACGAGCTTTTCACCCGCGCCAAGAAGGTCATCGGTGAGGAACAGAACGACGCCTTCGGCGACAAGTTCCTGAAGCGTAAGGAAAAGGAAGCCAAACTCATCGAGGAAAAGCGCGAAGACAGCCTTGAGGATTGACCCAAGCCGCTTTTCCCTGCTAAATGTGTTCCCTTAACGTTCTTGTGGATATCCAGCCCCGCCGGGCAGGTTGCGGTTGCAAGAAAGCCCGAGGGAACGCAATATATTGGATATGAGCGATAATCCATCACAAGACCTACGCGACTTTCTGGGCAAAGACCGGTTTGGATGCGTCATGGCGGACCCGCCGTGGCGCTTTACCAACCGCACCGGAAAGGTCGCGCCCGAGCATAAGCGCTTGGCCCGTTATCCCACGATGACGGTTGAGGATATCTGCGCGCTGCCTGTGGCCGATCACCTCGAAGACCGCGCGCATTGCTACATGTGGGTGCCAAATGCCCTCCTGCCCGAAGGGTTGCAGGTGCTCAAGGCTTGGGGGTTTGAGTATAAATCCAACATCATCTGGCACAAAATCCGCAAGGATGGCGGCAGTGATGGGCGCGGCGTGGGGTTTTACTTCCGCAATGTGACCGAGATTTTGCTTTTCGGCGTGCGTGGTAAGAACGTGCGCACGCTCGACGCCGGGCGGCGGCAGGTGAACATGCTGCAAACCCGCAAGCGCGAGCATTCGCGCAAGCCGGATGAGCAATATGACCTGATCGAAAGCTGCTCTTGGGGCCCCTACCTCGAACTCTTCGGGCGTGGCGTGCGCGAGGGTTGGACCGTTTGGGGCAATCAGGCCGAGGCGGATTACAAGCCCGATTGGAAGACCTACAGCTACAATTCCAGTGTCGCGGCTGAGTAATCTGGCGCGGCGCATCGACGACGCGGTTTTCGACGACGAAAGGCTTGTCGAAGACCTGCTGCCCGTCGATCTGCGCGACCGCTATTCCGTCACCAGCTACCGCAGCGCCGCCGCCGTGCTGCAACAACGCGCGCCCGAGGAATTGGCCGCGATCATCCGGGTGCTGCGCCAATTCACCATCAGCCGCGATGAAATCCGCGCGCCGGGGGGCAACCGCATGTCGGCCACCACCCGTTTCGCGCAATATGCGGCAGCCGAGAATTTCCACGAAGAGGTGCGCATCAAGGCCGACCTGCTGGTGCAGCTCACCGCGGGCAAGGGCGACAGCGCGCCGGAGGTTGACCGCATCATCCGCGAAGACTTCATCCACAATCATATGGTCGATTTCTGGCGCGGCCGGGTGGCGTTCGACTATGAGTGGAACAGCAAGGACCAGACCTACGACCGCGACCTATACGCCTTTCGCAGCTTCTTTGAAGCGGGGGTGATCGACGTGGGAGTCATCGTGACGCGCGAACTGTCGAACGACTTTTTCAAATCGCTCGGCAATTGCTTGGACAAATTCGGCAATGAGACCGACAAGACCGTCAGCGCGAAATTCGGGGCCAGCACCACCGGCACCCACAAGCTGATCAGCCGCATCGCCGCCGGGCGCAGCGGCGGCTGCCCGGTTCTGGTGCTGGGCATCCTACCGGGCAATATCACCCCCGACTGAGCCGGGGGCGAGGTTTCATTCAGACAGGATCACTCCTGCGGGATGACCCGCAGCCCCAGTTCCATCAGCTGATCGCTGCTGGGCTCGGAGGGGGCGTTCATCATCAGGTCTTCGGCGCGCTGGTTCATCGGGAAGAGGATGACTTCGCGGATGTTCTGCTCTTCGGCCAGCAGCATGACGATCCGGTCGATGCCCGCGGCACAGCCACCGTGGGGCGGCGCGCCGTATTGGAAGGCGTTGACCATGCCGCCAAAGCGCTTGCGCACCTCGTCTTCGCCGTAGCCCGCGATCTCAAACGCTTTGAACATGATCTCGGGCTTGTGGTTCCGGATCGCGCCCGAAACCAGCTCGTAGCCGTTGCAGGCGAGGTCATATTGATAGCCCAGCACCTTGAGCGGATCGCCCTCCAGCGCTTCCATCCCGCCTTGGGGCATGGAGAAGGGGTTGTGTTCGAAGTCGATCTTGCCGGTCTCTTCGTCGCGCTCATAAATCGGGAAATCCACGATCCATGCAAAGGCGAAACGCTCTTTGTCGGTGAGGTTCAACTCCTCGCCGATGACGTTACGCGCGCGGCCTGCGACGGCCTCAAAGCTCTTCGGCTTGCCGCCGAGGAAGAAGGCCGCGTCGCCGACGCCCAGACCCAACTGCTGGCGGATCGCCTCAGTGCGCTCAGGCCCGATGTTCTTGGCCAGCGGGCCTGCCGCCTCCATTCCGTTGCCCTGATCGCGCCAGAAGATATAGCCCATCCCGGGCAGCCCTTCCTTCTGCGCGAAGGCGTTCATGCGGTCGCAGAACTTGCGGCTGCCGCCTGTGGGCGCGGGAATGGCGCGGATTTCCGTACCCTCTTGCTCAAGCAGTTTGGCAAAGATCGCGAAGCCGGAATCTCGGAAATGCTCGCTCACCACCTGCATCTTGATTGGGTTGCGCAGGTCAGGCTTGTCGGAGCCATACCACAGCGCGGCGTCCTTGTAGGAAATCTGCTCCCAAGTCTCGTCGACCTTCTTGCCGCCGCCGAACTCTTCGAAGATGCCTGCGATCACCGGCTGGATCGTGTCGAAGACGTCCTGCTGCGTGACAAAGGACATCTCCATGTCGAGCTGGTAGAAATCGGTGGGCGAGCGGTCGGCGCGCGGGTCTTCGTCGCGGAAGCAGGGTGCGATCTGGAAGTATTTGTCAAAGCCCGAAACCATGAGCAGCTGTTTGAACTGCTGCGGCGCCTGTGGCAGGGCGTAGAACTTGCCCGGATGCAGACGCGACGGCACGAGGAAGTCGCGCGCGCCCTCGGGGGAGGAGGCGGTGATGATCGGCGTCTGGAACTCGCGGAAGTTCTGATCCCACATGCGCTTGCGGATCGAGGCCACCACGTCAGAGCGCAGCGCCATGTTCTTTTGCATCTTCTCACGGCGCAGGTCGAGGTAGCGATAGCGCAGACGTGTCTCCTCGGGGTATTCCTGATCGCCGAAGACCTGAAGCGGCAGTTCCGCGGCAGAGCCCAAGATTTCGATGTCGCGCGCGTAGACTTCGATCTCGCCCGTGGGCAACTTGGGGTTCACAAGGCTCTCGTCGCGCGCCTTGACGGTGCCGTCGATGCGCACACACCACTCCGCGCGGACCTTTTCCATCTCGGCGAAGGCCGGGCTGTCGGGGTCGCAGATCACCTGCGTGATGCCGTAATGGTCGCGCAGGTCCAGAAACAGCACACCGCCGTGGTCCCGCACCCGGTGCACCCAGCCGGACAGGCGCACATTGTCACCCTTGTTCTCAAGGCTCAGATCGGCACAGGTATGGCTGCGATAGGCGTGCATGATGGTCCCTTCCTAGGGCTATTTCAGGTTTCGCGCAGGTACACCGTTTGACGGTCGGGAAGTCAAGACTTTGCTGCCACGCGCCCCCACAATAATAGGAGGTTTCCGCGCCTGGACCCTCAGCCTGGGTCCTGCGCGATCCCGCTTTGAAGGGTCAGCTAGAGCGCAAGCGCATCCAAAAGCTGCTCTCTTTTCGCTTCTGCCTTTGGGATCGATTGGGTGATCTGGCCGCGCTGCATGACGTGGAAATGATCCGCGTTGTTATAGGCAAAATCAAAGTTCTGCTCGACCAGCACGATGGCCAACTCCCCCCGATCGCGCAGAAGCCGGATGGTGCGGCCAATCATCTGGATGATATTGGGCTGAATCCCCTCGGTGGGTTCGTCCAACAGCAGCACGCTGGGCCGCGCGATAAGTGCGCGGGCAATGGAAAGCTGCTGTTGTTGCCCGCCAGACAGGTCCCCCCCGCGCCGGGTCTTCATCTCAGCGAGCACGGGGAACAGATCAAAGATATCATCCGGGATCCTGCGCTCGGACTTGGGCAAGCAAGCAAAGCCCGTCTCAAGGTTCTCTTGCACGGTCATCAGCGGAAAAATCTCACGCCCCTGCGGCACATATCCGACGCCCGCCTTGGCCGAGAGTGCCGCACGCCCCGGTTGCAATTCCACGCCATTAAGCCTGATCGCCCCGTCTGAGAAAGGATGCCGCCCGGCGATGGCTTTGAGCAGGCTTGTCTTGCCGACCCCATTCGTGCCGGTCACACAGGTCACCTGCCCCACGGGGGCGTTCAAGGTGATGTCATGAAGGATCTGGGATTGCCCGTATTTCAGGCTCAGGTTCTCAATCTCCAGCATCGGTGCGCCCCAAATAAACGTCAATTACAGTCTGATTGTTGGTCACATGATCCAGTGACCCTTCGGCCAGCACCGATCCTTCGTGCAATACGGTCACCTTGCAGTTCAGCCGCCGCACGAACTCCATATCATGCTCCACCACGATAACGGCGCGGGTCTCGGCCGCCTTTTTCAGGATGT
The DNA here is from genome assembly GCF_043558125.1 of Sulfitobacter sp. 1A12056. Taxonomy (NCBI): domain Bacteria; kingdom Pseudomonadati; phylum Pseudomonadota; class Alphaproteobacteria; order Rhodobacterales; family Roseobacteraceae; genus Sulfitobacter; species Sulfitobacter sp. 1A12056. Next base: position 10,043 of record NZ_JBIFFY010000004.1, on the reverse strand, counting down.
CGGTGGTGTGCTCGCGCTCATGCGCGGTCATGCCCGCGGCGGGCTCATCCACCAGCAGCAGGCACGGTGATTGCGCAAGCAGCATCCCAATCTCCAGCCATTGTTTTTGCCCGTGGCTCAACTCTCCGGCAGGGCGGGAGAGATGTGCGGTCAGGTTAATCTCATCGGCGATCTGTTCAAGTCGCGCCGCCCCCTCGGCACTTTTGCGATAAAACAGGACCGAGAAGGTGCCCCGCGGGTTCTTGAGCGCCATGGCAAGGTTTTCGCGCACGCTTTGCGCCTCGAAAACCGTGGGCTTTTGAAACTTGCGTCCGATCCCCAGCATGGCGATCTGGCTTTCCGACAGGCCGATGAGCGAGCGGCTGTCTTCGCCGAAACGAATATAGCCCTCATCCGGCTTCGTCTTGCCGGTGATGATGTCCATAAAGGTAGTTTTGCCCGCCCCGTTGGGGCCGATAACGGCCCGCAATTCGGGCTCGCCAATCTGAAGGCTGAGGTTCTTGATCGCCTGAAACCCGTCAAAGGATTTCGAGATTCCGGACATTTCCAAAAGAGAAGTCATGACTTGCGCACCAGTTTATCAAAGAGGCCGCCGATGCCCTTGGGCGCAAACAGCGTGATAAGTACAAAGCTGAGACCAAGCAGCACCAGCCACCAGTCGACCCAATGGATCGTATAGACCCCCAGATCGATGCTGGGCGCGCCGCCCCCCGTGAACCAACTGGACAGGAGCGAGACCACCGCCGCCCCGATGACCGCCCCGTAAAGCCGCCCTCGCCCGCCAATGGCGACCCAGACCGCGAGATAGATTGAGGCAATGGGCGCGATCTCAGCCGGGTTGATGATGCCCGCCTGCGGGTAATAGAGCGCGCCCGCGATGCCTGCGACAATGGCGGTGATGGTAAAGACGAACAGCTTATAGCTCTCAACATGATAGCCGAGGAAACGGACGCGCGATTCATCGTCGCGGATGGCTTGGATGATATTGCCCAGCTTGCTGTCGGTGATCCAAGCGAAGAACAGATAGCCCAATGCGAGCGCCAAGGCAGAGGCGAGAAAGAAGACGATTGAGACCACGTCTTGCCCACTATCGGCGAAACCGGGGATGTTTTGTAGGCCCGACAGGCCGTTGTTGCCCCGCAGCCCGCTGTCGTTCTGGAAGAGGTAAAGCGCCAGCGCGAGTGTCATGGCTTGGGTTAGGATCGACAGGTAGACCCCATTGACGCGGCTGCGGAAGGCAAGCCAGCCAAAGACCAGTGCCAGCGCGCCGGGGATCAGCACGACGAAGGCCAATTGAATCCACAGACTGTCCGCAAAGGCCCAGATCAGCGGAAAGTCGGATGAGCCGACAACCCCGAAAATCTGGTTTCCGATGGCGTCCGATATCTCCTGCGGCGTGGGCGGGATGGTCTGACCGGCGAGGCTGTCGGCCACGATAATCTCGGTGCGCGCATACATGAGCCACATCCCGATAGCGTAGCCCCCGATCCCGAAAAAGGCGAAATGCCCAAGGCTGAGGATGCCACAATACCCCCAGACCACATCCATTGCGATGGCCACAAGGCACAGGCAAAGGGTTTTGCCCAAGGTCTTGACGAAAGAGGTCGAGACAAGCCCGGTGCCCACCGCTTCGGACATCACCGTGACAAGGGCCGTGAACAGGCCCAGCGCGGCGAGGAAGTAGAGAACCGAAGGATTTCGCTCGATGAAGGAACTACGTTGGCTCTGCGTCTGGGTCATGGCTCAATCCGCCGCTGCCCGGCCTTTGGGGGCGACAATGCCCTTGGGCCGGAATTGAATGAACAGGATGATGAAAAGGATCATGTAGGTCTGGGCCGCCAGCGTGTTGGAGGGGTTCAACCACTCGATCCCCTTTTGCAGGAAGCCGATCAGCCCCGCGCCCGCCAGCGTGCCGAAGACCGATCCGACACCGCCCACCACGACGGTCATGAAGCTTTGCACGATGTAATTCGTGCCCATCTCAGAGGTGACCTGCGCATAAAGCCCGATGCCGACGCCCGCGACCCCGGCGATGCCGGAGCCCAGCCCGAAGGTCATCATGTTGATGCGATCCGGGTTGATCCCCATCGAGGCCGCCATGCCGGGGTTCTGCGTCACCGCGCGCACCTCCAAGCCAAGACGCGTGCGCTTGAGGATATACAGCAGCAAGAACAGAAAGATCAGCGCCAGCACAAATATGGCGATGCGGATGAAACTGATCTGAACCACATCCGAGATTACCAGCGCCCCGCGCAGCCATTCGGGCGATGTCAGCGGGCGGGCCTGCGTGCCAAAGATGTTCTTGGCGATCTGCTGCAGGGCGATCGAGATGCCGAAGGTCGCCAAGAGGGTTTCAAGCGGGCGATGGTAGAGATGGCGGATCACCAGCCGCTCCATCGCGACGCCCGCGCCAAAGGTGACAGCAAAGGCCAGCGGCAGCGCGATCAGAAGCGACACCGTGTAATCGGGAACGATGAGCTGCACCACATAGCCCGTATAGGCCCCCATCATGATAAACTCGCCATGGGCCATGTTGATGACCCCCATCTGCCCAAAGGTGATCGCGAGCCCAATCGCGGCGAGGAAATAGATCGAGGCCAGCGAAAGACCGTCGAGTGTCAAATCCAACGTCTGCGCCCAGCCAACCCGCGTTTCGACCGCGTCGAGCGTGGCGCGGGCCGCGCCGGTGATCGCGGCGTCCTCCTCTTCGTAGCGCTCATAAAAGACCGCGTTCTGCAAAGCGGTGTCGATATCATCCTGCGTTACCAGAGGCGGCACGCGGCCTGCCTCGGCAAGCGCGCGATAGGCATCCACACGCCGCGCCGGGTCATCCAATTGCGCCAGAGGGACGCCGCCCACCCGGCCATCGACGATATTGGCCTCCAGCGCCGCGCGTATCTCGCCTTGTGGCACGATTGCGGGGGCGAGGCCCGCCTCCACCAGCGTCTCATAACTTGCCGAGGGTGCTGCCGTGGGATCAAGAATGCGGGCGATGTTCCCCTCGGGCTGCTGTTCGGCCACGCCGGTCTTGGCCGAGAGGATCTGGCTCAGCACCGCCCGCGCTTCGAGGGAGGTGTCAGAGGAAAGGCTTTCAATCGCGCGGATGCGCTCATCAGCCGCCTGCCCAAAACGCGCGGTCAGGAAATTGGCCAATTGCGCCTTGCGCGCGCGCAGGGCGGGGTCATCCTCCCCGTCGAGGGAGGCCAGGAGCGGGCCAAGCTGGCTGGCATCGCTGCGACGCGCGATGCTTTCAAGCGCGGCGCGGCGGCGCGCAGGATCGGGATCGGACAGTTGAAACTGCACCAAGGCCGTGCCAATGACCCGCCGCACGCCACCATTGGGGCGCAATTGGCTGAACCCATCCGAGGGCGCAGTGGCCTCTTCGCCCGTATCGATATCCCGCAGCGCGAGTGTATCAGCCGCCTCGGCCCCAAAGTAGAACAGGCCCGAAGCATCGTCTTGCCAAACGTTCCGCTCGGCCCATTGCTCCAGAAAGACTGGCACCTGCGGCAAGTCCGAGGCCACCAGATCGTCCAATAGGACACCGACCGATTTACGCGAGGGTTTGACCACCTCCGCTTCGTGGGTCTGCAAAAGGGACTGGAGGTCCTGAGCGGATGCAAAACCGACAGAGGCCAGCAAGCACATCAGGCTGAGCAGCATTCGAACCATGAGGTATGGGGCTTTCGAAGAGGGAGTGGTCAAAACGGATGCCGGGCACGGCTGAGGACGCGCCCGGCTCTTGGGGTCAGTAGTTTGAAGTCAACTGAACGCAGGTCTCGGTCTCTTTGTTGTACATGCCGCATTCGAGGTCTTTCCAGTCGGAGACCAGAACCGCCGATTCAGGCAGGAAATCCGTCCATGCATCGCCCGGCACTTCTTCGGTCTGGCTGATGATGTCGAATTGGCCGTCTTCGGTGATTTCACCGATCAACACAGGCTTGGCGAGGTGGTGATTGGGCAGCATGACAGCCGTCCCGCCGGTGAGGTTCGGGAATTCCTGCCCATACATCGCCGCACGCACCGCATCCACATCCGTGGTGCCTGCTTCAGTGACCGCGTTCACCCACATGTTGAAACCGATGTAATGCGCCTCCATCGGGTCATTGGTCACCCGGTCTTCGCCCATCGCCTCTTTCCACGCAGCGACCCATTCGTCATTCTGCTCGGATTCAGCCGATTGGAAGTAGTTCCACGCCGCGAGGTGCCCCACGAGGTCAGCGGTATCGAGGCCCGAAAGCTCTTCCTCCCCGACCGAGAAGGCGACGACCGGAATGTCATCGGCAGAGATACCGGCAGCCGCCAGTTCTTTGTAAAAGCCGATATTCGCATCGCCATTGATGGTTGAGATCACGCCCACCTGCGTGCCATCCGCGCCCAGTTCGACCACATCCGACACGATCGTGGACCAGTCAGAATGGCCGAAAGGCGTGTAGTTGACGAAGATGTTCTCTTCGGGGATGCCCTTATCCAGCAGATATTGCTCAAGAATGTTGTTGGTGGTTCTGGGATAGACATAGTCAGTGCCCAGCAGCGCGAATTTCTCGACGCCCAGTTCCTCAAGGAAATAGTCGGTGGCCGGAATCGCCTGCTGGTTCGGGGCCGCACCAGTGTAGAACACGTTGCGCGAGCTTTCCTCGCCCTCATATTGGACGGGGTAGAACATCAGGCCGTTCAGCTCTTCCAGAACGGGCAGCGCGGATTTGCGCGAGACCGAGGTCCAAGAGCCAAAGATGACATCCACTTCGGAGACGGTGAGAAGCTCACGCGCCTTTTCCGCGAACAGGGGCCAGTCGGAAGCCGGGTCAACGACGACCGCTTCGATCTCACATCCCAGCAAGCCGCCCGCGGCGTTCTGCTGCGCGATCAGAAGCTCCATCGTGTCTTTCAACGTCGTCTCGGAAATGGCCATCGTCCCCGAGAGGGAGTGCAGCACGCCAACCTTGATCGGATCGTCGCAGGCCGCAGCGGCGGCTGATCCTGCGAGCAGAAGGGCAGCGGTCGCCGTGACTGTGCGTTTGGTGGAAAATTTCATGACGGTATCCCCGTTTGGTGTGCGGAGGAGCAAAGACGCGATGATGCCTCTTCCACACAGCGTTTATTGTTATCGCGCGCGGATGCCCCCCTTGCCGGACAACTCCCTTGGCGCCGCCCCATAGCGAGGCCCCTGCAGCCTCAATTTCAGGGCGCGTTGCAACAAGCCCTAACCCGAGGTCGCTTTCTGCGGCGCAGCAATAACGCCCTTCGATTGGGCGGTTTGAGGTGGACCTGCCAAAATTTGGGCGCTGAGCGCATGGATTTGGCACGCGCGGGGCATCGGCCTACGGGTTGCACCACATATTGTGATGTTATAACGTTACCAATATTATCCATAGCAGAGCCCGCAAACCATGCCCGCCACCGACAAACGTATCCCCGTCACCCTGCTGACCGGCTTCCTCGGCGCGGGGAAAACCACGCTGCTCAATCACATCGTCGCAAGCGAAGAGGCCCCCAAAATCGCAGTCGTCGTGAATGAGTTCGGTGAGGCCGGGCTTGACCACGACCTGATCGAAACCGCCGACGAAGAGGTCATTCTCATGCAATCGGGCTGTCTGTGCTGCTCGATCAGGGGGAATCTGTCGCGGACGCTGCAAGACCTCAAGCGCCGCAGGCAGACATGGCGCGTGCAATTCGACCGCGTCGTGATCGAGACGACGGGGCTGGCCGATCCCGGCCCCATTCTCCAGACCTTTTTAGCCGATCCCTATCTGGCCCGCAAATTCCGCGTGGACGGGGTGGTGACGATCGTCGATGCCGCGAATGGGCCGGACACGCTGGATCAGCAGTTCGAAGCCGTCTCGCAGGTGGCGATGGCCGACCTGCTGGTGCTCAGCAAATCCGACTTGGTGACCCAGCAAGCGCTCGCCGCCTTTGAAGGCAGGCTGCGCGACCTCAATCAAACGGCGCATCATCAAGGCCGAACGCGGGCTTATCCCGGTTGCATCGCTCTGGGGGCTCAGCGGTATGCGGCGGGCGGTTGATGCGAGCAACGTTATGGAATGGCTCACGCCCGTCGAGAAGTCCGATCCGCTTGACAACCTCTCGGGCTTCGCCGCGCCCTCGGCATCCGCGCCTATGATGCAAACCCACCAACATGATGCGCGGATCGGGTCGGCCTCTATCGTGCTAGACGCACCGATCCCGGCCGAGGCTTTCGACCTTTGGCTCGACACGCTGGTCAGGCTGCGCGGGTCCGATCTTTTGCGGGTCAAAGGCATCGTGCATCTGGAAGACGTCCCCACCCCCTTTGTCTTTCACGGGGTGCAGCATCTTTTCGATCCGCCCGTCCCCCTGCGCGACTGGCCAAAGGACGACCAGCAGTCCCGCATCGTCGTCATCGCCCGCGACATGACCAACCCCGAACTGAACCGCAGCCTCGATATGCTGCGCGCCCGGCGCGATGGGCCTGAGCGACAGGCGGGATAGCAGCTTGACCCGGCATGGCTCTTGGGCCACAGATCATGGCGATGGTTTCCAGCCGCCGCAGCGGCGTCTGGGATGAAAAGGGAATACGGTAAGGCAAGCAGCGCGCGCCGAAACCGTAACTGCCCCCGCAACTGTGAGCGGTGAGCGACCCCGGCAAAACCACTGAGCTTTAGGCTTGGGAAGGTTCGGGCGAGCGTCGATCCGCGAGTCAGGAGACCTGCCATCACCGGCACCGAGAGGGTCGTAATTGCAACTCAACCCAGACGGGGTGTCTGGTTAGGAGAACATGATGGCGACAGGGAAACTCCCCTGCTGTAGAACATGGCTGCTCGATCCCCCGCGCGTTCGCGGAGGTCGACATGGATACGCATCAAAACCACAGGATTACGGTTTGCACGTCATGCAAACACAAAGGCACGGATTGCCGCCCGGGCTTTGACCTAATCCAGAGGCTGAGCGCCGCAATCGCGGCAGCCGGCGCGGCGATCCCTGAGGATTTCGAGGTCGCGGGCGTGGCCTGTATGGCGGGCTGCGAACGCCCCTGCACGGTGGCCTATCATGCCAGCGCAAAGGCGACCTACCTCTTTGGTGATATCGACCCTGACGAAGACATCGACGACCTTGTGGCCTTCGCCCAGCACTATGCCACACTGAATGACGGCTGGTGCTCTTCGCTGGACCGCCCCGGCAAACTGCGCAAATCCACCCTTGCGCGGGTGCCCGCGGCGATGATCGAGCTGAAACCCAGCCACCTGCGCGTCTCATGAGGGCCGCCGATCTTGCGGTAAAGGATGTAAGCTGGGCGCCGGGAAAATCGGGCCAGCCGGTTCTACACCCGACGTCCTTTAACGTCGCAGCGGGTGGCGTTCTGGGTGTGTTGGGGCCGAATGGCGCGGGCAAATCCACCCTCTTGCGCCTGCTCTACCGTTTTCAACCGCCCCAAACGGGGTCAATCCATGTGGGCGGGCATAATATCTGGTCCCTCTCCGCCCGTGCCGCCGCGCGGCGCATCGCCGCCGTCTTGCAAGAACAGACGTCGTCCTTTGGGCTGACGGTCTTGGAGATCGTCCGCCTTGGCCGCACGCCTCATCGCGCGGCGTTTTCGACATCAAGCCGGAAAGACGAGGAGATCATCGACCGCGTCTTGGACCGGCTCAGCCTGCGCCCCCTCGCCCACCGCGATGTCGGCACCCTTTCGGGCGGGGAAAGGCAGCGCGTCATGGTCGCCCGCGCTTTGGCACAGGAGCCGCAGGTCTTGGTTCTGGACGAGCCGACCAACCACCTCGATATACGCCACCAACTTGAAATCGTGTCACTGATCCGCGGATTGAACATGACCATCGTCGTCTCGCTTCATGATCTCAATATGGCCGATGGCATCTGTGACGAGGTGCTGGTGCTGAAAGAAGGCTATCCGCAGGGCTTCGGCCCGCCAAATACGGTTCTGACCGATGATCTCGTCTCAAAAACATTTCGCGTCGACGCGCAGCGCGAGCGGCTCACCCCCAGCGGCGCGGCGCATTTCTCTTTTGCCCTTCCAGATTGAAACGGAAAACTCTTATGAAACTTACTCTCACCACCCTCGCCGCCCTGATGATCGCCGGATCGGCTATTGCCCAGACCACCGTTCAAAGCTGCGACCGCGAAGTCACCTTCGATCACCCGCCCCAAGCCGCGGTCGCCAATGACGTGAACCTGCTTGAGATGATGCTGGTGCTCGGCCTCGCAGACCGCATGGTGGGCTATACCGGCATCTCGGGCTGGAACAAACTGGACCAAGAGATGACCGCAGGTGTCGCGGCGCTGCCGGAACTGTCGGCGAGGTGACGCCGGAAACGCTCGCCCCCTTCGGCATTCAAGTCTATGAACTCACCGAAAGCTGCATCCATATCGGTCAAAAAGCCCCATCCTCGATGGAGGATATGTATAACGATCTGCGCAATCTCGGCACGATCTTCGACGTCTCGGATCGCGCGGAAAGCTTGATCGAAGGCTACCAAGCCGAACTCGACGCATTCCTAGCGGCGCTGCCCCCGATTGAGACCGCCCCCCGGGTCTTTGTCTATGACAGCGGCGAAGTTGTGCCCTTCACCGCCGGGGCCTATGCCATGCCGAACGCCTTGATCGAGGCCGCAGGCGGCACGAACATCATGAACGACCTTGAGAAAAGCTGGGCCACCGTCGGTTGGGAGGCCGTGGTCGCGCGCGATCCAGAAGTCATCGTGATCGTCAATTACGGCGAAGTCACCGCCGATCAAAAGCGCGCCTTCATGATGGAGAACCCCGCCTTCGCCGACATCGATGCCGTGCGCAACGACCGTTTCGTCGTGCTGGAATATGTCGAGGCCACGCCCGGCCCGCGCAACATCGAAGCGGTCAAAACCCTCGCCACCGCGTTTCGGGGGCAGTGAGCATTCATGACGTTTAAACCGCGATCGATAGCGCCTCGGAAACCCACGCGGGGGGTGTGGATCACTTGCCTGTTCGGCATGGCGATCCTGCTGGCATCGCTGTCGATTGCGGTGAGCGTGGGGGCCGTCGTGGTCCCCGTCGAAACCGTCTGGGGCATCTTGGCCAACAAGGCCGCCCCCGGCGCCGTGGCCGTGGACTGGTCCGCCGGGCGGGAGGCAATCGTCTGGAGCATCCGCCTGCCGAGAGCCATCCTTGCCTGTTTGGTCGGGGCGGGATTGGCGATCGTCGGCGCGAGCCTTCAGGCCGTCACCCGCAATCCGCTAGCAGACCCGCATCTGCTGGGCATCTCGGCAGGCGGCGCATTTGGCGCCATTCTGGCCCTGCTGCACACGGGGCTGTTCCTCGGAGGGCTGACCGTCCCCCTGCTCGCCTTCCTCGGCTCGCTCGGGGCGATATTGATCGTTCTTGCCGTCACGCAATTCGCGGCCGCCACCAGCGCCGACCGGCTGGTCTTGGCTGGCGTCGCCGTGTCCTTCATCGTCATGTCCGCTGCCAATGTGCTGATTTTTCTCGGCGATCCACGGGCCACACATACGGTCGTGTTCTGGATGCTCGGCGGCCTCGGCTTGGCAGGATGGGACAAACTCATCTACCCCGCCGTGATCCTGCTGGGCTGCGGCGCCTACCTCTGGCTCAGGTCCGGCCACCTGAACGCCATGACCGTCGGCGATGAAACCGCCACCACCCTCGGCATCCCCGTGGCGCGTTTCCGGCTCACAATCTTCGTCATCGGCGCCCTGATCACGGGGGTCATGGTCGCTTTCTCAGGGGTGATCGGCTTCGTCGGCCTGATGATCCCCCACATCGTGCGCCTAATGGTCGGCGGCGACTACCGCCGCCTGCTCCCTATCTCAGCCCTATGCGGCGCCGTGTTCCTTTTATGGGCGGACATCGTGGCCAGAACCATCATGGCCCCCGACGATATGCCCATCGGCATCGTTACGGGACTTATCGGCGGCGTGTTTTTCGTCTGGTTGCTGCGGCGCCAGATACGGTGAGGCGCATAACAATGAGAGACGCTGCAACGGTAATCCCCCCCGATCTTAAGGGGATGCGGAAGTAGAATTTTCTCGGCAGGATGAACGAGGAGATTCCGATGAAGA